>CAZWHG010000001.1:0-123170 GCA_964633785.1 uncultured Methanotrichaceae archaeon
TGGAACCTGATCACAGGAAGAAGATATTTTAAGCTAGGTTTTTGGGAATACTCTAATATCTTCGAGATATTGGATGACATAAGGACCCAGCATTTGATCGTAAATATTCTTTAAAAAAGCATTGATAAATCCTGATGCAGGATCTCGTCTTCGCGGATCATCACAGACGGCTAAAATCTCCGAGCCGATGGAAATTACCACGATCTGAATAGCAAAGGTATGTGGTTTCTACCAGGGCATCAAGGGCGAGTGATATGCGGGCTTGGTCTTCCAGTTCAGAGCCGGAATCATAGCTATGGGATAAATGAGTGAAAGAATCGGTTATGCCGTCTGCAATGGGTTGAGGAAGCGGCTTTCCATCCCGTAACGCATCCTTGATGCGAAGGTATGCAGGCAAAAATCGCTTTTGGTAAAGGGAAAAGAACGGGCCGCAGAATGTCATTCTAATCGGAAGTGGTGCTCAATATCTCATCAAACTTCTTATGTATTCCTTCTTTTCCCTTATCGAGAGGGACCACATACCCCCTACGAGTTACAATCCAGCCGCCCTTGGATTCCGGAACAACATGCTGCTCTTTGCTCGCCATTAGTATAAGTAAGGTCTTGTAACGCTATATAAATGAAGGGCCTGACATAGTGCTAATGCAACTGATAAGGTATCTGCTTTCGGTTTTAATATAAATTGAATAAAAAAATATATATTTCACTGCATAATATCTCCTTCAAGATTTTGCTTCGAGAATTACTTTAACTTATCTAAGCAATCTGTTTCCCCGCGGTCGGTCCCCACATGGCGTTGTAGATCTCAGTGATCTTGACCATGGCACAGCTCTTGGCCGGAAGCTTGTTGTTGATGCCGTGCACCCAGCTCCTCATCTGCTCGAAGTTCTCGCCGTCTTTGCAGACGGTGACGTTCCCTTTGATCTGGAAGGATTTCTTGGTCTCTCCGTTGTAACAGAGGATGGAGATCTTGGGATTTTCGGCCAAGTTCTGGGCGGTCTTGTAGAAGAAGTTGTCCGCGAGCATGATCGTCTCATCGTCAATGATCTTGAGCAGTCCCACAAAGACCACATTGGGCATGCCCGACTTGCTGGCTGTGGCAATGGGTATGGGCTTTTGCTTCTCCAATGTCTCACGAACTTCTGCTGGCATTTTTACCATTTGAATTCACCAGCTTGATAATTGGATGCAATTTATTTAGCTCTATCGTTCTTTGCATCACTATGAGCGGTTGGCAAAGATCAGGTGATGTTCTATGAACTTGGAGAACGTTTTGATTCGAAACCATTGGACATCCAGCAGCGTCTAACAAATTCTCAACCTTAGTGGCGCAGAAGACCGGAAATAGCTAAATAGCAACAATCCAAACAATACTCTGGCATGAAGATCAAAATGACAATCTTGGGCAGCAAAGTGCACGGAGTAGGCTATCGACCCTGGCTTACCGATGTGGCCATAGGTTGCGGGCTATGTGGTTTTCAGGCCAGCAATCGCATTGAGAATGGAAATCCTGCGGTCATTAGTTCTGGCAGAAGGAGATGAAGCGAGCCTTTTATACTTTGAGGATCTGGTGAGATCGGATAAGCCCGAGCTGGCCCTGGTAGATACTATTGAGGTATCGGAGTTCTCAGGAAAAGTCATATCCCTGGAAAAGATATCCGGGTCATCAAGAACAAGATAGGAATAATGTAGTTCTTCGATGCCTGGCGAATACATGCCGAATGAAAGCTCTTCTTGAATCTACACACAGCTTCTTTTTGGCCTACCTTTCTTTGCAGGCCCGTAAGAAGTTTTCCGGAAATCCCCGGAATGACGCGCTGTGGACATGGGTATAGCTGGCTACCATATTCCCCTCGCACATGCCGTCCCAGCCGTCCTTGATCCCAGTGCCCCGCTCCAGGCGGATGGCGTACTTGACACCTTCATCCATCAGCATCTCAGAGTGGTGAAACTCGTGCCCCATGATCTTTGTCCCCGCAGGCCCGAGCGCGCAGCCCTGCGTGATTGCGCCGTGCACGTAGCTGACGACGCGCGTGCTGCCGCGCCGCGCCGATCCTGCAACCAGCCCGACCATTTCGTGGCCCGTGCCATCCCACTCGATTTCGCGCGCCAGGTACATCAGCCCACCGCATTCAGCATAGATGGGCAGGTCTTTCTCGTGCGCCTTTTCCAGCGCGCGGCGCATGCCTGTATTCTCGGACAGCTCCCGGGCGTACAGCTCCGGATAGCCTCCGCCTATGTAGATGCCGTCCACCGGCGGCAGCGCAGCGTCATGCACCGGGCTGAAGGGCACCACCTCTGCTCCGGCCAGCTCCATCAGCTCCAGGTTATCCCGGTAATAGAAATTGAAAGCCTCATCTCTGGCCACGCCGATACGTAGACCCTGGCCATGGGCATTTTGCCGGTAGAGATCCGCCTCAACTTCGGGCAGCGGCTCTGCCTCCCGGGCAATCTCCAAAATGCGATCCAGGTTCAGGCCTTCTTCCACGATCCGGCGGATTTTGTCTACCCGCTCCGGGAAGCCCTCATGCCGGGTCTTGCCCTCCAGCACAGGCACCAGACCCAGGTGGCGCATGGCCAGGTGCATGTCCTCATTTCGCCGGATGACGCCCACCACTTCCACACCTGCGTAGCGCTCAATCTCCTTGATCGCCTTTTGGGCGTGCCGCTCGGATCCGACTTTGTTGAGAATTACCCCTTTGAATTGCACCTCTGGATCAAAGTCCATGTAGCCTTTGACAATGGCCGCGCAGCTTCGCGTGATGCTTCTGGCGTCGACCACGAATATCACGGGAGTCCGGAGAAGCTTGGCTATCTGCGCCGTGCTGCCCAGGTCACCGTCGTACCCCTCGTAAAGGCCGCGCACACCCTCGATTACCGCAACGTCCGCGCTATCTGCCGCATGGGCATAGATCTCCTTAACGGCTGCCTCTGTCATCAGGTAGCCGTCCAGATTGCGGCAGCTTCTGCCGGTGATCCAGGTGTGGTAGCTGGGATCGATGTAGTCCATGGCCACCTTGAAGGGCTGCACCTGCAGGCCCCGGCCCCGCAGGGCGGAAAGCAGACCGGCTACAATGGTGGTCTTGCCGCTGGAGCTTCGATCGCCGGCTATGAGTATTCGTGGACATTCGGCTCGCATCTTATTGCCTCCGTCTCATGGGCTCACTCCATGGAGAGCTCCCGAAGTCTCTCATCGCTCAGTGGCTGCGGCACCCGCGGCTGTGCTCCCGACATGATCTCCCTGGCCAGGGCCCGGTAGACCTCTGCTATCTCCGAGTCCGGTGCGCCCTCGATCACGGTTACCGCTCTCCTCTCGCACTGCTGTACGATTGGATCTTTGGGGATGAAGGCCACCAACCGGCTGTTCAGCTCCTCTGCAAATCTCTGTGCAATCTCCTTCTCCCGTCCGGCGGCAGCCTCGCGCGAGTTGCAGATCACTCCCGCCAGTGGGGTATTCAGGCGGCGCAGGCCCTTGCTGATGTTGTTCGCCGCATAAAGGGGCATGTACTCCCCGGAGGAGATGATGTAAGCCTGGCTCACCAAACCCTTTCGGATGGGCGCAGAAAATCCGCCGCATACGATGTCCCCAGGCACATCGTACAGCACCAGATCTACATTTTCCATGGCCTTGGAGACCTTGCGCAAGAAATCGATAGCGACAATGATGCCCCGTCCGGCGCAGCCCACGCCAGGCTCCGGGCCGCCTACCTCAATGCACAAGACGCCCTTGTATCCTGGAAAAACTACATCCTTCTCCTGGATCTCCCCACCCGCTAAGATGAGGTCCATCATGGTGGGAATCCTTCTACCCACCAATGTTATGCTCGAATCGCTTTTGGGATCGCATCCCACCATCAGTACCCTGTGGCCCTCTTCAGCACAGGCGGCGGCTATGTTCGAGGCTGTGCACGACTTGCCGATACCGCCTTTGCCGTATATCGCAACGTGTTTAATAGATGACATCTAACTCCGCTTGCGTGTAGATCCCCCATAGGATATACAACTTATCCAGGAACGATTCTTGAGAGGTAGATAGAGATCAGGACAATCTGGTTTATAGCCGCAGCAGCAATGTTTACTTTGCTTCTAATGCTAGTTTCGAGCGCCTTTGCACAAGAGCCGGTGGAAGCGGCCTTTGTGCGGGGCCATTTCAGTGAAGGCAGTGGGATTTGGCGAGCGAATGACTTCGGTTGGTTCTTCTATGACCTGGATAAAGATCAGGGCGGCGAGGAGCTGCGCATCGATATGCAAGGTAGGACGGCAGAGGAGAAGCATATTGTTTATTCCTCCAAGGCATGGTCGCAGCAGTTCGAGTACGAACCCTGGGGCAGTTTCCATACGGTGGCATTTCTCGGCAAGCCCTATCTTGCCGGATATCCCAAGAGTTCTTTTACGAAAGAGATCAGCTCTTTAGACAAAGGAGAACTAAGAGCGGTGCTAATGAATGATGACAGCACTCAGACTTTGAACAATGACATCGCCATACCCCTCCAGCAGGGTTATGTTCTAGCGGTTGCTGAGATCTCTAATAAGAATGGTGCTGTCAATTTTGTTCTACTAAAAAATGGAAAACCTGTTTATGCCAGCGTTGTGAGCATTGGCGAGAACTTTGTCTATAAGGTAAATGATGTACCGGTGGTTCTGCTACATCTGGCCAATGCCATGCGTGGTGGAAATGGAGAAGGATATGCCGAGGTGGACGGCATCTTCCAGGTTAGCGATGTACCCAATATCAGACTCATTGAAGGCGGCCTGCTTGGTAATATGAAGTTGACAAGTATTTCTGAGGAGGGCATAGAGTTCAAGAATAATATATCTCTTTCATTTATTAGAAACTCAGAGATACCTCTAACCGCCGATCTGAAAATAATTGTTCTCGATCAGCCCGATCTCGTCTATTATCCTGTGGGAGCCATCTTTGATTACGGCGTGCATGAGATACGTGGATCGGTATATGGCGCCAGCACATCAATTCCTGTCCGCATGGGTGACTATAATTCCTCTGTCATTGCCAGATGGAACTCCTTAAATTACAGCGGATTTTACTTCGATCAGAAGCAATCTCTGGGTGCAGAGACCCTTGTCTTTTATAACGTTCGAGATAGAAGGTTGGAGCCACCTAGAAATCCCATAATTTATCAGGAAAATAAAACTGTGGTTCAGAGCGGTTTTCAATATACGACCCTGATACAGGCTAAAGAATTTGAATATAAACCTTGGGGATACTATTTTATCATGGGCTTCCTTGGTGCCCCCTGGTTTGCAGGATACGATTCAAGCCTTCAAGGTAAAACGCCATCTAAGAGCCTTCTGGAGAATGAAGACCTGGGTCGGGTCCTCTTGGACGTAGAGCTGCAGGGCAAAATCCTTGCGGGAAATTATTCCCTTGAAGACGGCTATGAGATGCATATCATGGATGTTGGGAATGATAGCCTGTTCCTACAGCTTCGAAAAGAAGGAATCTTGGTAGATAGTTCCGTGGTTAAGTCTAATACCACTTATATCTACAAGAAAGATCTGGATAACATCAATGACATGCCCATAATAATGATGCACTTCGGCAATGTCTTCAACAATGGTACGCATAGTTTTGCCATCCTGGACGGCATATTCCAGATCTCCGATCGCTATATCTTTCCGATCGATCCTGGAACTGGTTATGGCGAATTGGAGATTGTCAGCGTTCAGCCTGATAAGATGATCCTGGTCAATCCTGATAGTATCAACCTCAATAGAAACTCAAATGTCAATATAGGTCCCGGTATGGATATCCGTGTTGCAGACAATGACACTCTGCGATATTATCTCCACACATCAACTTACGTTGTACCTCCGCCCGAACCCCCCCGGGTCAATGCTCAGGACAATGTATCATCGACTGCAACAGAAAACTTCAGCATTATAGTCAATGCTGCGGAGATCCGCCAGGTAATGGTCAGCATCCTCGATTCAAGCAATAGGACCGTTTTCACCAGGGATATCACCGAGCTTGGTCAGGGTTCGGGCGACCTATGGCGTTTTGGCTGGAAATGGAATGCTACGATTATGATGCTTGGCGATGATAGGAGCCCGGTCCTGGATGCCAGCGGCGATGCCGTGCCTGCATTGCTCTATCTGAACAAATCCACATCTCCTCGGCAGGTAGGTGTAAAATTCAATTCGGAAGGAAGGATTGCTGCAATAGTGGATAGTGCCTTAGTATATTATGTATCCCGTGGAGAATACAGACAACTCAATGGTTCGCTTGATTACGATGCCATGATGGCCAACGATACTATTCGAAAGCAATATTTCAAGATTGAGCCCGGAAAAAGCATTCTACAGTTTGTTGATGTAATCAACGGCAAATTGGCTCCGAGCAAAGTCAATCATACTCTGAGGGGCAATCTTGAGGCTCTGGAGCCGCACGTCGTCACCGTTGGTGCCAGCCCCGGCCGATACGAGCTGCGCATGAGGGTAGAAAATGCCGTCAATGCCATTCAGACGTTCGGACAATTCTTCAATGTCACTCCTGGCGAAATGCATGGCGTCTCCCTGGGAAATGCATTGGCGTTTGCCGGTGGGGATGCATCAATTTCCATTCTTGCCCCCAACACCGCCAGCGAGAAGAGGGTTAACATCTCTTATGATGTCTCCAGGCTGAAAGCCACGAGCATCACCGGGGGGTGCAATGCCTCCTGGCAGGTTGACGCGAAGAAGGGAAGGGTCGGCGTTCTCCTCCCGGCAGGCTGCGCCGCCACAGCCAATCTCACCTTTGCGGTGAGCAGCAAAGCTCAGGCAAATGATACAATCCAATTGAATGTGACCGGCACGAGCGGCTTTAAGCCCGAGACTATCTCCAACGGCACCATCACCATTGCTGCGAGCGATAAAGGGGCAAAGAAAAGTCCTAGCCTGGGCATTCTGGGAGGCTTGGTCGTTCTAGCCGGAGCAGGAGCTTATTTCCGGCGCAGGAGATAGTTTCTATTCCGCTGCATGGAGAGTTGCTGTGCATAACGGCGAACTTCTGCGGCCTGGTGCGGGTCGCCCAACCACATAGCGGGAGGCCCGCAGGGCCGACTCGCGGAAACTCCGGAAGAATGGATTGATGGCTTGTGCTTATAATCATAATAATCAAGAAGAACGGCTCCGTTAATGGTCCTGTGCCGCCTTCTTTATCGCCTTTCCCAGCGCCGTGCTCATGGCCTCAATCTTGCTCCTATCGTCCCCTCCTTCTACAGAGATGAACAGATTGAACCGGCCATTGTAGGCCAGGGCGCGCAGGAAGTGGCTGAAGTTCTCCAGGCACATGCCGCCCAGAGCCTGTGACTGCAAAGCGAAATTGCCCCGATAACCCGGCTCGCCGAAGCGCACCGCTGCGGTGGCAAGAGCCAGGCCGGAGGGAACCATAGAGCTTCCTATGCCGCTCTTGATCTCCTGGGTGATAGCGCTGCCCAGAGTGATGGCTGTGTCTTCAGTGGTGTGGTGGTCGCCCGTCTCCAAATCACCCCTGGCCTTGACGGTCAGATCAAATCCTGCGCCTCTGGCTATGGCCGACAGGATCTCATCCAGGAGCTGTATTCCCGCATCGACCTGGATAATGCCCGTGCCCACTGTGTCCAGGAAGACTTCAATGCTGGTCTCTTTTGTCTGCCTTTTCTTTGATGCCGACATGGGCTCTTAATTAATTGTTTTTCATTCTTAAGCTATGCGATTGAAAGCAAATGCTGCATTAACACGAAATTGTACCAAATAATAAACTAAAAAATTATTTATTTCTCTAAGCTCGTCCAAGGCTATGGCGAATTCAGAAACGCATAGGCGCTGTAGTACCAGGCATTTGCATCATTCAATCCGTTACCAGGCATGGTGTAGAATCCACGATAAGGCATACTGTAAATTCCGTTATATGGCATGCCGTAAATACCGCTGTAAACTGCACTGCTGAGTGACCTGAGATCGACAGAACTACCATCCGGGAACACGCATAAGTTCACGTCGCCATAAGGTGTGTGTACATTTTCTATTTGGCCTCCATATGTCTGGCATGTCTTGGTGGCATCAGCGAGATCCAATCCGCTGAGCGGCGAGTTGAATCTGGAATTGCCTGTACAATTTCCCGTAAAGAAGGCATGGGCATCACACCAGTTGTTGTCTGAGAATTGGCAGACTGGTTTGCCATTGTTCACCCCTGGAGTTGTCGCATAGAGATTACCTGTACCTACGCAATAAGCCCGGTCCGGGCCCGAAGTATCTATGACCTGGCCCATGATATTCGGCGAACAAGTGCTGAGAAAAACCACAGCACAAATACCTGCTAACTTGAACCATGATTTCCCATTATTGAAATTACCTGTCATCTTCTTCACTCCATTCAAGGTCTAATCGATCCAAGTAGAGCCCATCTCCAGTCCGCACCAATCATTCGAGATGATGACGCACTTTGAGCTTCTTTGGGAAGCACTATCGCCACTGGAGAGCCAAAGCTGCTGTAGACAGAAGACTCATTCATAGTGCTCATGATACTGAAGTCAGGTGAGGAGATGATCAGAGTCTTGGGTGTAATGGTCAGGCTTGAGTTGATATCCAATCTTCTCAGGATCGAATCATTCTTGGAGATCCAGGCGGTCAGGACTATTCGGCTGTTGTTCATCAGTTCTGTATTGCCTATATCGAGAGTCCCATTCTTTAGCTTATCAGGTAATGGGAAAGGAGATGGGAAATAAGCTGCCAGGAGCTGCAAGCCGATTATTCCTGTATAAATCGACTTAATAGGCGAACACGTGATCTTGTAGTAATCTTCACCCTGCATTCTCTCGATGCCCACTATCTTCGTATCGGAGTATTTTATGAGATTGACCTGACCAGGAAGCTCGTTGTAAGCTTGTAGGACTTGAGATGTGTTATTGACCGTAAGCTTGGTCCAGTTCTTGCCTTCTTTCCAATACTCAGAACCGTTAACGAAATAGCCTTCCCAGGTCAAAATGTTGCCATTCTCTTCGTCAGTCAGCTTTGAATTCCACCACCCAGATTGGTTTGCTAAGTCCACTTTTCCATCGGTAACTTTTACCGCATCATATTCTTTGTAAATTGAATCGTTTGTATAGAGTAGCTTAGCCTCCGCGGACCTCGAATAGGCATAGGTTGTGAGATTTTCCGCCGACTTTTCCATCGTTTGCTTGAGTTGCTGGATGCTGGCTTCTTGCGCAGAGACGACTACGGATGCGACCAGAACAGCAATAAACATCAAAAGCAATTTATCTAATTTCATAATCAACCTCCAGAATATATTGTACTTTTGAGCTCATAAATGTTGGGATGTCATTATCGTAATCGCGATGAGGGAGGTGGAAGTTGAACTCCGGCAGCGAGAGAGCAATCCTAGCCTAGGCCCGGCGATCCATTATATCATTCAGCATATAGAAATTATTACGAAATAAACTGAAATTGCGGAATGTGGGTTTCAGAGATGGTGCTCTTTAGCCTTTACTTTCTCCATCATCGCCATCGGTGACACCGAATTCATGTCGAGTCCCAGCTCCTCCGGCCCCAGGCCCAGCGCAATGCCCGCCAGTTGCGTCACGTAGAGCACGGGAATGCCGATCTTCTCCCCGTGTTTTTGCTCCAGCACCTTTTGCTTGGCATCGAGCATGAGATGGCAGAGTGGGCACACGGTGACGATGACCTCCGCCCCGGCCTTCTTTGCTTCCGACAGTATCTTAAACGTAATATCATCCGCCGCCTTCTCCTGGGGCATGAAGATGGGCCCGCCGCAGCAAAAGGTCTTCAGCCGGAAGTCCACCGGCTCCGCCTGCAGCCTCTTGATCAGCTTCTCCAAGATGCTGGGAAACTCCGGGCTGTAGACGCCCTTGGGGCGCGTTAGCAGGCAGCCGTAGTAGGGAGCCACTTTCAGCTCCTTGAGGGGCACCACGATCCGCTCATCGTTCTCAGCAAGAGCCTCTAAGATAACATCCAGTGCATGACGAATTTTGGAGCCGCTGTACTTTTTCTCCAAAACAGCGTTCACCTTTTCCCGGATCTCTGGCTCCTCCAGCCTCTGCGCTGCGGCGCGCAAATTGCTGTAGCAGATGGAGCAGCTTGTCATTATCTCCTGATCGGTCTGGGCCATGTTGCGAGCCGCCAGGCCCGTGGCCACCATCTCATTGGAGACGTGCGTCGCCCCGCAGCAGTTCCAGTCCTCGAGCTCCAAGAGCTCAATTCCCAGAGCCGCGCAAACCGCTCGCGTGGAGGCGTCCATCTCCTTTCCTGTCGATTGGGAGACGCAACCAGGATAGTATGCCAGCTTCATTCTTTCCTCAGCTCCTCAACGATCCTCTTGACCTCATCTCTGCCCTTGATCTTCTCAGTCTCAAGGCCGATCTTGCCCCTGGGGAGTAGCTCCAGGCCCATCTGCATGGACTGCACCGCTCCCTGGGGAAAGACGATCAGAAACTCAGCAGTTAAAGTCAGCTCGGCTATCCGGCCATAGTCGCTGATCTGCTTTAGGAAGAATTCCTCGTAAGCGGCGTCCTTGCCCCGCTGGCCCTCTCGCTCAGCTATGTCTTTTAGAGCCGCGACCACAGCTTTTGGCCGGATGCTCCGTGGGCAGCGCACAGTGCAAAGAAGGCAGGAGGTGCATAGCCACAGGGTAACATTATGCAATGCCTCTTCTCTCTTGCCTTCCAGGCAGAGTTTGATCAGCTTGCGGATGCTGGGGTTCATGAGATTTGCCGTGGGACAGCTGGCGGAGCAGGTGCCGCACTGAATGCAGGTCAATACCTCCAGCCCGGCTAGGCGCAGCACCTCTTGCTTAAATTGCTCTTCCCCAGTCATTTTCACCCCGCCCCCTCAATAGTATCTTTAGCAGCACTCTTTGCTGCAGTACCCTTCACTGCAGCCTTCTTGGCCTCGCCCTTGCGCAGCCGCTCTACAATCTTCCGACTGGCCTCTTTTGCTGGCTCCTTCTCCAAAATTTGTCGAACTTTTGGCCTTTTCAGCAGGGTCTCCAGAGGATTCAGGGCCTCATCCACCAGCCGCAAGAGCTCCGGATCGATCTTCGGCTTCTCGGGCGCAGGCAGCGGCTGGCGCTCTATCTCCGGCGGAGAGACGGCTCGGCTCACATCCGGGCGCAGCCGCTCCCCGGTCTTTATGGCGGAGATGGCCTGCTTCCACTCCTCCGCCCAGGGTGTCTCCTTTATCTCCGTGTGCCTGACATTCGACCGTTCGACCTCTATGGCCGAGACGGGGCAAGCTTTCTCACATGCACCGCAATAGATGCATTGATCTTTTACGGGCGCTGCTTTTCCTCGCTCGTCCACATACCAGCATTTAGCTGGGCAGACATTGAAGCAGGCCTGGCAGCCCAGAGGATCACAGCGCACCAGGTTCTTCTCGACCAGCTTAATCTCGCCCTCAAACGGCTTCTTGATATCCATGGCCTGGTATGGGCAGACCTCTGCACATCTGCCGCAGCCGATGCACAGGTCCTGATCAATCTCAATCTTGCCGGCGAACTCTTTTTCGGCCTCTGGCACCTCTAAGGGCTCACCCTCTACTTTTATGGCTTCTTCGGGACAAAGGGAGACGCACAGGCCGCAGTAGTCGCAAAGCTCCTCATCCACCAGGAGCTGCTCATAAGGCATCAGATTGCGGGGATCTTTCGCTCTCTCTTTCTCGTCCCGGTCCAACAGCAAGAATGCTTTGCAGAATTTAGCGCAACGGCCACAGAGGTTGCACTTCTCGGGATCAACCGCAATGCTGCCTTTTATTCCCGAACGCAGCGGTCCCAAGTCTTCGCGGGTTTTATTGAGAGTGACTTTTATTGCCTGTGTGGGGCAAACAGGCTCGCAGAGCAGGCAGGGAAGGCACTTTTCGTTGGGATGGGCTTCTGCCAGCAGCCGGGGATACTGCTCCTGCCGGAGGAAATCCACAGCGGTTTGATTCTCTGAGTCCGTCATGCCGGGGCCTCCGACGCTCCCGCAGCTTCGGCCAGCTCAGGGGTGGGTCTTTGTTCTCGCACAGTCATTCTGAAGGCCTTCGTGGGACAGAAGTTAACGCACATGCCGCAAAAGGCGCAGGCATCCAGATCGATGAGGACGGGCGGCGCGTCCAGGCCCTTGGCGATCTCCTGCAAGGGCCCCTCCTGTAAGGCTTTTTTCGGGCAGAGGGCCACACAGATAGAGCAACCGGCGCACTTCTTGTAATCGTAATCGAGGACGATCTCTCTCCCTTTCGTCTTTTGTTTGGCCAGAATGTGAGTGCCTTGTGCATCCATATCTTTCTGTATTTCCATCATGCGGGTGCAGCCTCCTCATTCTTCTCCTCCGTCATCTCCACCATCTTTTCCTTTTTTAGCTCGGTTCCGATGGGGCCCATGGCCTTCAGCTCGCTTATGAACTCTCTGAGATCCTTTGCGTAAATCTCGCCCTCACTGGCCGCACACCAGACGATTTTAACTCTTCCCGGATCAATTCCTATCTTCTCCAGAACCCCTTTGAGCACATTCACCCTCTGCAGGGCCTGATAGTTGCCATCTCGGTAATGGCATTCGCCTATGCGACAGCCGGCTATGAGCACACCATCTGCGCCACGCCGCAAGGCCTCCAGGACAAAGCTTGGATCCACGCGCGCCGAGCACATCACCCGTATGTTGCGGGCATTGGTCGGGTACTGGATACGCGACGTTCCGGCCAGATCAGCAGCTCCGTAGCTACACCAGTTGCAGAGGAAAGCCACAATGAGGGGAAACTCTCTCTTCACCTGGGTGGCGGCCTGCACCTGGGCCATGATTTGCTCGTCTGAGAAGAAGCGCATGTTTATGGCATCAGCAGGACAGGCGGCAGCGCAGGAGCCGCACCCTTTGCAGGCTGCCTCATCCACGTAGGCCGGGCTTTTCACGGCTATGGCTTTCTTGGGGCAGATATCGACGCAAAGCTTGCACTTGATGCACTTTTCCGGATCGACATAAGCCGAGGTGGGCTCCAGCTCCAGCACGCCTTTGTGCAGGAGCTTGACTGCTTTTGCCGCTGCGGCGCTTCCCTGGGCGATGGAGATGGGAATCTCCTTGGGACCGGAGGCACAACCGGCTATGAAGACTCCGTCGATATGCGCTTCCACGGGCCTCATCTTGGGATGGGCGATCTCAAAGAATCTGTCCGGTCTTCGGGAGAGGCCCAGCAGATTGCCCAGAACGTCTGCTTTCTCATCGGGCTCTAGACCCACGGAGAGGACGGCCAGATCATGCCTGACTCTCTTCATCTCGCCTGTTTGGGTGTCTTCAAAGATCAGGAAGAGCTCGCCCTCCACCTCCTCGATGCCGGAGACGCGTGAGCGGACAAAGTTGATGCCCAGCTTCTGCGCCCGCACATAGAATTCTTCGTATCCTTCCCCGCAGGCCCTGATGTCAATATAGTAGATGGTGATATCAGTATGCGGATACTTCTCCTTGACCAGTTGCGCATTCTTGAGCGAGGCCATGCAGCAGATGCGAGAGCAGTAGAGGTTCCCAACGCTTGAATCGCGCGAGCCGACGCATTGCAGGAAGGCTACCTTCTCGGCAATCTTGCCTGTACTGGGGCGCACCACCTCGCCATTAGTCGGCCCGGAGGCGTTGAGCATCCTCTCCATCTGCAAGGTAGTGATCACGTCCCTGTACCTGCCAAAGCCGTACTCCTCTTTGCGCGTCGCATCGAAGGGCTGCCATCCGGTAGCCACAATGATGGCGCCCACATTCAATTTGAAATCCTGGGGCTGCTGGTCGAGCTTTACGGCCTGGGCGGGGCAGGCCTCTATGCAGCGGGTGCATCCTATGCAGGCCTTTGCATCAACGCAGGCCACCAGAGGCACAGCCTGAGGGTAGGGGACGTAAATTGCTTTTCTCTTGCCGATGCCAAAGTCGTACTCGCTGGGCACCTCCACCGGACAGACATCGGAGCATTCGCTGATGCAGCCCTTGCACAGCTTTTCGTCCACATAACGTGCTTTGCGAACGCCGGATACGGTGAAGTTGCCCACGCTGCCCTCCACACCCAGAACCTCAGCGTAGGTGATGAGGGTTATGTCGGGATGGTTGTAGACCTCGGACATCTTGGGCCCTAGGACACAGATGGAGCAGTCATTTGTAGGAAATACATCGGTTAGCAGAGCCATGTAGCCGCCGATAGTAGGCCTGCGCTCCACTAAGAAAACATGCAATCCCGAGTCGGCCAGATCCAGAGCGGCTGCGATCCCGGCCACGCCTCCTCCGATGACCAGCACGTCTTTGCTGACGGGTATGCTCTCCGGCTCAAGCGGATGAAGCAGAGCCGCTTTGGCCACGGCCATTGCTATAAGGTCCTTGGCTTTTTCGGTGGCCATGGCCGGCTGGTCCATATGCACCCAGGAGCACTGCTCCCGAATGTTGGCCATCTCCAGCATGTAAGGGTTCAGGCCCGCTTTGGCAATCGCCCGGCGAAATGTGGGCTCGTGCAGGCGGGGCGAGCAGGCAGCCACTACCACGCGATCGAGCTTGAACTCAGCTATATCCTTCTGGATCTGCTCCTGGCCGATGTCGGAGCAGGAGAACTGCAGATCGCGAGCTACGGCCACATCGGGCAGCTTCTCGGCAAAGCTCTTCAGATCTTCCATGTTCAAGACGCCGGCGATGTTCAGGCCGCAGTGACAGACGTAAACACCTATTGGCATGAGACTTCAGAGATATGAACTCCTTTAGTCACTTAAAGCTATGCCATTGGTTCGCGTAGTGCGCAGGCGTAAGCCCTTTCAGATCATAGTGGCTGCTCCCACTGCCTCGGCCGACACTATCAGGCTCCTGGGCTCCTCACGTTGACGCCATCGTCTGCCCCAATATCCGTAGCGGACGCAGCTTTGCCGTGGCGGATGCTTACCTAAATTGGTATGATCTTGACCGAACCGATGTGATAAACTTGCTTAAGTCTCCCGGACTTCTGGCCAATAAATAAGGCCATTTTAGCTTTAATTTTATCTGATCGTTCCCATAGGTTTATATCTTACTAATTTTAATTATTATTACGGTCATCAAAATGAATCTGCTTCATTTGCTCTCCATCCTGATGGAGGCGGTCATAGCCGCGTTGGGCGTAATGCTGGCCATTCGCAAGAAGAAGATATATGGCTGGTGCATAGCCGTCACTTTTGTACTTTACGTGGTCTACGACCTGGCAAATCTCCTGTCCTGGAATGTCTCCCAGGATACTCTTTATACCATTTTTTTCGTAGCCACCCTTTCCATACTATGGGCGGTCTGGAACATCTTCCTGGAGTCTTGAGGCTGACAGTCAGCCTTTTCAAGAATGCGCACTAATAATAATAGGATGATCTCCAAAGTCTACATCTCCCACAGCCCATCAGATGAGCAGATGGCCCTGCAACTCTCTCGCGCTCTGTGGCGTGTGGGTCTGGAAAGCTACGTCGCTCTCTATAATCAGTCACCGGCCATCTCTCTGGCAGAGCGCGCCTCTTTTGGACTTCGCAACTCGGAGTGCCTGATCGCCCTGCTCACCCTTGAGGGCTCTGCTTCTCCTGAGGTCTGCCAGGAGATCGGCCTGGCCAGGGGGCTGGATCTTCTCATCATCCCTCTTCAAGTAGAGGGCGCAAAGCTTCCCTTCCTCGTCGAGCACCTACGACCTTTCATCTTTCGGGAAGAGAGATATGCGGATGCCGTTGGCCTGCTCATCAAGACCCTGCGAGAGCTCTCTCGGCTGGAGTGGCTCAAGGTGACCTGTCCCAAATGCGGGGAGGAGATGACCCAGTATCTCACACCTCAGGAAGAGGTGGAGGATGCCATGGCGAAGGGCGCTTTTTTGGAGACGATCTGCAGCTACTGCCAGAATGAGATTCGGTTGGATGCGAGGACTTTTGAGCCGAGGATTTGATGAAAAAATTGTCTTCCTGGGCATTGATTTTAGGGCGAGACGGCCTTTATCCCTGGAACGCGACGGAAATGGCTGTCTCTTGAGAGCATTGCTGCGCCGTTGGCCAGAGCAATAGATGCTATCAGTTCATCAAAGTCACCAATCGCCTCACCTCGTCTCTTGAGTTCGGCGGATAGTTCACCAAACATATCATAGACGTCTTCATTTATAGAGAGGATGACGAAAGCATCGAGCAGCATCTTGACTTTTCCATAGCCCGCTGCTGACTTGGTGGGGCAATAAACTCCCTTGTAAAGCTCCAGCACATTTATCTGCGTCGTACACAGTGTTTCGCCCGTTTCCTCCAGCTCCAGGATCTTTCTCAAGGCGGCTTCTTTCCTGTGAAGTGCATCTATCAGGACAGATGTGTCGATTACTATCATCACACCTCTAAGTTGCGCATTTTGGACCTGCGCATCTCTTTGGAGGCAGACTCGATTCTATCCGCCAGCTCATCGTCTCTGCCGATCTCGGCTAATATCTCGGAGAGCCTTCTTTTAGCAGGGAAATTATGGAGGATGGCTTCCGAGAAGCTCTGGTTCTCGCTCTTCCGGCTTTTCAGTCGCTCGTATGCCTCTTCCGTAATGGTGATGGTCTTGGTGGACATTGGTAATGTACGTGTATTTACTTGTATATCTGTTTTCCTTCGAGCAAGCAATAGTATGGGCGGTGATTGCCCGCTTCTAAAATAAACTCATAATCTATTTTATCGAAACCTTTACCTACCCCCCCGTCCTCCTTCAGTCATCAGGTGACCCCTATTGCAATTACTCTTAATCCACTCTGATTTTATCGAGTTCGAGGCCAAGAAGCCTACGAAGATGGCGGAAGAAATCGATGACTCGGCCAAGAAAGGCCGACTGGAAGAGGCCCTCTGTGCCTTCATAGCCGTGGAGAAGTTCGACGAGGATGATCCGGATGCGGTGGTGGCGGAAGCCAGTAAGCAGATCGCAGACGTGGCGGGCCAGGTGAAGGCTGCCCGGATCATGCTTTATCCCTACGCTCACTTGAGCTCTCAGCTCTCCACTCCCGCGACGGCTGTGAGGATCCTCAAAGGCATGCATGAGACGCTCTCTCCAGCCTACGAGGTCATGTGCGCCCCCTTCGGCTGGTACAAGGCCTTTACCATCAGCTGCAAGGGCCATCCTCTATCAGAGCTGTCCCGTTCCATCAGGCTCGGGGAAGGCGAAGTGGTCTCCGAGGCCCTCAAGTCCGAGGCCAAGGCGGTATCATACTGGAAGGTCCTCGACACGGACGGCAGCCTGATTGATGCCGACAAGTTCGACTTCACGGGCCACGAGAAACTACAGAAGTTCACCAACTATGAGATCTCCAAAGCCAGAGCAGTAGACAAAGTCCCCCCGCACGTGGAACTGATGAGGCGCTTGGAGCTGGTCGACTACGAGCCAGGCTCCGATCCGGGCAATATGCGCTTCTATCCCAAGGGCAGAATGATCAAATCGCTGCTGGAAAACTATGTGCTGGACAGGGCTTCGGATATGGGTGCCATGGAGGTGGAGACGCCCATCATGTACGATATGGAGCACCCCACTCTCAAGAAGTACCTCGACAGATTCCCGGCCCGACAGTATCAGATTGATTCCGACAAGAAGAAGCTCTTCCTGAGATTCGCGGCCTGCTTCGGCCAGTTTCTCATGGGCCATGACATGTCCATCTCCTACAAGGCCATGCCCCTCAAGATGTTCGAGATCACCCGCTACTCCTTCCGGCGCGAGCAGCGTGGTGAATTGGTCGGCATCCGCCGCCTGAGAGCTTTTACCATGCCCGATATGCACACTCTGGCCCGCGACATGAAATCAGCCATGGAGGAATTCAGAAAGCAGTACCTGGCCAGCATCTCCGTCCTGAGCGAGGTGGGCATCGATCTGGCCGACTACGAGGTGGCCATTCGTTTCACCAAGGACTTCTACAATGAGAACCGCGAATTTATCGAGGGCCTGGTGGACATCGTCAAAAAGCCTGTGCTCATCGAGATGTGGGATGAGAGGTTCTTTTACTTCGTGCTCAAGTTCGAGTTCAACTTCGTTGATACCCTGGACAAGGCCAGCGCTCTGGCCACAGTGCAAATCGATGTGGAGAATGCAGAACGCTACGATATCACCTACATCGATGAGGCTGGAGAGAAGCAGCAGCCCATTTTGCTGCATTGCTCCCCATCCGGTGCCATCGAGCGTGTTATGTATGCTATTTTAGAGAAAGCGGCCCGTCTCTCCGAGGAAGGCAAGCTTCCCATGCTGCAGACCTGGCTCTCTCCCACGCAGATAAGAATCATACCCGTGGCGGAGAGGCACCAGGCCCGTGCACTGGAGATCGCAGCGGAGCTAGGGTTTAGGACGGATATCGATGAGCGCGACGAGACGGTAGGCAAGAAGATTCGCGATGCAGGCAGGGAGTGGATACCCTACGTAGTGGTGATAGGAGACGAAGAGCTGGAATCCGGCAAGCTCTCCGTCACCATTCGCGCCGAATCGACACCCAAGTCTCCTGCCAAGTCCAAGATGACTGTGGAATACCTGCGCAGAAGAGTCACTGCCGAGATCGCCGGCAAACCCTGGCGCAGACTGCCGCTGCCCATGAAGCTCAGCGAGCGGCCCAAGTTCATTTAAGTTAGGGAAAAGAAGCCACAGGACACAGGTATAAGAGTGCGCTTGTCTTTGTGTCGTGTGGCTCCAAGGTTCTTTTTTCATCCAATTGTCTATACTACAATTACGGCTCCGCCATGGGGTGTTGATCCACTCCCGGCCCGCCCGGCACATATAAGATCCGCCCTAAATCGCTGTAGTAGTTGCCCAGACTGCCGTTATCCCAGCGGTTGCTCTGCCCCATGTCGTAAGCATTGTAACCATTGTCGATGAGATGGTTGGAGAAGAGGAGATTCCAGCCTGAGGAGAATGATAGATAGATGCCGTATCCGTTCTCTTTTGCCGTATTATTTTGCAGAGTGTTATTGCTGCTGTGACCTGCCAGCTGCAATCCCTTTTCATTGAATGTTACATTGTTGCCCTGCAAAACGTTGTCATTGCTGTCATAGGAGAGATAGATGCCCCGAGAACTGTCTGATGCCGTGTTCTCCCGGATGATATTCTCCCGAGAGTTGTCCAGATAGATCCCTGCGTCCCTATTTCGCAAAGCGCTATTTTTTTCTATCAGATTTTGGTTGCTTGAGTCGGATAGGGAGATGCCGTACCAATCGTTGTTGCTGATGATGTTGCCCCGCAGGGTGTTGCTACTTGCCGATCGCAGCGACAGAGAGGTATCGCCGTTGTTCATCAGATCGTTATTCTGAACTACATTTTCTTTGGAATAGGCGAGAAATATGCCGCAGTCGCTCTCTTCATTGATGTTGTTATCGCGGACAATATTGTTGGCGATTATATTTCGCTCGGATGCATAGAGAGTGATGCCGTTGGTGTTGTTGTTTATATTATTGCTGGAAATGTTGTTGAATCGAGAATGATCCAGGCGAATGCCATCCAGGCAACCACTAATCGTATTGGTGTTTATAATATTATTCTCTGAAAGAACATGGATGCCTGTGCGGCGTGTGGTTCTGATATCAAATCCCGATACACTTACTCCGTCGGCTTGAAGGATTATTGCGCCGTTTATTGCGCCGCCGTCCAAAAGCGGACGGTCGATGCCCAGCAGGTTGATCGGTTTAGTTATGTTCAGACTCTCTCTATAAACCCCGCTCTGAACGGAAATGGTGTCATTGGCATTTGCCCTATTTACGGCTGCTTGAATGCTCTCTCCGGATCGAACAAAAATTGTAGCGGCCAGGGCCGTCGATAACAGGAAGATTATTACTACTGCCAGCACTGCTAGATACTTTGCTCCATGCTTCATTGCCTATCCCCGGTACTACTATGATTTTCTGATTTAAAAACTCTGCTCTCTTAGATTTTTTACATTAAGAAGCTATTTCTTTCGGGGGTTTGCATCAGTCTCTCTAATCGTCCATCTCCACAAAAATCTGGCCATCCTTTATCTCAGTGCGATAAAATCTTAATGGTTTTTTTGCCGGCCCCCTCAACACCAATCCATCTTCGACAGTGAACTGAGAATAATGCCAGGGACAGGTCAGTATTCCATTCTTTATTGCTCCTTCGTAGAGGGGCGCTCCGGCGTGCGAGCATCTCGCCTCCAGACAGTAGAAGTGTCCGAGCAGGTTGACGACCAGGATTTCTTCATCTCTTACATCAAAACGATGCATATCTCCTGGGGAGACATCTTTAACCGCGCAAAGCCTCATTAGCATCTTCCACACTTCCTAAAGCATCTGGCCCAGGAGGCCGCTAGATATCTCCCTCTCTTTTTCCAGGTACTGACAGACAGCTATGACGAATTCCGCATGGCTCCAGAGCAAAGGAGAAACGGAAATCGGCTGGCCTGTGAAAGGATGAATCTGTTCCGCCATTACTCCCGATGGCAGAGCGTTGCCTGCTGCCCATGATAGTATCTCCAAAGCCTCTTTTAGATCGAGCATAGATCTTGCTCTGGCTATGTACCACCTGGCCAGCCAGAGGGTAGATATGAACCAGGGATTTCCTGTTACACTCTTGGAGATTCTTTGGTAATCGTCGTTATCATACCTGGCCAGGCCACCTACACCGGTCCCAATCCAGAGCTTATCAAAGATAGAATGCATTGTCAGCTCTACCGCCTCGTGCCGGGGATCAAATCCACCGTAAAGAAAGGCAGCAGAGGTACTGCTGTCCACGTTCGTATCTCGAGATCCGTCGACGAAAATGGCATTAATGAACCTGTTCTGCCCGCGATCGTAAAGATGCTCATAGATGGCATCCTTTAAATTCGCCGACGCTTGACGAAAATCATCATGCCGTTCTCGATTATAGAAGATTCGGGCAAATCTGGCGGCTGCATCAAGTCCTGCGTAGACTGTCGATGCTGTCCAGGTGAAGACTCCGAATTTCTCCTCCCAAAGATCGAAAGAGGGTTTGGGAAGTCCAGTTGAGGAATCAATGTAATTAAGGAGGAAATCACCGGTCTTGAGAACCAGATTGGGATAAACTGACTGGATAAACTCTATATCACGAAATCTCTGGAAGTGTCTCCAAAGAGCATAAAGGACCAGTGCCGTTTCATCCTCTTCGATGGCCAACCCATTTGATCCGGAAGCTGAGAGCCAGCTGCTTCCCACTGAACCGTCCGGTGAATATTTGTGGTGAAAGAAACCATCCTCCGTTATCACTTCATTGCAGAATGTAAAGTAGCGTCTGGTCACCTCTGGAAAACCTGCCAGGTCGAAAGCCTGACTGGCAATGCTGCTGTCTCTTGTCCAGATGTAGGAGTAGGTATCGCGATTGAATTGCAGGATGTCCGAATCCAGAGAAGCGATCAACCCTCCCTTGCAGTCGGCGTGAGAGCGCATAATCAGAAGCGAGTTCTTGTAGGCGTGCTGTATATTTTTTGGCAGACTGGAGAGTACGATGTCCTTCTTGTTGATCCAGGCAGCCCAGTAGTTCTCCGTCTCTAAAAGGAGCTGCTCTACCCCTATCTTTTTGACCAAGAGATGCAAATCGGTGGCCTGTTTCAGGCTGCGGGCACATGCCGCCCAAAAATAGACTAAACCCATAGAATTGGCCCGTAAATCCATTTCCAGGGAGAATGCCGAATCAACAGATCCTTGTGCTATGGGATTTCCCTGGAGAAGTCCGTCCTCGGCGTCTCTCCAGGTTCCTTCCCTACCCGGCTGCTCTTTATAGCCCGTAGAGAACTGATACAGTCCCTTTTTGGGGGTAGCCGCGGAGAAGAGAACGTAACGATTGCGCTTGTAGTGGATGAGGCAGTCAAGCTGCTTCTCATGCATCACAGTATCGCCCAGCATATCTCCGTAGAGGTGAAAATCTTGCGCAAAGAAGATCCTGATCTTCCGGGAAGAAGGAGAAAGATTGTGAACTGTGACCTTCTTTAAAAATACATCCATGGAGTGATGCACGCCCTCGTTCGTCTCCAACTCGATTTGCATCTCGGAATGCTTTGCCCGGCAGCGGCTCACCAGTGTCTCCGGCATGTAGCCAGTCTGCACATCCCAGCCGTCATCCGACCAGCGAAAGACGCCATCAACCCAAAGGCCGATCCTCAGGTAATGCCCGTTTAGGTGATTTTCCAGACCAACTCGGGGGTAAAAGAAATCGCGAACGTTCATTTTATTATCAAAGGCAATGGCGATGCGCCCGTTGCCTATTACCGTCTCTCTGGGCATTCATCTGGCTCCGGAAGCTTATGTTAATAAATGCACCCTATGCTAATTATTTGTTTTCATTGTTCTGAGAATTTGGGTTTTGTCATTATAGCAAGGCTTTATGATACGGGAAGGGACAACTAAATGCAAATGAACGAGCAGCCCCATTTTCTTCCCATGTCCTTGCAGGAAGCAAGAGCGCAGAGGATAGAACAGTTTGATGTCATTCTCATAAGTGGAGACGCCTACGTTGATCATCCATCATTTGCGGCTGCGATAATCGGCCGGGTTCTCTGGGATGCCGGCTACAGTGTGGGCATCATCGCCCAGCCCGACTGGAGAGAGGACGGCGACTTTTCCCGGCTGGGCCGACCGCGTCTCTTCTTCGGCATATCTTCGGGAAACGTTGACTCCATGGTGAACAACCTGACGCCCAACTTAAAACGGCGAAGCTCGGATGTCTATTCGCCAGGCGGAGCCAGGCTTCGGCCTGACAGGGCAGCAATCGTCTACACCAACAAAGTCCATGCCCTCTTTCCCGGCGTGCCCATTATCTTAGGAGGGATCGAGGCCAGCCTGCGCCGCTTTGCCCATTACGATTACTGGTCTGACTCCGTTCGTCAGTCCATATTGGCAGACGCGCCTGCGGATTTGAATATCTACGGCATGGGTGAGAATCCTTTGCGAGAGGTGGCCCTGAGGCTGGAGAAGGGCGAGAGAATTGAGGAGATACGGGATGTTGCCGGAACTGCCGTCAAGCAGGAGATCAGCCGCTGGCGCAGCAGCCCGTGCGAAGACTGCCTAGTCATCCCCGGCTTCGCAGAGGTTTCCACAGACAAAAGAAAATACGCTCAGGCTTTTGCCCTGCACTACAGAGAGCAGGATCCTTTTCTTGGACGGGTGGTTGTCCAGCCTCACCCCAAGACGGTCATCATCCAGAACCCTCCCGCCCGGCCTCTCTGCACGGAGGAGCTGGACCGCATTTATGAGCTGCCTTTCACCCGCGAGGCTCATCCCTCTTATCGTGAGACCATCCCGGCTCTTGAGCCCGTCCGCTTCTCCATCACCAGTCACCGGGGCTGCTTCGGCTCCTGCTCCTTTTGCGCTCTGACTCACCATCAGGGGCGGATTGTGCATAGCAGAAGCGAGGATTCCATTCTGCGCGAGGCGACTAAGCTGACGAAAATGAAGGGCTTTCGCGGCATCATTTCCGATGTGGGCGGGCCGACAGCCAACATGTACGGCCTTTTTTGTTCGCGCTGGAAGAAGGGAGCCTGCTCAGACAAACTCTGCTCGGCCGACTGTCCCACGCTGGACAAAGACCATTCCCGACAGGTCGATCTCCTGCGCCGGCTGCGGAAAATTCCCGGAGTGAAAAGGGTTTTCATCGGCTCGGGAATCAGGCACGATCTGATAATGGCCGACCATTCTCCCTATCTTGAGGAGCTTTGCCGGCATCACGTCTCCGGCCACCTCAAGATCGCTCCCGAGCACATTTCCCGGCCGGTAACGGAGTGCATGCATAAGCCTCCCCGAGAGGTTCTGGATGCTTTCCGAGAGCGCTTCAGCGCCGCTTCCAGGGCGGTAGGAAAGGAGCAGTACCTTCTGCCTTATCTCATGTCCGGCCATCCCGGCTGCACAATAAAGGACATGGTCGAGCTGGCCGAGTACCTACGAGACAATCGCATGTACACGGAGCAGGTGCAGGACTTCACTCCCACGCCCATGACCGTCTCCACGGCCATGTACTACACCGGTCTCGATCCCTTCACCCTCAAGCCGGTGCATGTGCCTAAAGGTCGAGAGAAGAGGATTCAGCGGGCTATGCTGCAATACCGGGACCCCAACAACTACGATCTGGTCCGCGAGGGCTTGCAGATGGCGGGAAGAGCGGACCTAATCGGCGAGGTTAGGCGGTGCATGATACCGGCCCGGCCGTTGGGTGGGTGGGGGCGAGAGAAGAGAAAGGATGAGAGGAAGAAGTCGAAAAGGCAGACATAAGCTACAAGTGACGGGAAATGGAAGATTTTGCGGATAGATACGGCAGCCGTTTTGTTAAATTAGTGGACCGCGAAGCTAGCGGAAAAGAGTTTGAATTCGATCAGGTATTGCTCATGCCTACTGCCGCAGGCTACCGTGCCCTGGTGGAGCAGGCCCAGGCCGAGATCAAACCCAGGGTAATGAGATATCTATCCAGGAGGTGGTCGGAGGGTGCCATCGAGAACCTCTCTTTTTTTGCCATGGCGGTAGCCGTTTATGCCCGAAGCATCTGTGATCCGCCACTTACAATCGATGTAGGAAAGGTGCTGCTCAGAACAGTGACCTTTTGCAATCGCAGATGCACCAACCGAAAAGGATCCGGAGGCGGATGCAGGCTGGCAATGAACAGTGCAGAGCATCATCTGCCCAAATGCATCAAAATTCCCAGAGATATTGCGGTTATCCTGGGCTGCCTGAAGAGATATATCGCAACAGGCAACGCAACAAGCGGCCAGGATGTCGCAAGCTTGCAGGAGGCCATGAGTGTCAAGGTCGATCCGGGGGCGGATTATGCTCCGGCGACGTCGTGCTGAGCATCTTTGCTGAGTGCTGAAATGCCCGTAATCGAGATCTTTAACAATATGCATACCCTTTCAGCGTACTGTGCCCGTGTGCTCTAAAAAATCAGGTAATCTCGTGATCCCGCTGAAATAGGGTATAATCTCCTCGCCTGGCGCAGTGCCAATCCAGAATTTTAATGATGATATTGCACGGAAGTGTCTATTAATATTAGTAAATGCATCTTAGGGTCTGGAGTGCAAAAATGAGACTTAGAGTAATCAGCGCCAGAAATGAGATTCCCAATTTGAACCCAAATGAGAGGACAGTTCACCTGGCCTTCCGCGCCAGCAATGTAGATTTCCTTAACCTGATGCAGAGATGCCCCAGGCTGAGAATGATTCAGGTTCCGCCATCTTATCGCAAGACGATGTCAAATGCCATCCAGGTATTCCTGGAGATGCAGGGCATTGATATGCTGGAAGGCGACGTGTGGGGCCACAGAAAGGATTTGGATGAGTATTTCACCGTGGACGACAGCACGCTTGAGGAGATTCGCGCCCTGGCAGCCGGCGGTGCATCCGCAGACGAGGTGGCCTCTCAGATTCAAAGGAAGGCCAGGATCGGCTCGGAGCTGATCAAGTACATTGCCAAGACCAAGATTACCGCTTGAGCCCGCGCTGTGCCGGCTCAGCTAAATCCCTATTTCTTTTTGGTTCGCCTGTCCGGGACTTGATATATTAATCTCTTGGATATTTCCTTGGGGCGAGGTGGTCTTTTCTAACTTGAAGCGAAAGCCTTTTATTCGGTAATTGACGTATAGCATATTGGCGAAAGTCGATGGCCAATTTTCCCTCCTACATCCAATTGACTTTCTCCTCCCTCCTTCTTATCCATCTTTCATGAGGTTCTGGAGCATCCGATATCATTCATGCTCCGCTTCCAAAAGAAGAAATTATTGCCTGACTTGTCCTTATTCTCTATAGAACGCCAGCCATTAGGGGAAAACAGACGTTACTGCTTTTCTGCGCTTAGCGCCTTAGCTCTCTTTCCTTCTTCAATCAGTTCTTTTACCTTCTGGCCGCCCTTGTGCCCGATTTCTTCATAAAAATCCTTGCCATGTGTTTGGGCAGTCTTCATGCCGCCTTTTCTGCCTGCCTCCTGAACAGTCATGGTACCTTTTGCATCTTTCTTAGAACTTCTCTTATCTTCAGCCATCCATATCTCTCCAAAATCCCTTGATGCAAATTCCAGGGAACGCTAATCAATCATAGTCAATTAATTTGCAATTGATATTCATACTCTCTTCTTTAAATATTTAGTTTTTGCGCCATTATTTGTCTGACAATGGCGACAATATTGTGGCAAAAATCATAAAAAATGTGTATTCTTTTGGCCCTGCAGAAATCATCTCGAACTAATCGACGTTGATACATTAGCGATTAGCAAGAATATCACTAAATACTCCAAGGCCAAATCACCTCGCGCTAACTGGCCATGCTGTGCTCTTCTTAATCAATTCTGGTTAACGTCATCTCATAGACCAGTGCCCTGGCTATTTCCTTCAGTCCCAGCTCTTCCTCTGCCCGGAGGATATCGTCCTTCTTGGCCCTTGTCATGGGCTTGCTCGGCACGGCGGTGCAGGATTTGGTCTCTGATGCAATACCGTAGGTGCCTATTTTTCTGGCCAGGTCTGTGATCTCTGTTTTATCCAGAGAGATAAGTGGATGGAACACAGGAACTCCAAGCGCTGCCTGCTCAGCCAGGATATTATCTGCCGTCTGGGAGGCCACCTGGCCCATGGAATATCCGGTGACAATGCCCAGGCACCCATGCATCTCCATGACCTCGGAGGCAATGCGGTACATCAGGCGCCGGCAGAGAACGCAGGTTGCTCTCGGGTAGTGAGATGCTATTTTCTCAATTCCCCGGCTGATGGGAATGGTGATAAAATCTATCTTTCGGCCGGCCGTCCAGTTCGCCAGAACCTTGGCGCATTTCATGGACTGGTCTATAGCATCGGCATAAGGCCGTGAATCGAAATGCAGGAGAGTGACTGGACAGCCCCTCTTCATCATCATCCAGGCGGCCACGGGCGAGTCGATACCGCCGGAAATGAGCACCAGCATCTTGCCCTGTGAACCCAGGGGCAGGCCGCCCACGCCTTTCACCACTTTGCTGAAGATGAAGGCCCGGTCCTTCCTGGCCTCAACGAATATCTCCAATTCCGGCTTATCCAGGTTCACTGAGGAGAGCGTCGCAACTCTAACTGCTTCGCCCACGACCCGTCCTATCTGTTCGCTGGAGAATGATACCCCTGAACGTCTGGGCCGGATTGCAAAAGTAGTTGGCTTGGCCTGGCTTGCCAGCTCTACCGCCGCCCGGCTTATCTCTCCCAGATCAGAGGCTACAGTTATGGCGGGGCTGGTTGAGACTACTCCGAAAACACATGCGGCAATCTCGCTTGCCCGGGGGTCAGAGGTATGGACGAAGATCCTGCCCTCGCCCCTCTCCATCTTGTGCTCTACCCCGGCCCTATGCAAGGAAAAAGCTATATTACCTGCTAAAATGCGTTCCCAGTTCTGCCTGGTCCAGCTATCTTTTAGTGTGATCTCCCCGTAGCGAACCAACACTACGTCCTGGAAGATCATGTTCTGATTTGAGTAGCCTTCGCAGATCTTTTAATCTTCTTGACTCTTGAACCTGCTGCGGTATATCTCTGCATTGGACCGGGCTTCTTGTGGGTGGCCTCAGCCTTGGTAACCTGCCGGACCTGACCTTTTCTGCCCTTGATCTTAACCCATACTATGCTTCCTGTCTTTCCCATGAGATGTCCCTATCAAAGCAGGATTTAAAAAGGTTGTGATTAGGGTTTTCTCGAATCGCAATGCTTTGAGGGTTGCAGCAGGTAAGTGCTTAGCAAAAGCCTTTTAAAGACTACAGACCAGTAGGGCCTACTTCATTTTGGGACAGTGGGGTAGCCTGGTCTATCCTCGAGGGTTTGGGACTCTTGGACCGCGGTTCGAATCCGCGCTGTCCCACTAATCGTTATTCATTCAAATTATACGATTACTATCTCTTTACAGCAGCGGCAGGCCCTCTCCATCTCCTCAGTTTTCGCGCCGGGAAAATGATCGATCAGGCAAATGTCGGCGGGCTTTGCTCGGGAAAAGAGTTGTCGCAGATCACCATGATAGACCTCGATCTCACACGTCCCGTGGGCGCGACCGACGAGCACCGGCTCCTTTCCCACCGCGATCTTGGACGACTCGGGATACTCGATCTCATCGATTCCGAGCAAGCTTCTATTGGCATCTAGATTGAGCAGAACATTTTGCACGCTCGCTAGCCAGGCGTCATTGAACACCACGCGCTTGGCTCCGGCTAGAACGCACATCAATCCCAGTGTTCCCGGACCTGCGAGCCCATCCACCACATCGCGAAGCTTCCCCTGCAAATATAGATGCTCTAAAATTCCCATCTTGGGGGCGCTCTGCCGGGAGAATTCAATATGTATTCGCGACTGGCTCTTGTATACCACAGCTTCCCCAAATAGGCTCTGGGAAATGTCTGCGCGCAGGTCGCAGCCAGCTAACAGCACGTTCTCTCGCGGCTTTGTTTCCGACTCGACAATGCCGGCAACGCCCCTGCCCAGAATCACTCCCTTGATCTCCGGAACTTGCGCTACCATCGCCTCTGCGGCCTCTTTGCTGTACCTGTCCCCGGAAATTATCAGGCTCTTGGGCCCAAGCCGGGGTGAATATGCCAGAGGATAGCCGACCTCAATGAGCGGCGAGCCTACGGAGCGTAGTGTATCATCCTCGTCGCGCAGACCAAATTTCTGCAACAGGCGCAGGGCATCGAGCATTACGCCGTCAAGTGTCGCTTTTCCGCAGGATTGGCATCTTTCTACCCTTTCCGGAAGATGCTTCGCCACGGCGGTCTTGTCTAAATTGGGCTCAGGCGCGCAGGCGGGGCAGGCCGGGTACCTTTGCTCTATGCTTGCCAGAACCTCTCTTGCCGGCTGAATGCAGCCTTTTCCGCAAACAGGACACTTCATAATAAACCGGTCTCCTGGAAATATTTCGCCATTCGTGAGATATTCGGGCTTTTTCCTTTAGAAAGGTTTGTAAATAAGAAAATCATTAAGGCGGCGAAGGTGGTTTTGGACATGGCACAGAGAGGCATTAGGGAGTACGATGCAAAGCGTTTGCTGGCCGGATTCCTTCCCCAGTACCTCAATGAATTCTCCTATAAAGGCGATCTCGTCCTTGTGGGACCGGAGACCGATCTGGAGGATCTGGCATCAACTCATCCCTGGCTGAAGACGGTCAGGCTTGTCGTAAAGCCTGATCAGCTCTTTGGAAAGAGGGGCAAGCACGGGCTGGTTCTTCTGGATGCAGATTGGGATACCGCGAAGAAATACCTTCAGGAGAACTTGGGTGCATCGGTAGCGATTGGGGGCATAACCGGCAAGCTATCTCATTTCTTAATTGAACCCTTCATACCACACGAAGAGGAGCTTTATGTGGCCATCAGCTCGGATGGTGATGGCGATAACATCTTCTTCTCCATGCAAGGTGGCGTCTTTGTCGAAGAAAATTGGGACAAAGTAATTCATTTTCAGGTAGATTTGCAGGAGGGAATAGATGGCGTTGATATTATTTCCAGGTTGCCGGAAAGCCTTGGAGAAAAGAGCTTTGCCGTTGGGAATTTCGTCAAGGCTTTGTGGCGCTTTTATGCAGAAATGGGTTTTTCCTACCTGGAGATAAATCCTTTTACCTTCCATAACGGCTCCATTGTGCCTTTGGATATGGTAGCCAAGCTTGATGATGCCGAGGAATACTGGCAGAGGAAAAAATGGTCCGGTCTTGTCTTCCCCGAGCCCTTCGGCAGAAGCCTGTCCAAAGAAGAGATGTTCATCAAGGATCTTGATTCCAAGACAGGAGCCTCTTTGAAGCTGACCATTCTAAATCCGGATGGAAGGGTCTGGACGATGGTGGCCGGAGGCGGGGCGAGTGTGATCTATGCGGATACCATCTGTGATCTGGGCTACGCCAAGGAGATGGCCAATTACGGCGAATACAGCGGCGACCCCAATACAGAGGAGACTTACTACTACACCAGGACCATTTTGGACCTGATGACGCGTCGCATTGATCCTCGCGGAAAGATGTTGCTTATCGGTGGCGCTATTGCCAACTTTACTGATGTTGCCAAGACCTTCAAAGGAGTGGTCATGGCTTTGGAGGAGTACCAGCAAAAGCTGCAGGATGCGGGCGTCAAGATTTATGTGAGGAGAGGCGGCCCCAATTATGAGCAGGGCCTGAAACTCATGCGCAGTTTAGGCAAAAGGCTGGGCGTGCCCATTGAGGTTTATGGACCTGAGACGCATATGACCAGGATTGTTCCCCTGGCCCTGGGTGGTGCATCAGAATGAGCCAAACATTGAGCAAGAATTACGTACTATTCGATAGAAACACCAAAGCCTTCGTCTACGGCTATCAGACCAATGCCATTCAGCGCATGCTGGACTTCGATTATATCTGCAATCGCCCCGGACCCAGCATCTCTGCTATCATCAATCCCAGTCGAGCCGGCATTCACAAGGCATTTTGGGGTACCAAAGAGATAATCTTGCCCATGTACAAGAGCATACCCCTGGCGGCCAAGGCCTATCCTGAGGCGGATGTGATGGTCAACTTCGCTTCGCACCGTTCCGCTTTCGATACCACCATGGAGGCACTGGCTGAAGAGAGCATTCGTGTCGTGGCAGTCATTGCCGAAGGCGTGCCGGAGAGGCAGTCGCGGATCATGAGCACCACAGCCAAAAAGCAGGGCAAGATGATCATAGGCCCAGCAACAGTGGGGGGCATGACGGCGGGAGCTTTTCGCATAGGCAATACCGCCGGAACCATTGAGAACATCATTGCCTCCAAGCTCTACCGGCCGGGATGTGTAGGCTTTGTCTCCAAGTCGGGTGGCATGCTCAATGAGGCCTTCAATATCATCTCCCGAAACTCAGACGGCATTTACGAGGGCGTGGCCATTGGAGGAGATCGCTATCCAGGCTCGACCATGCTCGACCATATCCTGCGCTATGAGGAAAATCCTGCCATCAAGATGATTGCCTGTCTGGGAGAGCTGGGCGGTGAGGATGAGTATAGGATCATTTCCGCCCTGAAAGAGGGCAAGATCAAGAAACCGCTGGTAGCCTGGGTAACAGGAACCTGCTCGCCGGTGCTTCCCGCCAGCGTTCAATTCGGCCATGCCGGAGCCAAGGCGGATAGTCATAAGGAGACGGCTCAGGCCAAGAATGACGCCTTTAGAGTGGCGGGTGCCTGTGTTCCTACATCATTCGACGGCTATGGCGATACGGTTCGGCAGGTATACGATACGCTGCTCTCCCAGGGCAAAGTTATGCCGCTCATTGAGCCGGAAGTACCCAAAATCCCGGCGGACTACAGCAAAGCAATGGCATCCGGCGATATCAGAAAGCCGACTACATTCATCTGTACGGTATCCGATGACAGCGGAGAAGAGGTGCTTTATGCCGGCAAGAAACTCTCCTCCGTCCTGGAAGAGAAGATGGGCATAGGTGGCGTCATCGGCCTGCTCTGGTTCAAGAAGGAGCTGCCCGACTATGCCGCAGGATTCATTGAACTTGTCTTGCAGATCGTGGCCGACCACGGGCCGGCTGTGTCCGGGGCCCATAACGCTATCGTGGCTTCATGCGCCGGAAAGGATCTCATCTCGTCGCTATGCAGCGGACTCTTGACCATCGGCCCGCGTTTCGGTGGAGCCATCGATGATGCCGCACGCGAGTTCAAGCATGCCAAAGAGTCGGATCTGACGCCCGAGCAGTTTGTTAGCGACATGAAGAGGAAGGGCATCAACATCCCAGGCATCGGCCATAAGATCAAGAGCGTCAAGAACCCGGATAAGCGCGTCCAGTTGCTCATAAGCTACGCCAAGGCGAACTTCCCCAGTACGAAGCTTCTCAATTACGCCCTGCAGGTGGAGGAGCTTACCACGGCCAAAAAGGGAAATCTGATCTTGAATGTAGATGGCTGCATCGGCATTCTCTTCTTGGATCTGATGACCTCCTGCGGAGCTTTCAGCAAGGCGGAGATTGATGAAGTTGTGCGCCTGGGCTATCTCAATGGGCTGTTTGCTCTGGGCAGAAGCATCGGCCTGATCGGGCATATCCTGGACCAAAAGCGCTTGGGTTCAAGGCTCTACCGCCATCCCGCGGATGATATCGCCTACATGATGCCGTCCCAGGAGGAAATAAAATGCAAGCGTTGAGCTTAAGTTATAGTATCGCCGTTTAAGCCCTAAGGCGGGGCGAGAGTATGGCGACTGGAACGATAAGCCAAAAAATATTTTTGCGGGCCTCCGGTTCCACTAAAATGGTGGAGCCGGGGGAGATTGTTGAGGCGGGCGTGGATTACGCGTTGTCTCATGACGGAACCAGTGTTCTGGCCATCAAGGCCTTCCAGGAGATGGGATCGGAGAAGGTATGGGATCCGGAAAGGATTGTCATACCCTTCGACCATATCGTTCCTGCCAACAACGAGACGGCAGCGGAGCTGCAAAAGGATGTGCGGGCCTGGGCAAAAGAGCAGAGTATCAGCAACTTTTTTGACTGCGGATCTGGAGTATGCCATCAGGTTTTTCCCGAACAGGGTTTTGCCTTGCCCGGACTCCTGCTGGTAGGCGCAGATTCGCATTCCTGCACCTACGGGGCCCTGGGGGCCTTTGGCACCGGCGTGGGGGCAACGGACATGGCCGAGATCTATTCCCGGGGGCGTTTGTGGTTCAAGGTGCCGCAGACCATAGCCGTGCGGGTTACCGGGACGCCCAAACCGTTCGTCTCCGCCAAGGACATTGCACTGATGATAATCGGCAAGCAGGGCGCGGATGGGGCGACCTACAAGACCGTGGAATACATTGGCCCGACCATAAAAGGACTGAGCATTTCGGGAAGGATGACGCTGTGCAATTTGGGCGTGGAAATGGGAGCCAAGGCTACAATAGTTCCGCCCGATGAGAAGACGGATGCCTGGCTGGCGGGCCGGGCGCGGCAGCCTTACAAGCCGGTGCATTCCGATCCAGATTCTTATGATTACGAATACGAGTATGACATAACAGATCTAGAGCCGCAGGTGGCGGTGCCCTATCGGGTCGACAACGTCCGTGCTGTCTCGGAGCTGGAGGGCCTGGAGGTCGATCAGGTCTTCATAGGCACCTGCACCAATGGAAGGCTGGAGGATCTGGACGTGGCAGCCCGCATCCTGAAAGGAAAGCGGGTTATGGCGAGAACCCTGGTCATCCCCGCCTCACGAGAAGTTCTGCTGGAAGCGCTGCAAGGCGGCATCATCCAGACACTGGTGGAAGCGGGTGCGATGATCGGTCCGCCCGGATGCGGGCCATGCCTGGGAGCGCACATGGGCGTCCTGGCGGAAGGAGAGGTTTGCGTCTCCACATCCAACCGTAATTTTCCAGGGCGGATGGGCAAAGGCGGGCTGGTTTATCTGACAAGCCCTGCCACAGCGGCGGCCTCGGCCTTGAGCGGCTATCTGACTGTGCCGGAAATCAGCGGGTAGCAGTCCGCAACCGTTTAGTTATAACCAGTGGCTAACGATGATTCCACCACAAAGGCACAAAGCTCACAGAGAATGCACAGAGCGATTAACAAGAATGGATTTGTGACAACGGAGCCCTGGCGAAGATGAAATTTGATCTGCATGTGCATTCCAACTGTTCCGATGGCCGCGATGAGGTCAGGACCATCCTGCGTGCGGCTGTGCGCCGGGAGCTGGCTGGCCTGTCCATAACCGATCACGACACCCTGCAAGGCTCGATCAAAGCCCTGAAGATCATCCGGGAAGAGAAGCTCGATTTGATACTCATACCAGGTGGAGAGGTCACCACTGATGAGGGGCATCTGCTGATCCTGGGAGTAGAGGAGCTGCCGCCTCGGGGGCGAAGCCCGGAGGAGACGGCGGAAATGGCACGCGAGCAGGGTGGCATTGCAATCGTTCCTCATCCTTACCATCCCTTCCGCCACGCCATCGGCCGCATACCGGACTGTGATGCGGTGGAGGTCTACAACTCCAAGCACCTCTTTGGCATAGCCAACGCCCGTGCCCGCAGAGGGGCAAAGAAGCGGCATCTACCAATGGTGGCCGGAAGCGACTCGCACTTTGCCGCCACGGTGGGGCTGGGAGTGACTGAGATCGAGGCCGCAAACGCGGAGGAGGCGGTGGCGGCCATCCGGGCCGGGCAGACGCGAGTGGTGGGCAAGCGGACACCGCCGCGGTTTTTTATTGGGAACACCGTGCAGTCCATTTACAGGATTGTGAGGAAGGGCGTGAGGAGAGGGCGGAAGGTGTAGCTGCAATGGTTACGCGTCATTACAATCGTCATGGGATTGTCTCTTCATTCAAACCGAAAACACCCCTATGTCGGCGACTCTGGTGCATCCGAAAAAGGATTGTCGCATCAGGAGAAACTCTTCTCGGATGGGATGAGATCGAAAAAGAGGTAGCGGCACGTCGAGGAAAGGCCGATTGATCCGCAAGAGATCATTCATTGACGCCAGGGTGTTGATAGCGGCGGCTAGGGGAAAATGTAGAAGAAGAGGGCAACAGAATCGCACGAGAGAAGTACAAAATCTTGCTGTACAAATCAAGTAGTATCCATTAGATTTATTAAGAATGCATTACATCAATTTGCAGTAGGTGACTGATGGTTGACTACAAAGTCTAGAAGCGAGCAATTTGCATCTTGTGCATCTGGCCGGGGAGCGCCGGATCAAACATCTGGCATGCAGTCAAACATAGCATCAAATAAAATTAAAATTCAAATAGGTTTGCCAAGAAGTTTAGAAAATCCAAAACTAAAAGAGTATTTGATTTGACAATTCCATCGAAGATGACCTCAGGTGAACTCAAGGGTTTTCTTGCGGACAAATTTAATAAAAATAAAGATAAGTGGGAAATAGTAGTAACGGGCGGAAATGAAAGCCCAAAGGTTCTTGATAAGGATAAAACATTGGTTGAGTTTTCATCAGACAAAACGAAACGCCTCTATTTCTATCCAGGGATTTTTGAAAAATAATATTAAGCGGCAACCTTTTTATGTCCGAAAACAATGAATGTGCACCATTAAATGAAGTAGAGATCTCTGAAGGAGATGCTAGTGGGTATTCGGATCAAGATGTCCTAGATAAAACGATTGATATAATCGAACAAGAGCGGAATGATATTAGAACAATTATTCAATCATCTCTATCTGTTTCGGGATTATTATTAACCATTTCACTCGGTGCATTATACTTTAGTTATAGCAGTGATTCGATCGTGATTACTCCGATTAATACGAAAGAAGCTCTGTTCATCTCAGCATTTTGCCTTACGGTTTCTATCTTTATAAATATATTAGCATTGCGCATGAAACCAATTAGACCGATAGAAACCGAAGATAGAGCCATCTTGCTAAAAGAGTCTTATATGAGTGAGAAGCGATATACGAAATGGTCAACGATTGCGTTACTATTATCCATATTAGGACTATTTTATGGCATGGGAGCATTTGCATGGGATCAAGCAAATATTGATTCTCAACTAAACACGATAAAAGATGTCATTACTTTTCAAATTCAAAGCACTACAAGAAATACGATTCCTTCGATTTTAAGCAATTTGTCAAATATATCAGGATTGCCGAAACTCATAAAATTAGCATAACTGTAAATAATAAAATCAAGATCGCAGAAAAGGTCATGCAGGTATTTTTCATGCGCGGAAAAATCCTATCCGGTCTCGGTCAGGCCCAGTACTTCCTCGCCCGTGAGGGCTACAGCCGCCAGTTCCAAGAGCGCTTGGGCTTCGTCCCCTTCCCCGGCACCCTGAACGTGCTCTTGGATGAGCCCTTCCCGATGGAGAGGCAGGCAATCAAAATCGAGGGCTTCGCCGAGGAGGGCCGCACTTTTGGCGAGTGCAGGTGCTACCGCATCCGGCTGAACGGCATCGATGCCGCTGTGGTCCGGCCAGAGAGGAGCCGCTATCCTGCGGAGCTGATCGAGGTCATAGCCCCCGTAAAGTTGCGAGCGCTGGGGCTGGAAGACGGCGATCCCGTTGAGGTAATATTATTATGATCGTTTGCAATTAAAAAAGCTGAGAATGCCGGCGGCCTTTCTGGCGAGCGTGCTCTTGCGGTCTCGCGCGCGTGGGGCCGGATTCTCGATCGTAATTTGGTTCGGAAAAGAAATGGCGGCGCACCCACGTAGCAAGATGCATGCATTAACGGCGCCGCCCGCATTTTGACTTTGAATTTCGGTTCAGTCACTAGCCTTTTTTTACTCAGCTGTTCCCTTCATCACTCCATACTTCTCGCCCATTAGAATGTGAACACCGGGCGTCGCCGTCAGTTCAAATCCGGCCTGTTTCTGGAAGAGCATAACGAAATCGGACCCTCCGAACAGGAAATTGCCGAGCATGTCACCTTTCTTATGATCGGATCCAACAACAACGCCTTTCTCGAAGTTGACGGAAGAGACCTGGGCCATGCCCATGGGAATAAGCGCCACAAGACCGTATTCTCCCGTATCCACTATTACGTAGCCGCGAGTCTGAGAGAACTGCCAGCCGGTCGAATCGATTGGGTCATACTTCTTTCCGCTCGAATTCCATTTAACCTCTAGAGCCACATTTTGTGTTATGGACCTATTGTCTACAATCTTTCCGCCAACCGCGAAATGATAGCGGTGGTAGTCATTTACATTCAGGAAGGTGTGGGTGAGCACGCCGTCGGCAAAGGCATCCTTGTACTCACTGTCATTGCCAAGAAGATCCTCTATATTGAAATAGCGCACAAGTTTGACCTGCAATCCGCCATCCACCAGAATGGTTGAGTTGTTCGATATTGCCCACGTTCCCTGAGGGACGGAATCAGCCGGCGAGACAACGACGCTGGTGTCATTTGCTGAATTGATTGGACGCTGATCAGGCGATGCCAGGTATCTGGAGAAGAAACGGTTAAAGGTGCTCCAATTAGATGGTGACTCATACCACGGTCCCTGTAAACCATAGATTGGGTCGTCATAAAACTGCTGATATGTTTCATTGTTCCATGACTCTTCAGTATCGAGGAACATTCCCCAGGTATCAGCAAAGCTGCGAAGCCACACGGAGAAAGGCTCGTAATACTGAATTGTATTGTTAAACAAGCTCATGTTTTCTAATTTCGGCAGGGGCTGGTCAACCAGGAAATAGAAGTAGCAGATGCTTTGCAGTATTTGGTCGCGTGTGAGATTGGCCGGATCATTAAGTACATCTTGCGGGATAAGCTCAGATGTACTGTCTATGAAATCATAGTAGTCAGATAAATTTTGAACAGGATTTGTTTGCGGATCGGGATTTATTCCTTTAGCTTTTGCTATAGATTCCTCCAATATTGTCCCGATTTTCGGATTTTTCTCTATTAAGTTTATGAGATCTTGAGTTATTGCTTTATGACTATCCTCACCTACAGCAACTGTGCTTATGGCGAGAATAGATGCTGCCAATATCATTATTGCCAGGTAAAACTTCGTTTGAGAAAACATTCCTTTCACTGTATCATCTCCTAAAATGCTTGCCAGATCATCTTCTGAGCATTGCCTTTATTGCTAATGATATTTCTGACAGTTTTTCCGTTAGCATTACCGTCTTATTTAGTTTATCCCCGGGTTGAGACGGCATTTGAGGGCGGCATATCATTAAGGCGCAGGAAATATATCCCATATGCAATTCTCATAGATCTGTGATTGCTTTGCTAAGGTCCTTTTCCATCCCATCCCTGGTGCGTTCTTGCGCTATGCTGGCATGTATGCTGCTCTTCCTTCCCGCGCCCGCAGCAGCTCAAGATACTGCCGCCTTATGGCTGGAGAATGGCCAGGCATCTCTCTTAAACGGCAGCTTTTCGCAGGCCATCGAAAACTTTGATCGGGTTATAAAGATCGATCCCGAAAATGCCTCGGCCTGGGGCGGCAAAGGTTCTGCCCTTTCCCGCCAGGGCCGGTACAAGATGGCCGAGCTGTGCTTTGGTAATGCCCTGAGAAGAGATGGCGAAAACGCAAAACTCTGGCTGGAGGACGGCAGGGCTAAAGAGCTGGCCGGTGAGTGGGATGATGCCCTGCAAAGCTACGAGCGAGCCCTAGCCTTGCAGCCGAGCCTGGCCGATGCGTGGCTGGGCACGGGTAATGCATCTCTCGCCCTGGAGAGCTACGAGAAAGCTATGCAAAGCTTCCAGAACGCCTTACTTTGCGGCCAGAGCGATGCCGGCAAGGCGGGTCAGGTGAGAGTGCTTCTCGCTAAAGGTTCGAGCCTATTCAAGAAAGGCAAATTTGAGGATGCTTATAATAATAGCAACGAGGCTAATGCACTTGATCCACAAAATATCCGGGCGCTGATGCTAAAGGCAGATGCTCTAAGCAGACTGGGCCAATTTGAGGCGGCCCTGGCCTGCTATAGCCAAATCCTCCACGGCAACCCATCCGATGAGATGGGCCAGGAGGGCAAGGCAAGGGCTCTGGTGGGCCTGGGCGAAAAAGCTCTGGCCGCAGGAAATGTCACCCAGGCGCTGGATGATTTTAAGGAGGCTTCCCGCCTTGCTCCCCAAAGTGCCGAGGCAGTCTCCGGTATGGTCAAGGCTCTCACGGCGAAAGGTGATCAGTTCTGGGATAACGGTCTCTTTTCAGACGCCATCAAGAGTTACGAGACAGCCCTTGTCCTTTTGCCCCTGGACAAAGGCGCGCTGGCCGGAAAGGAGAAGGCAACAGCGGCACTTGCCGCTAAAATGAACGAGACCGGGTCAGGGAACGCTTCCGGGCAAGAGGTCAAGGAGTCCTCAGATTTCCCCCGTTATTTCGAGCTGGCAAGAAAGCAAAGCATGAACGGCTCGTATTCCCTAGCTTTAGAGAGCCTCAATAAATCCCTTGCGCAAGATGCCCGGGCAGAAGCATGGCTGCTCAAAGGACAGATCCTCTCCCTTCAGGGAAAGCAGTCTGAGGCCCTTGATTCACTGGATCGGGCCATAGAGATGAATCGGTCCAGCATCCCTGCTCTGGCCTTAAAAGGGCGCATTCTGGCAACTATGGGGAAATATAGAATGGCCGGGCTATTCATCGATTCTGCTCTTCGTCTGGACCCGGAGAATATCACCCTGTGGAATGACCTGGCGCGGGTGCAAGAAGAGCTGCAAAATAATAAGGGTGCCCTGCAAAGCTACGATAAGGCATTAAATATAGATGATAAAAATACACAGACTCTGCTTGGCAAAGGCAATCTACTGATGCAATTGACAAAGTACCGGGAGGCTTTGCAGTGTTTTTCCCTGGTATTAGCAAAGGAAAAGGGAAATGTGACTGCCTTGCAGGGCACGGGCGATGCCCACTTTGCCCTCCAGGAATACGATGCCGCCTTGAAGTACTATGATGCGGCACTCCTGTATAACTCCAGCAATCTTGCATCAATGCTGGGAAAGGCTGAGACTCTTTATGCCCGGCAGGAATATAACTCCTCTCGGCTGGCGTTTTCGCTGGCGCTGAAAATTGATGCCTATGACCTCCGGGCATTGCTCGGCAATGGATATTGTCTTCTGGCGCTGCATGAATATTCCTTAGCTCAGGAAAACTTTGCCGGCGCTCTGGCCAGGGATCCGAAAAGCGTGCCTGCTCTGCGGGGAAAAGGGGAGGCATTCTACCTTCAGGGTGATGGAGAACAGGCCCTAAACTGCTATGAACAGGCTCTTTTCCTGGAGCCTGATAATACGGCTGTACTGCTGGATAAAGGGGACGTGCTCTTGGAGCAAAACGATCTCACAGGTGCAATGCTCGCCTATGGCCGTGTCCTTGCTCTGGAGCCTGACAACATGCGGGCAATTTTGGGCAGAGGAGATGCATTCCGGCAAAATGGCCTCCTTGATAGGGCTTTGCCTTTATATGATAAAGCTCTGCAAATCGACCGGCAAAATATTAGAGCATTGCTGGGGGAAGCCGAAATTCAATATGCAATGGCTGACTGCAAATCAGCTCAACGATCTTACGATCAGGTCCTATCGCTTGATGGAAATAACGCCGCTGCCTTGGCAGGTCGTGGTAATGCGCTGCTCTGCGGTAAGAATTTTGATCTCGCCCGGAAAAGTTATGAGAGGGCTCTTGCCCTTCAGTCGAAGAACGTAGCAGCCCTACTGGGCATGGGCGACGTGTTTTACAAGGTGGGCAACTACGGTGACGCCCTTCACTATTACGAGCAGGCGAGCGCATTAAGTCCCAGTGGCCATAGCTACCGGGGACAGGGCAACGCTCTCGCCGCTCAGGAAGAATACAACAGATCTCTGCCGCTCTTTGATAGATCCCTGAGCCTTAATCCATCTGATGTTGATGCATTGCTGGGCAAGGGCCTGGCGCTGGCAGCTCTCGGCAACCTATCTCCTGCCATAAAATGCTTCCAGGATATCGTATCCATAAATCCGGGAGACTATGCTGCACTGTCTAATCTGGGAAGCTTGCAGGCCTCTATTGGCCGGTACAATGAGGCGGCGATGAGCCTGGAAAAGGCATGCAAAGCCGATCCAACTCATGAAGATATATGGTATAATCTGGGCCAGGTATACGACTTTTTGGGTCGCTACAGCCAATCGGCAGATGCTTTCCGGAATGCGACCAGGCTAAACCCGCAGGACGCAGCCGCCTGGATGCAGCAGGGATTGGCACAAAATCAGAGTGGGAAGTTCGATGAGGCTTTGCATAGCTTTGAGAGGGCGGCTTTGTTGCAGCCTCAAAATATCGATGCATTATACTGCCAGGGCCTGACATTGGTGGCCCAAAACAATTATCAAGAAGCTCTTCGTGCCTTTAGCGAAGTCTTAGAGATGGATGAGAATAATTCAAACGCCAGGTACGCCATCAATCTAACTCAGGCTCGCCTCAATGTTGCAGCCAGTGCCATAAGACCTCCTACATAAAATGCGGCGATATATTTGCCGATCTGAAGAAGAAATAATAAGGAGAGCCGGACCGGAAATCTATGGCGAAGAATGTATTGGTGGGAAAGATCCATAAGATGCTTTTCCGGTCGGGCTATTTTCTCATCTGCTTTCTACTCTCTTTTTCTCATAGCTAGTTTGGCGTTGATAATTATGTTGCGATGCCATCCTATCATCTACAATCTCCATCAATCTGTACTGCCGGTTGTTTCTATTCCCTTTTTTATCCAGCAGACCATCATGATTCATGCGGGATAGATAGGTTGAGACTGTGGATAGCTTTATGTCATCGGCTACGGTCTCGTATCGCTCTCTTAATTCCTGAGTTGTGAACCAGGCATTGGTAAACTCCTGTCGGATGAAGCTTTCCAGTCGATCCATGAGCGTTCCGCTGCTGTAATCACGTGCCGATGTTACTGATGCACTGCCCTCTCCTCTGCCTTCAAAGATACCGGAAGCTGACAGAAAGCCAATGATTCTGTCTCTTAAAGCCTCACCATCCATATTTTGTGACTCGAACTCATGGGAAGATTTAAGACCCTTATCTTCTATCTCTATCCGGATCCTCATTAAAATCCCCCTTCAATCATCTTCCGGATGTTATCTTCAAAGATGGGAGGAATATGTTCTGCAAAGAGGAAACTTCATTTTGGCTGGTGCCAAAGCAGGCGTCTTCTGTCACGGCAGCATTCTTTGGCTGCCTGGCCCTATCCAGATTCATCTGCAGCGTAAATAATTTAATGTGCCCTCTCATAATTTTCCCCTCGTTATTGCAAAGATACTCTACCTTATCCAGCTACTCTCGCTTCTTTCTGATCGGATCAGCATGATTTCGCAAATTCCTTCAGCCGATCCGATCATCAATTCTCGTGCCATCCCCAATTTTAGGCAGGTTGTGAAATACAGCGGCACATAATTGTCCCTGCTAACACATCCTACCCTCCAATAATTCGTATCGGATCTCGGCCTCAGCCGTTTCCCTTCTAATCCTTATTGCCGTCCCTTTCCAGCAACAAGGATTCTATCGACCAAGGAATCCATCGTCTGCATTAGGACTGAGCTATTTTGTCGTCCCTTTTCCGACAGTGAACAGTCTGTGTACAGCGCATTGTCCGGATCCGATACGAACTCCCTTTCGCTACCCCTTGTGCCACTAAGCAAGAAAGTGTATTTCTTTTGTGAAGCATTGCCGGATATCGAAAGTGCCTTTCAAGACTTCGATTTTCCCCTTCATTGCTACCCCTCGTGCCATCCCTTACGGTGACGTTATGCTTTCACAATACGCTTCCCTACTGCATTGATATATTGCCAAGGTCCATCCATCCCCTCAGACGAATAAGCCCTCTTTAGTCATCCTATCCGATGTATTCAGACAGGTTGTCTGGCCATTTTGGCACAATATTACCTAGGTTTTGAGATATATAAACCTTTCCAATAGTTGGCAGTTGTGGTTAATAGCTTAAAACTCTGATTTAAAGTTATTTTTCGAAATAAAGCCCTGATAGTATTCAGAATAGTATTTCACAAGGTATGCTTAAGACAGGGGAAACTCATTATAATATGTTGTGAAAAGAATTTTCGGGCGAATACTATCATAATAATAGACATCAGTAAGTCTTAAGTTTATGCGCGGAGGACTTGATGTTCTTGTGAAACCATTTCACAACGATCTACCGATGCGGAAAATAATGGAAATATTGCCTGAAAATCTGGCTGTATTCTTTAAAAAATTGGAGAATTAACGCGCGCAAAGCTGCCGCACGACATGCTAAGAAATTTAAATAAAGGAAAACCAAGAAATTAATAAATGGTTCAAGATGCTTGACGAAGTTCGAAGTATTCTTCTACAAGCCAGTCGCCGACCTCCTTAAGATATCTGCGCTTGCGCTCATCTTCGACAATTAATTGAAAAACCTCAGAAAGATCTTCATCCATTGGACTCACCTTATCTACTTACGGCATTTAAACTTATCGAAAGCCCGTTAGATTCTCATTTTTGCGCTTTTCCTTTAGCCAGAATCATAGCCACACAGTAAGGCTCCCTGGTTCTTTTTAGCGGCCCGGCGTGGACAGGATGATCCCCACAGATGATAAATAGGGTTTCTTCATTTGCCGTCTTCACTATCTCACCTATGCAGCGGTCTATAAGCAAAGCCGCTTCTCTTATACCTTCCAGGCCCTGGCTGAGATGAACGCTCTTATCTATTCCAATGAAGTAGGAGACGAGAAGCCTGGGCTTCTCCCGAAGGGCCTGGCAGGTCAAGGCGCAGGCCTCTCGATCAAAGTCCTGTGGCGGAATACTGTCTGGTATGCCGTACGCTACCTTAATAAGCCCCTGGTAAACTTCAGCTCCATTTTGTTCCATTATCACCGCGCAGCTCTGGCCAGACGCGGCTGCGACTTCCGGCAGGCTGTGGATGTGAGACTCTTTGGCACCAGCCTTATCGAAAATTCCGTGGTGCTCCGGCAACAGTCCGCACAGGATGCTGGCAATGGCCGGTGTAGTGTGATTGGATACCGCGGTTATGCGCAAGATCTGCCCCTCAATACTCAGATCTCTCACATTCTCCAGTATGGGCAAGAGCCATATCAATAGATCATAGCCCAGGCTGTCGATAATGATGAGTGCAACACTTTTGCAGCCCCGGGCTACCGCAAAATCAACAGCTCGGCCGTCCGGCCTAGGGAGCTGCAGGCCCAGGATAAGAGCTGCCGTGGGCGCGATATCAATCTGGCTGAGTGGCGGCATGGTCTCTTGAACTGTCATGAGGATATTGTCATTTCTCTGCCATATAATAATGTCCTTTGCTTTAGCTGCCAGATCAGTGATGAAACTTCCGCAGAGTTAAATAAGGATAACGATAAGGCAGGCATGAAAACAATGGAAAAAAGAAATGCTCTTTGGCTTCCGCAAAACTATGCCCTTCTCTCTCTAGCTCTGCTGGTCTCGGCTCTGATGATGATGGTAGGGGCATATGCGGCCTCTACAAATATGGATATTGATTACAGCCATAACGTTGTAGGTACTGGGACAGTAATGACCGATTTTGAGATGGGGTCCGATGAGAACACTCAGGCCACAGGAAGGATAAGGGGAAGCGGAGAGGTTATTAATAAATATGTCTTTTTCAGCAATAACTCAGAGAACGTCTCCATCGAAGACCAGTTCCTTTTTACAAAGGCACCTACCCCCCATGAGATTACTATTCGCGACTATCCTCAGATGACAATAATCCCAGGAAGCTTTCGCTTGCTGGGCACGAAATGGGCAGCAAAGATAAACCTTAATGAAAGCGAAAAAAAATGATCAGTTCAGTTTCGCTCCACATGGCAAAGATTTATTGGACAATCCCTTAAAGTTACGATAGACATGCAAGAAAGCCAGGAAATCGCCGAGAAGTTTTACGCGCTTTGCGAGCTATGCAAGAGCCCTGCCGAGGTCATCAAGACGAAAAAGAATCTTCTCGTTGTCTCTCACGTGGATGCAGATGGGCTCACGGCAGCGGCTATTGTCTGCACAGCCTTGGAGAGGTGCGGTTTGGACTTTAAGCCAAAATTTTTCCGCCAGCTTGATGAGACGGCATTAAACGAGGTCGTTAATTATGGCGCAGATTTGGTCATATTCACTGATCTTGGCAGCGGAATGATTCAGCAGATATGCGACCATCGCCTTCTGGCCATTGTTGCCGATCATCACAAGCCCGCCTCTTGCGAGGCCCATCCCATCGCCCACATCAATCCCCATCTGGTAGGCGCAGATGGGGCAACACAGCTCTCCGGCAGCGGAACCGCTTTCCTATTGGCAAGGGCGCTGGCATCCACTCCGGGCAGCAATGATGATCTGGCAGCTTTAGCGGTGGTGGGGGCGGTGGGGGATCTGCAGGACATGGCGCGCGGCCAGATGGTCGGCATCAACCGTCATATCCTGGAGATCGGCTCCAATGCCGGGGCCATTTCCTTCTCGCGTGACATCAAACTCTTCGGCAGGCAGACCCGTCCCGTCTACAAAATGCTGGAATACTCTTCGGACCCGTACCTGCCCGGGCTTTCGGGCAATGAGGACGCTTGCATTGCCTTTCTCAAAGAGATCGGCATACGTCTGGGCGGAGAGAGGTGGCGGCGGTGGATCGATCTATCTCAGGAGGAGAAGGCGGGCGTTGTCACGGCCATTCTTAGGAAGGGTCTAAGAAGCGGCATATCCAATGTCAAGCTGGAGCGCTTGATCGGTGAAGTCTACATTCTCTTGGGTGAGCAGGAGGGAACGGAGTTACGGGACGCCAGCGAGTACTCGACTCTTCTCAATGCTACTGCTCGTTACGGTCATGCCGGAGTGGGCCTCTCGGTCTGCATGGGCGACAGAGACAAAGCCTTTTCCGAGGCGCAAAGGCTGCTTGCCCAGCACCGCCAGAACCTGGTAAATGGCCTGAAGCTGGTTCGCGAGAACGGCATTACTGCTCTGAAAAGCATCCAGTACTTTGATGCCGGAGATGCCATTTTAGATACAATCGTAGGCATCGTAGCCGGCATGAGCTTTCAGATGGCAGACCGCTCCCGGCCCATCCTGGCCTTTGCCCGGACAGCGGAAGGGGAACTTAAGGTTTCGGCGCGAGGTACTCAGGACCTGGTCCGGTCGGGCCTGGACCTGGCTGATGCCCTGTCGCGCTGTGCGCACGCCGTGGGCGGCGTGGGCGGGGGTCACAATGTCGCTGCCGGAGCGACCATTCCGCCCCAGGCCAAAGAGGAATTCCTGGCGCTCATGGATGCAACGGTAGGCGGGCAACTTATCCGAGAATAATAAAAAGATAAGGGGAAATTCCCCCTTACTCGTAGCCTTTTTCGCAATCGCATTACACCGGACAATTCCCTATTGCATAGCTCCCGCCATCCCCGGCGAACTCATCGTCGCATATCTTCTCCGATCGGTCCAATCCCCACTCGGGAGGACGCCAGCCGTCCTCGGCGTAAGATGTCGCCTATCGTCACTGTTGCGCTGGCCGCGGTGGTTGCATCCCCGAGCCATCAAGGAATGCTTGATCGGACTTGCTAATTATTTAGCGTACATGATTTTAATCAGGCAAGACATGAAATATAAAAAACTTGTTATTATTTATTATATTATCGAATACTCACAGATAGATTTATTTAAAAATTATGCTAAATTCAACATCATTGGCTAATCTATTCTAGGATGTTGTTCTACATAAATTAAGGAAATACTATAAAAATTTGATGATGGTTCACGCACAGGGCAGGTACCCGTCCTCGCACATGTGATCCTTGGCTACAATGATCTTCTCATCAATGGAAAAGTTGCCCACGAACATGTGATTGATGCGTGATACCTCATCCTTTATGTCCCCTGTCTCCGGATCCAGCACCAAGTAGCCGATACGGCCAATGCCGATAAAGTCCGCATCTATGGTCATCTCTGTGAGATTGGGCAGAGCCAACAATTCCATCTTAGTAGAGAGACGTGTGGCATCGGTAAACTCTTTGGATGCGCTCATCTTCATGGGATAGTTATGCAGATTGGTACTCTCCCGAAACTTCTGGTCGTAAGAGAAGAGATGAGCATTGGGATTGCTCTTGCTGCCGATCTCCATCACATAATGCTCGGCATAGGCCGGGCTCATGGAAATAGATTGGACAAAAATGAAGGAAATGACGATTATCATCAGTACCGAAAATGCCTTTATCGTCTTCATTTTTGCCTCAATAATTTTCTTATGGTTCCATGGATAGGTTCCACAGATATTCTTCAGAGAACTCGCCCGAGCAGACCGTCACCGCCGGCCCTTCCATGAAGGCTTTGCCCTCCTCGAAGGTTATCAGCAAAGGTCCGCCTTTGGTCTGCACCAGAACCTCATCATCCACCAGTCCCAGGCGGCGGGCTACACTGGCCGCAGCCACGGACCCTGTGCCGCAGGAGAGGGTCTCCCCTTCCACACCCCGCTCGAAGGTCCTGACCTCCAATGGCTGGCCGACCTTGACGAAATTCACATTGGCACCTTCCGGAAAGAGGCTATTATGCCTTATGAACGGGGCCGCTTGCAGGATGTCAAAATCCATGTTATCGACGAAAACAACGGCATGAGGAACGCCGGTGTTGACCGCCGATACCTTGCAGCCTTCGAGATCTTCGGAGATAAGAACGCCTTTGCCGCAGGCAGGTATGGAAGGCCGGTCGAACATGGGCACCCCCATATTCACCTTGGCCCAAAAAGAGCCTTCCCTCTCTCGAACCTGCACAGGAATTATGCCGGCCAGAGTCTCCACGTCGAAAAACTCGCCCACGTATCCCGTGTCCCAGGCATATTTGGCCAGACAGCGTATGCCGTTGCCGCACATCTCTGCCTCTGAACCGTCCGGCTGAATGAGCCTCATGCCGAGATCAGCTCGCGAGCTGTTGGTCAGGAACAAAACACCGTCCGCACCTATGCCATAATGGCGATGGCAAAGGGCAATGGCAAACCTTATCTTCGCGCTCTCTGCTACCTGGCTGCGCCCCATCTCATCTACCAGGATGAAGTCGTTTCCGTTTCCATGCAGCTTGGTGAAGCTCAGGCCGGAAGGCCCAAAGGGATCGTCATCAAGCTCTATCTCAGAAATATCTGCCAGCTTCATTTTATATACCATGCATCTTTTTACTTAGCTTGTGCTGATGTATGCTAACGTGTGCTGATGTGTGGTGATGTCATATTAAACCCATTCTACAGGTGGCGCTGGATCTTTTGGAGCTGGACAGATCAATTCAGATAGCTAAAGAGGCAGTCTCGGGCGGCGCAGACTGGATTGAGGCAGGAACACCTCTCATCAAGAGCGAGGGCATGGACGCTGTGCGCGAGATGAAGAAGGCCCTGCCCGGCACCAAAATCGTAGCCGATATGAAGACCGTGGACACCGGGGCCATGGAGGTGGAGATGGCTGCCAAAGCCGGTGCCGATATTGTGGCATTGCTTGCCGTCTCCGATAATTCCACCATAGAGGATGCCCTGCGAGCGGCGCGAAAATATGGCGTGCAGATCATGATGGATCTTCTCAGCGTTCCTGATCCAGTAAAGCGTTCTCGCGAGTTGGAAAAGCTAGGTGTGGACTATATCTGCGTTCACGTAGGCATCGACCAGCAGATGACCGGTCGCGACACAGTCGATTTCCTCAAAGAGATTGTAAGAGAGGTCAAGACCCCCGTGGCGGCAGCAGGCGGCATAGATGCCGTCACCGGTCCCGAGGCGATTGCCAGCGGCGCTGCTATTGTCATTGTGGGTGGAAGCATAGTGAGAAGCGCCGATGTGACTGCATCTGCCCGCAAGATTCGCGATGCGATAGACCATGCCCAAATCTGTGCTGCTCCAAGAATGAGCCGGGAAGAGGAGATGGTCGCCATTTTGCGAGAGGTATCGGCACCTAATATTTCCGATGCCATGCACCGCAAAGGAGCCATGCGCGGCATACTTCCCATCAATCTGGGCAGCAAGATCGTAGGCAGGGCTATAACTGTGCAGACCTTTGCCGGGGACTGGGCCAAGCCCGTGGAGGCCATCGACCTGTGCGGACCGGGGGATGTGCTGGTTATCTACAACGGCAGCAACTTTATCGCGCCCTGGGGCGGCCTTGCCACTTTGAGCAGCAAGAACAAAGGAATTGAGGGTGTGGTTATTGACGGAGCCGTGCGGGATGTGGATGAGATCAGAGCTCTTAACTATCCCATATTCTCCTCCGGGATCACACCTAATGCAGGCGACCCCAAAGGCATGGGCGAGATCAACACCGAGATTACCTGTGGCGGGCAGACGGTGCGTCCCGGGGACTACATTGTGGGAGACGACAGCGGAGTCGTGGTCATACCTAAAGAGAGGGCATACGAGATCGCCCGGAGAGCCAAAGAGGTGGAGAAGATGGAAAGCAGGCTCTATGAGGAAATCCGACGCGGCAAGACCTTATCCCAGGTGGCAAACCTTAAAAAATGGGAGAAAGTTTAATGAGGTTCAAGTTTTGAATAGCGGCTTTGAGGAGAAGCATTGACGACAAGCCGTAAATAGATTGAAATATTATTATGAAGGCGCAAAGCCTCAAGTAATAGATTCGCAATAGAAGCATATTCGCAAAGTAATGTTCATGTGGTGGGTTTAAACAGAGAGTGAGTTCGAGGAGAAATAACATGGAATTGGAGGACATCGTTTCTAAGTACCCACCCAAGCAGATAATGCTGGTTCCTATCGCTATCATAATATTAGCACTTATCAGCTTGGGCGCGACCTATCTTGCCACAGGCTCGCCTGTGAAGTTAGGGATAGAGTTTACGGGAGGCACTCTTGTCACAGTGCCTTCTTCGCAATCAGAAGAAATAGTGGCGCAGCAGTTTGCTTCTTATCCTCTGGTGGACATAAGAAACATCGGCGGCAGATTCATGCTTCAGTTCGGCCCCATGAGCGAATCTCAGTATGCCGATCTTGTCAAGCAGGCCAATGCCAATTTCGATGGTCCGGAGATCAGGCACATAGGGCCAATTTACAGCAAGGAGCTTCAGGCGCAGGTCGTCAGGTACCTTCCTCTTTCGTTCCTATTGATGGCCATAGTGGTCTTCCTGGTGTTCAGGGAACCGATTGTATCTCTGCTGATTGTGATCAGCGCTCTGGCCGACATTTTAACGGCAGCGGCTTCCATGAACTTGACCGGCGTACAGCTCTCTCTGGGAACTGTGGCCGCTCTTCTCATGCTCATCGGTTATTCAGTCGATACCGATATCCTGCTATCCATGAGGGTATTGAAGCGTAAGGGCAGCGTGGAAGAGAAGATCATGGGGGCGATGGGAACGGGCCTGACAATGGCCGGGACCACCATTGGTGCAGTAATCTCCCTCATAATTGTCTCAAACTTCCTTTACCTCGTAATACCGTCATTCACCAGAATGGACATCATTGCCGATATGTCTGCAGTTCTCATATTCGGCCTGGCGGCGGATATCTTCAACACCTGGGTCACCAATGCCCAGGGACTCCGATGGTATCTGAATAGACCAAAGAAGGCTGTACGGGGGCAGAGAAGATGAGCCTTTTCGAGGAATTATCCAAAGATCGAAGAGTCGTCCTTTATGCAGCGTTCGTGGCTTTGGCCATCATTTCCATCGGATTCTTCGGTTTGAAGTTCGGTCTGGATCTGGAAGGCGGCTCGTATCTGCAACTGCAATTGCAGGGCGCTGAAGCGCAAATCGATGTCTCGCCGGAAAAGATTCTGGAGATGCAGTTTAATGCCTCCTCCGTGGAGAAGCACGGACAGAGCTACATAGTGACGGTGCCGGGCACTGTAGACTCGACGTTTACCGATGATCTCGGCTACATAGGGTCGAAGATCGCAAAAGGAGATAACAGCACCAAGATCACAATAATGGCGGCTCCAGAGACGATCGTAATCAATTACCTCAAGAAAAATCTGGACGCAGATGTCCAGCTTAATGTTGCAGTCGCACCCGTCCGCTATGAGATCCGGACTAATGTTACTAGGGAATCGCTCGATGCTCTCTTAGCTCCTGTGGGCGGCAAGGTGCCCCCCGGCCAAGACGCATTCGTAATGGGCGTGTCCAAAGAAACAGTGGACGAGACCAAGAAGGTTTTAGACTCCAAGCTCAACCGCCTGGGTCTGCAAGACATAAAGGTCAGAGTTGTCGATAATAAGTATATTCTCATTGATCTGGCTGGAATGGATGTGGCTGCCGCCCAAGAGGTAGTGGGCAAGCCCGGCAAGTTTGAGATAAGAATCCAGACCGAGAATAATGAGAGCATTCATGTGCTCTACGGAGATGCCGTGGAGACTGTGGACATCCCTCAGGGAGAACGCAATGGTGGATGGGGAGTTCCCTTTGTTCTCTCAGAAGAAGGAGCGATGACCTTCCAGAAGGCGGCGATAGATTCTGGTGCCACCAAGAGGCCTGAGGATCATTACATATCCATGTACTTGGATAAGGATGAGATCTTTTCCGCCCCTCTTGCCCCTGAGCTGGCAAGCAGTCTGCAAAAGGCTCCCTCTCGAAGCATGCAGGCCACCGTTGGAGGAGGCGATGCGGGCTCTACTAAGGCCAAAGAGCTTTACATTCACCTGAGAGAAGGCGCTCTGCCGGTCAATGTCGAAGTCGTTGGCTCCGGCCAGGTATCTGCAGCTTTGGGCAAGCAGTTCAAGGTGCAGATGGTTGTGGCCGGTCTGATTGCTCTCTTAGCCGTAGCCGGCATGATTTACTACCGCTACCGGGAGAGGAGAATTGTCCTGCCTATGGTGACCACCTCATTCTTCGAGGTCGTAATGATGCTGGGTGTATGGGCAGTGGCCGGTTGGCAGCTCGATCTGGCAAGCCTGGCTGGCATCATCATGGTGATAGGCACGGGCGTGGATCAGCTGGTCATCATCACCGATGAGCTGATGAAAGGCGGCGAGGCGGCGGCATCAAATGTCGAGCGCAGCATCAAGGAGAGGGCTGCGCAGGCGGCTGAAAAAGCAGGAGTAGGCAATGTTGTCGCCACAACCAATAAGGTCTATTTGGCCCGGCTGTCCAAGGCTTTCATGATCATAATGGGAGCTGCTGCCACAACGGTTGTGGCTATGGTGCCATTGCTCGTTATGGGCTTTGGCTCGCTCACGGGATTTGCACTCATCATCATACTTGGTGTGATCCTGGGCACATTCATAGCCAGGCCTGCTTACGGCAGGATCATCGGGCACATACTGGCCACGGATTAACGAGAGAAGAAAAACGCCTGCAGGTCGAAGGGACCTGCAGGATAATACTTTCATAATTTTGAGGCTCAGGCCATTTTATACTAACAGGGCCCCAACTTGTCGGATGCTGCAAATTTTATTTTTTAGCTTCCCTTGAAGTCAAATATCATCTACTTCAGGCAGTGGTAGCTGATAACAAGCTCGCAACGTTGAACTGGCTTGAGATTTCCAATAAGAAACTGGATAATATGGCAATACCCGAGCACAACATAGAATTAGAATGATCGGCTTTTGTTTCGTTGCGCCTCTTAAGTTTTATGAGAGCATTGGCTTTAGTCGCCTCGGTGAATGAATTATCCGGATTTATAGCCAAAGACCTATCACAACACAAAATAGCGTTTTCATATAATCCTATTGAATATAAGATATCTGCTTTGGCTGCCCATGCTTCCCAGTTGTCTTTGTTCTTTTCCAACTCCCTGGTGATCGCGCTTAACGCTTTATCTAAGTTGATATTATCTAGATCTATGAAAACCACATCCCCATATAATACCATGATACGTTATTTAAAAATCTTTTGGTTATATTTGGGTTATATTTTAATAGTACATATTTACTAAGAGCAGTTTAAGTTAGCATAAGCGTCTTAAGCATTATACTCGGTATCTGTAAAACTCCGGTCCCGCATGGCAAAAAAGGTAATACCGGAATGCTCCGCCCTTCATGAGTGAAGCGGCAGCGCGCGCGTGAACAATCTTCCGCGTATTTCAATCCAATACAATAGTTGTCTTCTCTCGTTACTCTTTATGATCATGATCTTTGTGTTCAAGACCATGAACATGCAGATGCTCGTGCACAAGCTTGCCGTGCAGATGGGTATGCTCGTGCACCAGATTGGAGGACAACAGAAGTTCGTAGTCGGAGAGAACGCTTTCCGCATCCCGGTCCATCTTAACGCTATGATCCTCGCCCATGACTATAGCTCTCTTGCTGATCTGATCGATGATCTCCAGGTCATGGGTGGCAGTTATCACAGTCTTGCCGGCGTGCGCCAGCTCCTGGAGAAGCTCAACCAGCCAGAGCTGAGTTCTGGGATCCAAGCCTGCTGAAGGCTCATCCAGCAAGAGCACATCGGGATTGTTAACAAGGACTGTGGCAATGCACACCTTCTTCTTCTCTCCCCCGGATAGGGTGTGGGGCGAGCGATCGCGCAATTTGCCGATCTGCATCATTTCCATGACATCTTCTACCCTGGATTTAACCACTTCAAGCGGCAGGTTAAGCTGTAGCGGTCCAAAGGCAATCTCCTCGTAGACCGTGGAAGAGAATAGCTGAACATCCGAGTTTTGAAAGACAAATCCTACTTTTGTCCGGAAATAGGACCTAAATTCATTGTCTTTAATGGCATCAAAGACTTCTTCGCTTATTAGATTGTCAAAGGCGTAGAATTCGCCTGAGCTGGGATAAACAAGCCCATCCAAAATGGCCAATAAAGTCGACTTTCCGCAGCCGTTGGAGCCGATAATAGTAACCTGCTCTCCGCGTTTTATCTTCAGGGTTACATCCTTCAGAGCGTCGATCTTTCCCACATAGGAGTAAGAAACATTCCTCAAATCAAATATCGTTTCCATTATTGTTTCCATCATATATTCCACTTTTATACCCGGATGACATTTTGGGAGATCAACACCAGCACTAAGCTTGCAGATATTGTCACTACGCATGCAAGATAATCCCGATTTTTCCTTTTAAATTCCTGCATGATATGAACTTCACCGTTGAAGCCCCTGGACATCATAGCCATATGTACCTTTTCGCTCATGGAAAGCGATCTAATAAGCGTATATCCTATGCGCCCCCCCACCCACTTTTGCTCATCAATTATTCCCGCGGCCCTTATGGTCCGGGCTTTCTTGGCAACATACATCTCTCGTATCAGTTCCATGAGCAAGAAAATGTATCGGTAGGTCATTTGCAGCGTGAGAACGTAGAGCTTGGGAACCCCTACCGCGCGCAGTGATTTAAAGAGAATCTGATGCGGGGTGGTGAGAAAAAGCAGGACTACAGCAGAGACGCAGGTGGCCACACGCATGGTGAAAATCACCGCAGCGATCGTGCCCTGTTTGGTGATGAAGATGCTCTCCGGCAGGGAAAATGGCCCCATGTGTGCTCCTGGCCCCAGGTAAACCAACTGATAGAGAGGATCGCCGGGTAAGAAGACATTGAGGATCATGGGAACGGCGATGATGCCCGCAAAGATGGGAATGAAGAGCCAGACACGCTTGATGAAAAAACCCACCTCGATTTTGCTTAAATAGGAAAACAGTAAGGTCAGAGCATAGATAAAAATCAGTACTCTCAGATTGCCAATCAAGCTAGTTGCGAAAATAACGGCCAGAATGGAGATAAGCTTAGCTCTTGGGTCCAGGCTCTGCAGAAGGCCGCGCCTTGTTGAAAAGCTCTCCGATAGGAAAGCCTCCTCCAGAAAGCCGAAAATTCCGTCTATGGTCTTTCCTACAAAGCCCTTCTTGCCATGAGATACGGCAGAACAATTGCACGAACCGACTTTTACCTCATTCATCCAATCGGGTATCATAATAGCTAAACCTTATTTTTGGCAATCTTTCGTCCCGCATAATAAAGAAGACCGCCGCAAATGGCAACTCCCAATATGCCGGATAATATATATGCGGCTATCGCACCCGTCTGTGAATCGTCATTAGGGAAAGCATAATCCGCCAGAGGTGCACCCCATAGCGACGAGAGCCTCTCCAGACCCTGGGGCACAAAGCCGAGTTTCTCGTGAATCTCCTCATTTGACCATTCGCCAAATGTCTCGCCTACCGCCAGGAGGCCGAGCGGCGCCAGTATGATCAATATAACCAGACCGATCGCGAAGTTTTTTACGATTTTTTCCACATCTCTCACCTCATACAGTTGACGGTTTATTTACTCTCGCTTTGCTGCTTTCTTGCTGTTTTGCTCAATTCTTATTCGCCCGGGATTCGTCTCCAAATAGGATGGATGTATCTGTCTTTTGGATGTAAGAGAAAATTAGCGCCGTAACAATGGCTTCAACTAATCCAAATCCTAAAACGTGCTCCAGAACCATTGCCGGCATGGCCACGCTCAGGGGATAGGGCATATAAAGCGGCACTCCATTGGGACCCATGTGTAGCAGCGGCTGTATGCCAAACTCAAATCCGGTTAGAACGGCGGCAAATGTGAGTGAGACATAGCCCGCCGCAGCCGCAGCAATAACCCTTCTCGATGTTGTGATCTCTGAGCTGCCGCTTGCGAATTTATAGATATAATAGGCGCAAAAAGGCATGGCAACTGCCATGTTAAAGCAGTTGGCGGCAATTGCAGTGATTCCCCCATCACCGAACATTAATGCCTGAAGAACAAGAGCCACTGAGATAGCTATGACTGAAGCCCAGGGGCCTATTACTATGGCAATTATTGCTCCCCCTACGGCATGACCGGTGCTGCCACCAGGGATGGGCAGATTGAACATCATAATAACAAACGAAAAGGCCGCAGCCATAGCCAGCAATGGGACCTGCCTGGACTTCAGCTCAACGCTCAGCCTTTTTCCTGCATAATACCAAATAGGGATCATTATGATCCAAAATGTGATGTAGGTATAGGGTCCTAAATAGCCATCTGGAATATGCATTATTTCACCAAACGACTGAAATCCTCTCAAATTATAAAAGGATATCGGGCATACATACCAAGTAAGACTTATTTACGATATTTATGCGATACAGGCATTAATAATTAAACTTGGTATTATTATTCAACCATTACTGTAACCTGCATAGTCAGCATCATCTATATAAAGATCAAATTTTATTCACTTACTCAGGTGATGGCATGAAAAAGATGATTTTATTGGTTTCAGCATTCTGTTTTTTAAATCTAATGGGCATGGCATTGGCTCAAAGTAATGCCGCCGGTGCCAATCCAACTATGAACGTCCTCATGCAGGATAGTGGTGCTAATATTACTAAAATGAATCTGACCCTGTATTCCGCCGGCCAGGATTGGGGTATTAATGCATTCAGTGTTGGTGAAGCTGTAAAATTCACAACGCCAAACTCTGGCTGGAAATTATTGCAGATAAGAGTACTGGGCTGGAACGGCTTTAATGAAACGACTCTTGCCGTCCCTTCGCCAAGCAATTTCCTCATTGAGGTAAGAGACGAAAAACTCAACCTGCTTTACCGACTTGCAGATACGCAAAACGCATACTTCACTTTGCCAGCGCCGGGTCTCATAGCAATAGATATTCCCGCGCTTCCCTTGACAGGCGTCTTTTATATTATCTTCTATGATCGAAGCACCATGAGGTTGGGAGCAGAGTTGGAGAATGGAACAGGTAACTCCTATCAGTTCAATAGCATGAATGGCGAGCTGATTCCTGCGGAATTCAGAATTGATAATGAGACGATCAAGGTAAATTGGGTCATTAGAGCCGCGGGTGAGTAGAAGGTAGTATCTCTTCACTATTTTCTTTTTTTAAGTAATAATCAATATCTTTAGCAAAGAGAAAAAGTTAACACCATTGGCTTGCATCTCATTGTGAACATGGACATATTCGATGTGGCCGTCATCGGCGCCGGGCCTGCCGGTTCTATGGCTGCTAATTATGCCGCCAAGGCCGGGGCCGGCACAATTTTGCTGGAGGAGCACGCCGGGGCAGGATGGCCGGTGCAGTGCGCCGGCCTTTTGGGCCAGGAGGCTATGGCTGAGTCGGAGCTGCCGTCCGGCTCTCATGTCCTGCACGGCATGTTGGGCGCGACCGTATTTTCGCCGGGAGAAGCCCGCCTGGACTTCAAAGCTAAAGTTCCCAAGGCCTGGGTAGTGGACCGGAGGCTCTTTGACCAGGCAATGCTTGCCCAGGCGGTAGCCAAGGGCGCTGATCTTCGTATCTGCTCAACTGTGCGACAGATAAAACGGGAAAAAGAGAGCAGTGTCCTCACTCTCTCCGGAGGCGAGGAGATAAAGGCAAAGATTGTGATATCGGCGGAGGGAGTCTCTGCTCTTCTCGCCCGCCGGGCCGGCATTTCGCCGCCTCAGATGATCCTCTCCGGGGCGCAGGTGCAGGTGCCTTTTGCGGTAGATGATGCTGAGAAGGTGGAGGTGCACCTGGGTAGGGCATCGGGCCTTTTCGCCTGGGTGATTCCTCTGGACGAAGGCTCGGCTCGCATCGGCCTGTGCGCCCGTGATCAGGGGTGCGAGCACCTGCGCTCCTTTTTGAAAACGGACGTTATTAAGAGAAGGCTGCAAGGCTCACCTGTAGCTTTGAATGTGGGCGGCCTGCCCCTGGGCCCGCCCGCGGCAACGGCAGTCACGGGCCTGCTGGCCGTGGGCGATGCGGCAGGCCAGGTCAAACCTACCTCCGGCGGCGGAATCTATCCGGGGCTGGTGGCGGCCAAGATTGCGGGCGGCGTGGCGGCTGCCGCGGCAATGGAGGGCGACTTTTCCGCGAAGCGGCTCATGGAGTACGACCGGCTCTGGAGGGCGGCCCTGGGCCGGGAGCTGGAGATCGGCATGAGGGTGAACCGCATGCTGGGCAAAATGAGCGATGCCGAATTGGATGAACTGGTGAGCTACTTGGCCGGCAAGCCCCGCCTCACAAGAGCCATAGAAGAGCACGGGGATATCGACCGGCCCAGCCGTCTCATGGCCCGCATGCTGCCTCACCTGGATTGGGATGCCATCCGGCTGGCCAGACTGCTGGGATACGCCTTGGGATAATGTTATTTGGTCCGTTTTTACGCGAAGGCGCGAAGTCAAGACATTAGTTTATTCAGCCTCGCTGTATTAGCTGCGGCCCGCCTCGGGCGTATTCCGAAGAGTCCAGGACCGCCAGAGCATCGAAATCGGTGAAGCACTGAGGAGTCAGTGCGAAGTAGGTCGAGTTCAATGTGCTTGCGCAGCGTTCCTGAAGGGCTGCGATTTCCGAGGCGGGAAGCCCCTGTCCTTTGTGAGTGGAAATAAACCGACCCGGCCCCGGAGCGCCGGTAAGCCGAGCCTCAAGAGTGCCGGCTTCCGGCTGATGGATGCCATTGGCAACAGAGACGCCTACAGCCGTTCCCACAACTGCATAACGCGGGCCGAAGATCAGAGAGAGGTGCGCTCCCGCCGGCCACCACGTGAGCAGGTCGGTGCCCAGCTGCCACTCTGCCTTTGTGCGCTTTAGATGGCTGTTGTGAGCGAAGGCCAGCACCTTCCCCTGGCTGCGCTCACGGGCTACTGCATACGCCAGGTTATCCGCCATCATGGCGTCTCGCAGGCCCAAACATTGGACAATCCTCTTTCTTGGCTCGGATTTTCGCGCCAGAGCGGCGTGATAGTTGAGCAACCAGCGGGCGAGCGTTGCATATTGCATGGCCTCAAAATAGCGATTTTCATCGCTCTTGGCCACCAGCTCGGGACGGCGCACCTGCAACTCTGCAATCAGATCCTCTACCTCAATGCGCAGGGCTGTGGCAGCAGGCGAGAGGCCTATCGACTTCGTCGGGTCCATCATTGCCGCGGGGTTCTCCCAGTCGGAGTCCGGGCCCAGTAGCGGCTCGATGCGCAATCGTTGCTCCTGGGCGCCGGGTCTGTCGATCGAGGCCAGGTAATCGAAAACGAAATGCAAAATTTGTCGCGGACTATCGGAAAACATCATCTCGGTGGGGCTGTCGAAGCCGTAGAACCGGAGTTTGATGAGATGCGTTGCATCGGCATTGTACTCCCTCATCCACTCTACGAGTTCTCGATTGGCCTCAAGCCGACCAAAGCCGTGGCTAAATCCCGTATCCCGCAAAGCGTCAAACGATGCCGGGCCGTAACCGGCCACGTACTCGTTCACGGCGCGCGCCCGCGGGAAACTGCTTTCCATGGCTATGGCGCTGTAGCCATGCTTCTCCACCAGGCGCTGGAAGAGGCGGTTACGGAGCGTAAGAATGTCCTCGCCGCCGTGCAGTGCTTCTCCCAAGCCCAGCAGCTTCACCGAGGCGCCCAGTGAGGCCATGACCCTGTCGACGGAGAAGTTGAAGGATTGGGGCGAATCGAGGGAGAAGGCAATTGCTTCATCTTGAATCCAATCCTCGAGGGTGGCATAAAGAGCGCCGGAGCGTTTCTGAAGAGATCGACTATCTTTCATTTTCTAGATCGTCTCCACCTTGCTGTTTCCCATCTCGTCCTCAACCACCAACAGTGTATTGTCGAACTGCCCCTGCACGTCGCTGATGTGACTGATGGCGATGATCTGGGGAAAACGCTCCTCAAGGCTTCTCAGCATCTGGATCATCTTCTCTCTGTGCTCCTGGTCCTGGCTGCCGAATACCTCGTCCAGGATGAGGAAGGAGTAGCTCTCTCCGTCCGGCCCGAAGCGCATCAGGTACTCGCTGATGGCCACGCGCACGGATACGGCGATCATGTCGATCTCTCCGCCCGAGTAGCGGGAGATGGGATACCACTCTCCGCCGTCCTCCACCTGGATGTTGAAGTCGTCATCGATCTTGAGCAGGCTGTACTTACCTGAGACCTCTTCCAGGATCTCTCCGGCGGATCTGGCGATGTCATTCTTGACCCGGATCAGGACCTGGTCCATGAAGCTGTTGACTAGACTTCTTGTCACATCCACAACCTCCAGCCTGCGGCCTACCAGAGCAGCCTTCTTCTCCAGCTCCTCTTTCCTCTGCACTTCCTGCACAAGCCTTTCCCGAGCGGCCAGCAGTATGCCCATCTGCACTTGCCGCTCTGAAACGGCTTTGCGGGCCGCTTCCAGCTCCGCCTCTGCGCCCGCAAGCATGGCTTTCGTCTTTTCGTGCTCCTCTGAACTGTAGGCCAGAGCGGACAGATGCCGCCTGCACTCCATAAGATCCAAATTGAGCTTTTGATGGGCAGCCCTAGCTGCCGCCAGCCTATCTCGCGCCTCGGTCTCGCCTGCCATGGTAAGGCGAATGGTTTGCGCTTCCTTCTCCGCTGCTCCCAGCTCTTTCTTCTCCTTGGAAAGGGCCTCAAACTCCAGTGGATCATAGCCCAGATCTCTTTGCGAGATGTGCAGAGCCTTGAGCGCCAGGTCGAGCCTTTCAATCTCCTGCTCTTGCCTTCTTATCCTCTCCTTAAGGCCAGGAATTTGTGCCACCCTCTCCGATAAAGAAAGAAAGCGATCGTGCAGCGGCTTGAGGGCAGCCTGGCGCTTTCTGGCTTCCAGGTAATCAGATTCAGCGTAGCCCAGGGCCTTCATCTCCCGGGCGAGCTGCCCCTGCCCTTCCATAATAGCCGTCAGCTCCTTCTGCAGCAGACCAATCTCGCTTTGCAGTCCCGGCAGATCCTCCAGCCGCCGGGACAGAGTCGCATGCTCCATAACCAATGGGGTGAGGGCTTCCAATGCCGTTTCCATCTCGGCAAGCTTTCCGGCATCAAAGCTGACTGATCCCAGCCCCTCTATCTTGGTCGAGAGATCCCTGATCTCGGATTGAAGCTCGTGCATTTGCACCGCCAGGCTCCTCAGCTGCGCTTGCAGTGCCGAGCGCCGGCTCTTTTGGGCATTGAGCTGCTCAAAAGCCACTCGCAAATTGCTCCTCGACCTGGTGGCACCTTCGATCATCTCTGTCTGAGCGGCAATCCCGGCGGCGAGCTTCTCCTTCTCCGCTCTCGCATTGGTAGCAGAATCTTCATACTTCTTGATGAGCAGATCGCGCTGGCCCTCCAACGGTCGTTCGCAAGTGGGGCAGAGCCCTTCTGCTCCCAGAGACATGACCTTTTTTATAGAGCGCTCCGCCTCGGCATGAGCAAGCTCTTCGACTCTATAGCTTCCTCTTAGCTCCGCAAGCATGCGGTTGAGCTCGCTGAGGAGCTGATCAAGATCCTTATCCTGGCAGCGTAGCGCAGCCTCCTTCTCTTCAATGCTTTGCAGGCTCTCCATCTCGACGCGTGCCAGTGCCGCCTCCCCCTTCAGCCTGGCCAGCCGCTCATCCTGAACATTCCTTCGTGCCTGCAGCCCGTCCAACTCTTTTTGCAGCTCTTTTTGCCTGACAATCTTTGCCAGCTCGATCTTGCACCTCTTTTCATCCTCCTGGCAGGATGCTATATCCTTGAGTCTAGACTTTGCGAGGTGCAGATCATCAATCATTTTTTTCGTGCGGGATAGGTTGGATGCGATTGCTTGCTCTCTGACAGCATCTTCCTTTTGACGAGCCTGCATCTCGCTATGCCTGTCCCGGAGGGCTTCCAGAGCGAGAAGCTGGACCTGCAGGTTTGTATGCTCCTCCTCTTGGGGCAAAAGCCCCTCTAGCTTGGCTGCATCTCTGTCCAGCTCCTGGAACTTTCTCTGGCTTTCAGCAAACGCCTTTTTTTCGCCCTGGATGGCGGCCTCCTGGGCGGCTACGCGGCGGGCGATCTCTTCATAGACAACTCTTTTGGGCTGCAAAATTTCCAGCCGATCCCTTATGCCTTCCAGCCTATCCAGCCTGCTCTGAAGATCAGATAACTTCTTCTTGCAGGAGTCGATCTCAAGGAGCCGCAACTCTACCGTTTTTGCGGTCTCTTTCAGCACTCTGTCTGATGCCTCCAGGCTCTTCACCTGCTCGGCAAGAAGGCCATGCCGGCGCATTTTCTCGGCCATAGCCTCCAGCTCCTGCCGCCGCAACTGCGCGACTTCCTGGTGCCTTTCCCGGCTTCTATTAGCTTCCTGCAAGCCTTTTTTCCCGGTTTGGATCTGCAAAGAGGCATTCTCCAGCCGGGCCTCTACATCTCCCGTTTCCGCCAGGGCTCCCACCAGGCGGTTTCTTTGCTCCTCCAGGGAATCTCGATCGGCTTTAATTTGCATTATGGCATTTTCCTTGATGTCTTCGAGCCCCAGGAGCTTGAGCAGATATTCCCGTTTACCCATTCCGCCCTCTTTGAGCAGATTGTCCAGGTCTTTTTGCCGGGCGTAGAAGGTCTTCATGAAGTCCTGATAGCTGATATTCAAGATCTCCTCAAGCCTCGTATCCACCTCTTTGCTTCCTGTGGCAGTTCTCTGCCCATCCAGCTCCAGAAAGGCCTCCGCCATCAAGCCTTTTCCTTTCATGGCCCGGTAGATGACCAGCTCCTGCTTGCCCAGGGAGAGAGTCAGGCGGGTCTCCACAGGATCTGATTCCCTGGCCCGGGCATTGCGGATGAAGTCTCTCTTGATAGCTGAGGCCCGGTTGCCGTAAAGAGCCCAGGCAATGGCCTCCACTATGGTGCTCTTTCCGGACCCGTTGCTGCCCACGATGCCGGTAAGCCCGTCGCAAAAATCCAGCTGTGCATGGCGGAATTTTTTGAAGTTTTTCATGACCAGCTTATTAAGATGCATCCAATGCCTCTTTATGTCTGGCATGTACGGCCTTCTTCATAATTTCCGATCCATAGGCTACAACCTCATCCTTAATCCTTCCAGGTATCAGTTCTTGTGATGATTCTTCTGTCAGGTAGCCGGAAAACTCCTCGTGCAGCGTGCGCCGGTCTACGGGCCGCTCGAAATGCTCCTCAACGTCTGCAAATTCCGTCCGGATCTTGAAGTAAAGGGCAGAGCCCCCAAGCCGATTCAACCTTGTCTGGTCTATGCTCCTGTAAGCTGCACGGCTCACGTTCTTGAGAGTGATGCGCACCATTTCGTCCCTGATTTCATCTTCGTGGCATAGCTTCATCAGGCACTGCGCTATCTCCTCCGATCTCATGCCGCTGCAGTCTATTGCCGGGTGATCGATCATGTATTTGGGCTTTACCGGCACATTCTCGACTTTTCCGCTCTCCAGGTCCACCAGCAGCATTCCTTTCTCGTCCTGGGCCTCGCCAAAGTTGAAGTACTCCAGTGAGCCGCTGTACCAGGCATTCTGGGAAAGCTGCGCCTGTCCATGAAAGTGGCCCAGAGCAATATAATCAAAATCGCTTTTGAGGAAGCTGTCCTTCAACTCATGCTCCCCCACGCTTCTCATCTTTTTATTCTGGAGCGACTCCACCAGGCCGTGCATGACCAATACATCTCTTCCCAAGCGTTCTATGCTCTCAAACTCTGTCAGGTAGTCTTGCGGCTCCAGGCAGAATGGAATGCAATGGAAATAATGGTCACCCACTTCAATTCGTTCATACTTATACCGCTGGGCAATATAGACGCCCCGCAGGTCCTCAAAGAGGCGGAAGGGACTGGTGGATGAGAAGCTCTTGGGGGCATCGTGATTGCCGCTGATTATGATAACTGGTATGTCCTCATTCATGAGCCGCATAAGGCCCTTCTGGAAGACAACCAGTGGCTTGATCTTGGGGCGAACGTGATGGAAGACATCGCCGGCATGGACAACTGCATCCGGTCGCAGATCTATTATCTTATCGACGGCCTGCTCAAATCCGGAATAAACCATCTCTTCTATGCGATTTCTGCCATGCTCATCCAGGCGGCTGTAACTGGAAAATCCCAGGTGAGAATCGGCCAGGTGAATTATCTTCATGCGGGCGTATCCTAATCTAAGAACGGCTTGAAGCCGCCTCTGGTGATAAGGCTCTCTTGCTTATCTTCCTTATCCAGACGGCTTAGGTAATCCTCGTAGCGGTGTATCCTGGCAGGCACGGGAAAAGGGATTTTCAGGGTGGATACAACGGCTTCGCCCTTTTCCAGAGTTTGAATCTCGGTATCCATAGAGGAAAGATCCTGCTTGGCCGACTCTTCCAGTTGCATGCGATCGTTTTTGTCCCCAAGGCCCATGACTACCAGAGTGTTGAACTGTGAGAGAAGCTGTTTGTCTATGAGCTTGGGCTGCTGAGTGATGGCACACAGGCCCACTCCGAATTTGCGGCCCTCCCGGGCGATGCTCTCGAAGCGTGCCGTGTTGTTGCCCGTTCCCAAGACTCTCTGCGCCTCCTCGATGGTGATAAGGCAGTTCTTGCGGCTCTCTTGACCCTCTAGATCGTCTTTTTTATATTCATCTAGGATATAGCGCGAGATAACAGATAGCAGGAAGAGCTCTGATCGGTCGCTCATCCTTGGTATATCCACCAGTACAACCTTTCCTTTCTGCAGATTGGCCAGGATGTTGGCTAGGCTGGACCTTTTCCGGATGTAAGGATTTTTTCCAAGCTCGTTTTTGATCCTTCGAATTAAAACCATGACCGTGCTGTCCTTGAAACCTTCCTGCATCATGCGGGCCATGCCCTCTGGTCTTTGGATCTCTTCCAGCCAGTTCTCATGGTCCAAGACTCTCGAAATGGCTTCCAAAGCATCTCTTTGGGGAGGTGACCACTCATAAAGCAGAGCAATGTCCGCCGGGAGAATCTCATTCTCCGATATGGCCAGCTCCTCTACGCCTGGATCGGAGGCGTTCTGCTTACTTGTTGAATAGCAGGCGAGTCCCTCCCGGTATTTCTTGAGATGGGTCAGACCCTTGATAAGACCCTTGCCTTTCAGGTATTCTCCGTGAGGATCAACGATGAGAAGCCCAAACTTGGACTCGCCCCGCACGGCGAGGCGCATGCAAGAGGCGGCAAAGACCTTCATGAAGTTAGACTTGCCCATACCTGTGGTAGCGAAAACGCCCATGTGGTGGTCCATGGCCTCACTATGCAGGGCCACGGGAATCTCTTCTACCAGCCGTGAGCCGTTTCTCAGATAGCCGATCTCGATGTCACCCATGACCTGGCTTAAAAACTTAAACTCCTCCTTCTCCGCTCGCACAACGGTTGCGAACTTTGTGGGCAATGTCCTGGACTTTTTAAACTCCAGTTTTTTATTTATGCAACCTAAAGGCTCGGCGATGACGCGGTTAAATATCTGATCGGAATCGAAAAACTGGGTGCCTTTTATAGTAGTGTCCCAATGTCCGTCATAGTTGGAGCTGTGCTCTATGTTGAGAACGCGGGCAAGAAAAGTCAGTCCCTGGTCTCTTATGGAGAATATCTGTCCCACCTCTACCCTCTCTTCATCGGGAAGTATGAAGGGTACTGTGAAATGGTATTCAGTCACGCTCTTGGAGACAATCTTGTATGTCGTGTCCCCCTTTTCTATTACCTTTCGTTTCAACAAGCTTGCTCCCTCATGGGCCAATTCCTCCTCTTGAGTTATCGCCACTTTTATTTCTCCTACCTTTTCGCTCGCATGATTTCGCCTTATGTTCCTCATTTTGCTTTTTATGTTGACTTTTTCCTAATTCTCAAGGATAATAGCTTTTAAAATCCTGACCTCATCTCCAGGATGTCGTGGAAGTCCCGCATAAGCATTCTTATCTCCGAATAGGGCATGTTCATCTCCAAGAGCTGTGCCATAAGCTTTTGGCGCATAGCTGCCCCTTCTTGCTCAGTGATCCTGATATCCCTGTGCGCCCGGAAAAGGGCATGTGGATACCCCAGGCACTCGGCGGAGCAGGAGTAGGCGGCCAGCTTTCCCAGAACGGATGCCATTTCGCTCTGGAGAAAGGAAGGCGCATCCACCCGGAAGGCGTGCTCGGACTGCCCGCAAAAGCGGACGATATAAGTCTGGCCGTTCCATCTGCCCTGGCCTGCGTCCACCTTTTTGTCCTTCAGGCTGAGATACCAGGCGGCGCCTGGCGCCAGCAGGCTGCCGGCCATGCTGGTATGCTGCACAAAGGGCAGCGTGATCTCTTCGCCCCAGAAGAGGGAACTGGACTTGGCCACGGCCAGAAGGGCGACGTTTTTCTGCTCTGCCCTGGCGAAGATAGAGGTAAGAGCGCCTCTTAGAAGTTCAAAGACATCAAAGCTGCCATCGTAAAGGATGATGTCTCCGGCATGGGCCTCGCCCAGGGCCTCGTTTATGGCAACATACTCCTGCAACTCACGATAGTAGCTGGTGAGTCGATCCAGGTCCGATTCTTTGAGATCGACTCCCTCCAGGCCGAAGAATTCCAACAGAAAGGGGTCGAACATATTTCTGCATTGCTTCGGGTCAGCCAGCAAGATATCGTCAAAGGTGATGACTGTGCGGCTCCAAACACGTCCCTGGTAGACGGCATAGCCTGCCCGGATCAGGTTCACACTGGCCGTCGACCAGTTGCAGATGGAAGCATTGGAACCATCTACTGCGAAAATCTCTCCTGCAAATTCACAAGGCTCCACGGGCACAAAGTCACAGCTTTGCACCCCCGTCTCGGCCAGATATCTGTCAATTCCGTCCAGGGATATATGATCGCGGATCATTTTTGCAACCAGGGAAAGGCGGCTCCATTCTTCCATTCAAAATTATTGTAAGATAGGCAAAGTATATACGGATTGCTCCCTGCTATCAGAAAAAAAAAGATAAAATAAGAAGCGTTCGCTCAAATCGCCACATGCAATTTGAGTCTCCATTGTCACTCCCGGTTTGCATGATCTTCTTCCGGGGCATTCAACAACTCTCACAATTGTTCATGAGGACTAGCAAATTGACTAAATAGTTTCTTGGTTCTTTGGGTCGGAAATTAGGCGTTTAGGCAATCGGAAATTGCCTGCGCACATATCCACCAAGGGAACTTCTTTATTCTTTGCCTGGATCGCAATTCTAGCCCACTCAAAATTCGATAATCTCTTTAACATTTATTTCGCCTGCATCTATTACTCGATATTATTGCCTGACAATCACGATCCCTTGGGAATGATGAACTAATCCGGCAATAAAAATGTATCTAGCTGATAAACTGATTAATTCTGCTTAGAAGTCATTTTCATTTTTTTAGCTCTATTTTTCTCTGTTCTTGCTGCCATGAAAATGGCTTGTGCATTATCCATATGGTCAATGATCTTGGCATTGGTCTCGGCCTTGCTAAGTTCAGCATTTGGGTTTATCATTTTTTATGATCCTCCATTTATTCAACTAACGTTAGTAATGGTGTCTTTAAATAAAAGGCTTTTGGTACCAAAATTTTTAAGTTTAATAAGATATATAAGCTTTTACGCCTAATACGTAATGCGTTATGCCCAAGACCACAAACATGTATTCATTGCTTTTGAGGACTCGTGCAACACCATCTTTCGGGCTTAATACATCGATTATCTCTTCCCGTTCAATCTCCAACAGAAATCTGGTATACTCAATAATCAATGGAGAGGTTAATAGTGGAATATCCGGACAACGAGCCGTGTCCAGCAGTTCTTATGCTGTATCACTCCGGAAATCTCTAAAAAGATAGATGAGGTTATGGAAGAATTTTTGGCGGGAAAGCTCCTGGCAAAGCCTCTCTCGGCGGGATAAGTGGCGCTAAAGGCATGAGCTTAATTCGAGTGATGCCGGAGCCAGGCGGCCCCGCCCGCGCGCGTGTGTGGGCGGTGGGTCTCGTGCGGCTGTGGGGAGACCGTGGCCTGGAGGAGCCTGTTAGCCCGGAGGCCCTGCAGCGTCCGCCATTGCGACCCCACCCCACCGGCTCCTCCCACTTACCATCAAAGCTGGAAGGGACGCGCCCCTCTTCATCAGTCTAGATCAGCCAGGCATCAACGGACCCGGCATTAATATATCCTGCCAGGATGTATCCGCCGTCATTGGTCTGCTGGACAGAAGCGGCTACCGAATCCGTACCACTGAAGATCTTTTGCCACGTTTTGCAGGAGCCTGAGGCTTCAAATATGGCACATGCGCCGTTGTCTCGAATCTCTCAGACTTCCTGTCGTCCATCCCGCCCGGACCGGCATGTTTTCCATCCCTCACCTGAGCCTCAATCCTATACGAACCCAAGTTAGAGGGCATCCAGGTCCAGCCTTTCTCCGCAGTCCAGTTAGTTGCAGGCTTGTTGTCTTGAAAGAACCTATAGAATATCGGGTCGCTATCAGGATCGTTTGCACTGGCCGTCCAGGTGATAGCTGCTCCGATATTCTTGGGACTTGCCGGATCAGCAGTAAAGCCAATTATCTCGGGTGGCTGGTTGGAAGTGCCCTTCTCCTCTGCCGCCACCCCGCAAGTTTCGCACTCCACCTGCACCGTCTGCACCGCGCTCCTCTCTCCCACGCGCCCGTAAACCGTTTGCTCCACCGGGCCGCATATATCCGGCACCCTTGCCTCGAGTGTCCGGTTCAGGCAGGTGGTTTCTGCCTCGACTTTGAAGCTGCAGCTCATGGCTCCCGTGATCTCCTTCAAAAGAGGCTTGAGGCTCATGCCCTATCTGATTTTAAAAAACTGGCCGCCCGTGTCCCCGGCGATCCTTCGCAGCGGCGCATCATCCGGCCTGATGATGTGCACCCGCGCGCCCTGGTCAGTCAGCCCGAAGATGGCGCCGTCCAACGTATCGCCCTCGGCATTGCAGCAGTCGCCGTCCGGATGCGGTCCCGCGTCCGTTACTACTATTATCACCTATCTCTGCATCTTCCCGCCAGATGCAATCACCCATTTAAGAACCTCCTACATGGCTGCACGATACTGCCTTTGAGAAATATACACTTTAAAGTTATCTATATATTTAATTGTATCTTCCTGTGATATTTTATTATCATAGAGAAGATAAACAACCATAGATGAAGATGTCAGATAAGGAATACCATTTCGGTCAAGAGAATTCAGAAATTTTCGATCATCGCTTACGATTAATTCAAAACCTCCGGATTTATAAAGCTTGAGTGCTTCCAACTTGCCTTTATCGCGACTTGGCAGACCTTGAAGCCGAATCAGTCCATTGTCAATGTTTTCCTGAATCTTATTTGCATCAAGGCATCTTTTGGGCTCTGTGACGGTCTCTTCATATATCTATTAGAAATAGATACTTCCAGCAAGCTGACAATCGCTTCCATGCAGCCCGTTTTTGTGAATTTGATCAGAACGTCTGAGTCCATCACAACCTTCATGATATTCTCTAAAGGGGGTTCGATCACATAAAGGATGGCAAGAATTGCTTTTCTCGCATTCGAAACCCAGCGGCTTTGCGCCTTCGCGTAAACTGGATCTCGCGTGAAGCCGCGAAGTACGCGAAGAAGGCAATGATGAAGCTCTTTTGGTGTTCTGCTACAATTGCAATCTTCCTTAACCGATGACCAGAAAGAACGATTCACAAGAATCGCTGCAGTAATTGAATCAAGTGGAAAAATCGAGGCCGGAAATAGCAAAATAGCAGAAAAAAGTTAAGATGAAAAATATTTACTGAGGCAGCAGAACTGCTGCTGCCTGTAGTGCCCAGTTGATGAATGCATCCGGGAAGACGCCTATCCAGAGCACAGCCAAAAGCGTCAGGACAAGCGCCACCATGTATCCCTTCTGTTCAGCGATCTTGGGGCCAGCCGCTTCCTTGAGGTACATGTAGCTGATGATCCTCAGGTAGTACACCAGCGACAGAGCGCTGTTCAGGATGGCAATTACTGCCAGCCAAACCAGGCCGGAGTAGATGGCCGAGCTGAAGAGCACGAACTTGCCGATGTATCCTGCTGTGGGGGGAATGCCCGCCAGCGCAAACATGAAGATGAGCATGCAAAACGCTGTTATGGGCGCCCTTTTAGCAAGACCGGCATAGTTGGATATATCATCCGGGTCGGTTTCGCTTCCCTTGGACACATTGCTCGCTACCAGAGCCGTGCCGATGAAGGCTCCTGTCTTCATGAGAGCGTGTCCCAGGATGAGCAGCAGCGCGCCGGCAATGCCCAGCTGATCGGCTGGCACCAGCCCCAGGTTCAGCACGTTAACCGGTGCAGCTCCATAAGCTGCCCCTACCACTACAAAGGCGATGGCGATGTAGCCGGCCTGAGCAATGGAAGAGTATGCCAGTATGCGCCGCACATTGTTTTGCCAGCAGGCTGCGAGGTTACCGAGCGTCATGGTAACCGTGGCCAGGATGGCGAAGGCCATGTACCACTCCATGCGCAGAGCCACCAGAGCAATGATAATTACCCTGAAGGCAGCCACGAAGCCCATCTTCTTGGAGCCGGCGGCCAGAAGTGCCGAGACCAGGGGCGGTGCGCCCTCGTAGGTATCGGGAGCCCACATATGGAATGGCACCAGAGCCATCTTGAAGCCAAATCCTACTATGACGAAGAGCAGAGCTACCAGAGTTGCCGGGCCGAAGTTGGCCAGCGCTGCTGCGGCAATATCTGCCAGATGAGTGGACCCTGTCATGCCGTAGAGCAGCGAGAAGCCAAAGAGCATGAACGCAGAAGCGACTGAGCCGAAGATAAAATACTTCATTGCCGCTTCCAGGTTTTTCTTGCTTCTATCAAAGGCCGCCAGGGCATAGGTGGACAGGCTTGCCAGCTCGAAGCCGACAAACAGGGTGACGATGTCGATGGAACTGGAGACTACCATCATGCCCACTGTGGCGAAGAGCAGCAGTGCAAAGTATTCGTCTGCGCCCTTCCCCGTGTACTTGGACATGGAGGCTATTACTACTAGCAGCGATACTACCAGGAAGACGACCTTGAAAAACTGAGACAGGGCATCAACCGAGATGGTATCAAAGAAGAATAGGGCGGGCTTGATGGTCAGATTGGAGGCCACCAGTGCCAGAGCTGCCACCAGTCCGGCTGCGCTCAGATATCCCATGAGCTTGCCGCTATTCTTCATCAAGGATCCCAGCAGCACAACGAGCACTGCCAGGATTGTGAGTAGCGCTTCTCCCCAGAGGGGTGCGTAGTGTGAAAATTCCACTTCAGATCACCCCCATCTGAGTCAGAGTCATTACAGGCTCCATGACCTGAGTTGCTGCAGTACCCATAATATCTGTTATCAGCCCGGGCTGAATGCCGAAGATCAAAGAGAGAACTATGATCATGGCCATGGAGAACAGCTCATAGGCATGCGGTTCATGTACATTCATATACTTCTTCAATATCGGACCGAACATGGCTTTTTGCATGGCCCAGAGATGATAAGCGGCAGTTATGGCCACGCTCAGGAAGACTACGAACATTGTGTATCCAGGCAGCGTTGCATAAGAGCCGGTCAGAACCATGAACTCGGCAACGAATCCACTCATGCCCGGCAGTCCTAAAGAGGCCATAAATCCGGCCAGCATGATGACTGCGAACTTGGGCATGCGATCAGCAAGACCTCCCAGATCTGCAATGACCCTGGTTCCAACCACGTGCTGGATGGTACCGGCGGACATGAACAGGACACAGGTGATGATGCCGTGCGAGAACTGCTGGAACATGGCTCCGGTAACCGACATCCAGGTAAAGGCCACGGCTCCGAGTGTTACAAAGCCCATGTGGCTGACGGATGAATATGCTACCAGCTTTTTGATATCCTTCTGAGCCAGAGCCATGAAGGCTCCGTAGACAATGGAAATCACCGCAATGATGGCGATGATGGTCACGAATGCCTTATCGACGCTGGGGAGCATGGGCATAATGACCCTGAAGAGGCCGTATCCGCCCATCTTAAGCAGCAGAGCTGCCAGCACAACCGAACCGGCTGTAGGTGCCTCGACGTGGGCATCGGGCAGCCAGGTGTGGAATGGGAAGGCAGGCATCTTGACCAAAAATCCCAGGAGCAACCCGGCGAAGATGATATTGAGCAACCCGGTTGGGAATATGGTCTTGTCTGCTGTCGCTGCCAGCAAGGTGAGCATATCGAAGGTTCTTGACCCATCAGGATTCTGGTAGGTGAAATACAGGGCAAAGATAGCCAGCAGCATTACCAGGCTTGCCACGTGGGTGTAGATGAAGAACTTGATGGCAGCGTAGTCCTTTCTCGGTCCGCCCCACGATCCTATGAGGAAGAACATGGGGATGAGCACTATCTCCCAGAAGATGTAGAACAGGAAGAAGTCAAGAGATGTAAAGACTCCCAGCACGCCCACTTCATTAAGCAGAAGCAAGGCAAAGTACTGGTTGGGCTTCTTTGTCTCTCCCCAAGAGTATATTATTACCAGTACCGATACTATCGTAGAAAGCAGGACTAGTGGAAAACCTATCCCATCTACGCCTACCGTATATTTGACGCCAAGGGACGGAACCCAGTTATAGCTCTCTACAAACTGCATTACTTTGGAAGTCTTATCAAACTCCATGTACATTTGCAGGGATAGGGCTAAAGGTATAAGCGAGGCTATTAGGGCCACGAATTTGGCCTTGGTTCCCGCAAAGAAGGATACCACTGCCCCTAGAAGGGGAATGGCAATCAATAGCGAGATTATATTTGAGATCATACCAGGCCCACCTCCCTAGCCAGAGTAATTACAACCACCAGCACCACAACTCCCAGCACCAACGCCGTGACATAGTTTTGCACCACACCGGTCTGAACCTTTCTTACATGCTGTGCAAAGCCTAAGACCCAGGCTGAGAGCCAGTTGAGCCAGCCGTCTACGAGCTTGATGTCGATCATATTGCAGATCAACGCCGTGCCGTAAACTACAGTTTCAGCGAACCAGCCTGTCAGGATCTCATGCTGGTAGTAGCCCTTGAGCAGTAATTTGCGAATGGGATCCTTGTCGCCGGTAACCTGGCTTGGGTCAAACTTCTTGATTTTATCAAAGTAGAACAGCCCCGCTGTGAGAATGCCGCCAATCGCAACAATTATTGGCAATATCTGGATATACCAGGGCTCTCCCGATTCTCCTTCTCCGCTTTCTCCTCCTTCGCCAGCAGCTCCATGGCCGCTTTCTGCGGCTTCAGGAGTACCTTGCTCCTCTTCTAAAGCGGCACCCTCGGGAGCGCCGTGCCCTTCAAGGGCATGTCCTCCGATTATGCCGAGCTGTGCAAAGTCTACATCGTAATGATCGAAGTTGGAATCAAGATAGCTGTAGAAGTCTTCTTGAGCCGCAAAGCCGAATCCAAAGGCAAATACTGCTAGAATTACCAGCGGCCCAATCATAATCATGGGCGACTCGTGTTTGCCATAGTCGGATCTTTCCTTGCCGGTAAAGACCGAGAACCACATCCGGAATGTGTAGATAGCTGTCAGGATCGCTGCCAGTACCAGCATTATGTAGGGCAGGAAGTTGATCATTACACCGTACTCGTAGGCAATTACGATGATCTCGTCTTTGGAGAAGAATCCCGTAAATAAGGGAAATCCGGCCAGTGACAGTGAGCCTATGAGCATGGTGTACATGGTCCACTTCATGTATTTTCCAACGCCGCCCATCTCTCGCATGTCGTTGGTATTGACGGCGTGAATGACTGAGCCTGCACCAAGGAAGAGAAGGGCCTTGAAGAAGGAATGCCCAATGAGATGGAAGATGGAAACACCCACCGCAAAGGTTCCTACTGCTGCTCCCACTCCCAGGCCAGCCATCATGAAGCCGAGTTGCGAGACAGTCGAAAAGGCCAGTACTCTCTTGATATCGAAGGAAGTCAGGCCCATGGTTGCTGCAAACAGAGCAGTGAAAGCACCAACTGCTGCAACGGCAGTCAATCCATAGGGAGCGGCGTAGAAGAGCGGGAACATTCTGGCCACCAGGTAGACGCCCGCTGTAACCATGGTCGCAGCATGAATCATGGCTGAGACGGTGGTTGGACCTTCCATGGCATCAGGAAGCCAGACATGCAGCGGGAACTGACCTGATTTGCCCACTGCGCCGCCCAATAGTCCCAGAGCGATGAGAGTTAGCTGATCCGCCGGTATTTGGGCGAGATGAGCATAAATCACCGGGAACTGCAAGAGGTACTCTCCAGGCTCGAGAGTGAGGTTCAGGCTGGCCAGGTTATTGTAGAGCAGAATTATGCCTGCCAGGAAAAGAACGTCGCCCACGCGTGTTGTCAGGAAAGCCTTCTTAGCAGCAGCGGCTGCCGATGGTTTTCGGTACCAAAAGCCGATCAAGAGATAAGAACACAGTCCCACCAGCTCCCAGAATATGAAGAGCTGAAGCAGGTTATCGGCATAGATAAGGCCCAGCATGGAAGCGGTGAAAAGCGCAGCTTCTGCGAAGTATCTCGCTGCGCCCGGATCACCATTCATGTATCCATTGGCATAGGTGTGAATGAGTGTAACCACGAAGGTTACCATGAGAAGCATCACTAATGCCAGTGGATCAATCAGTATGCCCACATTGAAATTAGCGAACCAGGGCATGGACTGGTGGATTATCTTATCCGGATATGTCTCTGAGAATATACCCAGGGACAATATGAGACCTGCAAATGTCGCCAGAACGGTAAGGAAGCCTCCGCCTCTGGGCAGATGCCATCCTACGAATAGGCATAGCAAGAAGGCCAGTACAGGAAGGGCTACTATTAGATATGCATAATCGGCATACACTCCTTACCACCTCATGGCGTTAATATTGTCCAGGTCAATTGTTCCATATAGCCTGTACAGCGCAATCAATATGGCAAATCCAACGCCTGCTTCAGCCGCAGCCAGAGCAATGGAGAACAGGGCAAAGACCTGCCCATTCACATTAGGCTGGTACGCTGAGAAGGCGACAAGATTGATGTTGGCGCTATTGAGCAAGAGCTCGATGCACATCATAAGCTTGACACCGTTCTTTTGGGTAAACAGTCCGTACAAGCCGATGGTGAACATCGTGGATGCCAGCAGTATATAAAGCTCCAACGGTATCATCGGTAAATCTCCCTCCTTGTCATCAGTTGTCGCCCTCCTCAGGCAACCTCCTTTCGTGCTACCCAGACCGCTCCTACTAGGGCCGCCGTCAAGACCAGAGCCAGGATCTCAAAGGCAAAGACGTAAGAGGTGAATATCTCCAATCCCACGTCTCCAATGCCGCTCTCCGGCAACCTCAATCCCTCCCGTGGCTCAAAGCTGAGCGGCTGTTCTTTACCGGTTCCCCAATCGGAAAGGGAGAATGAGGCGAAGAGAGCAGCCAGGAAGGCCAGGGTTATGATAATTATCTTAAATTTCACCATGGGACTCCTCCATAATCGTCTTCCTCGTGAGCATCACAGCGAAGAGTATCAGAACTCCGACGGCTCCAATGTACACCAGAATCTGAGCTACACCCACAAAGGGGGCATTCAGGGATATGTACAATGCTGCTACACCGGCAAAGCTTCCCAGCAGGTAAAGAGCGCTGTGAACTATATTTTTGGTGTAAACTACAAGAGCCGATAATAGCACGATGATTGCAGCCATGGCCAGGAAGGCCAATAGCTCAATGGCAAATCGTATGTCGTAGGCCAATAGCTTATCCAAGACCGTTTGCGACCAGGGCGATAGAATTACAATCAACGCCAGGCCACCGAAGATCACACCCAGAGCCAAAAGCAAAACCAATAGCTCGAAGATAGATCGAATAACATTTGCGCCCGACTTTTGCGACATCAGACAGCACCCCCTTCCTTCGGCTTGGCCTCTTTTGCAGCTGCTTTTTTCTTGGCGGCCCCATTGGCACCGGCTACGCCTTCTTTCGCAACATTTTTAGTTTCGGCCGCCTTTTTGGCATCAGCCGCCTTCTTGGCAGCAGCTTTCTCAGCAGCAATCCTCTTGGCCTCAGCTTCCAGGTCTGCAACCTCTTTAGCCGAGAATTTTTTTGTCGCCAGGAATTCCGGGCCCTTTACTATGTCTTTTCGCTCCCAGCCGGCCATTACCACCTTTTTGCCCATCTTCAGGCATTCCACAGGGCACTCGTCCACGCATAGACCGCAGAACATGCATCTTCCAAAGTCAATTTGGGGAAACTGCATCTTCTTGTTCTTGAGAGGGCTTCCGTACTTGTATTGTACCATCTCAATGCAGCTATTGGGGCAAATTCTGGCGCAGGTCCCACAACCGATGCATATGGTGGCATCCAGCTCATGAATGCCTCTCTCTGCAGCAGGAAGCTCCATCATTTTCTCTGGATAGAGTCTTGTAATCTCTATTTCCTGCGTGGCTGTCTTCAAAGGCCAGCTGAAGTTCTTTAATAACTTAATCTTCAACATCTCAATGCCACCTCATGCAAAGTAGGATCCGATAAGGACTGCCCATCCCAAGTTCAGCAAGGAGAGCGGCAGCATCCACTTCCACCCGAAATCAGTTACCTGATCGATCCGCAGTCGGAAGAGCGAGCTTCTGACCCAAATGAAGAACCACAGTACGATTACTACCTTCATGAAAAGCCAGATCAAAGGAGATATTATGTCCAGGATCGGTATGGGTATGATCGGGCCATGCCAGCCGCCCAGGAATAGGAGTGACAGCAGTATGGATCCCAGGAGCGCATTATTGTACTCCTGGAAGTAGAGCAGACCCCAGCGAATTCCGCTGTACTCGGTATTGTAACCGGATATGATCTCTTCTTCTGCCTCACTCTGGTCGAAGGGAATTCTTCCTAAATCAGTGATCAAGGCAATAACGAAGATGACAAATCCCAGTGGTTGGGCAAAAGCATACCAAAGCGTCTGGCTCTCTACGATCTCCACCAGGTTGAGGCTGTGAGCCATGACCGCTACGGAAATGACGCAGACACCCATGGGAACCTCGTAAGCAATCATTCTGGCAATGCCTCGGAAGGCGCCCAGCATTGAATACTTATTGTTGGAGCTGTAGCCTGCCATGAAAACGGCTATGGCCATCAAGCTTAATGCTGCCTCCACGTAGAAGGCACTGATATCCATGTTGGCCACTACCAGCGGATAGTTCTTGCCGTTTATATTAAGTGCTCCAAAGGGAATAGCTGCCGCCACGAGCATGGTGGCTATGGAGGCCACTATCGGTGCCCAGACATAAACCGCCTTATCCGCATCTCCAGGGATGATATCTTCTTTGGTGAAGAGCTTAATGGCATCGGCACCAAGCTGAAGTATGCCCCATCTTCCGCCCACACGATTGGGGCCATACCTGTTGCAGAAATCACTCAGCACTTTTCTCTCGCCCCAGATCACCAGCATGGCTCCAACGTTGACCACACCAGAGATTACAGCAGCGCCGATAATGCCGATAATCAGGGCGAATATCGCCGGCTCCTGGGCGATGAATTGAGTGATGATCTCTATTATTCCATCCAAATCCTCTCCCTCCTACCTATCCGCCTCGGATGGGCAGCCGTCCATGCTACCGGCAATGGCTACTGCATCCGCAATGTAGACACCCTCTAACAGTGGAGTCAAAGTCTGGAAGGTAGCATAGAATGGCCCTCTAACTTTTACTCTGTAGGGCTTGTCGCCACCATCGCTGATCACATACATCCCCATCTCGCCTCTGGGATCCTCGACCCGGTAGTAGGCCTCGCCCGCCGGAACCTTCTTGGGGATCTTTGCCTCGGTCTTGATGGGTCCGGATGGGATTTTATCCAGACATTGCTCAATGATGTGAATGCTCTCTAAAATCTCTCTCAGCGTGACGTCGATTCTGTCAGCAGAATCTCCCTTGGTACCTGTTACGATCTTGAAATCGAGATCGGGGTAGACCAGTATGGGATCCTCTTTTCGCATATCGTAGGCCACGCCTGCGGCCCTCAGCACTCTTCCCGCGCATCCCATGCGCTTGGCAGTCTCGGGTGGGATGGAACCAATATTCTCCATCCTGGCATGGTAAATGGGGTCCTGCCGGAAGAGCTCAATAAATTCCTCCGTCCTTGATTTCATGTAGGGCAAGACCTTTTTGCAGTTTTCGGCAAAGCCGTCCGGAAGGTCGTTTCTAACCCCTCCGAAGCGCACGAAGGTGTGAGTCAGCCTTGCCCCTGTAACGCTCTCAATCAAGGAGATGATCTTCTCCCTGTCCATGATCATGTACTGCCATGGTGCGTAACCGACGCCTGCGACGAGCGTCAGGAACTCGCCTGTGCCTATGAGATGGCTCTGAATTCTGGAAAGCTCTTCTAAGATTACCCGTATGTACTGCGCCCTCTCTGGAACTTCCAGGCCGAGGATCTTCTCCACGGCACCACAGTAACACTCGTTGTTGGAGAGTGAGGCCACGTAGCACATTCTGTCCGTATAGGTTATGCCCTGCAGCCAGGTTCTGTTCTCCATGATCTTTTCGATGCCTTTGTGGATATATCCCACATCGAGAAAAGCCTTCTTAACCCTTTCACCTTCCACCAGCACATCCAGGAGGAAAGGACCTGGAACCATGGCATGCTGGGGACCCAGATGCATGATCATCTCAGAATCTGATTTGATCTCCTTTTGCTCTCGCTCCAGGAATGAGGGATACTTGGGCCGTTCTACTACTACTGTTCCTGCCTCGATCTCTGCTGGGGTAGGAGGAATACGGTATTGCGTATAGCCATCCGGGGTTGTGATTTCTACTGCCCGTTCGCCCGTGGTGAGATCGGGGTAGCCCTTGTAGTCCTTTCTCCAGGGCCAGGCACCCATCAACTCATCAGATAGAAGCAAAGGGTACTGTTCGGGATGGCCCTCGAAATTTATGCCAAACATCTCCCAGATCTCTCGCTCATACCAGTTGGCGTTCCAGTAAAGGCCTGTCAAGGATTTTACCGAAGGCTTCTCCCGGGGAGTCTTTATTTTCAGCATGGCCACAACCTGATGCGCGCCGTGGCTGGCCATGATCTCTACTACTTCCATCTCTTTTCTGGCTATCCAGTCCACACCTGCGGCACCTGAATAGTGATCGAAATTAAGCTTGGAACTCAGGTGTTTGCAGACGTCCAAAATCTTATTGGAGTCGATTGTGGCCCATAGCCTCCGGTCCGATTCCACTCTGGAGTCTAGTACGGCTCCAGGAAATGCGGACTGGATCGAACTTAAGACCTCGCTTGCTATTGTCAAGAAAAGATCCCTCCTTAATAGTCTCGCTTGTCCTTGCGTTGTTTGATCTTTTCCTGGAGATTGATAAGGCCCTCTAGGAACTGCTCGGGTCTTGGTGGACATCCTGGGATGAAGACATCAATGGGAAAATGGTCGCCTGTGTTTTGAATGATATTGTAGGAATCATAGAAAGGTCCACCCGAAATAGCACATTCGCCGATAGCGATGCACCATTTGGGCTCAGGCATTTGCTCCCAGAGATTCTTGAATACCGGCAAATACTTTCTTGTTAAGTAGCCGGAGATGATCATCACATCCGTCTGACGAGGTGTGTTTCTCGGAATGCACCCAAATCTGTCGCTGTCGTAGGGCGCAGCACCGAAAACGAACATCTCCACACCACAGCACCCCATGGGCTGCATCAAAAAGTATACCGAATTTTTTCTGCCCCAGTTGAAGATATTCTTAATAGGACCCATCTCGATTATTTGATGGATCTTCTCCGTAGTTGTGAACCAGACCTCAGCCACAGGTCGGCCAAAGATGGTCCACTTCTCAATCTCCTCATCGATTGCTACGGGCACGGGTATGACATCACTTATACCCAACGCAAAGCCTCCTTCTTGATAGCATAGATAAGTCCTACCAGCAGTACAACGATGAATAGGAGCATCTCGAAGACGGCGTAATTCATGAATCCGAAGATCATGAACTGCTGCATTGCTTTACTCGCGTAGACATAGATCCAGGGATATAAGAATAAAACCTCAACATCGAATATAACAAAAACGATTGCGAAAAGGTAATATTGAACGCTGTACTGGATCTTGGCGTCGCGGATAGGCTTCAGCCCACCTTCGTATATCGATAGCTTTTGGCGCTTTGGCCTATTGGGCGCTATTATCTTAATAGCTGCCAAAGCCGCAATGGGCACTATAGCTCCCATTATCAAGAATATAATAAGTGGTATATAATTAACCACTGCCATCGGTTCGCCGGCCATTGTTTACCCTCCGTAAAAGCTAAACATAAGGCCTGGTATAAAAGGTTTATGAGAAAAAATTTCGCGTTGCATAAGTTCAATCATAATTTTCGGGGACTATCTGAAGAATATTATCATTATTAAGGTGATTAAATGGATGTAGTGCACCAACTAGAGATCGAGCCGGGGATGAGCGTAAATGCCCTGGTAGAGAGAATGAGCCACTGCGGATTTGGAGCTAGAAGATTGGCGCAGGCTACGGCTATTTATGAAAAAATGCTTTCCGGAGATTTCACTAAATTCCTGACGCTCTCCGGCGCGATGGTTCCGGCGGGCATGAGGAACGTCGTCTCTGGTCTGATCAGAAAAGGCCATGTTGATGTGCTGGTTATCACAGGGGCCAACCTCGTCCACGACATAATCGAGTCCTTTGGCTGCCACTGCCTAGGAAAGGCTGAGTCGGATGATGCGGCACTGCGGGCGGAAGGAAAAAGCCGCATTTATGACGTGTTCCTGAGGGACGAAGACTTTGCCGCATTCGAAGAGCTGATGCAGAGAATCATGCCAGAAATGGAGAAGACACTCTCAGGAAGAGAGCTGATGAGCATCTTAGGCAGTCAAATTGATGATGAGAGATCCATTCTGCGCTCGGCCTATGAGATGGAGGTGCCGGTCTTCTGTCCGGCGCTTCCCGACTCTATGATCGGCCTGCAGGCCTGGATGTTCAGCCAGACGCATAGGCTTAATGTAGATGCTTTTGCTGATATCAAGGAGATTGTGGACATCTGCTATGGATGCGAGAGATCAGGAATAGTGATAGTTGGAGGAGGCGCTCCCAAGAACTTCGCTCTGCAGTCCATGCTCGTTACACCCAATAGCTTCGACCTCGCGATCCAGCTTACCACAGATACGCCTGAGAATGGGGGTCTCTCCGGTGCAACCCTCTCCGAGGCTGTCTCCTGGGGCAAGATTTCTGAGCACGCGAAATTCGTCACGGTTTATGGGGATGCAACCATCACCCTGCCCATGATGGTGGTGGCGACGATGGAGAGGCTGGAGCTAACCGGGAAGAAGCTACCCGCAAAAGCGCCCGGGGGAAAAATTGCAGATAGCAATTGATCTTCATGAATTGGAGGAAATTGCCCACAACAGGACGAAGACCCTTTTTATCAGTTGTGTCGGCTCGCACATGTGGGGCATGAATAGCCCCGAGAGCGATATCGACCTGGTAATGATCAATATAGCTCCCACCCGGTCTCTTCTGCGAGGAGAAAAAATTATGCCGACGGTGCACCAGCAGATAACGTACCGGGGAGGCGAAATATATGATACCCTTGGTTGGGAGATAGGCCACCTCATAAATCAGCTCATCAAGGGAAACGTCAATGCCATCTGGTATGTCACAAGCCCGCTCCTAGTCAATCCTTCTATCATCCAGGAGGAGTTATCGGCCCTGGTGCGGGCCAACCTCAGCCGGCAGACATACCACTCCATAAAAGGAATGGCACAAAGCCAAATCAAGTCTGAGGAGAAGCCTGCAAAAATTCCCAGGATTGCTGGCAAAGGCTACCGGACGGCTCTGAGGACTATCAATTTTGGAATAGAGCTTCTCTTGGGGGGCAAGATATGTTTTGTGCCCGTTCTGCACACGCCGGAAGCTGAGGAGGTCATGGAAAAACTGCAACAATTGGATAAGGCCTATGCCTGCAGCCTCTTGCCGGACCGACCAGATGAGGATGTCTTTCGTGAGTTCCTTCTGAGGCTGAGATTGGATGATCTCTCCGCAGATGAGATTCGATATGGGATAAATTAATAATCTTTATAACCACTGTTTTAGGCGAGGTATCTTTTTGGAAATCGTTGTGGGTATAAGCGGGGCTTCGGGGGCGGCGTACGCCGTTCGGCTCTTGCAGGTCTTGCGGGAGAAGGGCAACATAATTCATCTTGTAATAACCGATTCGGCTGCAAAGATCATCGAAATTGAGACCGATTTTTTGCTAACGGATGTGCAGGGTCTGGCCGATCACGTTTACACGCCCCGCGACTTCGCGGCGCCCATAGCCAGCGGCTCACATCTCTTTGATGCCATGGTCGTTATTCCCTGCAGTATGGGAACGCTTTCGGGAATTGCTTGCGGCTCCTCGGACACGCTCATCACCCGTGCTGCAGACGTCTGCCTCAAAGAGAAAAGAAGGCTGATAATAGTCCCAAGAGAGACTCCTTTAGGATTAGTACAGCTGCGCAACATGGTCGCTGCTGCCGAAGCTGGGGCTGTCGTTCTGCCGGCATGCCCTGCTTTCTACTCCCGGCCCCGGAGCCTGGATGACCTGGTGGATGTGCTGGTGGGCCGGGTTCTTGATCTTCTCGGAGTGGAGAATGATCTCTACCTTCGATGGCAAGGAACGCTTGAAAGGAAATGCTTATAACCGTTCGAATCAGAGCCACTGGCAAGGTGAATTAAATGAAGTGCGCGCTGTGTCTTGTTGAGAAGGAGACTGTACCCATCAAGCTCAATTTGGCTACTATTCACGGCCCCAAGGATGAAATGTTCAATCTATGTAAAGAGTGCCTGGACCTGGCACATCAAGCTTATATCGACAAGGATTTCCTGGCTGTCAAGGCGGGATCCAATGCTGCGCCCCACGGCGCGCACGGGGATGCGCACGGAGCGCATCACTGAAATCCCTTATTCAATTACCTCATAATAATTCTCTCATGAAAAAGATCCTGAGCGAAGAAAAAGTCAGAGGAATCTTCTCCTCCAGCCAAAAAGAATGCGATGTATTCATTGCTCTCTTAAAGATGGTTGTCCCCAACTGGGATGAGGTAGAATATATTCTGGAGGGCAGGCCGCACATGGGGGCTAAAGGATGGCATGCCGTCTTTGATCTCTTCTGCCGGTTCAACGAAGAGCACCCGGGAGAGAGCATATTTCCGGGTGGGCTATGGCTTTCCATGGGCTTTGTAAAGGACGAGAGTCTGGGGGCATGGCAGGTGGACAGCTCGGATATGAAATTCGCTTTTAAAAATGAGAGTGATTAAACCGGATATGGACAGGAAGTATCTTTTTTTCTGCCGCGAATGGTTTGAAGATTATACCGGCAGGTTTCATTGTCAGGATGCGGAGGTTGAACAGAACATAATTATCAAACTCGGGCACACCTACCGCGTCTGCGAGAACATCACAATAATTGCCAGCTCCCTGGGCCTGGATGGAGAGGATCTGGTCCTGGCAAAGGTTCTAGCTCTCTTGCACGATGTGGGCCGATTCGAGCAGCTGCGTGACTTTGGCTCCTTCAATGACCGCAAGACTGTTGATCATGCAATGCTCGGCCTCAAAGTTATCAATAGCTCGGGAGTTCTTGGCAGCTTGCCGAAAAGAGAGAGAAATCTCATCCGAAAGAGCATCTGGCATCACAACAAGTACCAGATACCGGCTAATGGAGATGCCGAGGTTGTTTTCTTCTCTAAATTGATCCGGGATGCTGACAAGCTGGACATACTGGGAGTTGTCGCTCAGCACTTTGAGACCAGAGACCGGCATCCTAACGGGCCACTCGATTTCGGTCTAGCTGTTGATTTGCGCCTGACACAAGATGCAGTCTCAGACATTTTGCAGGGAAAGATGGTGAAAATTGGCGTTCTGAAGACTTTAGGCGACCTGCGTTTGCTATATTCAAGCTGGATCTTCGACATCAACTTTCCTGCAACTCTTGCCTGCATAAAAGAGAAAGGCTACCTGGAAAGACTGCTTTCTGACCTTTCTATGCAGCCGGAAATTATTCCGGTTAGAGACTACTTGCAGGCTTATCTGAAAACGGGAAGCAGTATGCCTTTTTGAGATACGTTTAGCTTTCTTTGAGAGATCTTTTAATTTCTTTCCACCAGCTGCCAGACGTGGATGGCCTTAATTCCCATGGTTTTGCCAGTCCAGGCCAAAATGCTGGGACGATCCACCTGCGAGATCGTGCAGATAATGGTCAGTTCGCCAGGCCTTCCAGATGAATTTTGATCCCGGAGCCAATTCTCCCTGCAAAGTGGCGGACAGCACGTCCTGCATTCCATTCCAGCCAATGTTCGATGGAGGTCATCATCCCCCAAATGGTATCGACGTCGGCTGCGACCTCGATCTCACCCGACGCAATGACCGCTGCTTTTCGTTAATCCTCATTGCGATGATCTCTTGGAAGACAATGATATAAAGAAAACTCTCGAAGATGCCTCTAAAAAATTTAGCCGTTTGGCGAAACCCATTAAGCTCATTTTTGCATTACGCAGCATCTCATTCACACGGCCCGGAAGGAAAGGTATAGTAATATGAAACAATCATAGGACGCAATCAGTTCTACAACTTTGAAGAGAACCTGTTTGAAGAAGTGCTAATGGAGAATCCGGTATGAGAAATTTGATGATTTCAGCTTTAATCATTCTTGCGCTGGCATGCAGCTCTCAGTCACTGCAAGCTGTTATGATCAATCAGGAAAACGGCATGACAATCCTGGCTAACTTAACCAACAATTCAGTCAATCAATCGGATGTGAATCAGAATCAAACCAAACAGACACCGACTAACGGCAGAGCCAATGATGCTACAACAAGCCTGTGGAGCTGGGGAAAAATTCCCATGGGCTATGAATTGAATAAAAACGGCACTTTGACCAAATTGGCCGATGAACAATGGAAGCCAAGCATCTGAAGTGGTGCATACGAAAATGTTGGAGCGCAGAACGGGCAAAGCATTGATGCTCCTGGTGGGAGTCATCGCTCTGCTCTTGGGATGGCACTTCTTTTCGGGCAGCACATCCGCAGAGCAGTGGACCGTATCCGATGAGGGAATCCTGGATTATGCCGTATCCATGCCCCAATATAATCTGAGTCCGCCCGAGGATGACGGCAACAGCACCCTTTCTACCGTCCGGTTCCAGAGCCGTGGTGCGAAGATTGCAGCGCTCTTGAGAATCCCACGGTTAAAGCGGAATGGAGGCCAAATGAACAGGAGCATTCCCGGCATTGTGCTCCTGCCCGGCGCGACCGTCAGCAAAGAGCGCGAGCAGAAGCTGGCCAGACATCTGGCAGACCTGGGATTTGCCAGCATCACCCTTGACCAGCGAAATCTGGGCGGAATCGATCCCAAAACCGATCTGCAGATGTTCTTAAAGGGCGAAGAGCCGACGGAGCATAGAATGGTTTACGATGCTCTGGCGGCTGGGGAAGTACTGCGCAGCCGACCTGAGATCGACTCGACGCGCATCATCTATGCCGGGGAGAGCAACGGAGGGCGTTTTGCCATCATGGCCTGTGCACTGGACAGGGGCGCGAGAGGCGTTTTGGCCATCAGCGCCTGCGGCTATGGAACGGATGCAGCTATTGCCTCGGCGGGAACCGTCGATAAGAATCTGGTCCGTTTCTACCGGTCCATCGATCCCGAGACCTACCTGAGCAGGATTGCACCTCGCCCGTTGGTCATGATCCATTCTCGCAATGATACTATCATACCTTACCAGTTGGCAGAGATGACCTATGCCCGGGGGATGCAGCCCAAGAGATTGCACACCGTGAGATGCAGCGTGCATGGCTACTGTGCACAGATGAATGAGGCAATCGAAGAAGAGCTGAAGCGCATGGCAGTCAAATAGTGCTGAAGCGCATGATACAAGGCGGGCGAGAGACGCAAGGCCGCCAAAATGCCAAAATCGAAAAATAGGAGGGATAGGCAAGGTCGATAATGAAACGGGTAGGAGGAAAAAGATGGTCTTGTCAACCTTGCCTATTCCAAGCTCGACGTTTAACGATATAATGTGTGGTACATCTCGGATCAGGATCGCAGAAATTTCTTTCTTACGGCTCTTTATGCTCTCCATCGTTTGCATGTACCGCTGCATCAACCATCCTATGCGTACCTCTCTGCCAGAATATTAGGCGCGTGTGCTCAATCCATGAAGGGACAATGTTTATCCCATAATTATGTAGCATCTTGTATAATTACGGCGACCAACGATATAGTTCAAGCTTGAAAAATCTAAATGGCACTTTTACCCCGCAGTTGATATGCGGGGTGCGCCTGTTTGGCAGGGGTCTCAAAGTGTGACTTTTACATCTTTGCCCGCGAAAGCCTCCTTTAGATGCTCTTCCTGCTCCTTGGATAGGGATGTCTTCAATACCTTAACGTTCTTGTACTTCTTCAGCTCGTCCATTACTTTATCTGGTGTGGACTCTCTAACCAACAAGAACAATGCGGAGTTTCCGGGCTGGATGGTGTTGCCCACTTCTTTGATAAATTGTTCGTCCATACCCACATTTGTATATTTTCCGGCAATGGCTCCGGCCGCTGCACCGAGAACCAATCCGAATATAGGTACAAGGAAGATGAGTCCTATCAAAAGTCCCCAGAAGGCTCCTCCCAGAGCTCCAGCCCCCACCATATCGACTTCTTGATTCACCTTAACCTTTCCTTCCTTGTTTCTAATGACAACTGCGGCATCCTCCAATCCGATGATATGCTCCTTTTGAAGCCTAAGCAGGTCATCTCTCATCATCCCGGCACCAGTTTCGGTATCGAAGGCCAATACAACCAAATCACTCATTATTAAAAACCTCCAGAATAAGCTGAGGCCACTTGTCACATATAGACTTTTCCAATATTGTTTGACTTTTGACCGATTAACTTCTTGGGGGTGGCAGTGATCATGGTTCGCCAGGTGACATTGTCGAAATAAAGAGCGTCAAACCATATCCAGTAAAAGCGATTGGCATTAACAAAGGAGTAGCCGTCGCAGTAATCATCATACTTATCATAAGGATCTGCCAGAATCAAGACATCATCCCACGGATCGCTTGCATTGCGATAGTCGTATCCAACAGCTATCGTCCAGTGTCCGCTCAGATCTATCCATTCCACCAAGGTTGGAATACCCCGCATAATGTTGTCTCGCAGCCGCTGCAATGCAGTACCATCACCTTTGTTTTCAAACTCAAGTTTTGCATCAAAACCATTTTTCTCAAGCCAGGCAACCATTTCCTGCGGTTTTGTTCCGGGCTGGGTTGAATTCAAGTCCCTCGTGCCTGAATCAAGAGCTATTTGCATTTCCGTTTTTGCATCATCCTCAATATCAGGGCATCCGTAGAATCTGGCCAGAGAAAGCAATGCTGCTGGGCCGCATGTATAGTCGGTCGTTTGCTGGTAGGCCGTCAAATTGGGGATAAAATCAACATTCTGAGAGGTCGAGAGGATCGCGGTATCTATTGTTGGGAACCAGGCAATGGCGCCATTTTCCTGATAAGAGCAAGCGCTGGAGACAAGGAGAATAAAGACGAGAACGGATAATAGGGCAAAGGTCATTTCCTTCATTTGCTCCTTTTGAGGCGTTCAAATAATATAAAGGTTATTCTTTCATGGTAAGAAGAAATTAGGATGGAATTCTGCCCGAGATCTTCTCATTCAAAGCAATAATATTAAAGCAACCCCCCATTTCGAAACTAGATTGTCCGATCATGGGCTACTCACTGGCATGGCGATGAGCCAAAAAAAGCGGGATTGAGATACGGCTCTTGTCCCCCAATACTGGAAAAAGTATTTATCTATTTTGCTTTACATGGCCAGCCTAATAGGCACAAGCACCTGGTCAATGACGTAGACAATACCGTTAGCATACCTCTCGGACTTCAAAACATTGGCACCGCCCACCAGGCCCATGTTTGCATCGACTGCCAGGGAGTCTCCCTGCATGGTTTTAGCCGAACTGATATCGGTTACATTGATCAGGCTCTTGGCATTTACCATATGATAGGTGAGAAGGTTCATCATTCCAGCATCTTTCTTGCTGATGGCATCAAGGGTAGCTTTGGCTCCATCAAAGGCGCTATCGCTTGGGGCGAATACCGTAAATGGCCCCTCGGAGAGGCTTTCTAATCCCATCGGGCCCTGGCCGTTGAGCGTTTCTGCCAGTCCTACGGAATTGATGGCGGCTGCGAACTTCTTTGCGCCCAGATCATTGGCCGCCTCAACCACACCCAGGCTGGAAGCAGTCTTTGGCAGCAGAACTCTGTCGACCACATAGATGGTGCCGTTATCGTAGCTTTTGGTGGCCGTGACATTGGCTCCATTTACCTTCAGGCCTTCGGTGTTATCGATGGTTAAATTTTCTCCCTGCATTGTTTTTGCGGAGGAGAGCTCGGAGATGTTCTCAAAGCGGCCATCATTCCAGACGATGTGATAGCAGAGTATCCTTTTCAGCTCGGTGGCATTCTCCTTGATGGTGTTCATGTCGACGTCAGTGACTGCTGCAAAGGCGGCGTCACTGGGCGCGAAGATCACGAAGGACCCGGAGCCGATTATGAGCACACCCCGGTTGTTCAGAGTATCCGTGAGTACTGCGCCCTCGATTGCTGCGGAGAATTCGTTTAGGCCCAGCTCGCCTGCCGCATCCATCATGTTTAATTTTGCTGCCTCGCTATCTTGAGCGAAGCTGGTGCTCACGCACAGCATGGCTGCGATGAACAATAGGCTCAGAATTGCCCCATTTTTTTTAATCATCACTTAACCTCCACTCTTTTCTAATGCAAAATGATGTGACGGGCTAAAAGATAAATTTATTGGCAGCATACTAGCTGAAGATGAGAAGCGATGCTACTGCTTCCCCCTTGCATAAAAAACTTAGATATGACTGCCGTCACAAAACGGCTTATTTTGCGACCTTCCGCATCTGCAGAGGGTAACACGATTTCGGATCTCGTAAATTTTGCCCTCCGCGGATTCGATAGGGATGCCGCCTCGCACAAAAAGAGGCCCGTGCTCACCTCTTGGCGGGTATTCGATTACGACAATGGACTTATCCAATTCGGGCTCTATGGTCTTGCCGCTCTCATTATCAGTGATCACCAGCCGACCCGATGGACAGTTGCACGCTTCTTCTATGGCAATTTCGCTGGATTCCTGGTTTTCTGGATGCTTTACCAGATTCCAAATCCCGCCGGCTCTCATGCAGAATCTGGCGTGAACGCAAAGATGCTTACTATCTGCCAGTGTCAGTATGGGACCACGGATGACTTCTGCCTTTTTGTCAAAGGGCTCGTTGTCGGCGATCTCTGCCCCCTCAAAGGAAATATCAACATGAGTTCCATCGCAAAAAGGTTTATTCTTCGAGTGGCCGCACCGGCATAAAGCGTACTTTTCCTGTAAGGGGTACCGCTTGACTTCTCGCCAGGTCCGGCAATAGCCCTCATCATCGTTACAGATTTCCGAGGTTGTGAGGGGAACTCTACCGGTCACTATGTATGGACCATTCTTGCTTACCTTGATCTTCATGATGTCCTGAGATCCAATGAAATTATTCGTTTCTTCGGTCATAAAGTTGACTTGGAGCCTGCTTAGGGAAATATCTCAAATCCCCGTGGGAACTTGAAGCTTCTCTGTCCCAGCAGCTTATCCGCTGCCTCTAATGCGCCCTTGTCATCTCCCGCCGATTTGACTATGTTCAGCACATTATCCGAGGACTCCTCTTCTTCCAGCTGCTCCTTGATATACCACTGCAAGAACTCTTTCGTCACCTCGTCCCGCTCCTCCTCGGCCACCTTGACAAGCGTTTTAATAAGCCCGGTCACCACGCGCTCATGATCCCAGACATGCTGGAAAGCCTGCCGGGGTGAGTCCCAGGAGAATTTCGGCGCCTCCACAGCCAGCATCTTTGCTCTGCCGCCTTTTCCTGCCACATAGTCGAGCATCTTCATGGTATGAACCAGCTCTTCGCCTGCCTGCAGTCTCATCCAATGAGCAAAACCGAGCATATTTCTGGACTCGAAATAATAGGACATGGAGAGATAGAGATAGGAGGAGTACAATTCCCGATTCGCCTGAACATTCAAAGCTTCATTCATCTTTTCGCTGAGCATGGCATTGCACCTCTAATCCTAAGTTTGCCGGCATTTTGTATTTTAATTTACCTTCTCAAATTGTTCTTTTCCTACGCCACATTCTGGACAGATCCAATCATCGGGAAGATCCTCGAATGCCGTTCCGGGAGCGATGCCAGAGGTGGAATCTCCTTTCTCCGGATCATAGATGTATCCACAAACCTTACAAACATACTTTTCCATTTCTATTCACCCTCTAGATAAAATTGTCCAGCAACTTCTTTATTTTGTTGTCTCTTTCCGGTAAATCCGGCTGGTATTGCGCAAACGACTGATCAAAGCGCTCTGCATCAATCTGGTAGAGCTTGCCAAGAGGGATAGGTACCTCTGAGCGGTCGTAGTTCCAGGAGCGAATGATCTTTTGCGCCTCATCGAAACTTGAGGCATCGTTTCCCTGCACAGTATAGGTCCATTTATTGTAATTCTCGTATTGATTGTTATAAGAGACGCAAACCTGGAGAACATCCACAAAAGAGAAACCCTTGTGCAGTATTGCTTCCTTGAAGAGCGTCTGCAGTTGCTGCATGCCGTGTGTGTAGCCTCTGGCAATGTAAGACGCTCCGCTGACCAGCATTAGATCGAGCGGGTTCATGGGATGCTCGGAGGCCCCCGCGGGCGTGGACTTGCCCTTAAACCCCTGAGGAGATGTAGGCGTAAACTGGCCGGTAGTCAGGCCGTAGACACGGTTGTCATGCAGGATCAGTGTGATGTCGATATTTCTCTTGGCAGCGAAGATGAGATGATCGAGCCCTTCCGCCAGGCTGTCTCCATCGCCTGAAAAACATATCACCTTTAAATTGGGATTGGCAATCTTTATGGCTGTAGCTACAGGTATTGTTCGGCCGTGAATGGAATAGAAGCTGTTCACATTCATATAGTCCACAATCTTGGCGTGGCAGCCTATGCCGGAGACAAGGACCACGTTTTCTAGGGGATTGCCTTCGCTGTCCAGCTCAGCCAGCACCATTCTCATAGCGCTCAGTATGGAGAAGTTGCCACATCCGGGACACCAGGTATTCTGGGCTGTGGTTGCCAGATCTTTAGGATTCATGCCAGAGCCCTCCCCAATTGCGCCAGAAGATCTTCAACAGAAAAAGGTCTGCCGTCATACTTTAGAATCCAGTCCTGCGTTTTGATGCCATAAAAGCCGGCCAGCCTTGCCAGTTGGCCAGTGGCATTGCACTCTACCGCCAGGAGCCTCTCCACTCCCTGCAGAGCACTTTTCAGCTTCTTTTCCGGGAAGGGCGAAATAACCAGTACCTGAATCACTCGGAGTCCCAATTTTTGGGCAGCCTCCAAGCATACCCCTTTATTCGAACCCCAGCACAGCAGGGCGGTCTTGCTCTTTTCGTCTCCAAAAGCCTTAACCGTCTGGTAATTCTCGAGATCCTCAGCCATGATTTGGCCCTTTCTCAGGCGTTTGTCGCTCATATCTCTGGTTATTTGAGGATCCTCAGAGGTTATGCCGTCCTCGTCGTGAGTGTAGCTGTCCGTCTTAATCACCTGCCTTTTTTGAGGAGGAAAGGCCAGCGGCGAGACGCCTGTATTGGTATAGCGGTAGCGTTTGTACTCGCCCTGTCCATCCCAGAGCAGGTGAGAGTGTTCTGCCAGCTCAGTCGTCAGGTCGCCTGCCAGATCGATGTCAAAGCTGTACTGGCTCTCACTGACGGTTTTATCGGTCAGAATGAATGAAGGCACCTGATATTTCCAGGCAAAATTCAGGGACACTCCAGCCCAGTAATAGGCCTCCTCGGCATCACCAGGTGCGATTATAAACCTGGGAAACTCCCCCTGACCGGCATTAAGTACGAAATGCAGATCACCTTGTGCCATGTAGGTAGGCAGACCGGTGGATGGTCCCGTTCTCTGGGCCATGATCACTACCACCGGCATCTCTGCATTTCCGGCCATGCTCAATCCTTCGGTCATGAGGCAAAATCCGCCGCCCGAGGTCCCGACGGCCGCTTTGACTCCGGCATAGGCGAACCCTTGCGCCATGAGCATCACGGCGATCTCGCTTTCCGGATGAATGACCTTGAGGCCAAACTGCGGGCCAAATTTGGCCATAAAATCGAGCACACTTGATGAGGGAGTCATGGGATAGGCGATGTAAGCTCCCAGGCCTGCTTTGATCAGTCCCAGGCTGATGGCCTGGTTGCCGGTTATGATAGGAAGAGGCCTTTGGTCCTGTTCATCCGGAAGTCCATCTGCCTGATCTGCACGACTACCCATGTGACACAACTCTGTCGCCTGGTCGTAACCCTGCCGGGCCACCTGCATATTTAGCTCAAGCATCTTTGGTATATGTTTTCTCAGGACATCTTCCAAAACGGACCAATCTATGCCCACAACCTTGCAGTATCCGCCTATTATGCAGCTATTCTTCATGACCGGGGGAGCATTTGCCTTCTTGAGTATTTGGGTTATATTAAGGCCGCAACCTCTATGCTTTGCGTCATCAAGCATTACCTTATCTGCATCGTAAATTACAAAAGAGCTGTCCTTAAGACGGCTTGTGTGCTTCTCCAGGGTCTCCTGGTTAAGAGCTATCAAGACATCGATCTGGTTCATGTGAGCCGCAATCTTCTGTCTGGATGCTCTTACCAAAGAGAAATTGTGCCCCCCCCTGATGAGGGAGGGATAGTCGTAATACATGTAAATATGATAGCGAAGGCGGCTGTAGAGGCGAGCCACCGTTAGGCCTGCCTCATTTATGCCGTCACCGGCTATACCACCGATAAGTGTAGAAAAATTATCCATCTTCATCCCCTAAATGGATCTATCCTTTTGATGCTGCCCTCTGCTGGTGCAAATTTCCTTTATTGTCCGGCATACCATACTATTATCGTCGCTAACAGTATATAAAAACTCGGTAACAATCTGTGCGATCCATATCCAGTCACTCAATTGTCTCTAGATCTGCAAGAAGATATTTATAGAATAAAACCCGACAATATGCATCAAGCAAATGGAATGAATTCTTTTTAAGATGAGGAGGTTTTGAGAACGGATCAGAATTTGGCTCATGATGCCGAGCTGGACTGTGTGGGCCTATTTTGCCCCATGCCTATCGCGAAGACCAAGGAAGAGATTGAGAACATAGAGGTGGGGCAGATATTGAAAGTAGAAGCAGACGATCCCGCCTCTGAGGAAGACATCTCCCGTTGGGCCAAGCGAGCCGGTCACGATGTCCTCCGGCTGGAGAAGTCCGGAAATATTATCACCTTCTGGATAAAAAGAAAGAAGTAAGTAAATCAAAATGGTAGTGATGGTATTATGAGCAAAATTCTTTATGTTCAGACCAGCGGCCTGGATACGCCGGAAAGACTTTACGCACCCTTTATCCTGGGCATGACGGCCCGGGCGATGGATATAGAGGCCTCTATCTTCTTTATGATCAAGGGCATAACTGCCATGAAGAAAGGCGAGGCGGAAAAGATCAAGATAGGAAGTTTCCCTTCCCTCAAGGAGGTCATCGACCAGGCCCTCGCTTCCGGCGTGAAGATGTATATCTGCGAGCAGAGCACACAGCTTCTGGGCATTGCTCGGGGCGACTTTATACCTGAGGCAAAAATTGCCGGAGCAGGAACATTAAATGACCTGGCGATGGATGCAGACTCGACCATCAGCTTCTAGAGAAACTTGTCAGGAAAGTGGAAATTTAGGTAAGTGGGAAAATATGTGCGGAATTTATCTCGACTATCAGTCTGCGTCTCCCGTAGATCATAGGGTTGCCGAATTTGCCGGCCGCTTTCTCTCCAGCGATTTTGGCAATCCCTCCTCTCTGCATTCCCGAGGCCTGGCTGCAAAGGCCACCCTGGAGGAAGCGCGGGCGAAAGTAGCAGAGCTCATAAATGCAGAAAGCCCGGAGACCATTGTCTTCACAGCGGGCGTTACTGAGGCCAACAACCTGGCCGTCCGGGGAGCGGCGCTGCGTAGCGCTGCCAGGGGCAAGAAGCTGCTGGCAAGCCAAATCGAGCACATCTCCGTGCTTAACCCTTACAAAGATTTGAAGAAGGTCGGCTTTGACCTCGCCCTGGTTCCGGTGGACGGCATGGGCATTATCGATCTGGCCGCCCTGGAGAGTCTGCTCAGCAAGGAGACGGTACTCACCTCTGTGATGTATGCCAACAGCGAGATTGGAACCATTCAGCCCATAAAAGAGGTGAGCGATCTTGTGCATGAAAAGGGATCCTTCCTGCATGCGGACGGTGCTGCTGCGGCAGGCAAGATCCCGATCGATGTGCAAAAGGACGGCATTGATCTGCTTACCCTTTCCTCGAATGATCTTTACGGGCCGCAGGGGGCGGGCGCGCTCTACATCAAACCGGGCGTTCGCATTCAGCCCGTAGTTTTCGGCGGCGGTCAGGAGAAGGGCCTTCGCCCCGGAACTGAGAATCTTTATGCTCTGGCAGGATTTGGCGAGGCGGCAAGGCTTGCAAAACTGGAGAAGGCAGAGGAAAGCGAGCGACTGCAGGCCATTCGGGATGGGTTGATCAAGGAGATACTCAAGATCGAAGAGTCGTACCTCACCGGCCACCCCACCCGGCGGCTCCCGCACCATGCCAGCTTCCGCTTCAGCCGCATTGAGGGGGAGAGCATTCTCCTCACCATGGATGCCATGTTCAACATTCAGGTATCCACGGGCTCGGCCTGCTCCTCACGCACTTTGGAGCCGTCCCATGTGCTTTTGGCCATAGGTTTAAGACATGAGCAGGCGCATGGCTCCATGATCATGACGTTTGGCAGGCAGAACAATCCCGACCAAATACCGGCAATCGCCAATGCGACGAAAAAGACAGTGGAAAGGCTGAGGGCTCTCTCCCCGCTCTAAACAGGTGAAAGACAAATGGCACAGATTGGTTACTCCCAGAAAGTGATGGAACACTTCATGAACCCTAAAAATGTAGGTGTGATCGAGAACCCGGACGGATACGGACAGGTGGGCAATCCGGTCTGCGGCGATCTCATGGAGATATTCATCACCGTCAAGGAAGACAGAATTGACGACATCAAATTCAGGACCTTCGGCTGCGGCTCGGCCATAGCCGTCTCCAGCATGGTTACCGAAATGGCCAAGGGCAAGACCCTGGATGAGGCCATGCTGATCACTCGCAAGGATGTGGCAGACGAGCTGGGGGGCTTGCCGCCCCAGAAGATGCACTGCTCCAACCTCGGCGCTGACGCGCTGCATGCAGCTATCAAGAACTACTGGGTGAAGATAGGCAAGATAAAGCCTGAGGAAGCAGAAGCCGGGGATGCGAGCCACAAGGGCGAAGAGGGGGAGAGCTGCGGGACTTGAGTGGGCAGAATATTTTTTTAGACAATAAGTGGTTTTCATTCGGCTAAGAATTTCTTATCAATCTCTGCGGTAGATATCATCATGATGTTGGAGATCTACCAACGTTACTGCTCTGTTTTCTTCATCAGAAAAGGCCACAAACCACTCATAAGTATCATCGCTTATGGTGAGGACAACGAAAGGCATCCAGCAACTTCTTGACTTTTTGTAGGCACTCATTTTAGGCACCGTAGGCTATGGAAGGGCTTTTAACCAAGGGCCCCTTAACCGGGAAGACCATGAAGATTAGTATCAAGCATACGATTTTGTTTCTGGTGATCACCTCATCCGTCTTCATCTCACTTCCAGATGCGAAAGGAGGGTGTGCAGGGGGTTGTGCAGTCTCCGGCGGGGGAGGCTCTTCAACCAGCTTCATGGGTGATCGGGGAACCAACATCGATATGTCTAGCTTTGACGAGTTTGTCAGGGACAACCTTGGCAAAGATCCTCAAGAGTCATTACGGGTGAAATCGCTCTCGCAGGATACGCCATTAAACACCAATTCATCCCTTAATCAAACCGGCAATGGCAATTCAAGTCAGAGCCGTTTTGCAGATAATCCTCTAACCAATAACACGGTAAACACGACATCAGACAAAAGGATAATTAGATTAGGAGCCTCGGGAACGCAGGACAACAGATTATCAACTCCGGCTTTTGCCGCGTTCAATAACAATGTGTTCTAGCTGAAAGCTAATGAAGAAGCGTGATGGCTTTTAAGCTATTCAAATCCTCTTTTTAGGATCTTATTGGAACTGAGAATTAGATATTTTTGCATGACAAAAAATCTTGCCTCTCTCTGAGTAATTATTTAACGTTCAACAGCATATTATGCAATATTCGGTGATATAATGAATTTCGAACACGTCGCAGGAAAAGATAAAGGCAAGATCAGGCTCTTTGCCCTGAGCACCTGTATCTGGTGCAAGAAGACCAGGGAGCTCTTATCATCAATGGGCGTGGCCTTCGACTACATTTATGTCGATCTATTAAAAGGTGAAGAGAGAGCCGAGGCCGTAGCCGAGATTAAGAAATACAATCCAAGCCTTTCATTTCCCACGCTCATCATTGGCGAGAAATGCATTGTAGGATTAAAAGAAAAAGAGATCAAGGAGGCGCTGGGCTGAATGGCGCAGGATTTTGCTGAGCCCGCCGGCCGGGAAGTGGACAATCTGTACTCTAGCCTGGATAAAGATGCTAAGCAGGGTGGATACAATCTCAATCCAGATGCTGATTTTGTGAGAGGTCTGGTGAGAGGTCTTCTTACAAACGAGAGGAGATACGGCTACCGTGCCTGTCCCTGTCGCCTGGCCTCCGGTGATAAGGCCGAGGACCTGGATATCATCTGCCCCTGCGACTACAGAGATGCAGATATTACTGAATTTGGCGCCTGCTACTGTGCGCTTTATGTCTCCAAAGCCGTCCTGCTGGGCAAACAGGAGCTTTCTTCCATTCCGGAGAGGCGTCGGCCACCGGAAGAGAAGGAGAAGCTGCAGCTAAAGAAAAAAGCATCAGCAGAAGTGCTGGAGTGCGATATCGCAAGGTTGGCCTTCAAGCTTTCCCTTCCAGTGTGGAGATGTACTGTCTGCGGCTATCTCTGCGCTCGAGAGAGTCCCCCAGAGGTCTGTCCCATCTGCAAGGTAGGCAAGGAGAGATTTGAGCGGTTTATTTAGTATTAGAACATGAATCGTGTCCGAAGGACGATCAATGACGGGAAACAAAAAGGCTGAGATAAAGGTTTCCGGCATGGTTTGCGCCGCCTGCACGGCTGCCATAGAAAAGGCCCTGCGCAATTTGGACGGCGTCGCCTTGGCTCAGGTTAACCTGGGAACGGAGACGGCGTCGGTAGAATACGATTCTGAGAAGCTGCGCCTCGCCGATCTGGAAAAGGCGATTCGGGATGTTGGCTACGATGTGATTGATGAGAAGGTCGTGCTCAGAATAGGCGGCATGGTCTGCGCCATGTGTGTGGGTGCGCTGGAGATAGCTCTCAAGAAGCTGGACGGGGTAGTGGAGGTGCGAGTGAACCTGGCGTCTGAGAAGGCTTACGTCACCTTTAATCCCCGCATGGTCGGCCTGGCGGATATGAAGAAAGCCGTTATTGATACCGGCTATCAATTCCTGGGCCTGGCTGGAGAAGAAGCCGTGGCTGACCGGGAGAAGGAGGCCCGTCAAAAGGATATGGCAGACAAGAAGAAGCGCATCATCATCGGCTTTGCCACCAGCCTCTTTCTCATGGCTGTGATGTATCTGCCTGTGCACAAAATCGTACCCATGCAGTTCGCCATGGCCGTTCCCAATTTCATGAGTCTCTTCATGCTCATAGTATCAGCTCCTGTCTTTGTTTATGTGAGCTATCCCATATTCCGGGCAGCACTGCGGGCGCTTGCCAACCGGAATCTGGATATGGACGTCATGTACGGCATGGGCATTGGCGTGGCCTATGTCTCCAGCATTCTGGGAACCTTTGGGATTGTTCTTACCGCGGATTTCATGTTTTATGAGACTGCAGTGATGCTGGCCTCTTTTCTCACCCTGGGCCGCTACCTGGAAGCCGGGGCCAAAGGCCGCACCTCGGAGGCCATCAAAAAGCTGGTGGGCCTTGTGCCCAAGAGAGCCACCATTCTCCGGGACGGGCGGGAGATTGAGGTATCGGTAGATGACGTAATGGTCGGCGATCTGCTCCTGGTCAAGCCCGGCGAAAAAATTCCGGCGGACGGCGTGGTCACTGCGGGAGAAAGCTACGTGGATGAAGCCATGATCACAGGCGAGAGCATTCCTGCCTTCAAGGAGCCGGGCAGCCGGGTGGTGGGCGGCACCCTCAACAAGAACGGCTCAATCCAGTTCTCAGCCACCCGCATAGGGAAAGATACCGTTCTGGCCCAGATCATCTCTCTGGTCGAGGAAGCGCAGGGTACCAGGCCGCCTGTGCAGAGAATCGCCGACCGGGCGGTGGCCTATTTCATACCCACCATCCTTACAATCGCTGCGGCATCATTTGTTTACTGGTATTTTGTGGCTCATAATACGTTGCTTTTCTCCCTTACTGCCCTCATATCGGTATTAGTAGTAGCCTGCCCATGTGCCCTGGGCCTGGCCACCCCCACGGCCATTACGGTAGGCATTGGCCGGGGAGCGGAGCTTGGCATTCTCATCAAGAGCGGAGAAGCTCTGGAAGCCTCAGATAAGCTAAAGGTGGTCGCCTTCGACAAGACCGGCACATTGACTGTGGGAAGACCGGATGTCACAGATCTGGCGGCCTTCGGCCTCCGCGAAAAGGAGATGCTGCGCCTGGCAGCCTCCGCAGAGCGGCCTTCGGAACATCCTTTGGCGGAGGCGGTCGTACGCAAAGCCAGGGAGCTGGGACTTGTTTTAGAGGACGCGAAAAAATTCGAGGCCAGGCCGGGAAAAGGTGTTCTGGCCCAGGTGGATGGCCGGAGCGTCGTGGCTGGAAACAGGATGCTTTTCACTGATTTGGGCATCGGAATCTTTCCCGAGCTGCTCGAAAATGCGTCGGGCTATGAAGAGCAGGGCAAAACGGCGCTGCTCATCGCCCTGGACGGCCGGGCCTGCGGCGTTCTGGCCATCTCCGACAGGCTAAAAGAATCGGCCAAAGAGGCTGTATCAGATCTGCAGAAAATGGGTTTGTCTGTGGTGATGATCACCGGCGATAATGCCAAAAGCGCGGCAGCGGTGGCCGGCCAGTTGGGCATAACAACGATTCTCGCACAGGTTTTGCCGGAAGATAAATCCCAGGAGATCAAGAGGCTGCAGCAGAGCGGCAGCAAAGTAGCCTTTGTGGGAGATGGCATTAATGATGCTCCGGCTCTGGCCCAGGCCGACGTGGGCATCGCTATTGGCAGTGGCACGGATGTGGCCATTGAGACCGGCGAGATTGTGCTGATGAAAGACGACCTGCTCCACGTGGTGGCGGCCATAGAGCTCAGCCGCAAGGTGATCTCGCGAATCAAGCTGAATATCTTCTGGGCCTTTGCCTACAATGTGGCCCTGGTTCCCGTGGCAGCTGGCGCGCTCTATCCGGCATTCGGCATAACCTTCCGGCCGGAGCTGGCAGGTTTGGCCATGGCCTTAAGCTCCGTGACAGTCATCTCCTTCTCTCTCCTGCTCAAAAAGTATATACCGCCGGCAATACAAAACAGGAAAATAGGTGGCTGAGAAAAATGGCAATAGATCCGATATGCAAGATGACCGTCGATGAGAAGACGGCCAAGCTCAAGAGCGAGTATAAAGGCAAGATGTACTACTTCTGCGCGCCAGGCTGCAAGAAGGCTTTTGAATCAAATCCGGAAAAGTATCTGGGAAGCTAGGCGCAGCGGGGACTTGGCCTATATTTTTATGTGTGTAATGGATAATCGGCTTTTAAAATATTTTCCCAATAATTAAAATAAACTCCCCAAACAAGTTCGTTCACTTTATCCCGATAGACCACCATAAAATATATAAATTATTCATGATAGAAAATGAAGAAAGTGAACAAGATAAAAAAGGCATTATTTCCCTGGGATCTATTATATCTATATTAATTGGAATGCTGATTTCATTGTTCACAAATTCTTTTAAGGATTTTAATTTGAAATTTCCAAAACTAATAAGACGATTTGGGGGATATCGAGATGCTATACTATCTATGCTCGGAATATCTTATGCTTTGGGTTTTATTATTTGGTCTTTTAATTCCTGGAAAAATAATCTCGGTTTGCTGCCTTTATTAGATCCTCAATACTTATCCGCAGGATTTATTCCTTTAAGCATAGTGGTTTTAATTTATTTCATGTTTTGTTGCTTAGATTTCGTTTTTGATTTTTTTATAAAAATCATTTCGTTTATCTCAGTAATTATAAAGGGACTAATTGAGCTTAATGATAATTATATAAATAACCCCTCCAAGATTTTCGAATTTTCGAAAAAAGGAGGAAATCCTATTCAAACGAGTGAATCCGACCCGGACAAAACGGCAGATATTCGTGAAACTAAACTAAAAAAACTTCCTGGATTGGCAAATATATATCAGAATCAAAATATTAGTCTTTTGCCAAATGCGAATAATGGCATTCGCACTATTGTAGTCCTAAAACAAGAATCCTTTGAGGAACAATTTAATAAGAAGTATAATAATGAAAAAGATATAATTTTGAAAAAACAAAGGAGTAAATTGGCAAAGGCAAAATTTTTAGTGGCTTTTTTAGGTTTGATATTGGTATTTATATATACTGTCACTATCTTCCAGGATATACCACAAGAATTTGGCGGAATTAATCCACGCCAGGCATTTCTTGATGTAAAAGAATCTGATTTGTCTAACGAAACATTACAGTCTCTTTTCCCTGTTTGCACCGCGTCTAAAATTAATGATGTTAGAAGATCATGCAAATTAGATGTTTTCTTTAAGGGACCTAATTATATGATAGTCAAACCAGTAAATGCTGAAAGGAATTCTGCTGTTTATGAGATACAATTGAAAAATGTACAGGGCATAACTTGGTGCGAATGAAATTAATGGATGTTCATGGCTGGGTGGGCGGCGCCTTGCTTCCCGCAGCCAGCTCAGCAGGTGAGCCGTTTTCAGTTTCGTCTTTCTCGCTTATCAGCTTTAATCCTGAAGTTATTTAAACAAAAAATGCCATAACACTATTAATGGACAAGTTCGATCTCATCGTCATCGGTTCGGGCGCGGGTACGCACGTGGCTTCTCAAGCCGGGCATGCGGGACTGAAAGTCGCCCTGGTGGATCAGGGTCCCACGGGCGGCACCTGTCTGAATACCGGCTGCATTCCTTCCAAGATGCTTATCTATCCGGCGGATGTTATCCGGACCATTCAGGATGCCGGAGCCGTTGGTGTGCACGCCAGCATTGACGAGATTGATTTTCCGGCCATAATGAGCCGCATGCATGCAGTGGTGGATAAAACGCGCACTGATCTGGAAGAGGCATTAGCTGCCAAAGAGAATTTGACCTATTTTCAGGAGCGGGCGGAGTTTGTCGATGATTACGTATTGGCAGTAGGAGGCAAGACCATTACTGCTCCCAAAATTGTGATCGCCACGGGCGCCCGGTCCCTGGTGCCGCCCATTCCCGGCCTGCAGGAGGCAGGCTTCCTGGACAATGTCTCGCTGCTGCAGCTTAAGGCTCTGCCCCAAAGCCTGATCATCATTGGGGCAGGCTACATCGGCTGTGAATTCGCCCATTTCTTCTCGGCGTTGGGTTCAAAAGTTACCATCCTGGGGCGCAGCCCTCAGGTGCTCAAGGGAGAAGACCCGGAAGCAGCAGGATTGGTGCAAAGAGTGCTCTCCCAGTACATGCGGGTGGTCACCGGCCATGAGGTCGTCTCCGTGGAGAAGAGGGATGACAAGAAGGTCGTCTCTGCCAAAAATATGGAGAACGGCAGTGTCCAGCAATTCGAAGCCGATGAGATCCTCCTGGCTGCGGGACGGCGGTCAAATGCGGATTTGCTCCACCCGGAGAAGAGCGGCATAAAGATCGACAGCAAAGGCTGGATTCCGGTCAACGAGTACCTGGAGACGGGCAAAAAGGATATCTTGGCAATAGGAGACGCCATCGGCAAGTACATGTTCCGGCACACGGCCAACTACGAGTCTAATGTAGTCTCTCATAATCTGTTCCGCGCCAAAGATGGCGAGGACCGGAAAGCTGTCGACTACCACGCCGTGCCTTATGCCGTCTTCACTCACCCTCAGATGGCAGGAGTGGGCATGAAGGAGGCGGATGCCATTGCAGCAGGACTAAAGGTGCTCATCGGCCGGGCTACGTATTTGGACGTGGCCAAGGGCGTTGCCATGGCCGAAGAGCATAGTCTGGTCAAAGTGATCCTGATGGAGGAGACAGGACGTATCCTGGGAGCAACGGTCGTCGGCCCCATGGCTGCGGAGCTGGTGCAGCAGGTGGTCTACCTCATGAACACCGAATACCAGGACTTGATGCCGGTTATAAAATCTCAGGTAATTCATCCCACCATCAATGAGGTGCTGGTGCGTGCTTTCACAGAACTGGAGCATCCAGCTCATCAGCATAGCAGGGGCCAATAGACAAAAAGAGGAGCATTAGGCCGATCGAAAAAGAAAGTTTATGCGCGGCATGCTGCAAGTATTCTCATGTGGCGAATTCGGATTATAATAGATTTAATTATAATAGGTCAATTATCGTTATGATCCTCCGCCAAATGCAGCTTCAGTTCTTCCTTTGATTCAAAGACCATACGACATATTTTACATTTAGACTTACCTTTTCGTTTGGATGCGGTGTTGGCCATTATCACACCCCGATAGTTCATACCTGTTGATCTGTTGAATGTCATTATTATTTAGTTTTTGGTTGCGATTGAAATAAATACTTTGCAGACCTAAATTTGATTATGGCTCAAAAATATCAGTGCACCATTTGCGGATACATCTACGATCCTGAAAAAGGAGATCCCGACTCAGGAATAGCTCCCGGAACGCCCTTCGCAAATCTGCCCGAAAAATGGACCTGTCCGCAGTGCGGCGCAGCGAAAGATGATTTCCGAGAACTGAAATAGCTGGGATAAGATAGGGACAAAATCATGGCGCTCACAAGAGAGATCAAACCTGGCGTCAAATGGGTCGGGGCAATAGACTGGGATCGCAGGCTCTTTGATGCCTTAATTCCTTTGCCTGAGGGAACCAGTTATAACTCCTACCTGATCCAGGGCAGCGAGAAGACAGCTCTTATCGACGCAGTGGACGAATCCATGGCTGATGTGCTGCAAGGCAACCTGAGTGCTTTGGGCATAAAGAAAATCGACTACATCATCGCTCAGCATGCCGAACAGGATCATTCGGGAAGCCTCAAAAAACTGCTTGATCTTTACCCTGATGCAAAAGTGCTCGGCTCCGCCAAGTGCATTGATTTGCTCATGTTGTTTGGACTGGTGAGCAGGACCCAGGTGCAGGAGATAAAAGACGGCGAGAGGATATCTCTTGGGGATAAGAGCCTGGAGTTCATTATTGCTCCCTGGGTGCACTGGCCGGATACGATATTCACCTATCTGGCCAAGGAGCGCATACTTTTTACCTGCGATTTTCTGGGCTCGCATCTGGCTACTAGCGACCTTTACGCCAGCGATGAAGCAGCTGTCTATCGGGCTGCTAAGAGGTATTACGCCGAGATCATGATGCCCTTTCGCCAGAACATCAACCGGCACCTGGCCAGGATTGCAGATCTGCCCATGGATGTCATCGCTTCCAGCCACGGACCGCTTTATGCCAGTCCCCGGCTAATTTTGGATGCTTACCGCGATTGGGCATCGGACGATGTAAAAAATCAGGTGGTTTTGCCTTACGTTTCCATGCATGGGTCCACCCGCATCATGGTCGACTACCTGGTTGATGCACTCATCTCCCGAGGAGTAGGAGTGAAGCGATTCGATCTCACCGACTATGACGTGGGAGAGCTGGCCGGATCTCTCGTGGACGCGGCAACCGTGGTTATAGGCTCGCCTACCATTCTGGCGGGAGCGCATCCTCTGGCACTTTATGCTGCCGTCCTGGCCAATGCTCTGCGACCCAAGACAAGGTATGCTTCCATCATCGGCTCCTTTGGCTGGGGAGGCAAGATGCTCGAGCAGATCACTGTTGCCCTGCCTAATCTGAAGCTGCAATTCTTCGATCCGGTAGTCGCCAAAGGCCGCCCCAAAGAGGCAGATTTCCAGGGCCTGGACCGGCTGGCGGGTGAGATCGCTGCCAAGCATCGGGAGATGAAGATCGCTTGAGATGGTTGGGAGAGAGGAAAAATGCAGGAACAAGATCTGCCGTATTGCGGAATAAATTGTGCAGAATCCTGCAACTTTGAAGCCTGCGATATGCTGCAAAGCTTTTACAGTAATATTCTTCATCGGCGGGCCAAAGATAACCTGGACGAAATTCGATTGAAGCATTGAAAAATGATGATCACAGAACCCCTTCTCCAGTATGTTCTGGTGCTACTGGCCACAGGCGTAGCTGTCGGATTTTCCTGCGGCCTGCTCGGCATCGGGGGCGGCTTTCTCATGGTGCCTGTGCAGATCTGGTTGCTGACCTCTACGGGAATCGATCCCACCCTGGCCATCAGAATTGCCTTCGGAACCTCTCTTGCCGTCGTATTGCCCACAGCACTCTCCGGATGCCGAGGCCACAACTGCCGGGGCGTGGTTATCTGGAGACCGGGAATCATCATGGGACTTTCCGGCCTTTTGGGAGCCTTCTTGGGCGGGAGCATTGCCGCTCATGCGCCAGGAGATCTGCTCAGGATTCTCTTTGGATTTGTGGTATTGCTGGGGGCGCTGAGGATGCTCTTTGCCAGGAGTCTGCTGCTCGAGCAGAGGGCTTTGCCTGGTGAGACGGGAGAAAGCATTCAGAAGTATGTTCTTTGGGGACTGGTAGTAGGAGTCATATCCGGTCTGACCGGGATAGGCGGCGGAGTGATCCTGGTGCCTGCCATGGTCATAGCCATGGGATTTGGCATGTATCAGGCCATCGGCACCTCGTCGGTAACAATTGCCTTCAATGCCGTTGGCGGTGTCATGGCCTATGCCATTAGCGGATGGGGTGTGCCCGGGCTTCCTGCGTACTGTGTAGGCTACATCGATCTGCTGCAATTTGCACTGCTAGCGGGAGCAAGCATATTCTCCGCTTCATGGGGGGTAAAGGCGGCCCATAGACTACCGGCGGAGAAGCTGAGGTACATCTTTGTAATGCTGATGATCTATATCGGACTGAAGATGATTGGGGTCTTGGGGTAGGTTGGACTGTGAAAAAAATTTAGATTATTCCTTTGGCCCGCAGGGCCGTTTTAACGTTGAACATATCGCTCTTGAGTTCGAAAACATCCGTTTTATCCAGGACACGGTCCATCTTATCATTCATACTTGCATTCATATCTTTGACCTCGACTATAAGATCATCCTGTTTTTGCAGCATCGAACCCATCTTGCCATCAATGCGGTCGATCTTTCCACCGATTGAATCAATTTTTTCTCCGAGATTATCGATCTTGCCGCTCATTGTATCAATTTTTTCTCCGAGATTATCCGTCCTTCGGCTGAGATTCGAATCCATGTTTTCAATGGCCTTGGTGACACCGTTTATTGCCAGGATCATGCTACTGATTGCCTCAACGCCTTTATCAAGCCTGGCATCTGTCTCGTCTTCATCAACAACTTTACCGAACCGGATAAACTCGCCACCTGCCGCGAAGTACGCCTTCTCAATTGTGGAGACCTGGATAAGTGTGTTCTTTATATCTATGGCACTTTCAAACCATTTTAGCTTCTCATCTTCTCCTTCAACGATGATCCTTACCCTGCCGTCCTCCAGGTTCTCGACAATTCCTTTCAGGCCAAAGGCTTTAGCTGTCTGCATGACTCTCTTTCTATAGCCTACTTTTTGGACCTGGCCTGAGACACAGGCAATTAGGCGTTTCATTCAATAGGGTTTCAAACTTCTTCGTATTTGGCTTTATCCATGCGGATGGCATTGGTTAGATAAATAAAGGAGGATAGCAAACAGAAAACGACGTTCCAACCTTAAAGATGGAAATTACGGATGAGGTCAGCAAAATGGAGTATGTTCTTTCCCCGAAATCAGAGATCGAAAGCAGGATAAAGACGTTGCAGTCACAGATGGGCGAGATGGATGGCGCACTTTTGTTTCATGCCGTGGATGTGTGCTATTTTTCCGGCACCGCCCAGGATGGGCTGGTCTACATTCCCAGAGACGGCGAGCCGGTGGTGATGATGAAGAGAAGTCTGGATCGGGCCGTGCAGGAATCGCCCCTCGAAGTTCGCCCTCTTAAGAACATGAGAAACCTGAAATCGGACCTGGAAATCCCGGCGAAGGCCACGGTCGGCCTGGAGATGGATGTGCTTCCCTGCAGCTTCTACTTCAAAGTAGACAAAGCCTTGAAAGATGCGGTGTTCGTTGATGTTGCCGAAAAGATCAAGCACATTCGCTCTGTGAAGTCCGATTTTGAGGTGAGTCTGATAAAAGAGGCGTCCAGAATCCTGGAGGCTGGCTTTTCCTCTGTTCCTGACTTTCTGGAAGAGGGCATGAAGGAGGTGGACCTCATCTGCCGGATAGAGTCGGTGATGCGCTCCATTGGCCATCAGGGGTCCCTGCGTTTTCGCAGGTTCAACAGCATTGTCCCCTTGGGCCATGTCATGTCCGGAGCGGAGGCGGCCTTTCCCAGCTTTCTGGCTTCGCCCAGCGGTGGCCGGGGTACCTCATTGATATTTCCCCAGGGAGCTGGCTTTTCCAAAATCAAACGAAATGAGCCGGTATTTGTGGACTGCGTGGGCATCTACAACGGCTACATTGCGGATGCCACTCGCATTTTCTCGCTGGGCCGGCTGGAGCCGGAGCTGGAGGACGCCTATCAAGCCTCCTGCCTGATAGAAGAAGCAGTAGCGTTAGAGCTTGCCGCGGGCAGAACGGGCAGGGAGCTTTTTGAGCTTTCCGAGTCGGAGGGAGCAAGGCTCGGCTACCGGGACTATTTGGGCGGGACCAATGGAAATAAATGCGGCTTTGTGGGCCACGGAGTGGGGTTGGAGCTGGACGAATACCCGGTGATCGGGCCGCTGGATCATAAGGTGCAGAGCAGCATGGCCATAGCCATCGAGCCCAAGATAATCTTTCCTGACAGGGGTGTCCTGGGAATAGAGGATACCTTCTTGACCACTCCAGGCGGAGCCGTGAGCCTTACTCATATGCCGCGGGAGATCTGGCAGGTTTAAGTGAGGGAGAGCTGCGGCTCACGAATCCGTGTGCTCGCTTTTCCCTATTTTTTCTTCAAAACGAAATTTGTGATGTTTTGGAACCAGTAGCCGTCATTCATTGCTTTGTAGCAGGATAGGCAGCAGTCCTTGCCGCCGGTCCAGGAGACGATGGCGTTTTTCAGGGTGTGGTCGTCGGATTGCATGAGATGTGAATTTGGTTGGGTAGTTGATCAAGAATTCGAACCCAGAGAGACCTGTCGGTTCCTGGTGGAATCATCTGCTGCCGCTCGATGTTTGATATGGCCTATTTTTATAATTAATTAAATATTCTCCGGGCGGGCCTAGGTACCTTTGTCTTTGCTCGCCGGCTTTTGTTAGCGCACCTGACTTTGTTTACGTTCCTAATAATCATAGTATTGTTTTCTGGGACTTATGCTTCCGAGCAGTTTGCGTTTGCTCCTGTGGTCTCTTCCTCCGGGGTGCCGCGCGTGGGTGTTGCGCGCGGGGAGCTTCAGGCGCCCTCAACGCCGGGCAGGCTAGGATTCTTGGGGGCGGGTGGATTGATGGGATAAACCTGATTTGTTTTTACGGTTTTCTGGGATCAGTGCTTTAGATTCTTTTGTTTTTCTTTGGTTGCTTGGCAATGACATATCTATAATTCGACTGGGAGAGTTAAGACTAAAGGTGTTAAGTGAATTTATCATCTCGCTCACCTCAAGGACATTACCAGAAAGCGACCACAAGATGCATCTTAAAGAATGATGTGGTACTCAATAGTTGTGTGCAGGTGTAACTGATGGCAATTCCAGGCTTCCAAAGCATAATGCTGCCCCTTCTGAAGATAGCGAGTGATGAGTCCGAGCACAATCATGCAGAAGTTGGAGACCAACTTGCATTTCAATTCAAGATTTCAGTTAGTGAGAAAAAGGAGATGCTTCCAAGCGGAAAGCAAGCTCGATTTAGCCATCCGCGCTCTGACCAGTGGATCGTAGTACTCTCTGATCCATGAACAGTTCTGCTGCGAGGTGGGCGTTTATGGCAACGGCATATGCCCTCCGCCAAAGAGCATGATTTGGGTAGAGCCTCATGGCAACTCTGATGCAATCTGGGACGCATCTACTGCGCCAGGTACTGGCGGCTTTATTTCGCGCAGACATGTCATTGTCCGGTAAGCCGCGAGAATAAACCCGTAGACTGCGGGCCCGATGATCACGCCCATGAATCCCATGACAAAGACCGGGGCCGTAAATGCCGTGAGGGTAATCAGGGGGTGGATGGAAGAGCGCGCTGATGCCAGGCGGGGAAGAATCAGGTTATTGGGGATTATGGTGAGGAAGATCACTCCGAAGGCTAGCAGGCCCAGGCCCCTTGTATAGTCCCCAGTCAATATGTAATATAGGGCGAACGGCCCAAATATCATTTCCGGTCCTAATATTGGGACCAGGGCGGCTATAGCTATTATTACCCCAAAAAGCAAAGGATAGGGAACACCAAACAAAATGAATCCGATTGCGCCCATGGTGCCTGTAAGCAGAGCTATCATGAAAAATACTCGAAAAAGGCTTGAATAGATAAGGTTCAGCTCCTGGAGGAAATGAACAACTGCATTTTGTTCCGGAAGCAACTCTACAAATTCATCTATTATCCACCTGCCGTCAACGAGGAAGTAATAGGTGAAGATTATCGCCAGTAGTATCTGAGCAAAGTATATGGGCAAATTTGATGCGAAGCTTATGATATTGTCCTGTAAAACTGGTTGAACTATTAAAATAAGAGCGGTGGGAATGTCACCTATCGCCTTAAGGTAATCGGCAACCTGAATTGGCAGGTACATATTTGCTAAGTCGTTAATGGTGCTGGAAAAGTTGGAAGACTGTATCTGGAGATAGGCTATGCCCCCCAGTCCCAATAAGTTCGAAATCTCTACAATGAGCGCATTGGCTACAACAAAGAAAACAAATATAAGTATAAAAAATATTATTAACATGGATACCAGAGCTGATACCCGACGATGGTGACCGACATGCTTGGAAAGATACATAAATACTGGATCCAAAATATATGCAAGAAAAAAGCTCAATAGGATGGTTGATATAAAATCTTTAGTAATATATACTGCAAATGCGATTATAATAATGATAATTGCTAATGAGATAATGTAGAATCGCCGGCGTTGATACATATCAGATATAACATGTCGAATTTCTAGATATAGCTTTTGCAGAATCATTTCCTGCATAGGTCAATTATCGATAATCCACCCAGATCTCCTCACTCCTCCACCCTCGCCACCCCATCCACTACCCTCAACGTTACCGATCCGTAGCCCTTCAGTGCCGGCCTGAAGACTGGGCCGGAGTTGGCCATCTGCGCCCTGACCACTGGATCGTAGTACTCAATAATCCATGAATCGTTCTGCTGCGAGGTGGCGTTTATGGCCACGGCGTAAGCTCTCCAGCGAAAGAGCTCGACCTGGGGCAGCTTTTCGGCCTCACCTATGGCCGCTTTCGCCTCTGTGATGCTGGAGGCCACGGTTATTTTGGCAAAGGCCGAGCTGTTGGTGACCTTTCCCCTGAGCGAGTCATACTTGTAAACCAGGAATTGGTTGCTGTCATTCTCCAAAACGACCCATGAGAAGGGATTGGAATCCGGATAGATCCTAGCGTTCCGGCCATCAAAAAAACTTTCCGCAGATGCCTTTCCTTCAATTCTTACCCCGCCGGCAATTACGAAAAAGAGCACAAATACTACTAATATGTTTTTATTAAACTTTATTCTATGCCGCTCTCTTATCAGTTCGGCCAAAACCAGCAGGCTGAAGATCAGGGCAACTGGCTCTATCTGGGAGAAGATGTCGGCCGAATACCGGGCGGCCTGCCAGGGATAAAAGAGTGGAACGCCTCTTGTGGTTGTATAGTCCACAAGAAGGTGCAAGAGAACACCAACATAAAGTAGACTCAGGCTTTTTACTGAAAAATTAAGATCATAGTTGATGAACCGTCCGAGGAAGTCCTTGATTTGCTCCCGAGAAGTGAGATAAAAAATGAGCAGAGCGAAAAAGAAGCCAAAAAAGAGAGTATGGGTGATTCCTCTGTGCACCAGGAGGAGAGTGCTCGGGTAAACGCTATTGATCCAGGAGATGAGAATATCCAGGTCGGGTGCGATCCCGCCCAGAACGAGTGCGGCAAGGAGCCTTTTATCAAGGCCGAGATAGCTGCCCAGCAGGTAGGGCAGCAATGCATGGGAAAATAGGTCCATTCAGCAATCCTTTGAATCCTTTGACCTATTTTCCTCTTGCGGCCGGCAATTATACATTTCCTTTGCGCTGGAAAGATATTGCTTATTCAATGCTCTTGTTGCTCAACGTTCTGCCTGCCATAGGGAGCGCCCCGCCAGCCGGAATTGTCTGCAGATCGGTTGGCGTGTCCATCTGCAGTTTTATCAGGCTCACGTTTTCAGAAAGATCCGCGGTCTGATTGGCAAGCAAGCTCGAATTAAGCGTAGAAGCGGGCTGCATAGCCGCTTCCGGCGTGAATGCCGGATAGGGCATGATCACCAGGCACGGCCCCTGGCCGCTCTCTCGTGACAGGAATGATATTTCCGCGCTGCTGTTGCTCATGGCCTCCAGGAGGAAGGATATCTTGTCTCCTTTCTCGATGGCATTTCTCAGCTTTTGGGAGACATCAAAGGCAAAGATGCGATCGCCATCGGTGTTGCTGCTCATGGCAGTGGCATCGTTCTTCTTGATGATATTCCAGGCGGGAAGAATATTGACCAGAAATGTGGTGTAGTCCGAGTTTTCATTCCAATCCGAGCCGATGGACATCAATGCCACCATGACGCTATCGCCCTCTGTTTGCATGGATTCGGCTTTGAGCACCAGAACGGCAACATCGTTATCAGTGATATTGAGGCCGGAAAGGTTGAACTGAATTACCGGAGCGCCGGGATAACTGGTCTTCTCTGTCTGTTTGCTGTCCGCAACATCGACAGCACATAGAAGCGTCTCCGTCTGGTTATAAACAGAGACTCGATTCTCTCCCATGCTGATATAAACATCCTGCGAGGCGGGAATTGTGGTTATATTGCTCTTCGCATCGCCCTGGCAAAGCGCACTGCCGGCAAGCAATGCCGCCAGCAGCAATAGTATTAACCCCCTTTTCATCATGATCTCTTATCCCCTTCTTTCTTAATCTATCTATCTGATTCATATTTAAATTTTTAGATACAGATTACATGAAGTCTGCCAGGCCTGTCTGTTTGGCCTTATCGTTCTTGAAGAGGGAGTTGATCTCGATCTTCAAAAGCTGCAGTCTCTGCTTGGTGTAGCTGCTCACACCGTACTCTTCGGCCACCTTTATGGAGACCTCCAGATATTTCCGAACGCTGCCCTCATGCACTGTGAGGATTATCCTGCCGCCGCACTTGGGACAGGTCTCTTTCAGCGGCGGACGGCGGAATTTGGCCCCGCACTTCACACATCTCACCTTCTGCTTGGAGAAGGCATGCAGATTGCCGATCAAATCAGGAAGAAAGTGAGAGTTAATAACCCGTTCCGCTACATCCTGCTCGTCCACCGCCCGGATCATGCGCCCCAGCTCCAGCTGGGCATCCATCTTATCGACCATGGTCTCCAGGGTCTTGTAGGCACTGTTCTTGGGGCCCGCGGCAATATCCGATGTAGCGTGGCTGAAATTAAATCCCTCGTACTGGGCGTCAGAACCCAGCCGCTTGGATACCAGATCAAATTTTTTCTCCAGGTCTTTGGGGTTGGCACCTAGAAGGGTGGCCTCATAAAACTCCAGAGGATAGACCGCAGTGAGATCGAGGTTATGAGCCTCTTTGTCTACCTCCGAAGGATTGAGGATGGTGGTCATGACCAGGCAGGCATCCATCTTTCCCCCTCGCTTGGCAGGAAGATAAGACATGGAGAAGTTGATCAGAGCATCCATGAGCAGCATCACGCAGTCCTCATCCCCGTCGCAGTTGCGCCTCTTGGCGGCATGAAAGAAGGGATGGCCAAAGCCCGCTGAGGCAGAACTGTAACCGATGAGGCGGCAGAGCACTCCCGCCGAGGTGTGGGGGGCCAGACCGACCATGAGGGTGCCGATCAGGTCCGACGGGGCTATGGCATTGTAGTAGGGGGCAAGGCCGTAGAACTTGACGAGAAGTTCATCCACGAATTTGGCCACTTTGAGTAGATAATCGCCCGCATCTCCTGCCAAGATGATGTCCTGCACGCGAAGCTCGCAGACCTGATCCACTGCTGTCAGGGGCAGGCCGTGCATGTCCTCGGTGTAGCCCAAGCTGCACAAAATCTCTGGGCTGGTGCCGATCTCATCCGGGCGGAAATGAGTGAGGGGCAGATCGGTTAAATCGTATCGCACTGTGCCGTCTTTGAAGATGTTTATGCCATGTTTGGCACGCAGTATGCCTTTCTCCAGAGGCTCGGGAGTCTTATCCCGGGAGGAGAGGCCGAGTACGCCCTTGAGCGACTCCGGTTCACGCTCGCCCAAATGCTCCAGCGCCTGGTGGTACAGCTTCTTTACATCGATCTGCATCTTGGCAACGGCGGTCGTATCTTTACCGCATTTGGGGCACTTGTCCGGGGCGGGAATATTGCACTTGGGGCAGACTCTCTTTTTTTCTGTGTGCCCGCCGCATTCGCAGCGGAAGGAAAATCCCTCCTTGCGGCAGTCTTTGCATACCCTCCGCTCGATCTCCACACTGATGATGCCGGTGGTATTGCTTGTGGAGTGCTTGGCAGCCTCCTGAATGGATCTTGATTTGCCGCCCTCTTCTCCCGCCGGAAATAGTACATGCGGGGGTGGACGCATCAGCCTTTTATCAGATTTTTCGGGCCGGCCCATGCGAGCACCGATGCGCGTGGGAGCCCGGGCACGAACGACCAGGCCGGAAAGCTGGTTGACCAATTCTAATGCAGAGCCTTCTTTCTTCTCATCTTCCTTATCGCCATCTGTACTTTTTTCTTTGATCCCGTCTTCAGCCTTTCGACTACTGCAATTTTTCAGCCCGCTGCCATCCGGCTCCACTCCCAGGCAGAGCAAGAGAGCCAATGGATCTTCGATGATGATTTTTCCGGCTCTTACTTTATGGAGGACCAGTAGCTTCTCCAGTGCCTCCTTGGCGCTCAAAGGAAGCCTGAGGGTTTTGGACTCAAGAACGCCTTCGGAGGATACCAAAGAGACGAGACTCTCATACTCCTGCCTGGAGAGATCATGCCACAAATAGGTATGAGCCGGATGGAGGGGCACACTATATTCCCGGGATAAGGCAATGGCTTCCTCTCCATCGATCTTCTCTTTGCCGGTGGGGTTGCCCCCGGCCTTCAGCAGCTCTTCCGCCCACCACTCAAAGGCATAAGATGCAGGAGCCAGCGGCCGGTTGTTCTCCAGGAACTCCCCGTAGCTGATTAAAATTTCGCCTATGTCCAAAATACTCGATATGTGGGCTTTGAGCGCGGTATGAATGGTCCTGGGATCTTTGCAGCTTTTGGGCATCCATTGCAGGATCTCCTCATCGGAATCTATTCGAACTACATCACCGTTTAAGAGCCTCACCGTCGGCCCCTCGATGGAGCTGACGGGAGCGACAGCCGCCGCTTTTCCCGGCTGCTCCACCTTGATCTGGGTTCCGGCAGCCATGAACTGACCTAAAAGCATCATAGTGGCAGGATTAATGCCCGCGGCAGCAAGACCCGTATTTCTGGCCCGCCCGTATCTCAGCCGAAAGCCACCTGGCCGGGCGGGATGGGAAAATACGGGACGCCCCGCAATCAGGTCTCGCAAAAACTTGGGAGTTGAGTCCCCTCCTTCCTTCTTGCCGCTGGCCAAAGAATCGAGCCACTCCCAGCCCGTGATGCCCAGTTTGGTGACATGCTTCTTGAGCTTGGGCCTCTTCAGGGCTATGCCCTCTGCGGAGACCAGAGCGATGCCGCCCCTCACTCTGTTGGTATCAATCCTGGGAAGGTCGCGGTATCCCGACACCTCTTCTTCCTCGGTGGGCTCGCCCTCTATGCAGATGGGGCAGTTACGCACAATGATTCGAATCTCGTCGTCTGAGGGGGAATACTGCAGGCCGGCCACGCGTTTGTAGAGGCCTATCTCCTCTACGTAGCGCTCCACCTCTTCTGGCCTCGGTTTCCAGGGAGCGATGCCCATGGCCCTTCTCACATAATCGGCCACGAGAACGGAGAGAGCCTGAGCGGTTCCGCCCGCAGAGCGAATGGGACCGGCGTAGTAGACCTTGAGATATTCAGTTCCGTCATCGTTTTTTCCCAGGTCCACGCGAGCTATTCCTTCAATGGGCGCTGCCACCACGCCCTCGGTTAGCAGGGCCACTGAGGTTCTGATGGCGTTTTCCACCGACTGAATCTTGGTGGCGCCCTTTCCCAGACGCCCTTCTGCGAAATCTATGCCTATGGCCAAAGCCGCTTCTTCCCGGCTCATGCCCTTCTCTTCCAGCTCCCGAATACGCACGGCAATGCCGGGAATGCCGATCAGCTTCTCTACTCTTTCTGCCAGGTCCACTGCCAGCGGTATCTCTACATCGGTGGTGGGGTCCAGTCCCCTACTGCGCGCAGCCTGGGCTATCTGCATGGCGTTTTTAAGGCCCTGCTGGAGATGTTCGAAGTATTCGGAATTTTTCATTACTCTTTTCTCCACAGATTAAGGCCCGTGATCGGATCGGGGTCTCTTTTCAGGGGCGGTCCGGAAAGTTCCTGCAAATAGAGTTCGGCGGCAAAGATGGTGCCAGAGGTCAAATGGCCGCCCCAGGTTCTTCCCCTCCTGTCTGATAGAATTGCATGAGCATGCACAAAGGGCTTACCATCCCGCAGGGATATATTTCCAAAGCAAGATGCTAATTCCACCGCCTCTTCCAGGGAGAATTCGCCGTACTCATGAGAGATCTGATCGTAGTAGGCGAGACCTGCCCGAGAGAGAGCACCTATAGCGCTCAAAGCACCTGTTTCAATTCCATTTTTCTCAGCCAGATTGGTGATCTGTCTGATGATGTCTTCCCCGTGGTCGAGCCTGGCAAAAATGATGTGACCTTGTCTGAAATTCCTGATCAGCATTAACCATCCCCATCTATCTGAGTTGCATGAGGTCATAATGCTTTTGCAGGCAAACTAATCAGAAAGCGGGGAAGGGGTGACGTGAAGGCACCGATGTCAACATGTTGAAAAGTGAGAAAATGATTTTCTCTACTTTTAAGGATTATATTAATATGGGATCTCATTTAGGAAAAGTGGTCGCATGATATCATTTTTGGCAAACTTTGTAAGATATATTGCTCTTCAACCCCTCGACTTCGCGTGGATTATGCCACAACTTACATCGTTTGCAGGTAATAGATCGCAATTCATATATTATTATTATTTATAAAGTCCTAGTTTTTCGACAGCTATAAAAACTATATAAATTTCTTTTTACCATATTTCCACTGGAATCCTTGCCGGTGCAATATATTTTTCCCAGAACGCGGGACTTTTCATTCTCGGCCAGGAGTTTAAGAACTTTGCGCCACCCCTAAATCAAAGCGTCATCTATTTTTGATGTGAGCCCCAGCATTCTATGATGAATCTGGAGTCTCTGGCATCCCAGTTGCGAGGATTTGTAGGCATCACTCGCAAAAAGCAGATAGGCAGCCTTATGCAGTTCTTTCCCATAGAGTCCGAGCGTATCATTGCCTCCTTTGGTGAGGATGCGGCTGTGATTGACGACGGGGAGGAGGTCATGCTCCTGGCGGCGGACGGCATATGGTCCAAGCTTATGGAAGTCGATCCGGAGTGGTCCGGCTACTGTTCCGTCCTGGTTAATGTGCACGATATCGCGGCCATGGGCGGCTGGCCGGTGGCCATGGTGGATGTGCTCTCCGTGGGCAACCAGGAAATTGCAGAAAAGGTCCTGCGAGGCATGAAGACCGCAATTGAAAAATTTCATGTGCCGATCATTGGCGGGCACCTGCATCCGGACACGCCCTACAATGCACTGGACGTCTCCATTCTGGGCAAAGCAAAGAAGAACGCCGTCATCCTGAGCAGCACGGCCAGAGCCGGCGAGGTGGTGGTGGCTGCAGCCGACATGGATGGCCATCCCCATGCCAAATTCTCCATAAACTTCGACTCCACCAGTTTCAAGGACAGCAAGACCCTGCTCACACAATTGGGATGTATGCAGGAGCTGGGTGAGAGGGGGCTGGTAAAGGCGGGCAAGGATATCAGCAATCCGGGACTGCTGGGGACCCTGGGCATGCTGCTCGAGACCAGCCGGGTGGGAGCAGTGGTGGATGTGGAGAACATAGCCGTTCCCGCTGGCCTGGAGCTGGCAAGCTGGTTGAAGATGTATCCGGGAATGGGCTTTGTCGTAACCACGAAGCCCGAAAACGCGCAGGCGGTCTTGGAAGTATTTGAAAGGCGCGGCCTGACGGCAAGGGTGATTGGGCGGGTTACACAGGAGAGAAAGCTTGTCATTCGCCTTTGCGGGGAAGAGGTTGTCCTTTTTGATCTGGAAAAGGAGTGTGTAACAGGAATTCACTGATTCTTGGCGGTCGTTCGAGAAGTCACTAAGTTAAGAGACATACATTAAATTTTTTTCGACTTTTCTTCTGATAAATCTATTGAAATATCCCCCGATCTTTGATCCTATTTTGTTCACGATTTGTGCTATAATTCCAAATTTGTGTCATAAGACCCATATATATAAAATCATAACAACAATCTAAGCATGCATGAACATGGATCGGGGAAAAAAGAAATGAGCGATATGATGGAAATGATGTTTAGGGAGCATTTGACTGAGGAGCAGCAAAAGGCGTTATTGCTCCGCTCCTTGGATCTCATGATCAAGAATAAGACGATGAAAATTTCCATGATGAGAGACAAAATCATGCTGATGGAGGAGAAGCTGGATATAATGAGAGCTATGCGCGACATGGTTAAGAGTTCATGCTGAGGTTGTGTTGAATCTTAGCCAATCTATCTTTTCCAATATCTGAAAAGCAATCATAAATGATGGGTAGGGTGCGTGGAAGTTAAGGTGATTGAAAATGATATCCAATGTTAAATTGAATAGCAAGAATAAGCCGGCTAAGAGCTCAGCCAAAAAAGTGAAGAATCCCGAAAAGCTGCAGATGAAAGATAAAGCTAAAGAAGGCCAGTCCTTAAGCCAAAACGATGGTCTAATTAATAAGGCTCGCGATATAGCATCTGCCGATCAGGATTTAGATGGTGCAGCGGACGAGTATTTAGGGAATGAGTTGTATACTCTCAGATATGATATCAATGAGCGAGGAATAGGCAAAATTCTTTTGCCTCCGAGTCTCTCAACATTGCTTCAATCAGATAGAGTGTGCATCTCACCCACGGCAGGCGGCCTTTTTATAAAGTCTCTTTAATTCCGCACAATTTTCCAATCCATTTGCAGGTAATCGAAGTGGTAAGAATGGTCACGCTAACAACCAAAGAAAAAATTAATTCCGGAAAATGCATTGCTTGCGGACGATCTGCCTCCAATGGCCAATTTTGTGATTATTGCCAGGAGAATAGGGATGAACTTAGATGTTGGCCCAAATAGGCAACGATCAAACCGATATTTATCTCATTAGTGATTCTAATGGGGCATATGCTTTTTCAGCATATCTTTTAGTTCTCCAATCCGAACAGGTTTGCTGATATAGTCATCCATTCCTGCTTCGAGGCATCTCTCCCTGTCACCCTTAAGGGCATGTGCAGTTATGGCGATTATCTTCATCTTCTTATCCGGCCAAAGCCTGCGCAATGTGCGAGTAGCCTGCAGGCCATCCATCTCGGGCATCCTCACATCCATCAGCACAAGATCATACGGCTGGCGTTCCAGGGCCTGCAAAGCTTCTCTACCATTTGATACAGCCTGGGCTTGATGACCCAATCTCTTGAGCATAGAGAGTATGACTTTCTGATTTGAGGCATTATCTTCCGCTAAAAGCACGCGAAGTACCGGTTGACTGCAGATTTCTGCCATCTGTTCCTTAGTAGACATGGATGCCGGCTGCGAGGCAAGAGCGATCTTCAGGGTATTGAAGAGATCAGATTGCCTGACTGGTTTGGCGAGAAAGCTCGCAAAAAGCTCTGATTCAATTCGTTGACCTGGGAAGGTCAAAGCAACCAATGGTAAATTATTGCAGATTTCGCGTATCTGTTCCCCTAAGGATACGCCTTTGTCAATTTGCATGCTCATATCCAATAGAGCGACGTCTAATGAATCGATTGTTCTCGATAATTTAAGTGCTTCTTGTGCAGAAGCACAGGTTGTCGGGATCATTCCCCACTCAGCCACCTGGATTTTGAGGCTATTGCTTATTCTGGCATTTCCTTCCATTATTAGTATATTTCTTCCATCAAGGGGCAGCTGGATGCCGTTTAAGGGCAAGATTTGGGAAATATGTTTTGTTTTAATGGTGAAATGGAATTTCGATCCCTCTCCTAACTTGCTTTCCGCCCAAATTCTGCCGCTCATCAGCTCCACAAGCTCTTTGCATATGGATAAACCCATATCATTTATCTTGTTTGTTTCTTGCTTCTTTCCCGGATTGAAGAGCCTATCCAATCTATCGGTAGAGACCCCTATGCCGCTATCTCTTATCTCGAAGTGAATTTCAAATAATTGGTCGATGTGTACCGAGGATACGGACACTTCCACCTCCCCTTTATAGGTGGAGTCGACCGAATTATTCAGCAAATTGATTAGGATTTGGCCAAGCTTCTTTGGATCACCAATAATTACATCAGGCGATGCCTTATCGATCAAATAGGTCAAATCCACCTGTTTCGCTGCTGCCTTTTCTGAAACCGTTTGCAGAGCATCCTCAACGCAACTGCGCAGATTGAATGTCTTGATTTCAAGTTCAGACATATCTCTCTCGATCTTTGAGAAATCTAGGATATCATTTACGATGGCCATCAAAGCATCCGCCGATATCCGGATGGTCTCAACCAGATCCCTTTGCTCGGCGGTCATTTTCTCTTCAAGCAGGATGCTTGTCGTGCCCACTATATCATTCATAGGCATGCGAATATCAAAGCTCACATCTGTCATGAATTTCTTATATGTCTTTAAGAGTTCAATCACACTCTTTTCATCATTTATCTGATATCTTTTCTTTCTCCCTACCTTTTCATGAGATAATATTTTGCGATCTTCCAATATGTTGATATATTTTGAGGTTGTCGAACGGCTCATTGACAATTTTTCGGCTATCTCTGAAAAGGTAGATCTGGGTGAATCAATCAATACGAGAATTATGTCTCGAAAACGCTTTTGCTGAAGCAATTGGGTCAAAGCTCTCTCATTGGGATTGAGTTTGCCAGGAATAAAATATATTTTTAAGTTATTTTGCTTTTGGCTGACAATTGTACCATTTTTCTCCAATTGATCGATATGATACCTCAAAGTACTGAGATGTAATTCGGTATCTCTTGCAATTTTTCTTAAATGGGAACCCGGATTATTAGAGATATAAGCGAAGATCTTATCCCGGTTATCAAAGACAAAGTCTTCTTGCATCTGTCTCGGCTATTGGGCTTCATTGGATATCTACTTATTTATTGCAGATTACAGACAAAAAATCAATTCTTCTTTTGAGATTTTGCCGAGTTGCATGAACCTATATCGTAAAATAGAAAATTTTTTTATTATCGCCAAGAAATTTTCTCAGTTTGGATAGAAATCAAAAAGATGCTATTCTTGACACAAAAGAGGACATATTTGCCGGATTAACTAAATATTTGGTAAGATAGGTATATTATATTGGTAATTTCTGAAGAAGGGGTTGGAGGCAAATGCATCTGTATGGGAAAATGGTACGCTGTCGAGGGCACTTCCTATGTTAGCTGAATTTAAATAATACTATATATATGCGATACGGCAGAAATCATTAAAAAGGATTAGTCACAAAGATAATTGACCGGTATGTATAGGATGGATAGTAATCTGAGACGATCAGGCATCAACGTTGTCGGACAGCTGCTAGGGGTGACTCATTTCTGCCAATTTTATGAGACTTGCCAAGATCTGATGGAATTGATTGTGCCCTATTTTCAAGAAGGACTGGCCGCCAACGAGTTGGGCCAGACTGGCGACCGTACGCATCAGGCCCTGTGCACGTCAGGTGTGGTATGATGGACGGGAATTCGAAGGGGAACAAAATCGATTGGTCGCCGGAATTAGAGACATTACGTAGCATTTTGAACTCGGCAAAAGAATCTATATGGCTATTCGACTCGCAGGGCACAATCCTGATGGGCAATCTAACTGCAATTCAGCATCTTGGATTGCCTGCTAACCAGGTCATCGGCAAGCATCTTGCCGAGATTATGGATCCGGAAATGGCCAAAGCCGGAATGTTGCGGATTTCCCAGGTGATACGGTCCGCGCAGCCTGTTCAATTCGAAGATGAACAAAATGGCACCCGATTTCATTACAGTTTTTACCCTATCGCGGATCGCGAAGGGCAAATTTGCCAAGTAGCGGCATTTAGCAGCGATATTACGGAGCGCAAACAGTCCGAAGATAACTTGAGAGAGACGAGGGACTATTTGGAAAATCTGATTGATCACGCCAATGCGCCAATCATCGTATGGGACCCATCTTACCATGTCACCAGATTCAACCAGGCTTTTGAGCATCTGACTGGGCTTAGAGCCTATGAGATTTTGGGCAAGCCTCTTGATATCCTGTTCCCTGAAGACAGCAAGAACGAATCAATGGCTCATATCAATAGGACTCTATCAGGCGAACGCTGGGATGCGGTTGAGATTCCCATCCTGAGCAAGAATGGAAATGTACGCACGGTCTTATGGAATTCGGCTAATATCTATTCTAAGGATGCAATTTCTGTTGTTGCAACTATCGCACAGGGCCAGGATATTACAGATCGCAAGCAAACAGAACTGGAACTACGCAATTCAAAAGAAGAACTTAGCAGAGCGAAAGAGGATCTGGAGCTAAAGGTACAGGCGAGGACTCTGGAACTCGTTAAAGCTAAAGAGGTAGCAGAAGAGGCTGCCCAGGCTAAGTCCGATTTCATGGCCAATATGAGCCATGAGATTCGCACACCCATGAATGCCATCATCGGCATGACAAGCCTGCTCATTGATGATGAGACACTAACCGCAGAACAAAGAGATTTCATTGAGACCATTAGAACAAGCGGCGACGGTCTGATGGTAATTATAAATGATATCCTAGATTTTTCCAAGATTGAACGTGAGAAGGCGGCGCTGGAAGAGCAACCATTTGATTTAAGGAGCTGCGTCGACGAATCCATTGACCTGATATCCGGCAAAGCTAAGGAGAAGAAGCTCACACTGGGTTTTGTCATTGAAGAAACCGTTCCGGAGAGAATTATTGGTGATCCTAACAGGCTTCGCCAGGTTCTGGTCAACCTTTTGGATAATGCCGTAAAGTTTACAGAGCGCGGGGAAGTCAAACTTATTGTATCGGGCCGTTGTCTCAACGGAAAATATGAGATACATTTCACTGTTGTTGATACAGGCATTGGCATATCTCATGATAAGATGGACCGTCTTTTCCAGCCATTCAGCCAGGTAGACTCATCAATAACCCGCGAATACGGCGGGACCGGTTTAGGCCTGGCCATCGCCAAGAGACTGGTTGGACTCATGGAAGGGAGAATATGGGTAGATTCCGATTTCGGCAAGGGATCTGCCTTCCATTTCACCATAATTGCATCACCAGCGCGAGATGATTCCGATCAGAACTTATTGTCTGTCTCACCCCAGCTTATCGGCAAAAATGTGTTGATACTGGACGACGATAAGACCAATCGACGCATCCTGGGAGAATACGCTTACTCTTGGGGGATGGTACCGCTTATTGCATCAAACAGCCAGGATGCTCTTAACTGGATGAGAAGAGGAAAATTTTTTAATGTGGCGATCCTCGATATGGACCTGCCGAAGATAGATGGCACTTCATTGGCGGAAGAGATAAGAAAAATTGACAAAAACATTCCCTTGATTATACTGAGTTCGCGAAAGGGCCAAATCGAAGGCAGCGACTTTGCCGCTTATTTGATCAAGCCTATAAAGCCGTCTCAACTGCAAGAGGCTCTCATGAGCATATTTTCTACCAAGCCGGATTTTTCCCGCAAGTCAAATGAGAGTATCCAGATCGGCCAAATGCATATACTACTGGCAGAGGATAATGTATCCAGTCAGAAAGTCGTGCAGCAGATGCTTAGACGTCTCGGCTGCACCGTAGATGTGGTTGCCAATGGAATTGAGGCTTTGCAGGCCCTGGAACGCCAGCCGTATGATCTTGTGCTGATGGATGTGAGGATGCCCGAGATGGATGGCCTGCAGGCCACTCGCACAATGCGCAAGCTTTGGCCGGAGGACGGGCCAAAAGTGATAGCGATTACAGCATATGCCCTGGAAGGCGACAGAGAAAAGTGTCTGGCAGCAGGTATGGATGATTATATTAGCAAGCCGGTGAAGATGGGCGAATTGCAGGCTATTTTGAAAAAATTCTCTAAAACATGATTGTTCACACTTTGGGCTATTATTCTGATCTTGTGCCATTACAATTTAAATAGATTTAATACAGGTTATAGTAGTGGCCACTATCGGGGCTGTAACCTCCCTTGTCTGGAGGGTAGATCTATCTCCCTCCTCTGCTCTCCAGGCGAGTTGATATACAATAATGAGAGGATGATATGACGCCAAAAAAAAGACCTTCGATATTTGATGTTTTTGATAATTTTGCCAAAGGCTTTCCTTTTCAAAAAGATGTGGAAAATTGGTTTCATGAGCCTTTTGAAGGCATGATCAAAAGATTTGAAGAGTCGGTGCCTGAAGAATTCGAGGACTTCGTAAAAGAGGATAAGACGCCGGCTGGTACAATCAGGAGATATGGCCCGTTTGTCTATGGTTTCAGCTACACCGCTGAGTCGGGAAAAGAGCCCGTCTTTCAGGAGTTTGGCAACATCCGGCCGTCGCGTCGCGGCATTGAGCCGAGCCTCGGGCGAGAGCCTTTGGTTGATGTAATGGATGAGACCGGGAAATTCAAGATCTTTGTAGAGCTTCCAGGTGTCGATAAGGAAAATGTGAAACTTGATGTGGCTGAAGATAGCATAGAAATCAAGACTGACGACGACAAAAAATATTACAAGATGATAAGTCTTGATTCAGCAGTTGATGCGGACAGCACGAAAGCGTCTTACAAAAATGGCGTTCTTACAATTGAACTGAATAAAAAAGCTCGGAGAAAAGGAAAGGAAGTAATGATTGAAGAATAATCGTGTGCGATAAGGACAAATCGAGTTGCGCTTCTATGAAGTCGTATCCTCTGATTTTTTTGGTTCGACAGGAAAAGGCTATAGCAACTTATTCCAACGGTTTGCTTACGATCAATATTCCCTACAAGAAACCACTCAAAGAATGCGTAAGTGTGAAGATCGACTAGTATGAATGGAGATGAGGTGACGATATGATTGGTGTATGCCCCAACTGCGGAAAGCCCTTTAAGATCGAGCAGGGAAAAGGCGGTGAAGGATGGGTTTTTTGTGAAAATGTGTGCATCGGCCCGGCAGACATGCCAACAGGCGAGAGAGTAATGGCCGATCAGGCAACAAAACTGTATATTGATGGAAATATGCGTGAGATGAAACGCCAGGAATACATCAATGTACATGGCTTTGATCCTGAGCCAGTTATGCAGGCAGTCAATAATTGGCGTGAAGAGCAGGTAAGAAAGTGGGCCGCCTCCAAGGGGAAGAGCGGAGAAGAAGTCGACGAATGGATTAGAAAATTGTCTGCAAAGCACTAATTGATGTGCAGATCCTAATTTAAGGGTGATATCATGGAATGCTGCGATATAGTCAGAAATTTCCTGGAAGGCAAAAAGGGAAAACAGATAAAAGTGCTTATTGATGGCGGAGGATTCAGGCCAGTCTCAGGCAAGCTCGTTGATTTCGATGAATCCGCCATTGTCCTGGAGCAAAATGATGGAAATCAATATCTGTTCGATATCGACTACGTGATAAGCGTAGCTGATGAGGGCGAGGAAGGCTAGGCATTCGCCTCCTCTTACTTCCTTATTCCTTTATGAGTAATTTTAAAATCATATTATTATTTATTATTATATTTATATGTTTGGCCCAGCTATTTTTGCTTGCTATGAATCTAGTGCTCCGTAACATTAATTTTGCAAGTTTAAATAATGCCTTTGAAGCTTTA
>CAZWHG010000002.1:0-93025 GCA_964633785.1 uncultured Methanotrichaceae archaeon
AAACTTCAAAGGCATTATTCTAATTTGCACAATTAATGTTACAGAGCACTAGTAGACAGTGAGATAACCACACCAATCTAAAGAAAGGAGATGCCTATGATCTAGGCAGCTCACCAACAACATTAGGTTCGAAATAATACATTGTTTTCAGCTCTTCATCACTCATGCGTGGGAATATTGCCAGTTTTTTCTGCACAATATCTTTTTGCTTCTCGGCTACCAGAGATCGGACATTTCCAGGAACCTTTTCGCCAAAAGGTGCCAGCTCCACACCACCTTCCGCCAGTCCGTACCACCACTCCTGCCCTGGGCGAGAATCCCATGTCCCGTTATGCACAGATTCGACAATGTCGGTCATAATGGGTTCCCAGTTCCAGACTGCCCCCGTAAGGTAAATGCGAGGAGAAAACCTGCCGACATCTGAGCCGAAAGATATAAAGTAGGTTCCCATCTCATCAGCCGTTTGACCCGTCGCATCGGAATCGGACCAGTGGGTTATGATGTCGCATCCTCTACTGATAAGTGATAAGGCTACTGCCCGCTCTTTTCCCGGGTCATACCAGTCTCCGATCCAATCCACATACACCTTGGCGCCGGGATTGGAGGATGCGACGCCCTTAGCAAAGGCATTGATGCCGATTACTACCTGGGATGTGGGTAGAGCCGCAACAAATGCAATCTTTTGCGTCCTGGTCATATTGCCCGCCACAATTCCGGCCAGATACTGAGCCTCATAAATTCTCTCGTAATAGACTCCGGCATTGGGGGCCAGCTTTTCCGTCCCGCCCCCCCACATGAAAACGATATTCGGATATTCAGGTGCCACTTCTTCGATGGCATCTATGAAGTTGTAGCTGTGACAGAATATCAGTTTGGCCCCATTTTTGGCGTGTTCTCTCAATATTTGGACCGCTCCCGGACCGGCTGCATTCTCTATCTCGGATAAATTAACATATGACAGTCTCTCCGCCATTTTGGATGCGCCCACATGGGCCTCGTACGTCCAGCCATGGTCCCCGGCCGGACCAAAATCCAGCAGAGTCACATTTAGTTCGGATTCTTCTGAGGAGTTATATGCAGCTGCAACTCCGCCAGCTTCGGCTAAACCAGCATGAAATAGAGCACAGAGAATTACAGACCACAATATCGGTATGCATTTCAATCAGACCACTTCCGTTCAACTCACACTACTAATGATAAAGGTCATTATTGCGGTCAGTTTTTCTCTCCTTTCCGCAATTTTTCCAGATCTTTCTGTAAATTTGCGCTCATCTTGGCCCCTTCGAGTTTTGACGCCGCAAGAAAATTAAGCGCTAGGGAATCGTACTCGATTCCTTGCAGATTTGCACCCGTAAAATCGGCATTTTCGAAGGCAGAGGTGTCAAAGACCGCGCCGCTCAGATCCGCGCCGGAAAAGTTGGTGTTATTCATATACGTCTGGGCAAAACGGGTCTTGCGCAGGTCGGCACCGCTGAAGTTTGCATCCAATAAATTCAGTAAAATTATGTTGGACGATCTTAAGTTCGCCTTGCTCCAGGCAGTTTCCTTGAGGGTCATGCCGTAAAGATAAGATCCCGTAAGGTCCGCGCCCGATAAGTCTGCTTCATTTAGAAATACGTTTACAAGTCTGACTCCATTCATTTGTGTATTTCTCAGATTTGCACCGGTAAGGTCGGCATAATCCAGGTTGACGCCCTTCAGAGTGCAACCGGTGAGATTTGCTCTCACCAAATATGCTCTGGTAAAGTCCGAGCCGGTCAGATCGGAATTGCTCAGGTTGGCTCCAAAGAGTTCCGCTCTGGTGAACTGGCAATCGGTAAGACTGCTGCCGCCCAGATCCACCCAGCTCATTTTGGCACCGATCATATTGGTACGGGTCATATATGCACCGTCCATGATTGCCAGGCTGAGGTCCGCACCAAGAAGTCTGGCTCCATCCAGATTGGCGCCAGTCAGATTGCACCCTCCCAGCAATGTGCCGGTAAGGTCGGCGTTTTCCAGATTCGAGTTCGATAGATCGGAATCTTCCAGATGCGCTCCGGGCAAACTGGCACCAGATAGATCAGCCCCGGCAAGTTTTGTATTGTGCATATAGGCAATTTCGAGATTTGCCTTTGATAGGTTAGCTTCGGTGAGATCGGAGCCTTCCAAACCCGAAGACACAAGATACGATCCCGAGAGGTTCGCCATGCTGAGGTTTGTGTTGGTAAGATTAGTAAACACAATGCGAGAGTTGATTAACAGGGATCGAATGAACTTTGCCCCATGATTGCGGCTCTCAGAAATATCTGCACCAGTAAGATCAGCATCCGATAGATCCGCATCAATCATGTTAGCCCCAACCAGGTCTGCCCCAGACAGATTGGCGCCATTCAGGATCGCATCCTTTAGCATGACGCGCCTCATGTAGGCATTGGCAAGATTTGCCCCGGTCAGGTTTGAGGCGCTGAGATTGGCGGCCATGAGATCTACAGCCCCCAGGTTTGCATCCACCAATCTTGCACCAGACGCCCTGGCCTCTTCCAGATTGGCTTTGAAAAGATTAGCACCTGTCTGGTCCGAAGCAATCAGGCTGGTTCCAACCATATCTGCCTCAGATAAATTGGCCTGCATCAGTCGCGAATTGCGTAAGTTAGCCCGTCGTAAGTTTGCCCTGAATAGGGAGGCTCCCGTAAGATCCGCACCAAGAAGATTTACGGCGGTCATGTTTGCATAATCCAGATTTGCTCCCACCAAAATCGCATTTATCAAACGAACCTGGCCCAGATCAGCTCTACGAAGATCCGCGCCGGTCAGATTCGAGCCTGAAATGTCAGATCCGACAAGAATGGCGCCATTCAGATCAGCAAAAGACAGATCCGATCCATCAATGTCGGTCTCATCCATGATTGCTCCCTTGAAGTTGGTTCTGACCAATCGGGCACCGCCTAATTCAGCACCTTCGAGCACTGATCCGCAAAGGTTTGTCATTTCCAGATTGGTATTTTGCAGCTGTGAGCGGCCCAAGCTTGCCCCGGATAGATCAAGGCCGCTCAGATTGGTGCCACTGAGATCAACCCGTGACTGGATCGGCTGGTTAATTATTATGCTATCTGCAGGTAAGCTGGCGATGGGAATGCCCAGACGAATCAATTCAAAATTATCAAACTCGTAGCGGTTGAAGTTCTCTCTGATCACAGGGATATTTTCTGCCGGCTCTCCCTCTAAGATGCGAAGAGCGAGCTTCGCCGCCTCGCTTCCCTGAGACGAGCCCATGAGCATCTTTCCCCCTACAACTCCATATCCCATAAGGAAATCCCATAATCCATAAATTGGAACAGAGCTTGCTCCTTGGATTAGGCTTGTTGTATCCTCATAGGTCAACATCTTTCCAATTCTGTCCCTGTTGAAGGTCATCTCTAGAATAAGGCTATCATTAGGCAGAGAAGAGACACGCTGTGATAGCTCCTCTGCAGTAAGGTTATCGAGGTACTCAAAGGATACCTCGCCCTCGAATTCTGGAATTGCATCATCCATAATCTTTCGATTAGCCCGGCCGGTCGTTGTGTTATCATTTACAATAGCAATAATCTTTGTATTAGGGTGCAATTTGAGCATCAATGAAATGGTATCATTGATATCGAATACCTCCATTACGCCTGTGAAATTGCGTTTTCCTCGAAGCATCTCATCTTCGAAGCCGATAACGCCGCAGAAGACGACGGGCGTTCCCGGAAATATCTCATCGCGGTTATTAAGCAAGAATTTGAAGGCGTCGGTATCGGTAGAAATGATCACGTCGAGGTGCCTATCTTTATACTTTTTAAGATACAATGCTTTCAAGTAAGCCAGACGGGTATCATTTGGATCGATCCTCTTTGTGTCCATGAATTCGACATTGACAACTGCTGAAGGCATATAGATTGCAAATTGATGCTTTATCTCGGAGATTATACTATCATCCCATTTCATCCCAAGATTATAGGAGGCAAGAATTAGAATTTGCTTCGGCGTCCTTTCTTCAGCCGCTAAGGAACCTGTAACCAGAAAAGCTATCAGAAGAAATCCTATAACGAATTTTATCAAAGCATGCATAATTTTATCCCCTTATTCATCTTTATTTTTTCACCGATTCATTCTAGAGACGATACGGTTACATTGGCCAGTCCGGATGATTGGCCATTGGGCACCAGCACGTAGATGGTATCATCTATTTGAACTTCTACGTGGTCTTTCTTAGGGACCGCATCAAAATCATGTGTGACCAAAAAGAATGCAAGATCCTTTATGCCCATTCTTGGATCCTCATTCTGAGTGATCAGCTTCATGAGTGCCGAGTTATCGGATGCAGCGGATGACAAAGCTGTAAAGGACTGGAATGTTGGAATGATAAAAATAATAATTATTATGTAAAAATTAATAATATTGTAGAAATTTGGTTTTTTTGTCATCATTTTTCTCCGGGCAACTATCCAACAATATTGTATTCCATGTACATATTTAGCTGTAATGCTTCTTGGCACAATTAGCTATTTAAGCAGAAATTTCCATTTATAAACAATGATCTTCCAGATCCTGGACGCCAACTACACCTATGATTCTGACCGAAATCCTCTGGTGCAGCTCTTCGGCACTACTCCCGAGGGGAGAAGCATTACCTGCCGTGTGGCCGGCTTTCGCCCCTACTTTTATGCGAGCGTAGAGGAAAACCTATCCGGGAGCGCCCTGCAGGATCTTTTGGCACTGGGACTGGATGTAGAGGTGGTGGAGCGTTTCATGCCCATAGGCTTTCAGACCACCCCCCAGAAGATGCTCAAGATCACCACCCACGACCCCAAAGAGGTGAGAAGTCTCAGGGAAAGGGTCAAAGAGGTGCCCGGCATCAAGGCAGTCTACGAGACGGACATTCTCTTCAAGAACAGGTTTCTTATCGACCGCTCTTTGGGCGGCATGGGATGGGTGGAGGCCCCTATTCCAGAATGGACCGTCGGCGGCGCTGCTGCGGGAGCCGCCTCTTCCGCTTCGGCCCTGCCACCGACACCTTTTGAGGCCTTGCATTCGGTTTCGCATGAGACCAATGCACCGCTGCGCTTTATGAGCTTTGATATCGAGTGCCTGCCTGATCAGGGGGAGATGCCCAAGGCGGAAAAGTCGCCCGTGATTTTAATCAGCATGGCCTTTGAACCGGAGTACCAGGGCAATAGGACCCTGGTTCTTGTGGGAAAAAATATCGATTGCCCTCGATCCGACACCAGAGCCTGCCAGGACGAGTACGATCTCTTAGCCCAGTTTGCGTCAATTGTTCGTGATTACAATCCAGATATTCTTGCCGGCTACAACTCCAATGAGTTCGATTTTCCCTACCTGCAAGAGAGGTGCAGGCAAAACCGCGTGGATGCGCGTGTGGGTCGGGACGGCAGTTCCTGGTACATAAGAAAGATCGTAAGCAGAACCGACGTCTCTATTACCGGTCGGGTGGTAGTGGACTTGCTGCCCATCATACGCTCTTCCTACAGCCTTAAGCAGTATACCCTCAGAAACGCGTCCGCCGAGCTTCTTAAGATGGAGAAATACGATGTAGATCCCAAAGAGATCGAGGCTCTCTGGGCGGAGGATGGGAACGGTCTGCGCCGCTTTATCAGCTATTCCCGAAGAGACGCCGTACTGGCTTTGCATATGCTTCTCGATCTGCGGCTCATGGACAAGTACATCGCCCTCTCCCGGGCTAGCGGATCATTGCTGCAGGACATTGTGAACGGCGGGCAGTCGGGAATGGTAGAGAACCTGCTCATGCGCCGCTTTCGCGAACGTGGCCGGGTGGTGCCGCCCAAGCCTGATGCAGACGTCTCGGGTGAACGATATGTGGAGAATGAGGGCCTGAAAGGGGGAGCCGTCCTGGTGCCGGAGAAGGGGCTGGTGGAAGATGTGGTCATCTTGGACTACAAGTCCCTTTATCCTACTATTATGATGGCCCACAACCTCTGCTACACAACTGTATTGACACAGGGGATAGCGGCCAATGAAAACCTGGCAAAGACGGTAGGGGATGAAGGCATCATAACTGCTCCTTCGGGCGGCAGGTTCGTCTCGCCTCAGGTCTCGCCGGGCATAATGCCTGCGGTCTTGCGAGAATTGCTTGATGAGAGGACCACGACCAAGAACCTGATGAAGAAGGCGGGGGAAGAAGAGCGCCGCTTTTTGGATGCCAAGCAAAACGCCATGAAGATTCTGCTCAACAGCTTTTACGGCTACTCCGGTTACGCTCGAGCCCGGCTCTACAGCCTGGCCTTGGCCAATGCCGTCACCTCATTTGGCAGGGAGAACATCCTGCGCACCAAGAAGATCATCGATGAGATCGGCTCGGCCTATGTGATAGATGGAGAGGTGGTCTTCAAGTATGCCCTGCCTTTTGGAAAAGCGGCAGAGAAATGTTTTGACCTATCCGTGGTCTATGGGGATACGGACAGCGTGTTTGTGAGGCTGCGGCCAGCTGGACCTGGTGCAGGAGCCATCTCGCTAGAAGACGCCGAGCTGATCGGCAGAAAGATTGCAGAAACCGTCACCTCCTCGCTTCCCGCGCCAATGGAGCTGGTATTTGAGGCCTTTGCCAGGCGCGGCATCTTCCTGGCCAAGAAACGCTATGCACTATGGGTCTTTGAGCCGAGGGGCGACGGCTGGAAGGATAAGATCAAGGTGAGGGGCATGGAGACGGTACGGCGGGACTGGTGCGGTCTGACCTCGAAGACGCTCAATACCTGCCTGGAGCTGGTGCTCAAAGAGGGCAAGGTGGAGGAGGCGGTAGAGCACGTACGCAACGTGGTTCTCCGGCTGCAAAAACTGGATCTCTCTTTGGACCCGACCCTGCTGGAAGACCTCACTTTAACGCGCCGCTACACCAAGAGTTCAGGCTCCTACAAGAACAAGCAGCCCCACATACAATTGGTGGAGAAGATCAGAGAGCGGGGCGGCAGCGTGCCCGGCGTGGGGGACAGGGTGCCTTTTGTCATTGTCCAGGGAAAGAGGGGCAAGAAGAACAAAGAGCTGTTTGTGAACCGGGCGGAGGACCCTGCCTATGTTTTGGAGAAGAACATGCCTCTGGACACGGAATACTACGTGGAAAAGCAGATCTTGCCGCCTGTGCTGCGTATCTTCGAGAGCTTTGGCGTCACCAAGGAGCGGCTTTGCTCGAGAAGGGGGCAGAGCAGTCTCTTCAGCTTCACCGAAGTGCCTAAAGAGCAAAAGCAGAAGTCGCTATTTGATTTCTAGCCATTAATTTTGACTGTTCATTAGGCAGATACCACGGTCAAGGCTGCATCCAAATCATCTCGCATCCCCAGCTCTCTTGCATTTTCCAGATAAAGCTCCAGGGCTTCCTTTAGATTAGATTGCTCAGAGCTTCTTGCGGTGTGTCTCCACAGCTTGCGACCCCCTTTTCAGGAGACTTAGCTACCCAGACACATCCTTCTTCCCACAACATAGCAGTTAGATTAAGCGTCTTCATCTTCATCGACTCCGGTTTTGCTCAAAAATCCGCACCAAATTACCGTTGGTCTAACCTCATTAATCCTTGTATGTCAATGATTGCTCCTTCTGATGAACTTGCGGGGAGGCGACTTCTCTCTTCCCCAAAGGATAGAAGATTTATGCCATCATCCACTATCCTATTACTATGAGAATTATTTCTGCAGAAGAGATGAACGCTCTTGACTGCAATTGCCGATATTTCGGCTTGCTGCCCTTGCAACTCATGGAGAATGCAGGCGCAGCTCTAGCTCGGGAGATTGTGGTCCGGGCTAAAGGCAAGAGAATCGCAATTGTGGCCGGCCGCGGCAATAACGGCGGCGATGCCTTTGTTGCTGCCCGGCACCTGAGCAGTTTTGATGTAACCGTTTATCTTTTGGGCCGCTACAGAGATATCTCCACGGAGGAGGCTAAGAGGAACTGGCAAATTCTGGAGCGACTGGGCTACGACCTGCGCATGATCATGGATGGCGCAGATCTGCACCTGGAGAAATGCGACCTGATAGTAGACGCCATATTCGGCACAGGCGTGCGAGGCAGCATCAAGGGTCTGGAGGCCCGGGCAATTGAAGCCATCAATTCCTCTGGAAAGCCGGTGATCTCGGTTGATGTTCCCAGCGGCCTTGGAACCGACAAGGTCGTGTTGGCCGATGCCACAGTGACCTTTCACTGGCAAAAACCGAACATGACCGGCAATGTTGTCCTGGCGGATATCGGCATTCCGCCTGCTGCAGAATTTTTCGTGGGAGAAGGCGACCTGTGGCTGATGGGAAGAAGGTCCCAGGAGAGTCACAAGGGAGACTCCGGACGGATACTGGTGATAGGTGGCGGGCCATACACCGGTGCTCCGGCACTTTCCGCTATGGCAGCTCTGCGAGCGGGAGCGGACATTGTCACCGTGGCCGCGCCCAAGGCAGCCGCCCGGACTATCTCCAGCTATTCACCCAACCTGATTGTTCAGGAGCTCTCGGCCGATCACCTCTGCCCCGCAGACATACCGGTTCTCAAGGAGCAGATTGCCAGGCACGATGTGGTGGTCATGGGCATGGGACTTGGAAGACATACAGAGACGATGGCAGCTCTGGCCGATATCATACCGCTCTGCAAGAAACCGGTCATCGATGCCGATGCCCTGCAGCCAGAGCTCCCCTTGAGGGGCATTGTCACGCCTCATGCCGGCGAGTTCAAAAGAATCAGCAACGTCGCTCTGGTCGATCTGGAATACAGGCAACGGGTGGAGCCGCTAAAAGATTATGCACGCCAAAGGAAGCTGGTGGTCCTGCTCAAAGGCAAGGTCGATCTAATATCCGATGGCGAGGTGGTGCGAGCTAATACCACCGGAAATCCGGGCATGACCGTGGGCGGTACGGGGGACGTTCTGGCAGGAATTACAGCAGCATTTTACGCTCGAGCCTCAGCTTTGCGGGCGGCGACGGCGGCTGCCTTTGTCAACGGCAGGGCAGGCGATCTGGTCTACCCTGAGAAGGATTTCGGCATGGTGGCCACAGACGTGATCGAGAAGATTCCAGAGGCTATGAGGTTGTGAGATCTTTGGCCGAGGAAGATAAACTGGCTGGAATGGTGGATATCACAGAAAAGCCGCCCGTCTTCAGAACAGCTACTGCCGCAGGATCGATCCTGCTTCAAGAAGCCACGATTGAGGCCATAAAATCGGGCCAGGTAAAGAAGGGGGACGTACTCACCACAGCCAGGCTGGCGGCCATTCTGGCGATCAAGGACACGCCCCGTTTGATCCCTCTTTGCCATCAGATCCCCATTACCGGGTTGGAGGTGAACTTTGAGATTGAGGAGAGACGAGTCAGGGTGATGGTCACTGTAACATCCGTTGGAAAGACGGGCGTAGAGATGGAGGCGTTGACTGGAGTTGCGGTGGCGCTGCTAAACGTCTGGGATATGGTGAAGTACCTGGAGAAAGACGAGACGGGGAACTATCCGGAGACCGAGATCGACGAAATCATGGTAATCGAGAAGCGGAAAAATAAAATAATAAGAAGCTGATGAATCTACCGTTAGATCCCGTTAGTAAAGGTGTGGCAGTCTTCATCCGCAAATCCTTTGCATTATTCTTAACTTTGGATCTTAGATCATCCCTACCTTTTTAGTCTTAACCCATTCTTGAGGACGTCCTCAGGGATGCTTGTCAGATCCACTTTAGTATCTTTGAGGTACTGCTTGCCATCATGGCTAACGTTTTCTTTTATTAAATATGGTCCTCTTTTTGGCTCCGGGGATTCGGACGGTTTTCGCTCTGGGGTATTTGGCCCAGGGGTTTTTACCTCCGTGGACCCATTTCCACCAAATAAAAACCGATTATAGCGGTTAAATCTCCTGTTAAAGCCAGAATGACATCCTTAAAGAGCTCACGGGATTCGCGGGGAGGATTGTCAACAAGAAAAACAGACATATGCCAACAATCAAGATGACGCTTAAAGCCATTGTTCCGTGTGCAGTTCCTGGCGCACCACCTTGATCCGCGTTTAGGAATTCCTCAATGATCTGCAAAGCTTTGTCGTCATCCAGATCATCTTTGTGATTTCTATGAAATTCGCTCAGAGACTCATCAGTTCGTTGAAGGTGTTGGTGAGCTTTATACATATGTCCCAAAGCGTTAACTATAAATGATAGTATAATCATAATCACAAACAAATTTTTCTCATAAATATTACTTCGTTTAATTTGGTAAATATGCTGCATTGTATCATATTTAAAATTATCCTTTGTTCATATTATAATATCTCAAAATTTATTTGTGTATTGAGGGGACAAATCCCCTCCAGCCTAAGGTATATCATTTTTTATTTTCAGCAATTATTTAAGTGCAGACAAGCGCATTTTTTAAAAATATTAAATCTCAGACAGGTAATGCACTTATCCCAAATTCCGGCAGCCTCTCTTTGGCCGCCTCACGAGCCTGCTGGTGCTCACGCAGGAATATTTCGATCCTTTCCGCCACATCCTTCTTGCAGGTTCCACACATGCGCCTGCCTGAGCGGCATTCTGCGTCCAGCTCCAGCAGTTCTTTGTCATCCTGGGAGAGATGGAATACCAGAAACTCATAGATAGAGCACTTATCCGGCTCGCCTCCCAGCTTCTTTTGCTCAGCCAGGCTCTGCCTGCCACCCGTGATGGCCCGCATGATCTTCTTACCTGCCTCTTTGGGATCTTCCGTGAGTGCGATATGGCTCTCCGGCTTGGAGGAGGACATTTTGCCTCCAGTCAGGCCGGTCATGAAACGATGGTAAATAGAAGCTGGAGGAATAAAGCCGTAATGCCCATGCTCAGTTTCTAGTTTTATTATGAGCCGGTCGACAGCCTCCAGAAGAGCGCCACAACTGCGGCCTTCGTGGTCCCGAATCTCTGTAAGATCGATATGCTCCTCGTACCGCTTCACCCGTCCTAATCCGGTTTCCTTCAGGACCTTTTCTGCGGCTTGCATCAACTCTTGGCTGGCCGCTTTTCCCCGGATGCTGATGTAATCGCCGCGCGGCTCCACCAGAAACTTTCTCATGCGGTAGGCGAGGTCTCGCGTGAGCTTGATATGCGGATCTTGATCCGCTCCAACTGGGATGACAACAGGCTTTGGTCCGCCAAATTCCTCTAATTGAGGATGAAGAATGTCAGCGCTCTGGGCCATGACGCTCTCCATGTGAGAGATATGGGTCTCGCCCGAAAATCCATAGATGGCACTGACCTCGGAGAAATTGGCCTCTCTGCCCAGCTCAAAGGCCAGATTTCTCATCCTGTAGTTTTCAGATTGGAAGTAGATATGGCTGCTCTTTTTCGGCTCAAAGCCCAGGGCGATGAGGCTGAGGATATACTCATTGATGCCCAAACTTCTACATTTCTCCCAGCTTATGCCCCGTACGGCATGAGCTTCCATGTCGGCGATAGCTGCAAAAGCGTCTCCTCCCTGCTGCTGGTGCCAGATGATCTCATTCATGACCATCATGTGACCGAAATGGGCTCTACCGGTGGGCATGAAGCCGCTCATGACGGCAAAAGGCTCATGATTTTGCATGGCACGAAGGACTGAGTCATAATTTCTGTGGCCGAAGATGATCTTGCGTGCCATGTACTTATGAGGCACCCTGAGCTGGGGAAGTATATCATCAAAGCTTGATATGCCAAACTCCAGAAAGAGCTTGGTATAATCGTCTACATGAACTGCACCCCAGGGATCAAGCTTCAATTCCATGGCCCAAGGGAGTGAAAACGATGATATATCTATCTTCTCATTGTCATTAGCAAAAGATTAACGTTTTAATGCATTCACGGTACCACCATGAAGCCTGAGAAGATGCTGGAGGTCTGCCCGGTCTGCGGCAGCTGTGAACTTTATTTGGAAGCAGGCGGCTACACCGGCAAGATATACCATTGCAAGAACTGCGATTATATGGGCGCTTTGGTTGTGGAGGCGGACGGGGAGATGGCCAAGGCTATAAGAGAGGACTACGAGCAAAAGAAGAAAACAGGCTGATCGCTTCGGAAGATCCTTTTTTTATTTTTCTGCAAGCTGCTCCTTCGCCTCTTTCTGCACCTTGATTACCTCTGCTCCGAAGAGAAAGATCTGGGCGGAGTAGTAGATCCAGAAGAGAAAGATCACCAGAGATCCTGCCGCTCCATAGGCCGAACCCACGTTGACTATGCTCACATAAGCCTCGATACAAAAATTTCCCGCCGCAAACAGAAGGGCTGCCAGAACCGAGCCGGAGAGCACCTCCCGCCACTGCAGCTTCACCTCGATCAGAGTCTTGTAGGTGGCGGCAAAGAGCATAGCCACAAGGGAGAAGGAGACCAGGAAGGTAAGAATGCGAAGCCACCCCAGGTGAATAGGCAGAAACACCTCAATCTGCTTTCCTGCCGGCAGGAGAAGGGCGGTGAAGATGGAGGTAACCAGCAGCAGAAAAGCGACCAGAGCGATGAGCAGATATGAGTGCAAGTAAGTGAAGATGGTATCCATGAGCGGGACAACTTTGTCCGGGATCTTCCAGATGAGGTGAAAGGCCCTCCTGGTATGAACGAAGAGACCGGCCGCACCAAAAACCAAGAGACCAATGTTGAGCAAAGTAAAGCGGAAGGATGCGGCCTGATCGGAAGCCCGGGCGATCAGATCGCCTGCCACTCTTGGTATTTGCCGGCCAACCAGATCCTGCGAGGTGGCCACCACCTGAACGTCGAGAAAGCCCTGCTGGAATAGAAAATTAATTAATATTAATGTTAGTATGAGTAGCGGCACAAAGGAGAAGAGGCCGTAGTAGGCGAGAGCTGCTGCGAGAAGCGAGGCATCGTCTTTGAACCACTCTGTGAAAGCCTTTCTTAGGAGCTTTGCTGCAATTTCCAGATGCATAAAATATGACATGATCCCACGCTGCCGTTACTCCTTGCGGCGATCTTTGTCTAAACGGATGATCGTGATTTAAAAATAGAATAAATAGAGAGCCCCCTGGTTTATGGCGCTCCCTTCAGATCCTCTCGTTGAGTAATGTTCTTGATCTCCTGTCTGAGGGCCTCAGGCAGGCCCTTGATCTCCACATCCAAAAAGCCGCGCACGATAACGCTCGTCGCTTGCTCGGAGGTCAGACCGCGGGACATGAGATACTCCAATTCCTCCTCAGAGATGCGGCCCACTGCCGCCTCATGGGACATATCCAGATCCCGGCTCTGGCCGTCCAGCTCCGGAATGGAATAGATTCGGCCTTTGTCCGAGAGCAGAAGCCCGACGCACTCCAGATGGGCTCGTGCGCCCGGCACTCTGCCAGTCATCCTTCCCCGAGCGATGACCTCTCCGCCTACGCAGACCACTCTGGAGATAGACTCGGCGCTGGTATCCGGTGCATTGAGATTCACATTGCTTCCCACATCGATATTGCCCATGGTGGCATAAATTACCGTGTTGAAGCTGGCTACCGCACCGCGACCGGCAAGGGTGGCGGTGGGGAAGGTCTGCAGAGTCTTCACGGGCTTTAACAGAATGTAATTGTTGGAGAGGGAGCCGCCTTCAGCAATGGTGATTCCCGTTCGAGGCCGAACCTCTACCTCTTTTCCCCAGCTATGCACCATGGTAAAACTGACCTTGGCATTCTTCTGAATGAAAAATTCAGAGACACCTATGTGCAATCCACGCTGCACATGTGCCGGTGTAGTGCAGCCGGTGATGATATGCAGCTCTGAACCTTCTTCCGCGATGATGATATTATGAACCCGCTGGTTGAGATCGGTGGACCCCAGGTACAGGCAACTCTTGACCGGAAATACGGTCTTCATGCCCTTCTTGGCGCGGATAAAATAGCCTGCTGGTGGCGCTGCCGCTACATCGGCCGTGTACTTGTCCGCATCCGGCGACACCAACTTCCACCAGTAGTCCTGCAGATTGTCATATTTCTTCAGGGCGGATGCCATATCCATGATCTCCACGCCCTCGTAGAGAGACTTGGCGATCACGGGCGTCTGGTCCATCTGAACATAGGCTCCGGAGGACTCGGAGTCCAGCTTTACTCCAACGTCCAGAGCCGCGTTCTTAACAGCAGTTGGAAGGTCTTCGGCACTTGCTACAATACCCTGGGGTTTAGCCTCAGACTCGTAGCTCTCCAGATCCACATCAGTGCCGTATAAGGCCTTCTTGTCCCTTGCCTTTCGGGCCTTATCCTCTATACCGGACACGTGCATCCTACACACCCCTCATATCCGCTTCTCTTGATCTGATCCAGGATCTCGCCCGGATTGCCGCTGCAGACGATCGATCCGCCCAGCATGACATGGGCCCGGTCCGCTTTCATGTAATCCAGAATATGGCCGAAGTGGGTGATGATCACGCCGGACTTGGTTCTCTGGCTGGGACGCAGGTCTTTTTGTGTGAGAACGTTTATGGCCTCACCGATGAGCTTGATATTCTCCAGATCTACGCCTGAGTCAGGCTCATCCAGCATAACAAAATCAGGCTGCTGCGCCAGGAGCTGAACCATCTCGGAGCGCTTTACCTCGCCCCCCGAGAAGCCGCGATTGACATCTCTGTCGCCGAAGGCAACGAAGTCCATCTTCTTAAGTATGGCTGGTGCGTCGGCCTTGGGATTGATGATCTTGATGAGGTCTTTAAGCCGCAGACCGCGAATGGCCGGTGGGCGCTGAAAGGCCATGCCTATGCCCAGACGTGCCCTTTCGTCCATAGACATGTGCGTGATATCTTCTCCTTTGAATACAATGCGCCCACCATCAATGGTGTACCTGGGTATTCCCGCAATGACGTTCAAGAGAGTTGTCTTGCCCGTTCCATTAGGCCCAAATAGGGCATGGGTCTCGCCACGACTTATTCTAAGGTTGAAGTTCTTTAGAACCTGCTTACTGCCGATGCTGACCGACAGATCTTCAATCTCCAGCAGCCACATCACCTCCAAATCAACTGATCAATCGATCGTTGGAATATAATACCTTTTGCAGCATCTAATATCGTGCCAGGATTTGCAGCTCATCGATCGACCGGTTCAGTCTGGCGTAGCTCCTTACAATTCTGCCGGCCTCAGTATCTTCGCATCCCAGCATCTGGCACAGCTCCCGATCGTAATCCTCCAGATCGACCTTTCGCTTGCGCATATACTCATGCCCCCAGGACCCGGCCACCAAATATTTGTTCAGTGGATCGGAGCTGCTCTGAAAGTGCTCCAGCATAGCCTTTGCGGGATTGTCCAGCCGATCGAAGGTCTTTTGCAGTGCCGTTGCCTTCTTCTGCTCATCGGCCTTGCTGGCCAGGCGGGGCCGCCAGACCAGAGCCTCCAGCGCCGCTGCCAGGACGGCATCCAGGTTTAGATGGGCAAAGCGAACGAAATTGCCAAATGATCTAGCATCCCGGGCCTTGCCCGCAGACAGCACGTAGACAGTGATCTTGCCGATTTTTTCAGAAAACTCTCCCTGGCTCAGAGGCAAAAGTTGGCTTTGCACCTCTTCCACGGCCTGCGCCAGCGAACCGTCTTGCCGGTCAGCCGGGGGGCCTTGTTCACTTGTTCGCTCGCCTGCCATTTTCCACCTAAAACATGAGCCGGGGCAAGATCCTCTGCCCGGCCAAGAGGGCGCTCGAATCTTCGGCGCGCCGGGTGACCTCTGCCCGGTTTCCGGAAACCAGCACCTCAGCCGGACGAGGCTGGCCGTTGTACTGAGAGGCCATGGAAAAACCGTAGGCTCCGGCATCCAGGAAGGCCAGAACGTCAGAGCGCGCAAGCGCAGGCAACCGCCGGTCTTTGGCCAGAACATCTCCGGTCTCGCAGATAGGTCCCACCACTGTGTAGTTCTCCTGGGCGGCTTGTGCCGCTTTATTCGTTACAATAACGTGATGATAGGAGTCGTAAAGCATAGGCCGGGCCAGGACGTTGAATCCGGCATCCACTGCCACGAAATTAACATACGCTCTTTTGACCGCGTTGACGCTGGTGAGCATGAGGGTGGTATCGGCCACAATGCTGCGGCCCGGCTCCAGGATGAGCTTGGGCGAGATGCCCAGGGCACGGCAGCGATCATGGAAAATGGGCAATATCGCCTTCGCCAGGTCGGCGGGGGTGGGCGCAGGCTGGTCGGGATGGTACTGAATGCCTAGGCCACCTCCCAGGTCGATGCGCTGCACCTCGCCCCCCGCGGCCACGACGGCGGCGGCAATATCCATCATCTTGCCCGCCGCCTCGGCAAAGGGCGCAGTGTCCAGAATCTGCGAGCCTATGTGGCAATGCAGGCCTACAGGCTTTATCCCCTCCAGGCTCATGGCCCTCCGGTAGGTCTCGGCCACCTGCTCTGCGGGAATGCCGAACTTGGAGGAACGAAGGCCGGTGGCTATCTTGGGATGGGTCTTAGGAGAAACATCGGGATTGACCCGGAAGAGGATCTCTGACTCACGTCCCAGCCGCTTCACAGTCTTAGCTAGATGCTCCAGCTCCTCGCGAGAGTCCACGGACAATCGCACCTTCGCCTGTATGGCCATCTCGTGATCCTTCTCGCTCTTGGAGTTGCCGTTGTAGAGGATCTTTTCCCGGGGAATGCCGGCCATGCGCACCACGGAAAGCTCCCCCGCGGAGAAGACGTCCGCGCCCATGCCTTCCTGGGCGGCGATGCACAGCAAGGTGAGGTTGCCATTGGCCTTTACAGCAAAGTACTTGTCCGCATCGGGAAAGGCACGATGATAGGCTCGAATGTTCTCGCGCAGACGGCTCTCCGAGGTGACATAAAGAGGGGTGCCCAGCTGCTCTGCCAGGGCGAAGCAATCCACATCTTCCATAAAGAGGTGATCGTCGCGAGATGTGAGATGAGATTTTGGTCCGAACATGATTTTAACAGATCACTCAGGGATTACTAAATCGTTTCTATGAAGAAGAGAATTACCCCATTGTATCTCATAATCGATGTCGCTGGGCAGGCCAGCGCCGATCCGCAGCGCCCTTTCAGGAGGAGCCAATCACCGTAATGACGGCCGGACCTGCCCTAGACTCGACTTTAAATTGGCCCGAAGGCGCTGAGCGCTGGAATCTAACACAGCGTCCGAATTACCGGAACCCTTATTCAGGGGCCTCGTGCCCGCTTCTTGCCTTCTGACGGTGCCGCTTCCTGCCCTGACCGTGTATTAGCGTGAGATTTCTCGGCAGATTACTGCGCTAGTTACAGCGCGCAACTCTTTTCAACCTAAGTTTCAGCTTCACAGGCCCGTAGCCAAATGCAGTACCACGAAGGTATGCATCTCCCGTACCAAGGGAAGATTTGCCCTGTCATCAGAGTATTATCGGATACGTTAAGCCCACGGCACACCCGCCATCCTATTATTGCAGGAGCGGCTAACTAACTATATAATCGTTATAGTTATTGAAGTTGGCGGTCCCTCCTGAGTGCTTCATAATACTGACCTGAAGGTAGAGTGGAGGCGGGCGCGGGACCAAGGTCGTCGCGAGGCAAATCTTGGGAAGGACATGTGCGAAGGGTTTTGTGCCATATACGTCAGGTAAAATATATAGTAGAGATACCAGATAAGGCATAAATGTCTGATTCAGGTCGATTAGACAGCAGGTGGGGTCTGAGCTATGTCAATAGGTCGCTTCGATGGCAAAACGATTGTTGTAACGGGAGGCGGTTCCGGAATAGGCTTGCAGACGGCCAAGGATCTGCATGCAGAAGGGGCATATGTCCACATCCTGGGGAGGAATAGAGAGAAGCTGGCCAGAGCCAAAATGGCTTTAGGAGATGGCACCAGGGCCTTCGTCCACCAATGTGATGTCTCTCTAGAAGCTACGGTGGAGGAGACCTTCAAATCGATTGAAGACTTATCCGGCAAGGTCTACGGCCTGGTTAACAATGCGGCGATCAATCCGTCCCGAAACGATATCCTTCATACGCAGGTCATGGACTGGAGGGATACGTTGGAGGTCAACCTGACGGGCGCCTTCAACTGCTGCAAAGCTGCAGCTAGCCAGATGTTGGATCTTGGAAAGGGAAGCATCGTCAACATTTCGTCTGTGGGCGGCCTTAATGTTTTTAGGATGCGCACCTCTTACAATGTGAGCAAGTTCGGTTTAGTAGGCCTGACCGAGTCCATGGCCATCGATTATGCTGAAAAGAATATCAGAGTGAATGCCGTATGCCCGGGTTATGTCATGACAGAACTTACGGCACCTCTTTTTAAGAAGATGGGCAAAAAGAAATTCGAGGGCCTCGTCAGAGCACACGCCATGAGACGCTTGGGAAGGCCGGAAGAGATCTCTAGAGCAATTCTATTCCTGCTCTCGGAGGAGGCAAGCTTCATCACAGGTGTGGCCCTTCCGGTGGACGGCGGCTATCTCCTCAAGGGTTAATCTATGAAGATTCTTATTGCTGAATATGCCTCCGCTCTTGGCCTGGGCGGTACGCATGAGCTGGAGGGCCGGGCCATGCTGGCCACTCTGGCGAGCAGCTTCGAAAGGTCCGGGCATGAGGTGCTCTATCCCACATCCGGGCCCACCGTCGAAGCGGGCCGACCCATTCTTGTGAAGGGAGATGAGGAGTTTGAAGGCGTCCTGGCCTGCAAAGCGGACGCGGGACTCTTAATTGCCCCGGACGGCATGCAGCCGCATCTTTTGGAGATACTGGAGAAAAACATGGTAAACCTGGGGGCAAGTCCCCACGCTGCGCTTCTGGCCGCCGACAAGCTGCTATGCACCCGGGCACTGGCGCTGGCAGGTGTGCCCGTGGCCGAGATAGTGGATAGGCCCGATCCTGTGGAGCAGGGCTGCCATCGCTATGTCGTAAAGCCGCGCACGGGCTCTGGTTCTGAGGGCGTGCGCGTCACCTCTTTTGCTCGGGCAGGTCCTGGTGAGATCGTCACTCGCTACCATGAGGGGCTGCATCTGTCTGCCAGCTTCATCGTGGGAGGTGGCAGCTTTTTGCCGCTCACCATCAACCGTCAAATCATTGACTTTCGGGGTAATGGCATGAGCTATCAGGGAAGCCAGGTACCCTACAACACGCCTCGCGCCGATGAAATTTGGGCGCAAGCAAGAAAGGCGGCATCCGCCCTGTCTCTTTCCGGGTATGCGGGAATCGACTTTGTTTTGGGGGCAAGGCCCTGGGTCGTGGATGTTAATGCCAGGCCAACCACATCTCTCATCGGCATTGCCAGGGTGATGCATGAGGAGATCGGCGAGCTGATTCTTGGCGCGAGGTTTGGAGGAATGGCAAAGAAGGTAACGCTTGTGGGAACGTGGACACTTCGGAAAGAGGATCTCTCTCATGTAGGGAATGAATTGCCTACATAAGCTCCATATGAACGTACGTCTTTTTATTTGTTTGATCACAGGTAACTCTCTAGTGGAGGAAATGACTTTGAGATATTTGTATGCACTTATAGGCATATTCCTGCTTCTGGCTGCAACTGCCGTCGCCGGGAGCTTTACAGCCGAGATGGATGTCGAGACCTACGTGGATGAGAACAATGCCAATCAGAGCTTTGCAGATAGTGACTTGCTCTGGGCCGCTTCCACGGGCAACGAACCCGAAAAACTGGTCTATTTGAGCGTCATCAATATGTTCGGCAGCCAGGGAGTCTTCAAACCGGAGCAGATCGCTGCGGCAACATTGACTCTTGATGCCGCCCAGGTGGACAAGCCCGGCAAAGTTAGGGCTTACTTCAAGCACGGGGAGACTTTTGATATAACGACGTGGTATGATAAGGCAGATTATGATTCAGAGGTCTCCTCTCCATCCTTGAATATTGAGAAAGAAGAAAGCTACACCCTGGATGTAACATCGCTCGTCAAGAAAGCAGTTGAGACTTGCACGGAAGGGTGCGGCTACTCCATAGTAATAGTAGCAGAGGGAGACGCTTCTGTGGCATTTGCATCTGGTAGGGCTTCCGGAAATGGGCCTGTTCTTAAGTACGAAACCTGATGCAAAAGATCGGGGAACTTTTCTGGCAGGGGATGGCGGATGGATTTCCCTGCCATAGTCCAGTTCTGATCAGGGAGAATTTATACTTCTTCAGACCTTAGGTGGCTTATGCGCATTGCATTGTCTCGTATGGCGGTTATCGGCTCCGTTCTTGCGCTCATCATGCTGGTTAGCGTAGCTCTGCTGCTTTCCAATGGCGCAGCAGTTACTGGAAAAGATGTAACCGAGGTTATTCTCATCAAGTCCCCGGGATGCACGAAATGCGCAGCAGCAGAGAGAACATTAGATCTAGTTGGGCGAGAGGTGCCTATCAATATAACCAGGTATTACTATTATTCCGAGGATGGACACCGTATCATCAAACAATACCGGGCAAAGGATGTTCCTGCCATCATAATCGGAATGCAGGTGATTAACTACCGGGACTATGAGGGGGACAATGCTTTGCTGGAAAGCCTCATCAAAGGCGCCTTGGCCAACCAGACCCCCAATCTTCCGGCTGCTTTCACCCTACCCGGCAATGAGAGTGCAAAGCAAAGCCAAGGCGCGCCAGCCAATGGCCTGAGTCTTAATTTGCAGGAGATATCTCTTTACACCATATCTGCCGTCTTGGGAGCGGGCCTGGTGGCAGGTTTTAATCCCTGTCTGCTGGGCATTCTGGTTTTCCTGGCGGCATCGGTTCTCTCCTCAACGGGAAAGAGGCGAGAGTTGGTGATGATGGTCGTATTCTTCTCCCTGGGCATCTTTACCATGTACTTTCTCTTTGGCCTGGGTATGCAGCAACTGCTGCAGACCGAGGCGATCGCCAGCTCTTTCCGCTATATTCTGACCGCTTTTCTCCTATTGGCCGGCTTCTCTCAGGTCTGGGATGCCCTGCGGCTCTCGCAGGGCCGGCCATCCCTCTTTCGCACCGACTGGGCTCTCAAGTACTTCCAGGCCGGGATTGATAAGGGCCGCTTCAGCTCGTACTTTGTTATCGGAGCGCTCTTCTCCCTGGTCAAGGCCCCATGTGTGGGCGCCATCTACCTCGCGATACTGGATCTTCTCTCCGCAAGAAGCTACTTTGAGGGGGCAGCCTATCTTTTGTTCTTCAATCTGGGTGTAATTTTGCCTATCATCATCCTGGGCGGGGCAATTGCACTGGGCATGAGCCCCGAGCAGGTGGACGCTTTCCGCAAAGATCATCGAGTGGGAATGAGGCTGGCCACGGGCCTGGCCCTGCTGGCGCTGGCTCCACTCATCTATTGGCAGCTTATTTAGTCTGAAATGAGGCGCATGTCAGTGAGGATTCATGCCGTTGGGAATCGTCTTGGTGCGTCCTTTGTGAGAAAGGATTAAAATAGAGAGATGGCTCACCTCATTTTCGAGGTGAATCTTTTTGTTTTTAGTTGGAGAGGCTCTCATAGGAAAGGAGCCTGAGATTGCTCATATCGATCTGATCATTGGAGATAAAGAGGGACCGGTAGCCACGGCCTTTGCATCTGGCCTCACGCAGCTTTCGGCCGGTCATACGCCACTTTTAGGTGTCATTAGGCCCAATCTGCCGCCCAAGCCGTCCACTCTAATCGTTCCCAAAGTTACTGTGAAGAATATGGATCAGGCCGCCCAGATCTTCGGCCCGGCCCAGATGGCCGTGTCCAAGGCAGTGGCGGATGCGGTAGCTGAAGGCATAATTCCCAAGGATAAGGCCGAAGAGCTTTTGATAATCGTATCAGTGTTTATTCATCCCCAGGCAAAAGACTACGATGCAATTTATCGCTACAATTATGGGGCAACCAAGCTGGCCCTGGAGCGGGCTATGGCTGGATTCCCGAATGTAGACCTGATGCTTTACGAGAAGGACCGCTCTACTCATCCCATCATGGGCTTCCGGGTCACCCGGCTGTGGGACCCACCATACTTGCAGGTGGCCTTTGATCTGGTGGACCTGGCAGAGGTGCGCCGCGTGCTTGCGGCTCTCCCCGAGAGCGATCACATTCTCATCGAGGTGGGAACGCCTCTGGTCAAGATGCTGGGCATGAGCGTGGTCAAGGAGATTCGTGCCATAAGACCGGGCGCCTTTGTCATCCTGGATCTGAAGACTCTGGATACCGGAAACCTGGAGGTGCGCCTGGCTGCAGACGCTGCTGCCGACGCGGTGGTCATATCCGGCCTGGCACCCAAGAAGACGATAGAGCTGTCCATCCGGGAGGCCAGGAAGACCGGCATCTACAGCATCATCGACATGCTCAATGTGCCTGATCCTCTGGCGGTCCTAAAGGGCCTGGAAGTCATGCCGGACGTGGTCGAGCTGCACCGGGCCATCGATATGGAGAAGAGCGCGCACGCCTGGAATGACATCCGTGAAATTCAGGGCCTGGCCAAAGAAGGGCGCAGGCTGCTGGTGGCTGTCGCAGGCGGCATTCGCGTAGATACCGAGGGCGCAGCCCTGGCGGCAGGTGCAAACATCCTGGTCGTCGGCCGGGCTATCACCCGTTCCAAGGATATTCGCGACATGGCCGAGCAATTCCTCACGGGCCTGAAGCAGACAGAAATCGATCAGTACCGGGTCATGACGGACTTCTAAAGATCACAGATCTTTGATGATCCGCCATTTTCTCTTTTTGTTGACAATATTAAAAACTAGGGCTTACGAACGGCCACCACAAAGGCACAGAGGACTCACAGAGCGATTTTATTTCAGTTTGTGTTTTATGCTCGCGGGTCATTCCTTTTTAATATTATTAACATTATTATTAGCATTATCTTCCATCTCAGGGGCCATCGATGTGCAGGTGGGGCCCGTGGCCCAGCCGGCTGGCGCCGTCCTCCTGGTGGTGGATGGCCTGGGTGCATCTTACGTTTATCCGGAGCAGCGCGCCTATGCCCTGGACGGCTCGGCGCTGGAACGCGCCACTCTCTTCAACCTCACAGGCGCCGGGGCGCGGGCGGTGGACGTGCGGGTGCCCGTGCCCGAGACCACCAAGAGCCACAGCATTCTCATCACCGGCAATTCGAGAACGAATCCAGACCGTCCCGGCCACACCATCTTCGACGCCGCCCGTGCCAATGGCTACCTCTGCCTAGCCGTGCTGGAGCGGGGCGATGCCATGCCCGTCTTGCAGGAGATGGACGGCGTTCTCTATCTGGGCGACAACTCTCTGCATGGGGCAGAGCCCATACCGGGCTTTCGGGCCGGTGCGCCTGCCGGCCTAAGGTACCGTTTTCAGGCGTGGCGGGACCGGTTTGCCAGGTACGCTGCGCCTCAGGGCGTAGCGGGCTACGCCGGATACAATACCTGGGCACTGGATGTGGCGGCGGACACCGTCCAAAACCTCTCCGGCCAGCGTTTTCTCATGCTGGTGAACGTGGGGGCGGTGGACAGTGCCGGGCAGAACCTGGGCGCGGACGGCTACCGCCTGACGGTTCAGGCCCTGGACAAGCCTCTGGGCCGGCTGGCCGAGATCTGCCGCAAGAATAACGTGCTGCTGGCCGTCACCGCCGATCACGGCATGGTCTTTCCTTCGGCGACCGGTAAGGGCGGGCACTCCGCCGAAAAATATGCGTCCCAGTTGGAGGCGCTACGGGTTCCGCTGGTCTTCCTTGGGCCGAGAGTGGAGGAGCTGAACCTGGGCGGCCGCTGGTCGGAGATGGATGTCGCGCCAACGGTTATGGATCTGCTCAATATCTCCGCCAACCTCTCTGGCGATGGCCGGAGCCTGTCCGTTGCCGACGGCTACGAGCTGCGCGTCAGGGGCGCGCCCGGGGGCCTGGAGTTGTGGCGCGATGGGGCAATGCTGGCCAAGGGCAGCGCGGAGGAGTGCCGCTTCCTGGGGATGGCGCGCGGGCTGTACAGCCTCAAGGCGAGCGGTAAGGAGTGGGCCGTGCTGGTGAACGGGGACGTGGCCATGGATCTGACTGGGAAGGCTGCGCCACAAGGTGATTGGAAGAGGATAATCGGAATCATACTTATCCTGGCCATAAACCTGGTCGGAATTGCCGTAATTGTGAGGATCTGGAAGAAAGGCGACTAAAAAAGCGCACACATTCAGGCTACAGAAAACCAATGGTTTGACCGCTAATTGGAGGAAGTGCCAGATTCCACAGCAGATGCGCTGCGATTCAATCCTCAAGAGCCTCGATGAAATTCCTGCGTGCCTCTTCAACAGTGCAGCCTGTCGCACACACACCATCTAATTCTGGAACATCCACAAAATATGGGCTCGTCGCCATTGTCGATAACTTTGTATTTGCGCCTTTTCCAGAGCCGCCTGAATGTATTCCGCAAAAAGGCCCATGAAACATTATAGTGGGCAGCACACTTTGCATGGCACATATCCTTGGTTTCGAGCATCCTGAGAGCTGTTGAACCGGATCAGGTTTGCTGGGCTTATTTCTTTAGCCCACTGGCAGCAAGAATAGTGATATTTCAAGGATGATGTACTGCCAACAAGCGAACCATTCGAACATGCCCCTGGATAGTTGATGCACGGAGAATCCTTTATGCGGGCGGTTGACGGGTAGGTCCCATTCCACCAGCTGGCCGGATCAAATTCGTTATTGCAGAAATCCCAAATGCTGGCATGGCCGGATTCAACCAACATCTTGTTGAAGTTCACCCACGTGCCATCCTGCTCTTGAAAGAATACAACGGCCACCCAACGGCAATATCGATCTTTTCCGGTCACGTCATCAAGGTCCAGAGAGACGAAGCTGCCATTCAATACCTGGAAAGCATAATTTCTCGAATCCCTGCCTTCCGGGGTGCTCATTTCAGGAGAATCAACATCAGCGAGCCGAACTGTGATATTGCCAATCCTGTCATCATAGCCTTGGATCTGAACATAGAATGTATCGCCATCCACAACATAGGTCACAATGCCATCGGCTTCTTCGGGCGCTGCTAAAACCAACGGAGACAGCAATAACGTCAGCAGAATCGAGATAAGAATTATTTCATTTTTCATTAGGAAGTTTCCATCTCTCTAAATCCGTTTACCTGTCATGAAAAACATTTTGCTGTTGCGATGTTGATAGGATAATGTGCCTTTGTGAACGGCCAACCGTTCTTCGCGGCTTCCCGCCTTCGCGTGAAACCGGACGCTCTTGAGTCTCACGCGAAGCAGCGAGGTGAAAGATTTTATAAATTTATCTTACATCTTTCTGATTCCTCAGTTGGATCATCGTCCCCACAATTTCATCATGCTCTGAACAATTGACCGCGAAATTCAATCGGTCGGGGTAGATAGAAAAGAGAACCTGCGGGATGTGGGAGTTGCAGTCATCCAATGCCATCTGCAGTTCACGATACTCTCGATTGCTGACCAGGAGCTGATCGCGATACTCTTCTTCCTGGTTCAGTGTCTCCAGGGGGCTCTTCTCGTCAATGGTGCTGTCGACAACCAGATCGCACTGCCACTCCAATACCAGAGCCCGGTTCTCCCAGTAATATGTATCCGGTGGGATCAAGTCCTGCAATATCTTCAGATCCTCCAGAGGCACAAGCCACTGCATAGCCTGTACTTCTTCCGGCAAATCCCCTTCGATGCTTATCAGCGAAGAGACAGGCCCCGCGGTCAGATTCAGGTCGCCCATGTCAAACGATATCTTAACCGGCGAGCTATGCATGGCTTTGAGGGCGAAATAGAGCCGGCCGGGATTGAGTATTTCTACTGCCTTCTCATAAATTATATCGTCTTCCATGGCTTCCTGTTTGTTTCAACTGATATATGCGTTTGGCGCACCGGAGCCTAGGATACAGGAAGAGCAGTTGGATTTTTCATGCCGGTCCGCTGTCTATTGCCTTCCGGTCTTCGCTTGCGTAGGTCTGCGGATACATCCCGGTTAGGAGACGATTGCTATAAGAATGTTAATAGTTTAAATATATTAAGTATAATGATGCAATTTTATTTATAAATAGATACAATATTTCACACTATTTGCAGTTATACTCTTTCGAAAAATTTATATTACTGAAGTTTGATCAGTACTAAACATACTAAATTGTAGGAAGTAAATCGGGAGAAATTAAGATGAACAACCGAATATTTACAGGAGCGCTTATCGCTCTTGCCGTCCTCCTTCTGGGGGCGGCATTGGTGCAGGGCGCAGCAGAGAGCGATATCGCTATAACCAACGCCAATTTTGCGGCACCTAGCCCTGAGAAAGAGAACCTGGATGAAGAATGGGTTGAGATATCGAATCAGGGAACCGCAGATGTAAGCCTCGCCGGCTGGACACTGGAAGACGCACAGAATCACACCTACAAGTTCCCGGATTTCAGCCTGAAAGCTGGCGGCGCGGCCAAGATTCGCACGGGAGCAGGAAATGATACTTCTGAAGATCTATTCTGGAACCGCAGCTCATCCATCTGGAACAATGATGGCGATGTGGCTACTTTAAAGGATGCTTCAGGCAATATCGTCTCTCGCTACCCGGAGGAAGCAAAGGGAGCATAAAAAATCTTTTTCCTTTTTTATCTATTTAATCTATCAATTTATTTAGGTTGAAATCGCTATCTGTTCTTCCACCCTTGTTGCAGAGCGCAAGTGAGAAATGCCATCCTGTCCCAATATTATGCGGTGTATTTAAGATGAATCTTGAAGAGATGTCGGACATATTGAAGTCCTCCTTAGGAATTCGTGACAATATCGTTGGCGTAAGACTATTCAAAAGCGAGGCGGAAATTCCTCCGGATCTTGAATCAGTAGAAAGGCCTTTTCATTACTGCGGCATGATCCAGGGGGCAAGGAATGAGGGAAAAAGCTACCTGGCCCGGGCCGACTACCACGCATGCAAGGGCGGAGCCTCGGGCCTGGGGCTGGTGCAGTGCCCGGAGAACATTGCTTCAGGGTCTCTTTACTTCGACAAGCTGCATAAGTGCGAGACCCCGGCTGTGGGCAGCAGCATCGCCGCCAATATGCCGCGCCTCCTTCCAGGCAGCACTATTGCCACCTATGTGGCTCCCCTGGACAAGATGGTCATGAACCCCGATGTGGTGATATTTGTGGGCAATCCGCTTAGCGCCCGACGAATAGTTCAGTCAGTCATGTTCAAGGAGGGTGGAAGGGCCGGCTTCAACACCGCGGGAATTCAGTCCTTCTGTGTAGACGCGACGGCTTCGCCCTACCTCAAAGGAGAGGTGAACATTTCTTTGGGTTGTGATGGATCTGCAAAAAACTCAGGCCTGGAGGATGACGATGTCGTGGTGGGCATTCCCTTCGCGATGATGGAAGACATCTGCACGGTCCTCAAGACACATTATCAGGGCTGGGATAAATTTATGAGAGGCTGAGGTGGGAATTGATCATGTTTGAAAGGATCTTGATTGCAACCGACGGCTCCAAGCACAGCGAGAGAGCGGCAGAAGCGGGAATAGAGATAGCCAGGCTCTACGGCTCATCTGTAACGGCTCTTTTTGTGGTGGATATCGGCAAGGAGTATGGCCCCCTGGGGGACCTGATTTCGAAGGTTGCCGACGACCTCATCGCAGGCATAAGAAGCAATCTGCAAAATCAGGGAGATAAGTCCACAAAACGGGTAGAAGAGATGGCAGAAAAGGCCGGCATTGCCGTGACCAGAAAGATTGTAGAAGGCTACCCGGCGGAGGACATCATCCGCACCGCCAAGGAAGGCGATATGAACCTCATTGTCATGGGCGGAATCGGAGCCACTGGCCTGGAAGGATTCCTCCTAGGCAGCGTGGCCGATAAAGTGGTCCGCAGTTCCGATATTCCCGTGCTTGTGGTGAGAAAAGAGTAGGCGCGGTTGGCATATCATCCGAATGACACATTCTGGATTCGCAATCTCTCGGCCTCTACTATCTGCACACATATGCACAAATAATCGTCAGGGCGGCTGGCTTGGCAGGCACCACTTGAGAAGCACCCCCTCGTCCAGCCGCTGCACACAGCTTAAGGTCAGCCTGGGAAAATGTTCTTTGAATCCCGGCCCATCCACCAGGGTGGGTGCATTCTCTCCGCCGATGAACATCGCGCCCATGTAGACATAAACCTCATCCACCAGGCCGAGCTGAATAAGCGACCAGTTGAGCGTAGCTCCTCCTTCTACCATGAGACGCTTGACGCCCCTATCGAAAAGCTGGGAAAACAGCTTATTAAGATCGACCTGCTCTTTTCCGCATACTAGTATCTCAGACTTTGTTTGGGAGAGCTTATACAACCGCTCCTGCTGCGCACAGCAGGCGACGGCCACGATACACTCCGGTCCCAGTACCCTCGCCGAAGGTGGCGTTCTTGCCCGGCTATCCGCTACAACCCGCAATGGATCTTCCGGCAGGCCCTTCGTTCGCCTGGCCTCGCGAAAGCTTTGCGACTTCACTCTCAAGCTGGGATCGTCTGCCAGCACCGTCCCTACCCCCACCATTATGGCGTCGCTCTCCGCCCGGAGAAGGTCGACTCTGGCTTTGTCTGCCTGGCCGGAGATTCTCACCTGGCAGCGTTCAAAAGAGCTGATCTTGCCGTCTGCGCTCATGGCGCTATTAATGAATACGAAGGGCCTGGCCATACTTTCGCGACCTCTGTCTTGCCTGGGCCAATTGGACAAAGAGGAGCTAAATAGATTGCCTGCCCATTCTTAGGATATGCCTCGAGCTCGCGAGATCCTGCTGCAAGGAACCGTAATATATGGCGATGATTTCCAGGCAGAGGACGGCTATATCTGCATCCGGAATGGCATCATCCGAGAGTTTGGCTCGGAGCATGTAGATGCTGACTATGAGGGCATTGTCTGCCCGCGCTTCGTGAACGCACACGTCCATGTAGGCGACTCCGCCTTTAAGGACCCGCCATTTTTGCCGCTCTCGCTGCTGGTCGGTCCAGAGGGATTGAAGGCACAAAAGCTGGCCCGAATGCCGCATGCTGCTCTACAGGAAGGTATGAGAAGAAGCCTGCAACAGATGGCTGCATCTGGTACCTGTGCTTTTGCCGATTTTAGGGAAGGTGGGGCAGAGGGTGTAAGGATGCTGGAAGATGCTGTGCTCGGTTTGCCTCTAATTGCCAGAATCCTGGGACGGCCCGGCCCAGGACAGATAAACATCCCGGAGAACTGTTGGGGCCTGGGCATAAGTAGCACCCGAGACCATGATCCCGATCAAATTCGAATGGCAGTGGCGGCAGCCAGACTGAGGGGCCTGGCAGTGGGCGTGCACGCCGGCGAAGCCGGCAATGACGATATACGCAGTGCTCTCGCCCTCCATCCGGATTTCCTGGTGCATATGAACCGGGCCGAGGAGGCTGATCTGAGGGATGTGGCCCACGCCCATCATCCGATCGTGATCTGTCCCAGGTCTAATCTAGTTACCGGCGTGGTCCTGCCCAATGCAAAAAGAATGTTAGAACTGGGTATCACCATTGCCGTAGGGACGGATAACGTTATGCTGAACTCGCCGGACATCTTTGAGGAGATGCATTTTATCAGTAAGGCTCTGCTGCATGACGATAGACAGGTATTTAAGATGTGCACTCTAAATGGTGCTAAAATAACAGGGCTTGACCAAAGGCTGGGGTCCATTCGGGAAGGAAAGGAGGCTAGAGTGATGGTTATAGATAAGAAATCCGATAATATGTGGGGATCTATGGCGCCTCTTTCCAGTATTGTGAGAAGGGCCGGACAATCTGACATAACAGCTATCTTTTAGAGGTTAATCATGTTTGGGAAGATTCTAGTTGCAACCGACGGATCAGAGCACGGATTAAGGGCTGCCAAAGTGGCATTGGAGCTGGGAAAGATATCTGGTGGAAAGGTCACTGCAATCTATGTGGCCGACACCAACCGGACGAGCCATCTTCCAGATGATATGCTACTGTTCAGCATTCGAGAGCTTCTGCTCAAAGAAGGAAAAGAGGCATTGAAGCAGGTGGAAACGCTGGCAAAGGATATGAGCGTTGCCTTTGAGGGTGTGGTGGCAGAGGGTAATCCGGGCAGTGAGATTATCAGTTATGCACAGTCGAAAGGCATGGATATTATTATCCTGGGAGCGGTAGGGCGCACCGGTCTTGATAAGTTCCTGCTGGGCAGTGTGGCCGAAAAGGTGGTAAGAAGCTCCAAGATTCCGGTATTAACAATTCCGAGGGGGAAGACGTGAGCATTCTCGTCAGGGATGTAATGGTAAAGGACGTGGCCCAGGTCGCCATCCCCGGCAGCAGGGACGATGTCTTGAAGACGCTGCAAGACCACAAGGTCTCCGGCGTTCCCGTAATAAAAAAGGGAGAGGTAGTTGGCATGATAACCAGGACAGACCTGCTCCGCAATCGGGAAGAGGACCAGACGGCTCTCCTCATGTCTCGTGATCCGGTAATTATAAGCCCGGACAAGAACATAGTCGAAGCCTCACGGCTACTGATCAAGCACGATATCAGACGGCTTCCCGTAGTGGAGGGCATTAAGCTGGTGGGCATCATCACCGTTGCCGATATCGTCCGGGTGGCCGCTGACCTGGAAATAAAGGAGAGCATTGAGCCCTATTTAGAGAAGGAGACCGTGGTGCTCTGGAACGAGATGCCCCTGGCGGTAGCCGGATCGATTATGGAGTTCGCCGCAGTGGAGGCCTGCCCTGTCATCGATAGCAGCCTCAAGCTGGTGGGCATGATCTCGGACCGCGATCTAATCAAGACCAGTGTCATCGAAGATACTGTCGAGAAGACGGATATGTCAGCTAATGATGGAGAGGACATCTGGATGTGGGACAGGGTCATGCAGAGCATCAGCAAGTATTACACAGTCTCGCGGATTAAGCTAAAAAATATTCTTGTATCCGAGGCTATGGTGCCACCGATCACGGCTTACAAAAAGGATGAAGTCGGCAAATGCGCGGCCACAATGCACAAGAATAGAATCGACCAGATGCCGGTGGTCACATCCAACGGAAAGCTGATGGGGATGCTCAAGGACAAAGACATCTTGATGGCGCTGGAGGATTACAGCCAGAAAGCGGCTGTATGACTTCACATATTGCGGGTAGCCTTTCTTTTGAAATATTTTTATGATTCTGGACTTAATGGCTAGAATGGCGAACCCCCCGGCCAAGAACGGTCTTAACCTGTTCAATCACGTCACTAGATGTACATTGAAGCTTCACATGAGATACTCAAAGACCTCATATGATGTTTACATTCATATATCTCTGATAGTGTAATTGCAAATATCGAGTTATATAACAGATGGTAGGATAGAGGGTGATAAGAAATGACAGTTAATGCGATATCGGGATTCTTATCCGCCAGGATTTGCATTTCGGTCTTCATCATTGCGGGTTTGCTTGGTGCGGGAGCCGGGCAGAGCTACGATAGCCTTTACAAAAGCAGCGCCCCCCAGAATGCACAAGAGCGAGCAGAACTGTTCAACACGATGCAGATTATAGATGAGACGAGCAATCATCAAACTGCGCAGGACGTAACCGATCTGTATAAAGCGCTTCAGAATCCCTATATATTCAATGATCCCCAAGCGGCATTGGAGAACGCAAATACATACAAACAACTTCAAAAGTACAATGGCATTTATTCCAGCTCTCGCGTTGAAGATAACTGGTACTACTGGACCAATATGTGGCTGAACGGACACCAAGAAGCAACAGAAACGAACGTGGCAAATATCTATGGGACAATGTCCAACCCCTATGAATATAAGGATCCTCAAGCGGCACTGGAGCAGGCCAATACATACAAAGCACTTCAAAAGTACAATGGCATTTATTCCAGTTCCCGCCTTGAAGATAACTGGTATTACTGGACCAATATGTGGCTGAACGAACCCTCAAATTGAGTGGGCCTGATTAACCTATTTTTTCCGAGTCTTTGGCTGCGCGCCTGCATGTCAAGGATGCTTGTATGCCTCTTGCTGCGTTTCTTCTGTGATCTAAAACTCCATCAGGCTCCTCTGCACCGGCGCGGCCAAGAGCTTTGCCACCTTGCGCCATTGCCCGGCAGGTGTTCTGATCCGCCGTTCCATTTCCGCCAGCGCTTCTGCAAGGCTTGAGAAACGCGCAGGTGACGAGCTCATGGCTGCTCTGGCAACCTCTCGCACCACCCATACCCCCAGAGGGGCCCAGTAACTCTCAGAAATTTCTCGCACCGCCAGCACTCCTGCCTGTTGGCCCCGGCGAGCGAGGTGTTCCAGGACGGCCAGGCGCGCCGCGTAGTAGCCGCCCGCCAGATTGCTGTACTGCTTTCGGGGCCGCGCGTCCTCTCTGTCTGCCCCGATGAAGCCCTCTTCCGCCCATACCGAGCGGGCCCGCCAGATCTCCACCAGTTCAAAGCTGAAAGGCTGTGGCAAAAGCAGGATCTCGAAATGATTTCCCAGGTCTTCGCCGGAGAAGAGATAGTAGTCGTTTACCTGGCTGCAGTCCAGGACAGTCTCCTTAAGCAGCTTGCCGATCATGTCGTCCGAGGCGGTAATCGACCAGCGCGTCGGAACGAGCTTTCTCTTCTTGCCTAAAAGGCCCAGGGAAAGCATGCGGGATATGTGATCCGTGCCGATTCCACTGGCATAAAGCTCTCCTACGGCTGTAGCGGCGACCGCGTCCCTGTCCTCAACCATCCGGTCCACCTTCCTGGGAATGAGTGGATTGGTAGTGATCTGCATTCCCAACATTTCACCTGATGGCCCGGAGGGAGAGAGCACTCCATCAAACTGCAGCCTGCCCTGAGGCGGACGGTAAAAGGTGACCTCTGTGCCCACTGGAGCCGAAGACAGGGCTATCTGCTGTATAGCTTGCAGCAGCCTTCCCGGCGCCTCCGCTTCTTTTACTATTATCTTGCTCTCGGAGCGAACCATGGACGAGCGCGCCGCTATGATCTCGCCGATATCCATGGCTAAATTGGGCGGCACCACGAGGTGGTCGGGACTGCCGCCCGCGGGCAGCATGGGTCCGGCCCTCACCAGTGGATGGCCGTACCTGCCCACGAAGACCTCGGGCGGGGACATGCCCTCCAGGCTGCGGCCGATGGGGGGCAGGGCCGCCGTTTCTTCCAGTCGGCGCAGTATGGGGCAGACAGGCCGCCCACACAGCCCACGGCCTTTGCAGGTGATGCATTTCATCAATGCAGCAAGGCCCTTATAGGTTATATCACTATTATCCTCTCGATGACAGATAGGTTGATACCGGCCATCGCTCAGGATGCTAAAACCGGCGAGGTTCTCATGCTGGCCTACATGAATGACGAGGCGCTGGCCAAGACCAAAGAGACATGCAGGGCCCATTACTGGTCCCGCTCGCGAAAGAAGCTCTGGCTGAAGGGCGAATCCTCCGGGCATTTTCAGCGGGTGCTGGAGATCAGAATCGACTGCGACGAGGATGCCGTTCTCCTGTTAATCGAGCAGGAGGGCGGAGCATGCCACACGGGATACAGGTCCTGCTTCTATCGCACTTTGGACGGTAATATCGTGGGCGAGAAGGTCTTTGATCCCCAGGATGTCTATTAGATGAGCAGGACCCGGGCAGAAGATGAAGGCGGAAAAGGAAAAGAAAGAACAAGAAGCTGCCGCAAATCTTACCCGCTTTATGATAGTCTACTGCTCAAAGCTGAGGCCAGCGTGCCTGAAGGCCAGGCGCGGGGGGCAAAAGTGTTGGTCGATGCCCACCGCCCCCTAGCTCACCTGCCCATCATCAAATCCGCCCTGCAGATGTTTGACGGACAGATTGCCGCCTATGCAGACTGCGAAAAGCTTTGCCTCTCTACCTGGATCCCGCCCCTACCCAGCCGGGCCTTTTCCCGGTTGGCCGACAGCCGGCTGCGATCCCTGCTTGGCAGGCGCACGCCGGACCAGGTGACCATCTCCATCACCGAGGAGTGCCCCAACCGCTGCGCCCACTGCGCCTTACCCAATTCCGGGAACAAGCTTCGCCTCCCTCCCCAAATGGTCAAAGATACCATCGGCCAGATCCTGGACATGGGAACCACTCTTGTCATATTCGATGGGGGAGAGCCGGCCCTCTATCAGGAGCTGCCGGAGCTGGTGGCATCGGTAGATGACCGGGCCATCTCCACTCTATTCACCTCCGGGGCGGGCTTTACGGCGGCGCTCGCGCGCCAGCTGAAAGCGGCGGGCCTTTATGCCGTCAATGTCAGCTTGGACAGTCCCCTCGAGGCAGAGCACGATGCCATGCGCGGGCGAGCGGGAGTCTTCGGCGAGGCTATGCTGGCCATGGAAAATGCCATTGCTGCGGGCCTGCTGGTGGATCTCTATGTGGTCTTGCGCCGGGAGAACATGCATCATCTGCAAAGGTTCCATGAGCTGGCTTTTCGCATGGGCGCGCATGAGCTGACCTTCTTTGAGGTGGTCTCTACCGGTCGCTGGTCGGAGCGGCAAAACATCGCCCTTCTGCCCGGCGATCACGCCCTTCTGGCCGACTTTGTGCAAAAGGCCGGAGCGCCCCGCATATTTTCCGTTCCCGAAGCCTACAAGCGCTTCGGGTGCTTTGCCGCCACCAGCTGGATGCACATAACGCCCGCCGGTGAGGTCTATCCATGTTCCTGCTATCCAGAGTCCTGGGGCAGCATCTTCGAGGTGCCCGTTAGAAAAATCTGGCAGCGCATGGGGGCCTTTCCCTACAAAAAGAGCAAAGTATGTCCTATGAGAAAATAAGGCGTTTTTATACCCATTTTAAGCAAAATTGCTCTGCAATAGAGCGTTTAAAATCCGATTCAAGTTAAACCAAATTTTTCAAGGCGGCATTTCGATCAATAAATCTATATAGGACATTAATCATGAACAATGTCGATCGAATTATGGATTTGACACCTGTTCAAAGAGACATCTTAACCGCATTGATCAACATTCATCGTGTTGAAGGGCGAGCAGTGAAAGGCGAGGAGATTGCCGAGCTGATAGACCGAAATCCCGGCACCATCCGAAATCAGATGCAATCCCTCAAAGCATTGAACCTGGTAGAAGGCGTACCCGGTCCCAAGGGCGGGTACAGGGCCACTGGCTCAGCCTTCGAGGCGCTCAATATTGAGGCAACGGGAGATGTCGTAACCGTTCCCGTAATCCGCAACGGCGTGATGATGGAGGGGACCACCGCCAGCGAGATCATCTTCAACAAGGTCATGCACTCGCAGCAATGCGACGGCGTAGTGCGCATCATTGGCAACATCAGAGAATTCAACGTTGGAGACGGAATTGAAGTCGGGCCCACTCCCGTGAACAAGCTCTACATTCGTGGCACAGTGACTGGCAGGGACGACACCATGAGCCGCCTCATCTTCCATATCGAGGAGATGATATCCGTACCCAAGGTGGCCGTTAAAGGAATTGCCCGGCGCGCCATACATATACCGCCCACAGCCTCTTTGCAGGAGGCATCGCGCATACTGGTGCATAACGGTGTCTCCGAGGCTCTGGTGGACGACAGTTCACCGGGATTGATCAACCTGGCCGACATCACTCGCGCAGTGGCGGACGGCAGGGCCAATCAAGAAGCCAGGGAGATCATGAACCGCGGTTTTTTGACCATAGACTCCGAGGAGCCCATCTACGAGGCCATCAAGATGCTGGGCCGCACGGGCGCCAGCCAGCTGGTGGTCACCGAGCAGGGAGCCATGTGGGGCATCGTCTCGCCCGGCGACCTGGTAAAGACACTTACTCCGGTCTGATCTCAGTTCCCGTGTGCCCACCCAGGGCACCTTTTCTCAAGTTTTCTATTTTGCTGCCCAGCACGATTGCTGTGGGAATTGAGCTTCTCTCGATGATCTTGGCGGCCAGGGGATCGACGGGCGAGCGCGAGCCAGCCTTCATCTCTGTGCCTGCCGCCATCCTGGCCAGGGCGCGGTGGGTCATGTTTGCCAGCTTTTTGGCTGCTGGGTCCTTCTCCGGGTCTGCGGTGTAGACGCCGTCCACCGAGGTGGCCACGATGATCTTGTCGGCGTGCACGTACTCCGCCAAGAGAGCGGATACGGCGTCGGTGGTCTGGCCCACGGCCACGCCGCCCATGACCACAACCCTTCCGGGCTGGGCCAGACGCGCGGCCTGGGCGTAGCTGTCCGGGATCTCTTGCGGCGCAGCGTCGCCAAGAGCTGCCACGAGCAGCGCCGAGTTGAGCTTGGTGGCGCCAATGCCGATCTGGTCGCAGAACATCTCGCTGGCGCCCAAAGCGCGCGCTTTTTCGATGTACTCGCGGGCGATCCTGCCGCCACCCACGACGACGTAGATCTGGTGCTCCTGGGCCAGCTCTTTGAGGGCCTGGGCGTACTCACGCAAGCTCGCTGCGTCGCGGCCTGCCAGGATGGAGCCGCCTAAAGAATAGACGAATATCATGGGGGAGGGCTTGCGGGGCGAGGGGATAAAAGGATTGCTTGTGACTGCACTAGCTCTTCCACGCGGCCAGAGCTTTATGGACGGTCTCGGCATAGGGGCTCTCGATCTGCTCGAAGATCGCTAGGGCGGATTTGGCCAGGTGGACGGCCCGTTCTCTCGCTGGCCTAATTTGTCCAAAGAGAGGCTCATGTTGAATAGATGGCTTCCTTCGTCCCGCCTGTCACCTATCTCGTTGGCTATTTTCAGTGCCTGCTCGTAGTATTCAATTGCCTTTAGCGGCTCACCCAGATCAGAGTAGGCAATGCCCAGGTTACCCATGTGGGCACATTCAGCTTTTTGATTTTTTGTCTTGCGGACTGCAACAAGCGCCGCCTCTTGCCATTCAATGTTTATGATCGGATGCAGTCGCAGATTCAAGATGTTGCCTGCCCATGCAAAGTTGCTGCAAATCTCTGCAATTTCCAAGCTCTTGTTGATATTAATCCTAGCCCATTCGTGTCCAATCTGGATATTCGTCCAATCGGTGTCGAACCTAATCAAACCGACTGAAAGAGAATCCCTTCCCAGGAGGAAAAGCTTGTTTGCGTTCAAAAGAGACTCTTGATAATGCTTTGCGTGTCTCTGCTGCGCAGGCTCGCGTGCATCCGTCTTGAAGCACTAGTCGGAAAAGATGCGGGCCAGGTCATGTAGTTTGTAGCGTCCTCCTTCGCATGTGGCTGACGGCAGGAAATCCACCAGGCTCCACTTCCACAGCTCACCCAGCGCCTCTTCTGTAGGTTCTTTATCCATTTCCCAGACTGCAGCGGCTCCTGCTATATCGAAGTCTGCAGGAAAGACAGAGAGCATGCACCACAGCACCTTCAATTTCTCCGGAAGAAGCTGGTAGCTTAAATCAAAGGATGCCGCCACCAAACCTAGGCGCTTCCTGGCGCCGCCCAGCCTTTTAACATAATAAGCAACACTCAGGTTCCTTTTCTCCTTCAGGGAAAAAGCCGTAGTCCGCAGGGCCAGCGGCGGACAGCCGCACAGCTTTGCTAGCACCTCAGCATGATCACTGATGCGCCCTGCTATCTCCAGGAGGAGCTTTTTAGTATCTTCAAGAGGAAGAACGTCCAGGTCCTTTTCTTTCAGGCCCGCCAGGGCAAACTTATTGCGAGAGGTGATGAGAAGAGCCGAGCCTACTGGAGGAAGCAGCGGCTCCACCTGCTACCTGTTGGCAGCATTATCCAGTAGGATCAGTGCCCTCTTAGTGGATAGGACAGATTGATAAAACCCACTTAGACCGTTCAAGTCCAACGGGAGTGGAGCATCAGCTCCTCGGTATGAGCGAATGACATGAGCCATGCCATCATCAGGCTTCATTGGGCTCTTGCTCATGCCTTGCATATCCAAGAAAAGCTGGCCGTCAGGAAAACGATCCTTTAGCCTGTTAGCCAAAACCAATGCCAATGCGGTCTTGCCGATGCCCCCCAGGCCGCGCACACCAACGACGGTTGCACCGCTATCAAAAATCATAATGATATCCTGAATTTCGTCCTCACGACCTGTGAAGTCGGGCGGTGGGCGGCTAATCTGTTGAGGAACAAACGAAGTTGCGGCTGAGCTGGATGGTTGAATTATAACCTTATCGGCATGCTCGAAGTTAGTCTGCGTTTTTACCGACTGGTTTTTCTGATCGAAGCTTTTGCCGATCATTTTTGGTGGTCTGTTTGGTCCCGATGTTTACTGAACCATGTACATTTCCGATATTGGTCTGGGTTCCAACGTTCTGTCCACTCTGATCGAATACAATTTTGGTAGAAGCTGAACCTTTCTGCATTTCATCTAACTGCTTTTTGATCTCCTCCGCAAAATCCGAATCCCCTTTCATCTTTTCCGTCAAGATGCCTTTGAGTGCGCTCTGTCGATCTTCTGATTCTGGCATCTCCTTGGCGCGGGCTAAAGTCTGCTCTGCGTAAGAATCTCCCTTAAATTTATCCACTACAGTTTGGCAAAGCTCGACGATCTTTCCCCCCAGCTTTTCCCCTGCGGTTTTTGTGAAGGCTTCTGCGTCTTTGGCCAAAAATGGAGCTGCTAAGGTGGCTAGGCTGACTGGATCTAGTACCATTTCTATCGCAATATGACCAGGCGTCTCAAAGATAAGTCTATTGGATTGCCATTGGTAATTTGTTCAAAAAAATAGTTGTGAAAAGGTTCTCTAAATCTTATCCAGTGCCTTGACTACTTCGCCGAAGATGGCCTTGATATCGCCCACACCGAGAACGGTGGCGACAAGCTTTCTCTTGTTGTAGTAGTCGATCAAAGGCTGGGTCTGGGCATGGTAGGCGTTCAGTCTCTGCTTGACTGTGGCCTCGTTATCGTCCGCCCTCTGGTACAGCTCGCCGCCGCAGGCATCGCACTTTCCGGCAACCTTTGGCTTATTGAACAGTTCGTGGTAAGTCGCGCCGCACTTGCACATCCGTCTGCCGGTCACGCGCTTGACCAGCTCTGCATCGGGAACATCGATGTTCAGAACGACATCGATCTTCTGGCCGAGAGCTGGAAGGATCTTATCCAGTGCCTCTGCCTGGGGCATGGTTCTGGGGAATCCGTCCAGCATCCAGCCGCCCTTGACGTCGTCCTTGGCCAGGCGATCCTTGATGATATCAATGAGAAGAGCGTCCGGAACCAGCTTGCCGGCATCCATGAACTTCTTGGCCTCAACGCCCAGAGGAGTGCCGTTGCGAACGTTCTCTCTCAGAATGTCTCCGGTAGAGACGTGCTTGACATGGTACTTGTCTACGATCATCTTGGCCTGTGTGCCCTTGCCGGATCCCGGTGGCCCGATCAGAATAATATCCATTCCATTTCCTCCTAAATTCCCTTAACAAGTAGCAATTGCCGCTTGTGAGCGTGTTGTGGTACAATGGCATACTTTAAAAAACCTTTTCCATGAGTCATCGGTTAAGGCGGAAATCAATATGGATCGGGCAAAAATTGTCTTCCCCTCATCGGGACTTCGCGGCTTCGCGCCTTCGCGTGATGCCCAGGATCTCGCGCGAAGCCTGCAACCATGAATCTCGATCTCTATCTTAGCGATGAATCAAGAATTAGAGCGGCGGCGCTCATGAGCGCGCCTGAAAATACCGGTATGGAGAAGTTGTCGTCCAGGCTTCTCCCGCCGATGATAATAGCCACCCCGTCGGCAAAAGTAGCCGCCGCCGCTCCCGCCAGATAAACGGAAAAGGAGAGGCCCGAAAAGCCGGAGGCCAGGTAGCCGATAAGAAGACAGGCAGCGAACATGGCGGCCACGACGGGCAGGGGTTTGATGCGCCCTCTTCCCGCAGGAGCTGCCGCGCCTCGCACATCGCAGTTCTTCAAAATGGAGCCCGCCAGACCGCTTACCGTATCTCCCAGGATGAGAAAGAGCATGGCGGTTATGGCAATACCGGGCGGGAAGAGCAGTACACAGAGAAGACTGCCCGCCATGTAATAAATGTAGCCGGCAACCTTTGTCTCCTCGTGATCGCGTATCTCAGGCAGCCGGATCTTCCCATTCAGCCGCGCCGCCTCCAGCAGCAAAGAGGCTGCCATTGCCAGAGCTATGGCACCCGCGGTAATTTTAGGCCCCAGGAAGATGAGGCCCAAAGGCACGGACAACCCGGTGAGGTGAATGGCCTTTCTGCGCATCTCTTTGACCAGCATAGCCCGCCACTCTGAGGCCAATTCAGGCACGATTCGTCTCCCTGCTTACTCCTTCTTTCCTGACGCAACCATATCCCCGGCATCCTGGAACTTGAGAAGCCCCCCCAGCATTGCGATCAGCTTATCAGCTATCTGCCAGCGCGGGACTTTGACCTGCTGCATGCTGTCTCGGTCACGGATGGTGACCGTGCCCTGCTCGAGTGTATCATAATCAACAGTGACGTCGTAAGGTGTGCCTATCTCATCGTTGCGCCGGTATCTTCGTCCGATCGATCCGGATGTATCGTAGTCCACGCGCAAGCCGCGCCCCCGCAGCTCCTGCAAGATAGCCTTGGCCGGATCGGCCAGCTCCCTTCGGTCCATCAGAGGCAAAACGGCCACCTCGATGGGGGCCACCGCCGGCTTGAACCTGAGCACGGCGCGCGTCTCGCCATCGACCTCGTCTGCGTAGAAGGAATGGTCCAGAACGGTGTAAATTATCCGATCAATGCCAAAAGAGGGCTCAATGACGTGCGGTATGACCTCTTCTCCTCGAATCTCTTCCTCCACGCTCTCAAAGGAGACGAGAGCAGGCTCGATCTCGATAGCCTCTCCGTCCACAGTTAGCCGGATCTTATCGCCGCTTTTTAGCTCCTCGGCGGAAAGGGCCTTGAGGGCTTCGCCCACTGCCTTGGCTTTGGCCTTGAACCTGGGTCCCAGGGCCTTGAAGTCCGGCTTGACGACCAGCTTCTCCCGCTTTACGGGCTGATCGTAATGCACGAAGACGGTCAGGTTGACTTTGCTGGCCTTTGCGTGCGCCACCAGGTCATAGTCAGTCCTGTCCGCCACGCCCACAATCTCAATCCAGCCCAACCGGTCCAAAAAGACTTCCGCGTCCCAGCAGTCTGCGGCATAGTGAGCCATCTCATCGACCTTGTGCTGTCGGAAGCGCAGCTTGTCCGGGGCCACGCCCACCGCCAGGAGGAATTGATAGGTACGGGCCACGTAGTAGGCTAGGGCCTGGTGGGCTACAATATGCCTTTCCACGGCCTCGCCAAAGGTCATCTCCTCTGCTTCGCCCCTCTCCTGCGCCGCCTGGGAATAGAACCTCATCTTGATGTCCGCGATTTCGGCAAAGCGGGGGTGGCTTTTATCCCGCGGATCGATGAAGATCTCCGCCTCGGCCTGAGTGAACTCCCGCAGCCTGATCACCCCCTGGCGGGGGGAGATCTCGTTACGGAAGGACTTGCCGATCTGCACCGCGGCGAAGGGCAGAGAATCACGGAAATAGCGCAGGAGCCGGGGGAAGTTGATGAACATGCCCTGCGCCGTCTCCGGTCGCAGATAGCCGGTCATCTTGTTCCCAGGACCGATCATGGTCTTGAACATGAGATTAAACTCATATACCGAAGAGAGTTCTCCACCGCACTCCGGGCAACCTATTTCGTTCTCCTGGATGCACTTGTAGATCTGCTCGTTGCTGAGGGCATCGGGCACCTCGATGATGTGCTTGATGAGGTGATCAGCCCGGTAGATCTCTTTGCACTCCTTGCAGCTGGTAAGCGGATCGGAAAAGCCGCTCAAGTGGCCGGAGGCCTGGTAGATTCCTTCTACGCCGATGGTGGGTGCCTCGATCTCTGCAAATCCTTCCGAGATGACAAAGTACTGCCGCCAGATGTCCTCAATGCGCCTCTTGAGGGGCGCGCCCAGTGGGCCGTAATCGTAAAAACCTGCCGCTCCGCCATATAGCTCAAAGGCGGGCCAGAGAAAGCCGCGCCTCCTGGCGAGTTCGTTTACCAACTCATTCTTGTCCATGCCAATCCTCGTTATGGTTTTAGAGCACCGGCGGTGATTTAATCTTTGTTATGAAAAAAATAGATCTCGTAAAGGGCATAGTTGCCGCAAGCTGTGCCTTAGCCGCATGCCGAGACTGCTAGTAGTATCCCAAAGGCCGCAGTAACGCTGCAAAGAAGAATTATGTCGCCATACTTGTTGTGCACCAACTCCTTCAAGCCGGATAGTATACAGCCACAGTCCTCATATCCATCCTCTTGGTTCTGCCCCAAGACACCACTCACCCCTTGCATGTAACATACTTGGCCATCTCCATTTAAGTAGCTATTTTTCACATTGGCGTGTTATGATGACATAAACACAGATCTTGGATCATATGAATGCCATATTAGATTTATGTGGACAATATTTGACAAAATATTTTTAAGATTATTACTTTTTAGGTAATAGCCTGCGACAATTGGGGGAGAAGATGCGCAATTTCGGTCTTGTCTATTAAAAAAGAATCGTTGAGCGATTCTCCGCCCGCAAGAGAGGAAATAGGAAGAACAGGAAACAATTGGCCAACGGGCCGGCTATTTCATCTCGGCCCACCCTATCTCACTCAATTTTGACATCTCTACCCTTTCGCTTCTCTTTCTTGTCCAGCTCCAGTGTCAGAACGCCGTTCTTGTAGGAGGCTTTAGCACTGTCCGCATCGACGGCGGAGTCGAGAGTGATCATCTTGTAGAAGCTCTTATCGTCATCGGTCTTGATTTCTACACTGTCCTCTGCCACGTCCAATTTTACCTTGTCCTTGTCCACGCCTGGCAGCTCCACGAAGATCCGATACCGCTCCTTCTCATTCATGACATCCACCAGCGGCTCACGCCCCCGGCTGGGCTCGATGCCCCGGTGGGACGGCTTGATGTTGCCAAACTCGCTGAAGACGGGTTCTTTCCCCGGCTCTGCCGTATAGCTGAAGCCGTAGACGAAGGGGCCGTATCGCCTGGATACTCCTCCTGGAGTCTCCTCCTCGCGCACGAAGGTCTTGAACTCGGCAGGCATATCCTCTTCAAACCTTTTGATCATATCCTCAAAGGGCTCTTTGAACCAGTCATCTTCGAATCGCTCCTTCTTCTCAAAGGGAAAGCCCTTGGCAAAGCTCTCGAATATGTCGAATATCGACGGATATCTCTTGTCCCACATTTTATGTCACCTTACGATTACTTCTCTGTACTAACCATAAGATAGTGATGGGATATAAATTCTTTGTTCAGACCATAGTCTTCTCTAAAAATATGCATTAAAACACAAAATTGCAGGTGAAAAGAAGACAAGAAAACCCTTGATCCACAGCTCCTTTCTCGGAGAACAGAAACGCTAATTGCAGTCGTATTATCTCACCTAACGCTAATGAGTGATTCTTTGGCCAGGGCAACACTGGAATTGTAGCACAAGCCCGTTTCAGGCGGACCCAATCATCTGTCGATGGTGGGCCTGGCACTGGCCTTTACACCACACATTTCTGCGCCGCGTTCCCTCATATCAATGATCCATGCGATTTTGGCATTGCTCCTGAAAAGGTGACTTTCGGCCACTGCCGAAAGCCTACACTGAAATTTGCGCGGCGCCTCAGATTCCGAATTATTAAATCGATCTGAGAGAGAGGATAAAATCCATCATCCTGCTACCCGGATAGATTGGTCGGACAAACTCAATTGGTCAATGCAGCATGGCAATGCATACATGGAAATATTAATAGGAACGAGGACGATGAGGGTAATCAGAATAGTCAGGGCAACTGGGAGCCTAGGGTAGAAAAAATAGCTTCCGACTCTGAACCACTGGATGTGAATTTATGAGAGAGGGACTAGTTCAGTTTGAGGCGAAAATCCAAACCCCCAAGAGTATCAGATCAAGGGTGATCTGGCCAGACTCAGAGGGCCCCTGGATTGAAGGTGGAATCGAGGATCTTATGGTTCATTTCACCTATGCCAGCTGGACCGCCTACAATCTGGGATGCGCCCTGTCCATGGCCCTGTCCAGCAACGATGAAGATATTGGCCACTCTATCTCGGATATGATGACCAGAATGATCTCATCAATGGGCGCGATTCAATTAGCGGAAATCCGTCTCACACCCGATGCAATGGACGAGCTGAGGAGAGATCATCTAGAACCCTGAAACGCAATTTAAAATTGATTCGGTGTCAATCACAAGAGTGCAGACTCGACCAGCCCAAGATCTCCCTGCCTCAAAGGCAATCTTTATACGGGATGACATCTCTGCAAGGTTGCGGCGCGAGGGATGCGCCCAACCGATAAAGGTTTAAGTCAGATCGACAATGTTGACCGACACAACATCCTTGCCAAGGTGGCGGAGCGGCTACGCAAATGCCTGCAGAGCATTACCACTCCGGTTCGAATCCGGACCTTGGCTTAAAGTGCGACACTCATCTAATATTTTTTGATGATATTCGGCCATGAGCCAACCTGTAAATCCTTGATGATGGCAGGAAAATCCTCATTACTTATTCTCCTAATTTCAGTATGGAGCATTGCATCAAAAGTTTTGATAAAATTTAAGATATATTTTGGGGAAAAGCTTATATCGTCTCAGGTTATTTCGTTACAGTCCTAATTATTCAGGAGGCTTAATCAGTTTTGAGCAAAGCAACTGGCTACGACGCAAGCCAAATTCAGGTTCTTGAAGGCCTCGAGGCAGTCAGGCGCAGGCCTTCAATGTACATCGGCAGCACAGATACTCTGGGGCTGCATCATCTGGTCTACGAGGTGGTGGACAACAGCGTGGATGAGGCCTTAGGAGGCTACGCTAAAGAGATAAACGTGATCCTCCGCCCAGACGGCAGCGTCTCTGTTGCGGATGATGGTCGAGGAATTCCCGTAGACAATCATCCTCAGTTCAACCGTCCCGCCCTGGAGATAGTAATGACCGTTCTGCATGCCGGAGGCAAGTTCGACCATGAGTCCTACAGCGTCTCCGGAGGACTTCATGGCGTAGGCGTCTCCGTGGTCAACGCGCTCTCCGAGTGGATGGAGGTGGCAGTCCGGAGGAACGGACGGGTCTATTGGCAGCGATATGAGCACGGCAATGTGGCCTCAGAGGTCGAGGTCAGAGGGCACTCCGAGCATACCGGCACTACCGTCACCTTCAAGCCGGACGGCGCCATCTTTGAAGAGACTGAATACAACTTTGATACACTCTCCTCTCGGCTTCGAGAGCTGGCCTTCCTCAACCGTGGCCTGAGGATAACCATTAAAGACGAGAGGACAGACAAGGAGAACGACTTCTGCTACGAGGGTGGCATACTTTCCTTCGTGGAATTTCTTAATACCAACAAAGAGGCCCTGCATAAACCCCCTATCTATTTCTCGCGCAGCAAAAACGGAACGCAGGTTGAAATTGCTCTACAGTACAACAACTCCTACAGTGAGAACATCTTCTCTTACGCCAACAACATCAACACTCGCGAAGGCGGAACTCACCTTATGGGCTTTCGTGCCGCCCTGACCAAGACAGTCAATGAGTACGCCCGGGCTAATAAGATCTTCAAAGGCGAGGTCAAGCTGGGGGGAGAAGATCTCCGCGAGGGACTGGTGGCGGTCATCAGCGTGAAGCTTCCCGATCCGCAGTTCGAGGGCCAGACCAAAACGCGATTGGGAAACAGCTCCATCCGGGGCATAATCGAGTCCATGGTCACGGAGGGCCTGACAGAATTCTTTGAGGAAAATCCAATAGTTGCCACCACCATTGTGGAGAAGGCAGGTGAAGCCCTGCGCGCCCGTGAGGCAGCCAGGAAGGCCAAGGAATTAACCCGCCGCAAGAATGCTCTGGGCTCGGGAGGGCTCCCTGGAAAATTGGCAGACTGCTCCAACAACGATCCCGCCAAATGCGAGATCTACATCGTGGAAGGCGAGTCAGCAGGAGGCTCGGCAAAACAAGGAAGAAACCGGCATTTTCAGGCCATTCTTCCCTTGCGCGGCAAGATCCTTAATGTGGAGAGAGCCAGGCTCGACAAGATTCTCAAGAACAGCGAGATTCGCAATATGATTGTGGCTTTCGGCACAGGAATTGGCGATGACTTCGATATCGGTAAATCCCGATACCATAAGATAGTAATAATGACCGATGCCGATGTGGACGGCTCGCATATCCGCACACTCCTGCTGACCTTCATCTACAGGTACATGAAGCCGCTCATCGATGCCGGTTATGTCTTTATCGCCCAGCCGCCTCTCTACCAGGTCAAAAAGGGAAAGACTGTCAGCTACGCCTATACGGACGAGCAGCTCACCAATCTGGTGAAGGGCCTGGCCAAGCCTGCCATTCAGAGATACAAGGGCCTGGGAGAGATGAATCCCGAACAACTGTGGAATACCACAATGGACCCCGAGAAGAGGACCATGCTAAAAGTAACGCTCGATGATGCAGTGGAGGCGGATCGCATCTTTACCATCCTCATGGGCGACCAGGTGGAACCCAGACGCGAATTCATAGAGACGCATGCCAAATACGTAAAGAATCTGGATGTTTAATGTCCGATATTTGAGGTGGCTTTGACAGAAGTACTGGTTAACATCACTGAGGAGATGAAATCCTCCTACATTGATTATGCAATGAGCGTAATCGTAGGTCGGGCTTTGCCCGACGTGCGAGACGGCCTCAAGCCCGTTCATCGACGCATACTCTATGCCATGTATGAGCAGGGCATGACCCACGACCAGCCCTACAAGAAATCGGCACGTGTAGTGGGAGATGTCATGGGTAAGTACCATCCCCACGGGGACGCGGCCATCTATGAGACCATGGTGCGTATGGCCCAAACCTTCTCCATGCGATACCCCCTCATAGACGGACAGGGCAACTTCGGATCCGTCGATGGAGATCCGGCTGCTGCCATGCGTTACACCGAGGTACGTCTCTCCAAGATCGCTGAGGAGATGTTGGCAGATATTGAGAAAAATACAGTGGACTTTGTCCCCAACTATGACGGTTCCATGAAGGAGCCTGCTGTGCTGCCGGCAAAGCTGCCAAACCTTCTCCTCAACGGCTCCACCGGCATTGCCGTGGGCATGGCCACTAATATTCCGCCCCATAATCTGACTGAGCTATGCGGGGCCATCATCCACCTTATTGACGAGCCCCAGGCGTCGCTTTCGGAACTGATGCATATCTTGCCAGGGCCCGATTTTCCAACGGGCGCCTACATCGTGGGCCGGGTCGGCATTGAGGCTGCCTATCAGACCGGCAAGGGCAGCATTATGATGCAGGCCAAGTCGGAAATTGAGGAAGGGACGAGAAGCACCAAGATCATCTTCACTGAGCTGCCCTACCAGGTCAATAAAGCCAAGCTGATCGAGGATATGGCTGAAATGGTCAAAGGCGGTCGTCTGGAGGGCATATCCGATCTACGAGATGAATCAGATAAAGATGGCATTCGCATGGTCGTAGAGGTCAAGAGCGGATTTAATGTTCATGTAGTCTTAAATCAACTGTATAAGCACACGGCTCTTCAGACCAGCTACGGCATCAACAATATGGTCTTAGTGAACGGCCTGCCCAAGATAGTCTCTTTGAAGGATACTTTGGAGCATTACATCCACTACCGCTCAATAGTGGTGGAGAGGCGCACCAGGTTCGAGCTTGATGCCGCCGAGAAGAGGGCCCATATTCTGGCGGGTCTGCTCATCGCACTTCATAACATTGATGAGGTAATTAGAATAATCAAGGCAGCGCATTCCCCGGTCGAGGCCAGAGATGCCCTTATTTCGGCCTTCTTGCTAAGCGAAGAGCAGGCCAAGGCTATTTTGGATATGAGGCTGCAGAGGCTCACCGGTCTTGAGCAGGAAAAGATCGTCTCCGAGGCTGCTGACCTCGAAAAGCTCATCGCCGAATTGAGGAAGATCCTCTCCAGCAACCTGGAAATCTTGAATATCATCAAAGAAGAGCTGACATATCTCATTAATACCTACGGGGATGAGCGGCGCACCCAAATCATTGATGCGGAGGGAGAGGTTTCCCGGGAAGATCTCATCCAGGACGAAGAGGTGGCAGTGACCATCACCTCTTCCGGGTACATCAAACGCCAGCCCCTTACGGCTTACCGCATGCAGCGACGTGGCGGGCGGGGAGTAATTGGCGCGGAGACCAAGAGTGAGGAATTTGTAACCGATGTCTTTACCGCCTCAACCAAGGATTATCTGCTATTCTTCACGGACAAAGGCAAGGCCCACTGGCTCAAGGTCTACGAGGTTCCTTCCCTGGGTCGGGCCACGAGGGGTAAGTCCATTGTCAATCTCCTGCAATTGGAGCCGGATGAAAAGATCACGGGCGCAATACCGGTGAAGAGCTTTGATTCGGGCTTTATAATCCTGGTAACCCGGCGCGGAAGCATTGTCAAGATGCCATTGCAGGCCTTTTCCAATCCAAGGAAGGGCGGCATCAAGGCCGTAAACCTGAAAGGGGACAGCCTGGTCTCGGCCAAGCTCACGGACGGAAGCAAGGAGCTGTTGGTGGCCACAAAGTTTGGTAAAGCCATTCGCTTCAAGGAGGATGATGTGCGTGCATCCAATCGCGGTACCATGGGTGTGAAGGCCATCAGCCTGAACATGGGAGACGAGCTTATCAGCATGGATGTAATCCGGCCGAGCGCCAATTTCACATTGCTTACCATCACCAATCAGGGCTATGGTAAAAGGACTGAACTGGAGGAATACCCTCCGCAGAGGCGCGGCGGCAAGGGCGTCAAGAACATCGATGCCAGAAAGGGCTTCGTATGCTGCACTACCACGGTTTCTGAGGATGATGAGCTCTTGGTCACCACCAAGGACGGTGTGGTGATCAGAATTCCGGCCAGCGAGATAAGGGTGCAGGGTCGCTCCACGCAAGGCGTACGCATCATGAACGTCAAGCCTGGCGATGAGGTGGCGGCGGTGGCCAGGATTACCTGAGGCACTTGACGCACCCCTCCAAAGAGCGGTTTTCCGGGCCTGCAGACGGCAGAGGTCGATGTCGGCCCCGGCTTTTCTCCTTTGTACAGCTTCACGTTGGTTATAGATCCGTCGATGGTTGGTAGATAATACCGATCATGCGGTTACTTCTTTGGCTTGATATTCTGGTTGAGGCAAAAGAAGTTCAGGGGATCGTACTTGTTCTTATTCCCGCTGACGAAATTATTCAGGGAACTGGAATGGCACTATTGAAGCCTAGATCACGATTCTGTAATAGAAGCCTAGTGGCGCGGAAAGAAGTGCTAAATGGCCGCCTGCAATATGCACGCGGACTGCCAAATAAACCGGCATTGAGATATCCTGGAAGGGACAAATGGCAAATATGAGCCACGCTTTGAGATCAGGATGCCTATGTGGTATGGGGTGCGCGACCAGGAACCGATAAGGAGTAGATGGGATTGCATAGACGAGATAAACTGGATATCATGAAAGACATACTTTCCCTATGCCTGGGACAGGACATGAAGAAGACGCAGATAACCTACAAATCGAACCTCAATTTTCAGAAGGCCAGCGAGTTCGTAGAATGGCTGAAATTCCACGACCTTGTGCAAGAAGAAAGAAAGGGAGTCTACAAAACTACACCCACTGGAGAGACATTGCTTCATAAACTGGAGAAGCTGACAACAGTACCTTCTGAATCGGATAAAAAGTGAGGCGAGAATCGATTGCTTTTTATCCATCCTGGTATTCATGGCAAGAGGTCGATCATCAATGTCTGGTTACTGGGATCCGCATATTGAGCGCATGCCTCTTGAAGACTTGCATGCTCTTCAAGAAGATAGGCTCAAATCCGTAGTAAGATATGTTTACGATCATTCCGCGTTCTACCGGCAGAGGTTCAAAGAGGCAGGGGTGGAGCCTGGCGACATCCGCACTCTGGCCGATGTCTCCAAGCTGCCCTTCACCAGGAAGGTGGACCTGCGGGACAACTATCCCACAGGCATGTTCAGTGCCCCCAAGAGCCAAGTGGTGCGCTACCACGTCTCCAGCGGCACCACAGGAAAGCCCACCGTGGTCGGTTACACCAAGGGTGACATCGAGACCTGGTCCGAGTCACTGGCTCGGGCCCTTACCTCTATTGGCCTGGGTCGGGACGACGTGGTGCAGGTGGGCTACGGCTATGGCCTTTTCACGGGGGGCCTTGGCCTACACTATGGCGCAGAGCGCATTGGTGCGGCTGTGCTGCCCGTAGGCACAGGCAACACGGAGCGACAGATCGAGCTGATGCAGGACCTGGGCACGACGGCCATCGCCTGCACGCCCTCTTATTTCTTGCATATCATGGAGGTAGCGGAGAAGATGGGCATCTCCATCAAAAAGGACACGACTCTTAAGGTAGGCATCTTCGGGGCCGAGCCCTGGTCCCTGGAAACGAGGAAACGGATCGAGGATGCCACGGGAATCAATGCCTACGACATCTACGGCACCAGCGAGATTTCCGGTCCGCTGTTCACGGAGTGCCATGTCAAGAAGGGCATCCATGTCTGGGCGGATATGTTCCTGATAGAAGTGCTGGATCCCAAGACAGACAAGCCTGTGGCTGAGGGTGAAACGGGCGAGCTGGTATTCACCACCCTGCACAAGTTCGCTTTGCCCCTCATACGCTACCGTATCGGCGATCTCACAATCATGAACAGCGAGCCCTGTGAGTGTGGTCGAACTCACCCACGGATCATGAGAATTTTAGGCAGAACGGACGACATGCTAATCATTCGCGGCATCAACGTCTTCCCGAGCCAAGTGGAGTCGGTCTTAATGGATATACCTGAGGTGGGAGACCACTGGGAGATTCTGGTGGATCGCAAAGGGCCACTGGATATGATGACCGTGCGTGTCGAGCTGACACAGGCCGGCTTCTCTGATAAGATCGGGGACCTGATGAAGCTTAAGAAAAAAATCTCCAAAGAATTAAAAGGCGTGCTGAACATAGCTGCAGAAGTGGATCTGGTTGAGCCCGGCACTATCCCCCGTTCCATGGGCAAGGCCAAGAGAGTTACAGATAACCGAAAGGTGTAAGGAGGCTTTTGAAATGTCGGAGATCAAACAAATTTCTCTTTTTGTGGAGAATAGGCCGGGCAGAACCGCCAAGGTTGCCAAGACGTTATCGGATGCGGGCGTGAATATCCGGGCTCTGACCATCGCCGAAGCGGGCGACTTCGGGGTCATCCGCATGGTTCTGGATGATCCGGAGAAGGGGTACAAAGTTCTGAAGGAGAGTGCCTTCACAGTCTCCATGACCGATGTTTTGGCCGTGGAGATGAAGGATACTCCCGGTGGGCTTTATGAGATCGTGAACACTCTGGGACAGAATCAGGTAAATGTGGATTATGCCTACGCCTTCGTCACAGCCAAGGCACAAAGCGCCATGCTCATCCTGCGGGTGGACGACATCGCCAAGGCCAGGATGGTATTGGGCGAAAAGAAGGTCAAGATCGCCACGAAAGAAGAAATACAGGCCATATAAAATCAATTATATCTTTTTTGGCAGAATCGAGAAATTTGTGGTGATAAAAATAGAAATGCAAGCCCGGACAATCGCCCGGATCTTATTCATTTGCAGGCGCAGTCACAGGCAGGGTTTGAGTAACCTGCTGAGCCTGCGCGTTCTGCATGGTAGAATCTGAGGTGGCCTGCGGTGACAACAGGCTGCCAAAGGCCACACCCGGCTGGGTTATTCCCGGTGCTGTGAAAATATACTCTCCATCCATGGAGCCCGGCTTAATTGTAAGGCTGAAGCGATACATGTTCTGACTGCCGGCCGGTACCACAAATAATGCCAGCCGATCACCCAATACGCTGCCTCCTGCGGTGACGGCAGTGACGACTCCGTTATCAGCCAGCTCACCAGATCCAAACACTGCATCAGCGGTCTGGTAAAGGTCAATCTTGAGATAGCTCTTATCAACGTCATTCAGGGTAAAGGCCCAGCTTCCTGCTGCCGGAGCGACACCAAATCCTCTGATGACGACAACCGGTGTCCTAACACCTTTGCCCGGAACGTGGGGGCTCATGCCTGTATCCTTTCTTATAGTAAACAGGCTCTCGTTTCGAAAAGACAGAGCAGAATCGGCGGGGTCATCATAAGGGCCCACCTCTTGCACATCCTGATAAATTTGGTTTCCGGACATGCCCTCTGCAGGAAACTCCGGCTCAACGACTTCGTTCTTCGGCCCCTGAGCGAAGACGGTCATGCATAGACATGCCACAAAGGCCAAAGCTATTATAACGCACTTAAATCCCATTCTCCTAATACCTCCGCGCTTTAAAGCAAGCGCCGAGGTCTTAAAGTTAACCCCTCTTTCCCGAAAAAGAGATAATCAGATTAGCTCATACAGAGCAGGAAGCTCCATCAGAGGATTTTCATCGATATCTGTGCCTATGCTGTGATGCAGATCGCTGATGCCGTCCTTATTGTCATCCAGCATTCGCGCACTTTGCCAATAGTTTCCAAGACGATTATTGAAGGTTTTTCCATGGAATCTATAGGAAAGTGCCTGTGGAGAACTCCAGGTGTTGGTTGATATAAAGGAATAAACATCGCGCGAATTATCGATAAATTCATTTAGATATATCTCGTTGTTGCTGGATTGTTGTGGGTATACGCCTTCATCCAGATAAAGACCGTTATTGTTTTGATGGAGATCATTGAAGCATAGCCGGTTGTAGCTGCAATTGACCATTTTTATTCCCTGGCGAGAGCTATGGACATTGTTGCCCGTAATATTACACCTCGTAGAGCTGATCAGACTGATGCTTGCATCTTTGCTCGTAGCTATATTATCGTCTAAAATGTTTTGTTTAGATTGCATAATAATTATGCCATCATTATTATCGAAAATTTCATTGGATTGGATAAGATTATAGGAAGATTGATCCAGATTTATGCCTGTATTGCTTCGGTAGATATCATTTTTGCAGAGGTTATTGTGATTTGTTTCGAGGAGCATGATGCCATTAGCGTTATTTTGCAGATGATTGCGGGAGAGATTATTATCAAGACCGTGCTCCAGGAAAATGCCCAACGGGCAATCATCTATATCATTCTCCCAAAGGTTATTCCGCTCGGACAAATTGAGGTATATGCCCCCTACCGCATCCTTACTGATCGCATTATCTGCGATAGTATTATTGTTCGCCTCATAAACCAGGATGCCAAAATCCCCCCCATTCACTACATTTTCGATGAGCATATTTTCTTCGCTGGCGCCTGAGATAACAAATCCCTTTGGATTTTTACGAATTATGTTTTTCCCAAGTATATTCTCACTGGAATTAATTATCTGTATTCCCTGATCAAAATTCGCAGATACCATATTTTCTGTGAAGTTGTTTTGAGAGGATTCTTCAAGGTATGCGCCGGTACCTGCGCTAATGTTGCAGAAGGAGTTTCCTAAAATGAGGTTACTATTGGATGATATAAGGTGAATCCCATATTGCTTATTGAGGTCTGCATCGTTGTTCTCGAAGCGATTCTCATGGGAATAAAATAGGGTGATCCCGCTCCCATCATTTTTTTCCAGGTTGTTATCCTCAAATTTGTTGCCTATGGAATCCCAAAGATAGATGGCATAGTCATTCTTGAATGCAGTGTTATTTGAGATCTCATTGCCTCGCGATAGGTATGGATAAATCCCGTAGTCGTTATTAATGGCAGTGTTGTTATATATATAATTATTATCAGCATTTGATAAAACAATGCCGTAGTCGTTGGTAATCACATAATTATCTTCTACGAAGTTATCTCGGGACCGGAACAATTTAATACCAATTCCCATATTTTCGCTGGCATTATTATTAATAATTTTATTATTAGTAGAGTTTATGGTCATTACGCCCACCTGATTATTTTCAAAGAAAGAGTTATTCGAGATTGTATTTCCTGCTGCAGAAAAGATTACTAATCCGCCCAGGTAATTATCATTTACCTCATTGGAGTCGATTGTGTTATTTCCAGAATACACAAGAATGCCAATTGCATTGCCTTGCAGGATGTTATTTGCGAGGATATTATCTTGAGAATTCACCTGAACGGCTGCCATGGACCAGTCTGTGGCACCAGTCAGACTCAAGTGCTCCAAACGAGTGCAGTTTGCAGAAATTCGGACAGTATTGCCGCTATCGCGAGCTACGATGATTGGCCGGTCTCTTCCCAAAATGCCCCGCAAGACCAAGCTCTTAGTGATATTGATGCTTTCATTGTAGGTTCCGGGTAATATCTCAATGATGTCCCCTGTTGATGCGTCATCAATTGCTTTTTGGATGCTTTGGCCGGGTCCCAACGAAATTATCGATGCCTGGGCAGAAATGGCAAGCATAAATGCCGCCAAAACACAGTACAATATGCAAAATGGCGGCAAATTTTTCATCATGGCTTCCCTTGTCTCCTATATGCTGTATCTCGGGCTCCTGCCTCATGAATGTGATGTTGCCAGCGGATCTTCTTTGATTCGACTCAAGTCCGCTTTCAGATTGTCTGATATCTTTGCACCGTCCAGCTTGGCATCAAAAAGTGAATAGAGGGTGAACTGGTCATATTTGATTCGCTCCAGGTTGGCACCGGTAAGATCCGCCCCCGTCATCTCCACCCGGTCTAAGGTGGCATCTCTCAAATCAGCTCCGCTCATTTTAGCATTGGCCAGATACACCAGAACCAGACTCGAGCCCCTGAAGGAAGAGTCTGTTAGATCTACCCCCCTCAGATCGATCTCGGATAACCTGACACGATCGAGCTTGACTTTACATAGAACGGCTCCTGTCAGCCTCGCCGAGGTCAAGTCTGCATCGGAAAGATCGGCTCCCGTGAGGTTAGCATGGCTGAGGTCTGCAAAAGGCATCTTGGCGGAATTCAGGTTAGAATCCATGAGTTTTGCCTCGGTCAAATCTGCATAAGAGAGACTTGTCCATTTTAGGTTGGCTCCAGTCAAGTTTGCACTCATGAGGTACGCTCTGGTAAAATCAGCTTCAGATAGGTCGGCGCCATGCAGGTTGGTGCTGTATAGCTCCGACCGGGAAAATTGGCCTTTTGAAAGATAGCTCTCGCTTAGGTCTGCCCAGCTCACATGGGCCCCAATCAAGTTTGCACCGATCAGGTATATGCCTTTGAGATTGGCGCCGGAGAGATCCGTTCGAAAAAGCCTGGCATCGGTCAAATCAGCATCGGTTAAATCAGCATCGGAAAGATCAACTTCTGTAAGATCTGCCTTCTTCAAGATGGCATTGTTAAGATTGGCATTGGGCATTAGAGAATAGGCTAAAATGGACTGGGAAAGATCCGCACCGCTCAAGTCCGCACCACTGAGAACAGCTCCGGTTAAGTCGGCCTTTACCATCTTTGTTCCTTGAAGCCGGGAATTTAGAAGCCATGCTGAGCGCATATAGGTGCTACTTAGATTGGAACCGGATAGATTAGCCCCGGATATGTTGGATTGATTGAGCTGCATGCCGGCAAGATTCATTTGGGTCAGGTCCATATTGGCCAGGTCGGCACGATCCGTCATCTTGCTGCGGATATCCAGTGGCTGCGCCGCCGCGATGCAACATGTCGCCATCAATATGCTGAGCATCAATGTGCCAAATGCATGCGGCATCAAAAATTCGATTTTCATATATCTCCTATGTTAGTAATCCTTCCCTAATAACATTTCAAGTTTCTGGTGATATTCGCAAGCTCTCTATCTGCCAATGAAGAGCCTCACTCATGAATGCCCCCTCAAGCCGAGATGCTGCCTGATACGGCAGAGTGAAAGCCAATTTAAGCGAGCCTCCATTGGGGATTGATCGCATCAAGGTATTGAAATTCATCGAAGCTGTAGGGTGCGGAGTAGTACTCGAGGTCCTTCATAACCCCATAGTAGCTATCAACCGCAAGATAGGTATTGGGATGGTCTTTATCCTCCACAGCTACCCAGATATGTCCCTGGGAGTCAAATCCGCTGGGATTATACAGGAATATAACTTTGCATCCAAAATCCCTGTAAGTGCTATCCAGCTTTTGAGAACCGTCATAGCACATCCCCAGAGGCGTCACGGGAAACATGGTATATCTACTGATCTTCTTAATAAATTCGTCATTGTCGGTTATGCTGTAAGTGGCATTGATACGAATTGCATCGCTTGAGATCACCTGGACCGGTCCGGCTTTGGCAATGGGTGGGGTCATCCACAAATCTGCAAGTCTTGGCGACGCCCCGTTAGGTGTGAGATAAACCTCTTTGCCGACCTTTAGCTTGACGACGACAGAGGATTGATCCGGTGCCGGTTGTGCGTCAAAACCATGTGTTGCGAGAAAGAATGCTAAATCCTTCATTGTGATGCCTATATCCTCATAGCTGGATAGGAGCAGCCACAGATCATTTTCCTCAGATGCCTGGCAGGCTGAGGGGAATAGAATCAGAATCATTAATGCCAAAAGGATTTTTCCTCTCAATTCTACCTCGAACGGGATATATCCAGGCGGCGCCTTTTGTTTTCAGCATTCATGTAAAGGAATCGCGTTCTATAAAGATTTATTGTTTTTTCTTTAAGATAGATCTAATGCAGGGTTGCCGCTCATCAGGACTTCCAGTCTTTCTCTATGTATTCCCGCAAAGAAACGCTTGCCGGAGAATCGCGATGGGACCAATATCCAAAGCCAACGCTATAGTGCCAAATGAAAAATAAGAAAATGCCGATCGGCGCCCTTAGACGTTGAACAAGCTAGTCAAGAAGGCGAGAGGCACTAAGAATAGTATTACGAATCCAATAACCATCAAACCGATTGCCAGCCCATTTCCACCTGCCATGAAGATCCTCCTACTGCATATTCTTTGGCCATTGGTTGGAAGAGGTAATATTAATTACTGTCGGACCCTCGGATAAAGGCCAATACATTTAACTATCAATACCGGAAAGATTTGTATCGTGCGATCTATCCAAAAGAGCCAGAGCAAGGCACAAGGGGCGAAGCTGGAGAAGCGAAAGGCAATCGGTGCAAGATTTGTGCTCTTGCGACCCGCGGGCTACCCCCTGAAGAGCATATTTCAGGAGCATCCTGTCGTCTCTGAGCCAAAGCTATTCGAGCTTTATGCTCAAGAACAGTGGTACGGAGAGAAACTGCTCCCTGGTAGCTATCTATTCGATAGCAGGCTTTATCCGGACTTTGCCTTCCAGGTGGTCAAAGTCTACCCCAGATATTCGGTTATGGGCTCACAGACCACTATTAAAGTGGAGCAAAAGGCGGAGCCAAAGAATACCGTAGTGTATGATGTCAGCTTTGATGATATTGTCGGCCAGGAGACGGCTAAGCGCAAGGTCAAGATTGTAGAGAAATTCCTGGCTGATCCCGAAAAATTTGGGAGGTGGGCACCGCGCAACATTCTATTCTACGGAGTCTCCGGCACAGGAAAGACCATGATCGCAAAAGCGCTCTCCGCCAAGACGGGGGTGCCTATGCTGGCGGTGAAGTCCACCAGCCTGATCGGAGAGTTCGTGGGCGAAGGCGCCAGGCAGATTCATAGCCTTTATGAAAAAGCCGCGGAAAGTGCACCCTGCATCATATTCATCGATGAGCTTGATGCGATTGCACTCGACCGAAGGTATCAGGATCTAAGAGGCGATGTATCGGAGATCGTGAACTCCCTCCTGACGGAGATGGACGGCATCTCCAACCGAAAGGGGATTTGCACCATCGCGGCCACCAACCAGATCGAGGTTCTGGATGCATCGGTACGGTCGCGTTTCGAGGAAGAGATCGAGTTCAAACTACCCAACCAGGAGGAGCGGCTGCGACTATTGGAGAAGAATGCCGCCACTATGCCTCTGGCAATGGAGAACGTAAATCTTAGCGAGATTGCCCGCCAAACCGAGGGCTTCTCAGGACGCGACCTGGTAGAGAAGGTGCTTAAAGCTGCGCTGCACCATGCCATCATGGATGAGTGCAATATCACACAAAGGCATCTGGAAGAGACCATTCCCAAGGCCAGAAAGGAGTACCGCCAGCCTCCCAGAGAGATGTTCTGCTAAATTTTGGGAAAAGGACTCACCATGTGGCAGGAGATTTTAGATAAGTTCAAGAGGTTCCCGGCTCAGGAGAAGGTCATTCGTCTCATCCTGCAGAGGGGCTTTCAGATCAACGATGCCTCTCGCGTTGTATCGGGCCGGATAGAGATCCCTCATGCCCAGATCGCCAAGGAGCTGGATGTGGACCGCCGCGTGGTGGACACCACGGCTCAAGCCATTCGTGGTGATGAAAACTTATGGAAGATCTTCAAAAATGTGCACTCCATGACCTTCCTGGGAGACGTAGCGCCCATTTTGGGCCTGGGCGTGATAGAAATTACACCGGTCAATGCCGCCAAGACCGGCTTATTGGGAGATGTGGCCAGCGCCGTGGCCAATAGCGGCCTATCCATTCGCCAGGCCGTATCTGACGATCCCTATTTTGTGGAAAGCCCCAAGCTGACCCTCATCACAGAGGGCAAAATTCCCGGCGACCTGGTGCGCCGGCTTATGGAGATTGAGGGCGTGAAGAGGGTAACGGTGTATTAAAACTGGGGCTAATCGGGCTCGATTCTTCAAGTATTATGGGCAATTGTTTCGATCGCTTGATCACAACCTTAAGATCCCAAGCAGCTCGCAGGCCTTGCATCTCTCTTTGACGCAGGGCTCGCCGCATTCTTTGCAGGCAGCCAGATTCATCTGGGCATAGCGGCCCTGCGCTCTCGCCGCGATTTTTTCGAATCCCTGCACAGTGGACTGTTTCGTGCCGGGAAACTGGCTCTCCAGGCAATTCAGCATATCCCGCACATCCGCCCGCAGGGAAAGCTGGGCATAGGGACACTCCCGGGATTCCGAGAAGACTTCATTTACCATGCAGTAGAGGGCGATCTCCTTTTCTGCCATACCCCGCAGGGGCTTGATGCGGGGCACCAGGCCCCTCTGGGCTCGCCAGGGCCGAAAGCGCATCAGCCTCTCATAGTCGCCTTTCAGGTAGTTCATCATAATAGTCTGCGCTTCATCGTCCAGATTATGGCCGGTGGCGACTTTATCCGCCCCCAAGAATTTTGCCGCGCGGTTGAGGGCGCTTTTGCGAAAGACACCGCAATAAGTGCAGGGAGCGACCTTTTTTCCCGGCACCATTTCGTCCAGGTCGTAGCCGTACTCCTCCCGGAAAGAGACGATATGCTGCTCAATTCCGAGCCGCTCTGCGATGGCTTTCGCCGCCTCGATGGTGTCATCTCTGTAGCCGGCGATGCCCTCGTCCACGGTGAGGGCCACAAGCTCTACATCCCTTTTCGCCAAAATCCGCCGCAGGCAGAAGAGAAGAGCGGTGCTGTCCTTGCCCCCGCTCACGGCCACGGCGATGCGCTCGCCATCCCTGACCATGTCGTTTCTCTGCACTGTCTCCGCCACTCTTCTCTCAAAATCCAAAATGAAGTGGCCCTGGCAGAGGTGCTGCCCGGAGTAGCGCTGCGAGATTATGGCTCTCTCGTGGCATTGGGAGCAGATCATGACTGCACCCGCAACCATTTGGTTATAACCAGTGGCTGACTGCTATTCCACCACATAGACACATAGTTCACAGAGAAAGCACATAGAACGCTATAAAATCGAAGAGTAGTTCTTTGTAGCTTTGTGCCTTTGTGGTGAGCCGCAGCTAATCTATCCACACGAAGGCCGCCTTCAGTCAACTGCTAATCTCTCCCGACAGGTGTAGACGGAAAGCCTCTTTCCTCGCAGAAAGCCGACGATGCATAGGCCCGTCCTCTCGGCGATGGAGATGGCCAGACTGGTAGTGGCTCCCCGCGAGACGATGACGGGAATGCCGGCCACAGAGCACTTAAGCGCCATGTCTGAGGAGACCCGGCCTGTGCAGGCCACAAAGGTTTTGCTAAAATCGAAATATTGCGTCTGGAGAAGCACATAGCCGATGGCTTTGTCCAAGGCATTGTGCCGGCCGATGTCCTCGATGATGCAGATCGGCCCGTTTTCCGCAAAGAGGCCCACAGAATGCACTCCCCCCGTGGCTAAGTGCGTCTCGGAGAGCGAGATGGCCCCCATGGCCTGCTGGGCCTGCGTTCCATCTATTCTCAGATCCGATTTAATCTCGGGAAGCTTAGACTCATCCAGAAATGAGGCAATTCCGCCGCAGCCGCTCACAATGGGCCGGCGGGGGACAATGGCCCGCATGGGATGGGCGACAATAGCGCGAGCCACATTGCCCTCAATCTCCAGAGACTCGATCTCCTGCGGTCCGCAAATAATCCTCTCGGCAAAAAGGTGGCCGGTTACAAACTCCGTTCTCATCTGGGGGCTGGTCATGGCGGTTACGAAATGCCGGCCGTTGATGAAGATGGAGAGCGGCACCTCTTCCACCACCTGGCAGGTCGCTTCCTCGGCATTGGCGCCGTCCAGCCGGAGACACTTGTATTCTTTGATCATCGCTTACGCCATCCTGGCTATCTGCTCCAGCGTTGCCAGGAGCTTATCAATCTCTTCTTCGGTATTATAAAGGTAAAGCGAGGCGCGCACGGTGCCGTATTTTAGCCCTAGATGCTTCATTAAGGGAATGCAGCAGTGATGGCCGGAACGAACGCAGATGTTCGAGGCCTGGTCGAGCATGAGAGCCACCTCGTGGGGCAAGAGGCCTTCCACGGCAAAAGAGACCACGCCACCTCGCGCCCCCACACCAGGGCCTTGCCCATAGACCACTACCCCTTCTATCTCCGCCAAGCCCTCCAGCAGTTTTTCGGTAAGCGATTGCTCATGATGGTGAATATCCTCAACGCCCGCCCGGGAGAGGTAGTCCATGGCAGCGCCTAGACCAATGCCTGCCGAGATGTCGGGCGTGCCGGCCTCAAAGCCCTCATAGCCCTTCTTAATCTCATACCCATCGTCTCCCACATCTGCCACCATTCCCCCGCCCACCAGGAGCGGCTCGACCTCCTCTTCCTTCTTGGTCCAGAGAACGCCGGTTCCCATGGGCGCGAGCATCTTGTGGCCGGAGAAGCAGAGAAAATCGCAATCGATATCCACCACATCTATGGGCATGTGGGGCACGGACTGGGCGCCGTCCACCAGCAAGGCGGCGCCCCTCTCCCTGCAGATTTTGCCGATCTCCTTTACGGGAAGTACAGTTCCCAGAGCATTGGAGAGCTGGCTTACTGCCACCAGCCGGGTGCCTTTGGTTATCGCCTTTTCGTATTCATCCGGACCGATCATTCCCGTTTGGTCCGGCTTTATGACCTCCAGCTCTAGGCCTTTCTCTCTTAGCCTCATCCATGGCAAAAGATTGGAATGGTGCTCCAGGAGGGTGGTGACTATGCGTTCTCCTTTTTTCCATTTCAAGCCGCTGGCTATGATGTTGATGGACTCAGTTGTGTTCCTGGTAAAGACCATCATGCCTTCCTGCCCGGCCCCGCCTACAAACTTTGCCGCTTTGCGGTGAGCATCCCGGTAACGCTGATCGGCAAGCTGCGCCATCCGGTAAACGCCCCGGCCCACATTGGCCTTGTAGCTATGGTAATAATCCTGGACTGCTTCTAAAACAGGCTCCGGAGTCAGGCTGGTAGAGGCGCTGTCCAGATAGATGACATCTTCCAAGAGGGGAAAATCCTTTCTTATTTTCTGGACGTCCATAAGACCTCGTTCATAGAATCCCTTTCATAAGACCCTCATCCATGCTCCCGCTGCGAAAGCCCTCCAGATCCAAGGCGACATAGTCAAATCCGATAGCTTTTAGCATCTTGGCGATCTCATCGCGGCAATTCATGGCCCGGATCATATCCGGCTCTGACAGCTCAATTCGGGCCACGCGCCCATGAACTCGCACCCGAAGCTGCAAAAATCCCAGGCTTTTCAGGTATTTCTCCGCCTCTTCCACCATTCTCAGGCTCTGCGATGTGATCGTCTCCCCATAAGGAATTCGGGAGGCAAGGCAGGCAGCCGAAGGCCTGTTCCAGACGGCCAGGCCCAGGCCATGCGCGAGGGAGCGAATTTCCTCCTTGGTTATGGCCGCATCCACAAAAGGGTGCCAGATTCCTTCTTCATCGCAGGCGGCAATTCCAGGCCGAAAGCTCTGGTAATCGGTGAGATTTACCCCATCAGCGATGCAACTTATGCCTTCCTCCTTGGCGACGCGTTTCAAAACAGCAGCCGACTTTTTCTTGCAGATGTAGCAGCGTGTGACCGAATTCTGGCAAAACTGCGCTTCTTCCAGAATGGAGAATTCTGCTACCCGATAATTAAGTCCCAAAGATGCTGCCAGCTCTCTTGCATCATACAGCTCGCTTCTGGGCATGGCCCTGCTGTCCAGAATCACAGCCAGGGAATTGTCTCCCAGAACATCGTCTGCCACCTTGGCCAAGAGACTGCTGTCCACGCCGCCGGAGTAGGCCACCAGGAGCTTTCCTTTCTCGGCGATCCTATTCTTCAGGTCTTCCAGCTTGTCGGCCCGCTCCATTTCAAAGTCCCTTGCATTTGGTGGAAATGCAAGCCGCCTCGTCATCCTGCAGCATTCGGCAGATCTGGCAGATCCTCGGCACGAGTTCGTTGCCTTTTACTCTTTCCGCGATCAGGTCGTCCGCGAGCTTTCCTATGGACTGGCGAATGTCATCCCGAAATTCGATATTGTAGCCTCTCTTTTTGGAGACGTACTGGGACACGGCAGGAGGCGTGATGCCCAGCATCCTGGAGACCTCTTTTTGGGATATTCCTCTCTTGACCAGCTCTTCGGCGGTAGCTGCCCTGATGCTGGGCAGTATATCCCATACTATCTGCTCACATGGCGACTTCAATTGCATTGGACCCTCAAATCTGCGATCATTCTTCTCACATCACAATCGTTAATTAAGTACTATGCGCATATAAATCTTGCCGCGAACATATGAATTTAATCCTTTGAAATTTCAATTTTAATATTCGGAATTCCGCGGCGCAAGATATATCTGCTTATAAAAATAATGGTTGTATATGAACTTGTCTGGCGGGATAATATGAAAACGTTGCGGTCCTCTATTTGTATGCTACTATTATTTGCTCTTGTCGCATCCGCACAGGAAGGCGCTATAGCCGATACCAATCCTGCAATGAATAATACTATGAGCTGGGACGGACTGTATACGACAAATGTAAAAGAGACTTCGGGGCAGTGGGCGTCGCCCGGCAACTTGCTTGTTTCCTGGGGAAAAGAGGTTCTCTTCGATGGAATCCCGATCATTAAAGCGAAGTTCTTCAACAACTCCAGCATCTCCTGGATGGAAGATGCAAAGTGGGGCAGTGGCCGAATATGGTTCACCTACGGAGATAACCGATCACAATACTGGCCCGACGGCCCGACAACAGGAAGAGTCTTCGCGGGATGGATGCAAAGGGGCTTGGCGGCTCCGGCTGACATCCGGGGGATTAACAAATCCATTGATCAGAAAAGTGCATTGAAATGCGATGGTGCATGCCCTGAAATGACCGATTCCTGCGGCAGATGCTCCAATGGAAGGGTATGCAGCAGCGGCAAGTGCGTCTGCCCCGACGGCACCACGGACTGCAACGGTCAGTGCACAGTATCGGCCCCATGCGGCGATGGGTGCCAGGGTGATAGAATATGCAGCAACGGGAGATGCATTTGTCCACAAGGCACCCGGGAATGCAATGATAGATGCATAAAGATGGCCGAGTGTTGTGACGGATGCCCGTACTGGAAAATATGCGATAAAGGAAGGTGCGTTTGCCCGCCAGGGGTTAAGGACTGCCCCGACCCGCTGCCACAGTGAGATATTGGCTCAAGTTTGTTTGACGCCTGAAAAGAGGTGCATCCGGCTCACGAGTATTTTTCATGCCATGTCGAGAATATGGTTTACCAAGCCCCTCCAGGTTAAATCTCAGGCCCGAAAAATGCTTGAAGAAGAGAAGAGAATGATATGTAAGGTGGCGATGATGAAAAAACTCAATCAAAAGGATATCTCGATCTTGAAGAGGCTGGCACCATGCAGCGATCCGGAGACTTCCGGCGGCCTTCTCATATCCATCTCCAGCTACTACATAACCGATAGAGATGACTTTCTATCCCGGCTGGAGATGCTGTCCGATGATGACCTAAAGTATCTGGCAGAGCGAGCTATGGACGGCTCGGAATGTCTGCTATGCATCGCGCCCCAGTGCGCAGAGACTTTTCTTGATGCCGTTGACAGAAGGCTTTCGCCGGTGACCGCAGGACGGCTGCGGGAGATTTTTGAGAGCATTACGGGTTACAAAGAATAATTTCCCAGCTTCACAGCAAAGTGTCAATGGCGGTCTAAAAGTGTCCAATAGTGGCGGGATAAATTTGTCCACCTGCCAATCCCTGGGATTAAAAACCAGGGGTCATGTGGATGATAGATGTGGAAGTGTTCCACACGTTGCGAGATTTATTCAACAAAGCGAATACGATTTCGAATCTAATCCGGAATCTTCCACTAGGGTTCACTATCTTATAGGTGCCGACAAATATCTCTCCCTCGGATGCCCCTACCATCGCTCACACGAATAGTTTGGGTGCCACTTGGCAAAATTACAAATCTTCGCCCTTATTGATCTTTGGGCGCCTTCGGAACCATCTCTGTATCGACATCCTTTGTATGGGTTTGCACGTAAGCAGATGCACCGAAATAAAAGGGTATCATTATGCCCAGGATGGTTGTAAAGGTTCCCACCATTGTTTTCATCATTTCTGGCATATCATCTTTATATGGTACAAATGCGCTCATCGAAAGAACAAAAAAATAGACAACTAAGATCGTGGCCGCGATGGCCCCCCTCATGCCACCTTTGTTCAAACCCCATCCTCTTCCAGACGATTCGCTAGCTGCCAATAGTCCGAAGAACGTGACCGATGCTAAAATCATAGAACTTATAGCCAAAGTAATTCCAGGATATGGTAATGCCGTAATTGTCGAATACGGTGATGCCAAATTCGCTTTAAACCAACCTACATCAGCAGCAATTTTTGCAAGCCTCATTAAAGTATACCCACTTACCGCAATGACACAATCGATTATACAAATTAGGATTAGTTTTGTAGTATTTTTCATTAATTTCCCTTCCCCACGTTGGTAGTGTACTTCTTTTCTGTAAAATGATATTAAAGCCATATATCCAATATACCTTTGGGAACAAGGAGCATATAGAGCCAGGGAGATATTTGAACTGACAGAAGATTATCTAACCGATCAAGATGACGGGTTGTGAGTAACTAACCAGTTGATATGTTGAAAACAAGTAGGTGCCGGGAGCGGGATTCGAATAGTGTTTTACGCGTAAACATTTAAATAGTAGAAAGACAATTCATTATCAGGTGAGCCATTTGGTAAAACCTGATAGATCCCGTTATGTTCATGTCTATATGCCGTCCGATGCCGATAAGGCCCGATGGGCAACCCTGGCGGAGACGGCGAAGACGCCCCTCTCTAAATGGGTTATTGAGATTGTGGAAAGCACCCTCGCAGAAAACGAGGAATTCCAGCCACGTCGCGAGATGGTTAGAGAACTGGATATCCTTAAGAGCGATGTCAAGAGTCTTCGCGATGATCTCAGGCAGAAAGAGATTGTTCTGGAGCGTTATGAGGCAGAGCTGAAGAGATACCGTGCTCAGCCATTCCTGGAAGCGGATTATAAAGGCGTGCGGCCCTACTCCGAAGAGCTGGTTAGGATCCTCAAAACCTGCCGCCCGGTGGATAGCTACAAGCTGCTTGAGGAATTGGGCATCGATCCCCGCGAAAGCGATCTTGTTAAGGCGGTCTCTACGCAATTGGAAGAGCTAGAGGGCTACAAACTGATAAAGACGGATGGCCGATCATGGAAATGGATAGGCTAATCGCGGATTTTGTCAAGGATTGCACCCTAAGAGGCATGTCTCCTAGGTCCGTCCCGCACTATGGCTATATCCCGAAAGCCTTCAAGAGCTACCTAGAAGGCAAAGGAGTGAATTTTCAAGAAGTAGATAAGGATCTCCTCCGAGGATTCATAGAATATCTGAGGATGGAGAAAGGGGCCGCGGGAAGGACGGTCGAGAATTATTTTGCTGTTCTTTCCACCTTTTACGATTACTTGACATTCGAGGGCCTGGTCCCATCAAATCCCGTGCTGCCTATCAGAAAGCGGTATCTGCGGCGCTACAAGGACAATGGGGCAATGCAGGAGAGGCAGCTCATCTCGGTGGAGGACATGACCAGGCTCATCAATTCCGAGATGGATATCCGAAACAAAGCGATCATCACTTTGCTAGCCAAGACGGGCATACGCCGCAATGAGTTGATCACCCTGGATATAGACGATTTAGACCTGGTGGAAATGAGAATCAAGCTCAAGCCCACTGCCAAGCGGACCAACCGTGTAGTGTTTTTCGATGCTGAGACCGCTTTCATTATCAGGAGATGGCTGAAAGTCCGAGAGGGCCGGAATCGGAAAGGTATCAAGGCGCTCTTCATCAATGCTGCAGGGGATAGGCTCGATCGTGGCGGTATTTTGCGGTTGGTAGGCAAGGCGGCAAAGCGTGTAGGACTGCATCACCCGGAGTCTGATAGGATGGAAGATCATTTCAGCCCCCACTGTTGCAGGCACTGGATGACTACTCACCTCAGACGGGCCGGCATGAGGCGCGAGTTCATACAGGAGCTTCGCGGCGATTCAAGGCGGGAAGCGATAGACATCTATGATCATATAGATTTGAAGGAGCTGAAAGAGGCTTATCTAGCCTGCATTCCACAGTTGGGGATTTAAATACGATATCAGTTAAACTCACAAAAAATTTTGACCGAAACCCTTATGGTTTATAAGAAACCTATATATCCATCATTTGTAAACCGGAGGTGACCATGACTATAGGGGAGCGTATTAAACAGGGAAGGCAAATGGCAGGCCTCTCCCTGAGAGAATTAGCATCCGATGTGGATGTTAGCGCTCAGGCGATATCCAAATATGAGCGAAATCTCGATGTGCCTGGCTCTAAAGTTCTCATTCAGTTAGCTCGCGCTCTTGGAGTTCGCGTGGAGTTCTTCCTTAGGCCAAAATCCCTTTCCAAGGTAGAACCCAAATTCAGAAAACGCCAATCGTTATCTTCTAAGGGCAAGGACTCCGTCTTGGCTCGCGTTTCGGACTGGCTCGAGAGATACCAGGAAATTGAAGGCATTCTTTCCGGGGATGAGGCAGGTCTTGTGTTCAAGTATCCTGTGGGTTTCCCCAGAGAGGTTATGACCTTCAATGATATTGAGAAGGCCGCTGAAAATCTTCGCCGCTCCTGGGATCTTGGGTTTGGCCCGATCGAGAATCTCACCGACCTGCTGGAAGCAAAAGGCCTCAAAATAGGCTCAATGGATGCTGACGGGAAGTTTGATGCCTGCACATTCCAGGCTGAGAATGATCTCACGGTAACAGCCATTGTCACCAGGGCCGATATGCCCGGAGATCGCCAAAGGTTCAGCATCGCTCATGAGCTTGGACATCTGATGCTGAGGACCCAAGGATTGGACGATGAGAAAGCAGCTCACCGCTTTGCAGCAGCCTTCCTGGTTCCCGCGGCAGCGGCAAAATTCGAGCTTAGAGGTAAGAGGACCGACCTCAGCTTATATGAATTGCACCTCTTGAAACACAAATACGGTTTGAGCATGCAGGCATGGATATATCGAGCGCGTGATCTTGACATAATCCCTGGGACGACCGCCAGAACCCTCTTCAAGACCTTCAGCTCAAGAGGCTGGCGCAAGGAAGAACCGGGTGATCCAATGCCTCAAGAACTCCCACGCAGGTTCGAGAGGCTTGTCATGGGTGCATTGGCAGACGGGCTCATCTCTGAGTCGAGGGCCAATGAGATCCTCGGCATGCAGGTAAGGGACTTTCTGTCAAAAGAGGCTGTGACTCATGGGGGATGGTTGGCTGAGGTGTGTAACTGACGCCAACCTGTGGATAGATTTGCTTCATGGAGAGATTGCTGCCAAAGCCTTTCGTCTCTCCTGGGAGTACATGGCCCCGGACATGGTAATTGCAGAATTACTGTTGCCATCTTGGGATCTTTTGGGCATGGGGCTTATCGAAAAAAGTTTGCCTGGATCAGCGATGCTGAAGGCCGAGGAACTTGTTAAAAAATATCCCCGGCCAGGGCGTATCGACCTGATATCATTGGTCTTGGCCATGCAGGAAAATGCTCTACTTCTTACAGGTGATGACGCTCTGCGTAAAGCAGCCCATCAGGAGGGTGTAGTTGTTCATGGGACTTTGTGGCTTCTGGATGCGATGGTGGATGGAGGTGCGATTTCAAAAGCAGAGGGATATAGGTCCCTGGAGCTAATGAGCAATACTGGAAGGCGGTTGCCAAAGAAGGAAGTCTCAGCCCGAATGAACTCCTGGGGATCTGGCGAAAGATAGCCCTGTTGGTGATACTCCTTCACTCCACCGACTGCCTGGGCAGCATCTACTTTGCCTCGCGTACTCCTATTCGACCTGGGAAAGGTGCCGTCTATAGATGCCGATTATTCCCGGCCACCTGCCACCATCTTGTTTGGTAGTGTCACATTATTCACAAAGTACTTATATGATGTGACACTACTATCCTATGGGTGAGGCGTAAGATGGTTCACGATACGGCGGCCAGGAAGGAGTCAAGAGTTTTGAAGAAGACGGCACGAGAGCTGACTCGCGAATCAGGGGCGCTGGAGGGTATCGAGGGTGCAGAGATCCTTGCGGTGGGCAAGATGGCCCTGGTGGTAAGGTTGAGGGAAGAGGCTGAAGAGCTTAAGGCCATGGCGAGGCTGGAAGACCTCACGGTACGAGAGGAGCCCTTGGTAAAGCAAACCACGAAAGGCGAGAGGACCTATTACCGATGGGTGGCCTCCTGGCGAGAGGGTGGCAGGTGCCGGCATGTGTACCTGGGGAGCTGCAAGAAGATGAGCCGGGAAGAGGCGCTGCAGAAAGCCAGGACAATGAAGGCAGAGGCGTTGGGGATTCGCTCCGCAGATTAATTCCGAGGGAAACCCCCTTATATGTAAATTTCTATAGTAAGTTGCTGACGGGTAACAAACGTCACCTTCCGATGAGATGGCTGGGGCCACCGGGTTCTGGCCATTTGCATCATCGCGTGGGATTTGCTTCGCAACTGCCTTTCAAGATCGCTCGCTTTTACCGGCCCGCCTGACGTTTTCCACATGTGGGCCGTCATGCATAACGTTCTACATGTGGTTAGTTACAACAACATCCTCCATATGAGGGGCACTCCCGGCTGGCAGGGAGAGATGGTATAGCGTTGAGCAGAAGGTTGGCGGAGAGGCCTAAAGGTTTTCAGTCATCCCCATGCGCGAGTTTTGCTTAAATATCTGCATATCTATGGGATAAATATGATAAATAAAAGCGAGTTGGTCATCAGGTGGCGGGAAGAGCCCATAGACGCTTCTTGTGCCCTCTGTGAAAGGAAGAAACCAATGAAATTTAAGAAAGGGCCGGTTGTATCCATGGTTAGCGGAGAATTGGTTTGCCCAAAGTGTGCGGCCATGCATAATAAAAATCTCTGGAATGTTTGTTCGGGTTATGCCGAGTCTCTCAGAGAACGTGATTGGGAAACGCCTATTGATGATATGCAAATATGTGACCTGAACTTGAAAGATCCTATCGGCCTTGAGGAATATGACCCGGGGATTTTAAAGATAGATGAGTATGATGATCATTTGGTGCCGAAATATGATGATCCATTCCTAAATAATGTAGATAAATGCGCCGGGTGTGCTCATCCATATCAGCCAAAAAATGATCCGAAGCGTAAGTGAGTTATCTCGATCTCCTTTGTGCCCATCCAAGGCTGTCCCAAAACATGCTCCATGAACCGTGAACATGGTGAGCTGCCAGGCTCTACCGCTAGCAATCGAGCGGATGCACCTGGCGACGATGACCTCCATTTTTACAGATTTCTTATGTAACAGGGATCGATCTTTTCTTATTGGATCCGTTACATAAGAAGCGGGAATGTGACTGTTCCACCTAAGTCGCAATTCAAGGATCTACTCGAAAAGAAGCGCCGGGAGCTGGATCGGGCGAGAACGCAGGAGCGAATCCAGCGAGAGCTTTTGCAGGTGCAGGCAGTGCTCCGAGAGAAGGGGGCAGCCCGGACGGGTGAGATTGCCAGGGCCACGGGCTTGACCTCATCATGCGCACGGGCCCGGTTGAAGCAGTTGGGCGGCAAGGTTGCTCGTGATGCGATCACTGGGCGCTGGAAGATGGCAACATGATAGTTGATAGTAAGCACATGGTAGACGGGCCGGTGAGCTCCCTTTTACGCAGAAATGTTACACTACATATTTTCAATTATGTACTAGAACAAATGCAAGAAAAGAAACAAGGAACTGCTGACCAGAGACCAGCGCCACCGTTCTCCTCCCAGCTCAGGACCTGGCCCTGACAGTTAGCAGGCAAAAATGACATTTGAGCCTCCGATCTCCTCTGCAGACATAATGTTTTACCTTGACCATGGTGTCGGGCAGGAGTGGGGGGCGCGGGAGGCGCGGACGGGGGGAGGCAAGGGGTAATGGAATGCGTTTCTGCAAAAAGCCATAGAAACAAAGGCAGAGATTAAAAGAAAAACAATTTCTGCTGTGGCGACACCCTCATTAATGAAAAATGACTAAAGCCATGTCGTCAATGGATGAAGGTGCTAGTGTGCAAATGCTGGATGATAGGCAATTCTATTGCGAGTATGATCTGAGAGATGCCCGAATAAGGGACGCCCGAAAAGAAACAATCCGGGAACCAGCATCTCATCAAAAAATGGCTATAGATGCCCTGGCGAAATGGTACAGTAATCACCCTAAACCGTATGCGGGAGGCATTTTAGTTCTGCCAACCGGCGGAGGGAAAACCTTCACAGCACTTCGCTTTCTTTGCCAAACGGCTCTTTCTGATGGATTCAAAGTACTCTGGCTGGCTCACACTCATCATTTGCTAGAACAGGCCTACGCTAGCTTCCCGGAACACGTTGGAAGAATTTCTGAACCAAGAGACATCCTAAGAGTGAGAGTTGTTTCAGGAACTATAGGTCATTTTCATCCTGCCCATATCTCGGCACAAGACGATGTAATAATAGCCACTTTGCAGACCATAACCAGGGCATATAAAGAAAACCATCCAGCCCTCAATAGTTTTCTTGACTCCGCTGGCAGTAAGCTTTTAGTTGTTTTTGACGAAGCTCACCATGCACCAGCACCGAGCTACAGGAATCTCATTCTCAGCCTGAGAGATCGGTTTCAAGATATGTACCTACTCGGGCTCACGGCCACACCAGTTTACACCGATGAAAACCTAGAGGGTTGGTTGCGAACGCTATTCCCGCAAGATATTCTCCATCAGATCGCTACTCGTAAATTAATGGCCCAAAATATATTGGCTAAGCCAATTATAGAACCACAAGAAACGAACTTTAATCCCAATTTTGAGTTGCGAGAGTACGAAAAATGGGTTGGAACTTTTAAAGACGTCCCTGAAGATATAATTGATCAATTGGCCAAGAATAAGAACAGAAACCTGTTTATTGCCGAACACTATTCCAGGAATAAAAATAAGTATGGCAAAACCTTAATCTTCGCAGATAGGTGGTATCAGTGCGAAGCAATAGCCGAATATCTTAGCAAACGTGGAATCAGCAATGGGGCTATCTATTCACATACGGATGCCAATCCAGGAAGTGCCGACGCTCGCAACCTACGCCGATCGGATGAAAATGACATAGTTCTGGATGCTTTTCGAAAGAACCAGTTGGACGTAGTGATTAATGTAAGAATGCTCACTGAAGGGACTGATATCCCCGATGTCAAGACATGTTTCATTACCAGGCAGACAACTAGCCAAATACTTCTTACTCAAATGGTGGGCAGGGCTCTCCGAGGACCTGAATTTGGAGGGACAGCAGAGGCTTATCTTGTCTTCTTCACGGATAATTGGGAGCAGCTGATTAACTGGGCGGAATACGATCCTCTGGCAGAAGGAGGTATAGACGAAGGAACACCTGAGTATGGTAAGAGGCCCCCACTAGCATACATATCAATTGAACTGGTGCGAAAGCTGGCTGGCCAGATGGATAGCGGGCTTAATATAAGCGATAGGCCTTTTAAAGCCATCCTGCCAACTGGATGGTATCGAGTTGAATTTGCAGCAAGACAGGCAGACAACGAAGAGATTGAGTATGTCCGTCGCTTAGTAATGGTCTTTGATCACGAGATGGTGGGATATCAGAGACTTGTCGAAGAGCTGATCACTAATCCAGATACCCGACTCGCTGATGAGGGAATAAAGCTAACTGATGTGTCCGATAGAATTTCAGAACTCGGCCAGACGTTCTTCTCCGAAGCGGATCCGCATTTTGGCTCGGACATATCAAATGATATTTTCAGCCTGGCGCGACATATTGCACAATCCGGGAGGGAGCCTAAATTCTTCCCATTCGAAGAAAGAGAACTTCATGACTTGGATCTTCTTGTCCAAGACCTTTTGGCTAAAAGGTTAGACCCATATCAGGAGGATGAAGCCGTGGAGCTAGAATTCAATCGACCGGACCGGTATTGGCAGGTTCTGTACATTAACTACGAGCGGTTCAAGAGTCAGTACAACGCTTGCAAAGAGAGAATCCTCTATATTGGCCGGCACGGGGGCCACCCAGGCAACCAAGTAATAAAAATGATTACCACCTATCCGCCACCCCGAGAGCCTTCTGATGAACTTAAACAGCAAGTGAAAGAAAGAGATGGGTATTGCCTCTGTTGCGGAAACACGAACTCCCGTTCCTTGGAAGTGGATCATATATTGTCTTCATATTTTGGAGGCACCAATATATCGGACAATCTTCAAACCCTCTGCGCACAATGCAACGGGTCCAAAATTACTCAAAAGATCAATTTTCGAGACCCGCAAACGGATCTTAGTCAACCTCCCGAGGAGCTTCCGCGATTTGAGCCTCCAAGGAACAGAGACGCCGGTGATTCTGATCTATGGGAACGGTTTATCCGCAAAACTATCAATTTCTTCTATAAATGCGGGGCGGTGCATCGCGTAATCATAGGAAGGAGGGGCGAGCATTTTTATAATTGGGATATTGAATTAAAAGCAGGGAATAATCCCAAATGGCTGGAAATCCACCTAGAGGGGCTTCTAAGCAGTATCCAGGCCCCCAAAGAAGCTGCGGGTTATTCATCACCGACTTCAATAACCGTTTGGGCACCAGATGCAGAAAAAGTCGAGTTCAAGAAACTGCGAGAAGACTGAGCCAATTGGGCGGGCCGGGTAATCTGATTGATATGCGCGAAGGTTAAGGCGAGGAAGAGAAAGGGGACACGAAGGTTCTCCTGTCCTTTTGGTAAATCGTGTGAAAATGTCATTGATGTCGAATTTCTTTGCTATCGTCGGCATCGCCGCAATATGGGCATCCACGAACGTCTTCTGTAACGACAAACGGCCTTCTGCACCTGCCGCACTTTATCTCGTTCGTTCGCGGTTCTGATTTATCTATATTGCGTCTTGTTAATAACGGTTGCATGATGCGGGCGATCTCCTGATGCTTGAGGAGATCGAGTTCAGATGGCTTAGGAAAGTCGCCGCCCGGTACTATCACCCAGTCGTTGGGAATCTCCTTATTTCCAATCATGCGATCAATTATCGCAGATACAGCACCCTCTGGATGTCCTACCGCATGAGCTATCTTGCCTCTGTCAAATGTCTTTGCCCAAAGCTCCTTAATCTTCTGGATTGCTGCAGGATCTTGTTCTAGTCTAGCTTGCGTTTCTTTATATTCCGTTGCTCTCCTTCGATTTTCGAGGATATTTTCTACCTGTATGGGCTGGCAACCTACTTTCTCGGCGATCTGCAAGATATCACTTATGCCAGAGTCCAGTAGTTCGTTAATCATTGCGTGGCACTTAGAATCTAGATTGGCTTGCATTACGCTAGCCCAAAAATCGTCCTCGATAGGATACCCTGAGGGTTCCTTATATCCTGGCAAGGGAACCCTCGAATCATAAAAAGCCCGCAACATATAGGCATGTTCAGCCAATTTTATGCCTCTCTTAAAATCTTTCTCATTCGGCGCATCTCTTACAGGGGTGCCTTCAATCTTATATTTTGGAGCATTGGGATTCCAAAGATTCCACGTTGGGTGTTTCTTTTTATTTTTTTCTCGGACTACATAGAGTTCTTCTCCGTTTGCTCTTATTTTTTTAAAATCCAATATGTGCATAATCTTTTCAGCTAACGTTAAAAGGGTGAAAACATGTTCGTCTGTGACATACTTATATTCGCTATTCCCCAGCTTTTCTTTGGGTATCTTTTCTAGAATTGGCTCCAATTCTTTAAGGCTATTCAATTTAGACTGCAGTTTTTTTGCTAGCTTATAATCCGTATTAGCTCTGGTTTGGGGGCTTAAATTCCCTCGACTTCTAAGTCGGTTCATTTGTTTATTTCGACTTGCAGTTGGCATAGACAAGTTTATGTTAAAACCTGTATTTAATTGTATCTCCAAAAAATAGATATAATCAAAAATTGGTTAGATTAGTAATATATAAATACCAATGAGGCAATAAAGTATTTCAGCAAGCATTTACTATTAAATAGACCTACGATGGAGAATTTGTGATGAGGACGAAATTGAGAAACCAAAGGGGACCCGAGCGGCTCACCGATGCGATAGCATACAGAATTTCTACGTCGCAGAGGGCCTTCCTGGAAAGAATGGCCGATGAACAGGGCGTTAACTTGTGTGAAGCAGCACGAATTGTGATAGATGAGGCGAGGCAGGCAAGGGGTTTGATGGGGTGATAGTAATGTTGAAAAAGATAGAATCGGGAGGCCGAGCGGCAGAGTTGTCCAGACCGCACCGCCAGGCCCAGCGAACACCCACGCGACGTGTTGGAAGTGTCCTATGATGGATACTCCACATAAGAATAAAAAGCTTGCTGAAACCACGGCGACCTACTGTTCTCTGTGCATGTCCCCTATAAAGTTTGCACTAGATGAGGACCTACGATCTCTTTTTAGCCACGATCTCTTCTGCCATTGTCGTGGGAGTCGACAATGAGCGCGCCTTTTCGGCACCGCGAGCGTGATGAAGTCCGCGGTGTGCTTCACGGCATCGAGAAATCGCCAGACGGTGATATTGTGGCCCTAATCGGCAAGATTCCAACCTGGTTACCTCCAGAGATGGAGCTACCGCTCAAGGAGATGATTGGCCGGAAAATTGGCATTCTCAGGCTCGATGGTTATCGCCTACGTTGCTTAGACTTAGACGGGCGAGCACATGCCTGACCCAGGTCGGGTAACTAGCGCTCCCTGGAGCGCTCATTCGGGCGGAAGCTATCTTTCATCTATAGCCCATGGATGGCTTGCCATATTTGGTCCAAGGCCGGGATTTGTCTTCAGCACGCGACTCAAGGAGACTAAATGGCTTCCATGGACGGAAGATGGCCGGCATCATGGCCTTGCCCGGTTTGCAATAGAGGCCGATGGTATGGTAGCCGACGTACCGATGTCGCCGGCAGTTCCAGAACGGAAGAAGCACTGCTGGACAAGTTCACGACAATTTAGGGGTGGTGCTAGATGACTGAAGTTTCCGATGTCTTCAATCAGCCTGGCGCGGCTTTTGTGCTTCTCCCGGCCGGTGTCAAGTTTCCACCGACAGAAAAGGCGTGGCAAGAGAGGCCTCATACGTTCACAGAGGCAAAGGTGCACAGCGGTAACGTCGGGATTCTGGCGGGCAATGGCTACATCGGCTTAGACAAAGACGACCCGGCCGCCTTTGAAGGGCTAGAGCTGCCTATCAGTACCGTATGGGAGACCAGGCCCGGCCGGTTTGGGCTCTGGTTTAGGTGCTCCAATGGCATGGCCGAAGCCCTAGCTGCCATTGGCAAGAAGCCCGACCAAGCGCAGCTAAAACTTTTCAAGGATGGGAAGTCTTGCGGAGAGATCAAGCTCCAGCGGACTTACCAAGTAATCCCACCATCTCATAAGTTCATAGACCAGGTGACGGGCGACGATGTCCCACCGGGAAAGGGCGATCGAGTAGATTACAAGATCTTGGACTCTAGCCCACCGGCGGAGATCTCCATGGCAATGCTCCTGGCAGATCTCCGGGCTCTTGGAATTACCTTCTCATCCAAGCTAGAAGCCAACGCCGCGAAGCTGGAGAGAATAGGCAAGGAGGCCAGGCAGAAGCGGGCCGAAACTGATGAGCAGAGAACCCGGCGGTATGCAGAGGCGGCGCTAAGAGATGAGGTCCTTACCCTGGCCGGCACTTCTGAAGGAGACCGAAATGCTCAGCTCAATAAATCCGCTTTCGCACTCGGGCAATTTGTAGCGGCCCGTGTGCTGGATGAATCGGAAGTCATCGAGGAACTAACAAGAGCGGCCAGGGCAACCGGCCTTGATCCTAATGAGACCGAGAAGACCATAAGGAGCGGCCTGGAGAGCGGCACAAGACACCCGCGAGAGATCCCAGAGAGCAACGACACCGGGCCGAAGGCAGAAGAGAAGGCGAGCGATCTACTGGAGCAGATCAAGGCCGACCCGAGAGCACTTAAAGAGCCCGCGAACCTGGCAGCCCTGGTCACACTGAAGGCGAACGATCCCATAGAGTACGATCTTCTCTTAGAGGCCATTAAAAAGGCCGGCACGGGTATCAAAGTTGCCACTATTAACACCCTGATAGACAAGAGCATCCTGGAGAGCGAGGAGACCGCAGATAAGCACGGTGAGTCCCTGGAGGCCACCAGGGAAAAGGCGCAGGCCATCGCAGAGCGTGGAGATCCTTTAAAATACCTTGTCTGGCAGGCACAACGAAACCATATTGGAGATATGGATTACCAGAAAGTCCTTATCGCCTCTATAGTATCCGCCGCGAGTCTAACCAGCAACGGCATACAGCCTGGCGGCAACGGTGAGAAAGGCAGTGGTAAAAGCGATGCATGCGCTGCTACATATCATCTTGTGCCGATGGATCGCAGGCTAGACGGCTCATTATCTCCGATGAGCTTATTCTATTTGCAGGAGACGGGACGGCTCAAGCCCGGTATGATCCTCTTTTCGGATGATGTAGAATATGAGCCGATAATACCGATCTACAAGAGGGCAACGGCCCGATTCCAGCACGGTATAACCCATTTCACGGTGACGGGTGGTAAGAATCGGGAAGCTATCGAGCTTAAGATACCTCCCAGGATGGTTTGGTGGCTCACATCCGTTGAATCAGTAGCAAACGAACAGGCATTTGATAGGCAGTATCCGATAAGCACCGACTCCAGCCCCGGGCACAAGAAAAGAGTTACCGCGGAGATAGCAGCCAGAAGAGCCCGCAAAGAGCTGAGGCTTGCAGAAGATGAGGGGATTGAGGTTGCTAGGGAGATCATATCAGATATTTTTGATAACGGTCCTTTCAAGGTACTGATCCCACAAGCGGAAAAAGCAGAGTGGCTGAAAGTATCCGATTTCAGAGGACAAGAGCAATTCTGGGATTTAGTGGATGCCTTGGTTATCCTTCGATGGAGACAGAGGCGCAAAGATGCTGGTGGATGGCTCATTGCCGAGGATAAAGACCTGATCGAAGCAAAAGCAATCCATACGGGGCACAAGGTGGCTCATTTCTCCGATTTGACTGAGGCCGAAGTAAAGGTAATCGGTGCTATGACTGATGGCCTGCCCAAAACACAAAGGGGCCTGACGGAGGCGTTGGAGATCGCCCAAAGCACGCTCTCAGAGCGTCTGAGATCAATCATGGCTAAATCTGCTATCATTACAGAAGACATTGACCAAGGCAAGAAAATCTATTCAATCAATCCAAACATGAATCTAGGGACTAGTTTTTGGGATGGCCTGGATTTAATTAATCTCAAAATAGATATCATTGAAACTTATCGTAGTCAACAGATAACGTTATCGGCGTGTTATCGGTATGTTATCGGTATACCTATCGGTATAATAATCAATAACAGTAGTAGGATTCCTAGTAGCTTATCGGTAAATATGGAGGGGAGTATAGAGAAGGGATATCCCTGTGATGATTGCGGGAAGTGCCCTTTGAGAGAGGTATATCTTTCTATACTCTCTCCGGCCAAAAAGACCGATAACGACAAAAAGCAGCAACAGAAGCCTTTATCGGATACCGATAAGTCACCCTATGATAAGACCGATGAGACCGATAACGCTAGCAGTGGAAGGTCCGACATACCGATAAGGCAAGCGTGCGACATTGAAGAGCAGGCCAACGCCCAAGAGCAGCACTTCAAAAATGTGGCCGGGAAGCATACCAGCGCAAACCCCGAAGAGCCCGCAAAGGACTCCACCGAACGGATCAAGATAGCCGCCGTTATGGAATATGGCATTAATGGCATGGTCGATCCTGCGATAGTGGCGGGCAAACTCCATCTTTCTGTGGATGAGGTCACATCCTGGCTGGAAGCGAATTATACCCGGCTGGAGACGCCCAGCGGTGTGGTGCGATACATGCAGCATAGGGCAGGAGAGGCCACAACATGAAGAAAGGAAAGAGCCGGACCAGGCCCGCTAGACGTGATTTTCTGAAATCCAACACCGCTGCCAACGCACGACACAAGGCCCGAGAGCAGGCCAGGGCGAAGGGCTACGACCGCAAAGACTACGATGGCAACCAGGAGCAAGAGACACAATGACGGATGAAGCGTCCATAAGCGTCCATCCAGGCGGATATGAACCCAGGTGTAAGGCTTGTAATTTTCCCGGCCATGAAGAGCACGATAAAGCACTGTTGTCCGGGAAATTGAGCGATTCTGATTATGCGCAAATGGTAGGATGTAGCCACAAGAGCATAGCCCGGCACCGGCCCCATATCGTCAAAGAGATTGCACAATCCGCTAAAGCTCAGGCTGTCCTCACAGCAGACGAGCTTTTTCAGAGCGTGCAGGATGAGGCAGCCGTAGTAAGAGAGCTGAGGGAAGCGGCCCGAACCCAGGGAGATATTGAGCTTGCCCTAAAAGCGGTCGACCGGGCGCTAAAATGCATTGAGTTATACGCTAAGGTCCAGGGTCTTATTAAAGATCAGCCAACGATAAACATTCTTGTTAATCCTCAATGGGTCGAGCTGCGAACTCTAATTATACAGTCCCTGGAGCCCTTTCCCGAGGCCAAGGAGGCGGTAGTTCATGCCATCCGTGGCGGATGATTTGGCATACTCCCTCGATCCGGCGCTATGGGCGCGGGAGGTCCTGGGTTATCAGGCCGATCCATGGCAAGCAAAGCTCCTCCGCAGTCGTTCAAGAAAGATCATTCTGAACAATTCCAGACAAAGCGGGAAAAGCACCACATGCGCTGCCCTGGGCCTGCATGAGTCGATCTATCGTCGCCCTTCTTTTGGGCTTGTAATCGCGCCCACCCAGGACCAGAGCAGCGAGCTGATGCTCAAGTTTGATGAGTTCCGGGGAGCGGTGGAGCTACCCTCCGACTATCTGAGCACTGACACCAAATTAGCGGTCAAGTTTGCGAACGGTAATCGCTTCATAGCTCGACCTGGATCCGAGAAGAGTGCAAGAAGCTTTTCGGCTGTGACTTTGCTTCTCGAAGATGAAGCCTCAAGGGTCCTGGATGATTTGTACAACTCTGTCCGTCCCATGCTTTCCGTGAGCAATGGCAGGCATATTCTGATGTCAACACCGTTCGGCAAGCGCGGCCACTTTTTCCATATTTGGGATGAGCAGCGGGATATGTGGGAGTGGTATGAAATCCCGGCAGAAATGTGCCCACGCATATCAAGAGAGTTCTTGGAAGAAGAGAAGAGAATAAACCCCTGGTTCGAGCAAGAGTACCATTGCAAATTCTTGGAGACTACAGATAGCGTATTTACTTTTGATCAGGTGGCGGGTGCAATATCAAATGAGGTTGAACCTCTCGATTTTGGAAGTGAAGCATGACTAAATTCTTTATGGGGATTGACCTAGGACAATCTCAAGACTATACGGCGATTGTCATTATGGAGCGCCTGAAAGCCGAAAAACAGTATGCTTATCATGTTAGGCACCTGGAACGCGTCCGGGGCGTGCCATATCCGCAGATTGTGATCACGGTGGCTCGAATGATGAGTTCTCCGGAGCTGAAGGGCAACGCCGAGTTAGTGATCGACCAGACCGGTTGCGGTCGGCCAGTATTTGACATGTTTAGAGAGGCCGGACTAGATCCTATCGGCGTGAGCATCCACGGCGGAGACTCCATGACACATGAAGGCCGGAACTGGAGAGTTCCAAAACGCGATCTGGTTGGCAGTTTGCAGGTGCTCTTGCAGTCCTCACGCCCCAAGGTGGCCAGCAAGCTTGATTTGGGTCCAATTCTGCAAGCGGAGATGTTAAATTTTAAACAGAAGATCGACCCAATCACGGCGCATGATAGCTATTCTGCCTGGAGAGAGGCAGATCATGATGATTTGGTTCTGGCCGTCGCCCTGAGTTCCTGGTGGGCAGAGCAATACGTTGAGCCGATCAGTTTTTCTGTGACACCCATCGTAAAAACATATGATGACTTGCTGAGGGCAAACGACTATTGGCGGCATTCATTTTAGACTGTTTAGTGGCACTGCAATTTGATTATCTATTTTTCGATATGCTTCAGCATATAACAGTCTAAAATGTGATTTGTGGCCACACCACTGTTTTTTCACGACCAAATAACGGCGGCGATTACGGATGAGGTTGAATCGCTTGATTTCAGAGAGGCATAATGGCAGATTTCTTTGTAGGTCTCGATTTAGGACAGGCCAATGACTATACGGCTCTTTCCATACTGGAAAGAGAAGGCAACCACAATGAGGCAATCTTCAACGTGCGCTTCTTGGAGCGCGTCAGAGGCGCGCCCTATCCCACAATTGTAAACAAAGTGCTTAAGATTCTTTCAAACCCAACTATGCAAGGTGCCACCCTCGTGGTTGATCAAACTGGCGTGGGCGCGCCCGTGGTGGATCTCTTCCGTCAGGCGGGGCTTAGTCCTGCTGCAGTGATGATCCACGGCGGAGACAAAACCATTCATGACAGCGGCAGCTGGCGTGTCCCAAAGCGTGATCTGGTTGGCTGCCTGCAGGTGCTCCTTCAGAATGGAAAATTGAAGATATCTTCTAAGCTGAAGTTAGGCGTGATTCTTCAGCAAGAGATGTTGAATTTTAAGGTAAAAATCGACCCGATCACGGCGCATGATAGCTATTCAGCCTGGAGAGAAGCGGATCATGATGATCTGGTTTTGTGCGTGGCTTTGGCCGCTTGGTATAGCATGCGTCTGGCTGGGATACGGTCGGAGTGGTTACCTCCTGATGATCCGGTAGTCGGCTGCCCCGGGTACGATGGACCCTACGATTCACCAAACTGGTGTCATAGTGCGCCTTCTGATCAGGAGATCGCTAAAAAATTAAGATGAATATCTAGCAGACCGATTTGATCTAATTTGATCTAAGTCTAAATGCAAGATGACTTAGATAAATTTTGGCTTCCGTTTTGGACTGTTCCAAGGCATTGCAATTTGATTATCTATTTTTCGATATGCATAGCTTGTTTCAAAACATAGCAACTCGCTGAGAACGCAAGAAAAGAAGCAACGTCAGAACCACAGGAGACGATGTTTAGATGTTGAAATTAATATATTTTTGTACGGTTTGCCATAAGAAGGCAGTACTGCCTGTATTTGACCCGGGGGAAAAGCCGCCTGAGTGTGAAAACTGCGGTTCCCCGTATGTCCATTGGGCTCGGACTGATGGCCAGTGCAATATTGACATCACACCAGAATTGCGAGCGGAAGCTCAGGCAGCTGGAGGAGATGCAACTGCTTATCTCAAAATTATACAACGGGAGCTTTCGTATCTCGGTCTTCGCGGCAATTTCAAAATAACTGGCTGGAGCACAAACGAAGAAAAAGAAGAGCCCAGTGACTCTGGAGATGATATAAATGAGTGATTTAGATCTCATGGGCAGCTTTGGCCTTGATAGCAGTGGCGGCATCTCTGAACTTGATGCTATTGCTTCTGCCCTCGGAAACATCGACCGCGCAGCCGCAAGCGCAGGCAGCTCCATATCAGACAGTATGAGTCAGGCAAGAAACAGTTTTGCCGATCTGGGCGTTACTGCCGAAGGCGTTTATGCAGCCATAGAAGCGGGAGCCGCCAGCGCCTTAGGCGCTACAACAGAGCTAGGTGGTGCAGCCAAAGAAGCCGGATCGGGGGCAAAAGAGGCGGCGAGCAGTTTCTCCTTATTGGATGGTATCACACTGGGCGCGGGGATTGCTGCCGTTCAATCCATGCAGCAGGGGGCTATGGATCTTTTGCAGACGGTGACTGACACGGTTGCCATGTATGGCCAACTCGAAAGTGCGTCTGCAAGTGCGGCTATGCGATCAGATACGGCGGTTACTACTGAAGATTATGTGGCCGCCACATAGGACGTTGTAGATAGGTCGCTGCGGTTGGCTTCAAAGGTAGGCATTCGTTCTACTGATTTGGCTTCAATCCTGTCGACCTACACTGGGCCGGAGTCTGCATTAGAGAATATACATGCCTATGCCGATGTGACGGGCACTTCTCCAGCAGAAGCATACGCTTCGCAAAGACTTCTTGGCTTGCAGTTCGGTGAAAAGGATTATGCGAAATCATCCGACATTTTAGCAATAGGCTATGCCCGCACCGGCTTAAAGGCAAGCGACATGGGCCGCGCCGGTACGACATTGGCCGGGATGGACATGAGCCTCGCTGAAGGGGCCGCCACGGTCGGAACGCTCAAGCAAGCCACTGGCTACGATGCCAATATAATCGGCATGACTCTGGCAAACGCCAATGCCCAATTAATGAAATCCTCTGCCGAAGCTGATATGGTGCTCAAAAAGGGCAAAGCGGGTAAGGACGGGATGCCCGGAACTGCCGACCAGATTGTCCAAGCCACTGACATTTACGGAAAAGGCAAGATGAAATATGAGGGCCTGGGAAAAGAGTTTGCCGACGCGGGCCTGGATGTCGAAGCAGCCAAAGCCAAAGGCCTTGAGGGCACTTTGGTTGACATGTACACCAAGGGTATAGACTTCTCAACAATATACACCGGAAAGCAGGCCGTGATTCTGGAGGCCTATGCCGCGCAGCAGGCCAATATCCAGGGCCTCACAAGGGAGATGGAGAACTCTTCGGGCGCAGCTCTTGAGATGGGCGGAGCCATCGACGAAACTCTAACCGAGATGACTGAAGAGGCCGGAATAGCAGTAGACACCGCCAAGGCAAATTTCGGATCTCTATTCGATGAGCCCTCTAAGGATTGGCAGTCTGCCGTAAAAACAATGGCAGACTCGTTTTCGGGATTCGTAGACCGCATAAAGGAAGTGGGGCTGGGCGAAGCTGTTAATGAACTCATCAATAGCATTATAGTCGATGCCAGCGGCGTGGGCGACTCGGTAATATCGACCATGCTGAACGGAATAACTGAGGGCGCGGGTAAACTCGCTTCAGGCATTTACGATACACTAGCAAAAATTGATTATGAGCAAGTCGGCTGGGCTCTTTACGATGTGCTACACACGGGATGGGATTGGGCGGTCGATTCTCTTGAACGGCTCTGGACCGCTACATCATTTACGACCCTATTCACCAACCCGATCAACGCATTTTCGGACGCAATTGACCCTATGATGGCCTCAATGAAGCTGACCATATGGCGCACATTTATCGAGATTCAAGCCCTCTCGCTAACGGTCTGGCAGAACGTCAGCTCCACCGCCGCCACCACGTTTAACTCGGTGATTGATTCCATCGGCGGAATGGTCAATACTGTCGTGGGGGGCATCGGTGAGGTAGTTGCCACTGCCATTGAAAGGTTCGCTTCGTTGGTGGGGGCAGCCGGCACGGCGCTGGGCGGAAAAATCGGATTTGGTACAGCAGGGGTTGATTATCCAGACTGGGGAGAATCTTCAGAAGCTAAATATCAGAATAAGGGGACAGGAGAGGTCTTAAGAGCGAAAGAGATAGCGTTGGATGAATCCAAGAGTGCCTGGAAATTCGTGTCGGCCCTATCACTCAACAGCGACGCCCTCAACGAAAACACGTTAGCCTACAGACAATATAAATTGAATGCGATGGGCGAGATCACAAAACCCGAACTAACAGACACGACCGGGTCAGTCAGCATCAAATCTCTTGTGGATTACTACATAGATGAAAACCCAGTAGTCCAGACACACGAAGGCTGGACCTCTCGCCGAGCACCGGGTGGTGAAACATATCTTACCCAAAATCAACCCACCGTCAGCAATCCGGTTCCTGTTAAGGAAGTAAACCCCACCAAAGAAGATCTAGCGAGCGGGCAATTGACCTGGAATGAGAATTATCAGAGAATGGAGTTCCCATCAGGCGCGCCCGAGACACCCACGACATTCCCCAACGCAGGATCGGGGACGGCGGCAGCAACACCCTCAGTGGCAGACTCGCTGGTCAAAGACTCTGCCGCATTGACTGGCATGGCAGATGATGTTCGCAATATGACTTCTAAATTCAAGTCATCCGATTACAAAATAGAAGTCATACCACCAAAGACATACGAACAGAATCTCGTGGACATCCTGGCTGCAAGTACCGACTACAATCGAGAGAGCCTGGAATTTGAAAAAGCCAAGCTCGACTCGCAAGAAAAAGCCAGAGAAGCTATCGAGAAGTTAGGCGGCGATAACAAAGACTCATTAGCCAGAATAGATGCCGGAATACAAGCCACCAAAACGGAGATGGGTAGCAAGTTAGCTGATTCAGTTGCTGCACCACCAGCACACATCCCCGGCCTCTACTACGGCACCACCGGGCAGAGTGCCAACTGGCAGGACTATGTCAATGAAGAGGGTGGCTACGGGGGTCCCACCAAATACTATCCAGGATATGGAGATGTTAATCTACAGGATCGGCTTGATGCTGCTATGGTTAATGCCAATCCCAAATACGGGATTCATGCAGTTGGCCAGGCCTACAGCGATGTTCAGGGTTATATGGCGGCGGGCAGCATCGGCCAGGAGCAGACCATCAAAGTAACCGTCGATGACACCGCCGCCAAACCCCAGCTCGACGCCATGAGTACGACGGTAAATAACATCGTTGACCGCTCACAGAGTATCAACGTCGGCCTGGACACCACACGGGCCACTCAGCAGCTTAACGTGTTCCTGGGCATGATTGCCGCGCTAAGGCCCGTCATAACTGCCCAGGTAAGGATCAACGCAGATGCAAGCAGTCTTATGAGTTCGGTCGAAGCTGCTGTACTGGAAGTGCTGGGCAACCGAGGAATATCGATCTGAGGTTATTAATCCACCTAAATATTATATTTTTTAATGAATACACCCACAGCTTGCTGCACGGGTGCGCCGCCGTCATTTCGCTGTGGCGTGTGGATATTAACTAACAGACTTTGTACTTTAGACTGTTTAGTGGCAATGCAACTTGATTGCTATTAATCTATTAAATATATGTTTTAGGCAGGCATATTAGATAGGTCTCTTCTTTCATTTAGTAGTACTAGATTATCCAATAACTTTATATATAATCTAGTACTACTATATTTTGTGAGAAACACCCCTGAGCAAGGTGAGGTATCACAGGGCGGGCGGCCCGCTTGGATAAAGGCAAATCAAGAAAAAAACAAAACGGAGATGGCACGCGGATGGTTCACGACACACCAGCTCGCCAACATGCGCGAAAGCTGAGGGGAGAAGCCCAGGGCTTGCGCAGGGAGGCCGGCACGCTGGCAGGCATCGAGGGATTGGAGGCCGAGGCCACGGCCCGGCAGGAGAGGGCGAAGGTGCTGCAGGAGGAGGCCAAGGAGCTCCAGTACAGAGCCAGGCTTGAGGACCTGACCGTCCGGCAAGTGGATTTGTGGAAGGACACGCAAAAGAAGGGCAGGCAGAACTATCCACGGTGGGTCTGCTCCTGGCAGGAGGGCGATAAGATCATAACCAAATATCTTGGGAGCTGCAGAAGGATGGGCGAGGCCGGGGCGCTGCAGAAGGCCAGGGTGATGAAGGCTGAAGCCCTTGGGCTACGATAGTGAAATGCTTCCGATGTGGCCGATGCTGCAAAAACATGTCACCGCCCGGCTCCCCAGCCGCTTGGATATGATTAAATTTTATATAAAAAAATTTATTTTAATTCTACCGCTTCAGTATACGTAAAGTATATCGTGCTTTTACCGGGAAGTCGTATTTTTATGATACCCGAAAGAAAGCCTTCGCCTCCCTCGAAATAGACACTATCGCCCTTATGCAGCATAATAGCATTTCCAGATGCCATAGCCTCTCCAAGTGCGCTATCAAATGCCTCATTATCTCCACTGGCGAGCAGATGACTTAAGCTATTGAATATTTCAAGGGGAGTAGCTGCGAAAATCGTCTTGTAGACTACGGTACCGGTCGGAGCTGCTAACGCTATTCCACATATTCCCGTCAGCAGAAATACTGCCAACAGGACAGATAATCTTATTGTAGCTTTCATTTAAATTTCTCCGTTATATTTCAAGTCCACTCGGAACAAACAAAACATTTATTCATGATGGATTGTATTGTAGTAGATAACCCTTTGGATTTTGGGTTCTGTTGCATCCTTGGGTGTTCGTTTATGGTGGTGCAATCGTGGTGGTCAAGATTAGGTTGGATGATATGCCAACAGTAAGTAAGCAGAGAATTGTGTTAGACCCTCAAGCCCTCAAGGCTATAACGATTTGGAGTACGATAGAAGATAGAGATCCAGGAGACCTAATAAGCGAATTGATCTTAGAACATTTGCCTTCTAGGGTGCAAGATGCATTAGGATTGGATAATAATGTGGCCACAAAGACAAAGACGCTTAAACCCACCGAACCTCCGAAGCCACCGGCAACGAATAAACCAGAATCTGAAACAAAGTGCCATTTAGAAACCGAGATGCTCGAGTGCGAGCCCGAGCCAAAGAAGCCCAGGAAGAATTAGCACACCTGGACCGTTTTGGAGCACCAGGAAGAGGCCAAGAAAATAGAGTGGTCGGTTCTGGCGGTGAGGAGGTTCAACATGATGGTTCGGCTACAAACGATAGAGGGGAGAATTAAGAAGTATCCGACCATCGAGCCCGTATATTCCGCAAACGGCAGAGAAAATGCACCTCCTGAAAAATACGTTGCCAATTGCGGACGAGAATGGAAAATTAAGCCCAAAGAGCACGAAGAATGTGATCATCTGGACTGTGCAATATACTTAGCAAAAAAAAGTTGTGATAATGGACCAATGGGATTTATGATGTGTATTGCATTTGGTTTGGTAATGATTCCTTTTGGACTGTGGAAGGATGCTGATTTTGATATTAATTTAGGAGCTATGAACTTCCCAATATGGAGGATTTTTATAGCATTATCCTTTTTAATGGCGTTTCTGTGTTTAATCGACGGATTTAGAGCAGGAAAACGATTTAATGAATTAAATGAATATAAGCATAAGAACTCCATCAATGGTATTAGGGCTTGGAAAATTTATGAAGACCTCTAGGCCCGTTAGATGCTGCGTTCTTATGTAACCAAGCCACATAAGATAATATCGAATCGTTACATAAGAAATGGATATTGCTTTATTTAGATCAATAATATAAGTTTTGTAATGCCCCAGGATCAACGATCTTTGAGCATGATGGATTATCGGATACGGCCATAGATGGCTTGATGGCTATAGGGTAGATGGGAGCGAAGGGCAAAGTCTGGATAGTGAATAATGCTTCACCTTCCACTCCAAAGAATCATTAAGCAACAACCATGAATAATTACTTTATGGCCCGGAAGAACCAAGCTATCATGGGGGTAGCAATGGGACTCCGGGCCGATTGGATATAAAGAGATGAAGATTATTAAGGTTATGGAATAAAAGGCATCTCAATGCAGCCCTCGCCCTCATAGTTCAAGCCTATCATCACCGATGTCTCCGGGAAATCTGATTCGATAAGGATATAGACGATTACGATAAGCAGATGTGGCTAAGAGCGCTACCGCTCTCATGATTGACGTAGTGTCACATTACCCAGGATATGATGGCATGATATGACACTATCATTTACTTGATGGGTACTTGATGGAGCTGGAGACCAGGGCTAAGATCTGGTGGCAGTTCTGGTGATAAAATCAAGAACAGTGCTCCTTAACCTCATCGAGGCTTTCCAAGAACCTTTCGCCCTTTTCAGTCGTCTTATATATGATATTCAAGTGCTTGCCTGGAATGGCATCAAGGAGCCCATTTTCAAGTAGTAAATCCAAATACCAAATCATCGTTTTAAATTGCAGATTTGTCTGGTAGACGATCTGGGTCTTAATTGCCCCGTCCCCCAGACATAACCTAAGGATTTGAGCTGTAATTTGGTCTTTGCTCCTTTTTTTAGGCATACATTAGGTCGGTATCTACATACAAGATAAAAGTTTCTTCGTAAGTATGTCTTATGTAACAAAAGCCACATAAGATAATATTGAAGTATTACATAAGAAATAGGCGACTATCGCATTATTCTTTGAATATCCTGATCCTAGACAAAGATCTTATAGAGATAGAGCCCCTAAATGATATTGAAATGAGCGATCTGACCAAAGCTTTGTGCTATTTTATCCTATATTTCATGTTCGTGATAGGTTACCGCTTGATGTTTGGCCCAGATCCAACGCTGCCATGAAGAACTTTGAAAGTGATTCAGAATACTCTTCCTAAAGTCCTACCAGTCGCGGTCTCATTTGGCAACGGTCTGGAAAGTAAATCTATCCCCCAAAGAAATAATATTCTAGTGCTATTATAATAGAACACGAACCGAACAGGTGATATAGTCAAACTAAGAATAGTTAAACAGGTTACACATTCAATTGATTTTAATATTTATTTATCCGTAATACCCCGCTAGCTTTGCTGCGGGGATAAAGGGCATACGTATTCAACTTGGGCTTGGATCAGCCCTACCTGGTTCCATTTTCATGCGGCGGCGCTTGGATGCCGCGCAGCGTGCTGCGCGTGGGTGCGCCGCCGCAGTATCACTTTCATTTGTAGGCATGCATAATAAGCAATAACTTTATATCAAATTAAAAGATATTTAGTATATGTGTTGTTCTGTGGTAATATAAACTCGCAATGTTGTAATGCATATGTAGCCTACACTTATAAATTTGAATCTTAATATCCTTATACAATCAATAAAATCGAGATGAGTGAGACATGTTCGCCAGTAATTTGACCACGAAGAATAAAACCCGATTAAAGAGAAAAAGCTATCTTGGCATCGGTCTTACCGGAATGTTCCTTTTTGCCGGGATGCTACTTTTGGTATTGATGTCGAACAACGCCGCGGCGATTCCAGGTGAGATCTCGGTTGGCAATACTGTCAACGCATCCGACTATCTTATCCCTGACAGCAGCCAGGCCATCATACCTGGCGGCCAGACTCTGATATCAAGTGATTTGCCTGCTATTCAATATGGCTCAGTTCTGAAAAACCTTACGACACCTGCTAAGAGAAAGACCGCTGCAAAAAATTTCAAAGCGAATCGCAATGAAGCTATTGCACGTGCGGCTACCCAGGTTTATACGGGTGGGCTCGCTAATATGTCGACAGCTGCTGCGCCTATATTTAACCCAGGCGGGTTGCCCCACTATTTCGGACCATACGCAAATTGGGCAAACAGTCCGATGCCCAAGGGTAGCATAGCCAACGTCACGCTCCTCAGTGGAGGCAGCGGCTATACCACACCAACGGTCACTATTACCGATGCCTACAACATAACTGGTGTGACAAGTGCCATTGCAACGGCATCCGTAGTGTCCGGTGTTATCACCAAAATCACTCTCGTGAACGGGGGCAGCGGATATACCGCACCCGTTGTCACTATCACCGATCCTAACCCCTCTGCAACTGGCGCTGACGCTACAGCAACAATAGGTGGCGCCTTCAAAGGCGGAATCAGGAAATTTGTCGATTCACTACCCGGTCTGACGCCAGCAGGGAAAAACGACCTCGGACAGTACATCCCGGTTGCAGTTCCAGATAAGACGACTTATCCTGGATGCGATTACTACGAGATAGCAGTCGTGCAGTTCTCCGAAAAGATGCACAGAGACCTTCCCAATACAACTCTGCGAGGATACGTTCAGATTCAGAGTCCTGGAATTGTAGGTAAGAGTGTCAGGCTCAAGTACCCCAACGGTACCGCGATAAAGAACGCAACAACGGGCTTGTTAGTGTTGGCCTACGATAATCCTCACTATCTGGGACCGACTATCGTTTCTCATAAAGGAACCCCAGTTCGCGTGAAGTTCCATGATTATCTACCAACAGGCACTGACGGCAGACTCTTCATACCTGTGGACAAGACCGTCATGGGCGCGGGAATGGGCCCTCTGGGAATGGATATCCCACCCGGAATGGACATGAACTACACAGAGAATCGCGCAACTGTTCATTTGCATGGCGGCGATACGGTGTGGATCAGTGACGGTACACCTCACCAGTGGACGACCCCTGCTGGGGAGCACACGCCCTATCCAAAGGGAGTCAGCGTGAAGCCCGTCCCGGACATGGATGGCGGGATCGAGCCACAAGGTACTCTGACATTCTTTTATACTAACAACCAGAGCGCCAGGCTGATGTTTTACCATGATCATGCCTATGGCATCACCCGTCTAAACGTCTATGCAGGAGAGGCCGCGCCCTATCTTCTGACGGATCAAGTAGAACAGGATTTGATCAAAGGTACCAACTTCGCGGGTGCAAACCCCGGTGGATTGAAGGTTCTCCCGGATGCAGGAATTCCTCTGGTCATCCAGGACAAGACATTCATTGACAACACCACGATCAACGGACAGGATCCTACCTGGAACTGGGGAACCGGACCGAGAGTCGCCGGGAAGATTACGAAAGCAATGACCGGTGACCTCTGGATACCCCATGTATTCATGCCCAACCAGAACCCCTACGATCCAGGCGGTGCAAACGGCTTTGGAAGATGGGATTACGCACCATGGTTCTGGCCGCCTGCAGGAGATCTGGTTCATGGGCCGACGGCAAACCCCTATTATACGGGAGGTTCAGGCACAGCATCACCATGGGAACCCCCTGTGATGCCAGCTACGCCTAATCCATCGATGGCTATGGAAGCGTTCATGGACACACCGATTGTCAACGGGGCTCTCTACCCTAATCTGACTGTGGAGCCAAAAGCCTACAGGTTCCGCATCCTGAATGCAGCCGGTGAACGTTATTTCAATCTACAGCTGTACCAGTCAACCCCAATCATCAGAAACATCAATGTCACGGCGGTCGGCAGCGGTTATACCAATCCCAGCATAATCATAACCGATCGCTATGGAAGGGGCGCTACTGCTGCAGCTACTGTGGTAAATGGCGTCATCACAGGCATCACTGTCCTGACGACAGGAAGCAATTACACCGCCCCGACCGTCACCATCACCGGAACCAATACCACTAAAGCTACTGCAGTGGCCAGAGTCTATACGAACAAAACTGAAGTAGGAATGGTTCCCGCAGTCGCAACATCTGGTTTTCCCGCGGGCTGGCCGACGGACGGAAGAGATGGCGGAGTACCGGACCCAGCATTTACGGGACCGTCTTTCATCCGAATCGGAACAGAAGGAGGCTTCCTGCCAGCACCTGTTGTGGTACAAAACCAGCCGGTCACCTGGATCAGAGACTTCTTATTGTTCATGTTCGGGATAGTGGACAAACACGCACTGCAGCTTGGGCCCGCCGAAAGAGCAGATGTCATAATTGACTTCTCAGCATATGCTAACAAGACTCTGATACTCTACAACGACGCCCCGGCGGCATTCCCGAACTACGACCCGCGCTGGGACTATTACACCGGCGACTCAGACCAAACAGATATAGGCGGAGCACCAACGACTCAGCCAGGATACGGCCCCAACACCAGAACCGTCATGCAGATCAATGTGAAACCTTCACCGATCGCCAGTGCCTATAATCTGACCAACTTGACGAGTGTGTTTGCCAAGGGTCCTGGTGCCAAGAGGGGTGTATTTGAAGTTTCACAGCCAAATATCATAGTGACGCAGGCGGCTTATAACTCAGCCTACAACAAAACTTTCACCGCAAATATCAGCAAGGAATACGTACAGCTCTACCAGCACACCCATACCTTCCAAAACATAACCGGCGCGAATTTGACCATCAACCTCGAACCTAAGGCCATTCATGACGAGATGGGCGCCGCTTACGAACAGGATTATGGAAGAATGAGCAGCATGCTGGGACTTGAAGTTGCAAACGCTACGACTCTTACCCAGAACTTCATGCTACTTGGCTACGCCAGTCCTCCGGTAGAGATAATAACGGACTCAATGATTCCGTTAGCCGCGCCTTCCGCAGGTGATAGTACCCAGTTATGGAAGATAGTGCACAACGGTGTGGATTCTCATACCTATCATTTCCACCTGTATAATGTGCAACTTGTCAACCGTGTGGGCTGGGACGGAGTCATGGTGCCCCCAGACGCAGACGAGCTTGGCTGGAAGGAAACAGTCAGGGTTGACCCGCTTGAGCAAACTGTTGTGGCTCTAAGACCGGTTGCTCCCAAGCTGCCCTTCAAGGTGCCCAACAGTACCCGCCTGATAGACCCGACAATGCCGGCAGGCGTTACCTTAAGAGGGCCGCCTCTGGGTGGATTCTATGATCCGCTAGGTAACTCCGTTACAGTTACCAATCATCTGATCAACTTCGGCTGGGAGTACGTTGTACACTGTCATCTCCTGGGTCATGAAGAGATGGATATGATGCATGCCCAGGCATTTGTAGTCGCGCCGGAAGCGCCTACCAAACTTGTGGTCACAATGGGTGGCATCACACCAACCAATACTTTGACTTGGGTTGACAATTCCATCAGCGAAACCGGATTTGCCATCCAGAGAGCAACTGATTCCGGCTTCACGGTTGGTCTGACCACATTCACGGTTGGACTGAATGTAGTAACGTATATCGATACTAGTGTAGTATCTGGTACGAAATACTACTACCGGGTTCGAGCGATCAATGTTGTGGGTGATACCACAGTCTATCCGGCTCCTTCTGTTGGGTTCCCCCAGGAGACGGTATATTCGGGATGGTCGAACACAGCAACAACCTGCATAGGCCCGGATAAAATCGGCAACTACAAGGGCAATGGCCTTTGGGCAGTTGATTTCAACGGCAACGGCCAGTGGGATGGTGTCGTCATCGACCGGTTATATCAGTTCGGAACGGCGACTGATAAACCGGTAGTAGGAGACTGGAACGCAAACGGAAAGGACGAGATTGGCAACTACAAGGGCAATGGCGTTTGGGCAGTTGATTTCAACGGCAATGGCCAGTGGGATGGTGTCGTCATCGACCGGTTATATCAGTTCGGAACGGCGACTG
>CAZWHG010000003.1:0-83527 GCA_964633785.1 uncultured Methanotrichaceae archaeon
AGCAGCGTTTTTCATAGTTTTGGGTGCGAATCGGGATTCATGATTGCTTTCTATGGCATTAAAGCAAGTTCTACAAAAAATGACATAGAACTAACCAGGGGGCACACTTATCGATCTTTGTGTAGGTGGAACATTATGGCTGAGAAAGAGATGAGAAACTTTGCCCTCAGGGACGAGAACGGCAACGAGATCAACGTTTTCACGGGCAGATCACCCTGCCAGGCGGCCCTCAAGCCGGCCAACCGGGGCCACACGGACATCAAGCTCCGCGAGCGGGGCACGAAGAAGCTGAACATATTCACAGGCGAGAGAGTGCAGGTGGACAAGCCCAAGGGCGCGCCGACCTGGATGCCTGACAAGATCTGGAAGCCCATGGTCAAGAAGGTGGGTGTCGAAAAGCTAGGAGTAGCGCTGAGCCCCGCTTTTAGCGTTTTTGAAGCAGAAGATCTGGTGAAGGGAGGACGTCCTGCAGACGGGGAAGAATCGGCATGTCTCTCACCGCCTCCAGCACCTTTTTCGCCGCCGAGCACCTTTCCGCCCTGGTCCTATCCATCGCCATCTGTTCCAGGTCCTCCAAGTAAATCTCACTGCATTTCTTATGTAACAAAACAATAGGCGAATGTCAAATCAGTTACATAAGAAATAGGCTCCAAATTCAGTTGGCAGAGGATGGCAAAATCTTCGGAAGCATGAGATCCATTCGCGATCACTGGATTGTAAACCTTTCTTTATCGAGACTATGGGAACGGGTAGTTAGGGCAAGGCGATTTTAGGCCAATTTAGGAAGGATGGATATCCAAGTGCATGCAACTTTCATAGGAATCATAGGATTTCCCCTAATTGAAAAATAATATACAGCAAAGAGGAAAAAATAGCAAATGGCCTCAAGGCCCTCCTTAGAGCTGATGGCTGCAATTTATCCACCATCCACCACGAGATTCATCAACCCCGCCTCGATCCGCCAGTCCTCTTCCACCAATATCTTATCCCCATTTTTGACAGCCGCCTGCCCTCCTCCAGTGACCTGCAAGCTGACAATCTCATTCATCCCCTTCAGAGCTCGGCCGATGCACTCATCAGCAGTCGGATCGAAATAGTTCTGCAGAAATCGCTGCACGTCGCTGTACTCCAGATTCTCGCCGATCCTGAAGGCCCCCAGGAAGGCCGTCAGAGATGCCTCCATTGTGCCCACGAGCCCGGCCTCAGGCGTATCTGTGAGCCTGATGTGCGCCACAACGCCTACCTCAATAAGCTCCGGTAGATTGTAAAGATAACCGGCTTCGCCCATACCCATAAGAATATCGTAGCTGTTGTTCCCTGATGGCGTGACCGTCTGGATCTTCTTGGCCCGGCTGGCCTCACTATCCATAATAGCCTGTATCATGTCTCCCCGGTGCGTTGCTGCCGGAATGGTTACATCAGCCGTCTTCGTCTGGCCCTCCATATCGACATAGGTCAGAGAGAAGCTATCTTCGATAGCTACATAATTCCTGGGCCTGACCCAAACCTGGCCGCCATATACATCGTCATTTAGAATTACAACCTGACCGGCGTCTATCATAGCCCCCAGGCAGCCCCTGGCCTGCGTGCCGGCAGCAATGTTTGTCTCGATAGCAGCCACAATTTCGTCCGATACCTCCTCGATTCCACCAGAATAGTCGACCAGGACCCCCAGGTCTCCGGAGCCATAGTTCAAAACCTGGACCTCTGCTATGGTCGTTACATCGTTCAAAGCCCTCTCCAGCATGCTCACTGTAGCTTTTCCGGGAGCCTGAATCGCGTCGAAGTACCTCTCCCTCAGAGCGTCATCTGTCTCTGGCGCAGTTCCTCCGGTGAATTCGAGCTGATTCTCCACGGCCGTAATGCCCGTGATCCTGGAGACCATCTGCAGGATCTTGTAGGCTGCAATATTTCCATCAATCCCGCGATTGACCGCCCGGGCTGCTATGGCCGCCTGGGACTCTCCGATCGGAACAGTTCCAGCCCCCATGGTGACATAATAGATCTTCGTCCCGTCCGAAAGAATGGCGTAGCATTTTGTGCCGGCCGGGATGATGATCTCTACCGTGGCAGGATAGGATGTCGAGAAATTGAGAGTGCCTGCGGCATAATCACCCGGAAGCCTGCCATCAATAAGCACATGTGCTACGATGGCATCCAGTTTTAACCCGGTGGCCTTGAGGACGTCGATATCCGTGAGGCCGTCCTCAAGTTCTTGATAACACTTGTTTAGCCCAGAAGCCCAAATCCTATTTGTGATATAGTGCAGAGTGAGCTTATCCATGCTCCTTTGGTCTGGCAGCATATCTGCCTGGGTGTTCTCCAGATCTTTCGTCAAATCATCGACTGTTGGTGCTGTCATAATACTCTCCCAAACACATCAAGAAGATTAAGGTCCAAGAGGTCCCTTCTACTGACAGTTAGCAACCAGGTGCTGTATCCCATGATCTGCAGCTTCACGGCATCCTTCGTATCGGTTGCCGTGGCCACCACTCTATTAAGGCCGAGTTCCGGTATCTGGACCTTCAGCTCGTACTCCATCTCATTCATTATATTGACCAAAGTCGTGTCCGTGACCTTTGCTAAGATATAGTTGTGCAGGCAACAACCTATATCTGGATCATTGAGGAGCTCCCCTTTTGGAATGCCGAAATAGAGAATCAGCTTCTGGAGTATGGCCTCGTTGCCTATAACTCGCGCCCAATCTCGATTCACGCCCATCACGAGATCGCCTGCTCCATGGCAACGGATTCGACCTGCCTGTAATTTTCCGTTGAATTTCCAGTCTGAAGTAATGCTATCCTCTCCTGAAGCCTTCTCTCCTGGTCTCTTAGACACAGCTCTTGTCGATGCAGATTCTTGCGAGTCTGTATGAGAGTCTGAATTTTTAGCGAGCTTATGCCTTGAGCCAACTTATTATCAATATCTGCAGTGACTCTGGCCATATCAGCAGGAACGTGTCGCAACGTATCTCGCACTCGGTCTAACATGATGCTATGCATCTTGATCTGTTCTGCCGGGTTATCGGGCATTGTAAACTTCATTTATTCCCGCCCCGTTTCAGAACCTTACAGACATGCGTTTTCCAATCCTTAACCGATAGAGTCAGACAGATGATGCAGTCGGTCGTCTTGCAGCATTTGGAATAGGCCGGGCACTCTGGAATACGTTCTTTCATCATACTCCCATGTTCAATGACCGATCATTATAGTCGGGTCTGGCAGCGCCATCAGCTCTTTGATGTAGGCTTGCCGGGCAGCGAAGAGCTCATTTTGTGTTTTCCCACTGTAAAACCCATGAATCCGATAGAAATGATGGAACGCCAGGATAGAGCAGTTGAGCTCTTTAGGAGTCGTTATGCCTTTGTCAATTAATATATTCACGATCACCGTCCAGATCTGCTTATATTGGTCTAAATATTGCTGGAGCTCTTCCTGGGTGACTATGGGCTTGCCATCGGCCCTGGGCGAGGATAAGATATCAAATATCGCTTCATACAGGCCGAGCTCCTCCTGGCACTGCAAAATGGGCGATGCGTACCTGGCTTCCAGCCGATCTTTCAAATCATCGACTGTACTGCGTAGCTTATTTACTTCGGATTCGAGCGCCTTTACTCTCGGATCCTTCATATTCGGGTATCTATCCTTTCCCATAAAAATCCCTCAGCATGTTATAACGAATATGGATCTAGTCCTTATTAAATTACCAAAACTGCTCGTTGCTTTGTATAATGAAAGTCCTACCCAACTTGGATCGGCTGTTTCCGAAGCTAATGAGATATGGACTAAGTGATAGTGAGAACAGAGAGTGGTTGCATTAGAAGTGTACGTCGAGGAATTGGTACAAGCAGTTGCCCCTGATGAATTTATATCTCCTGAATGTGAGTGGCTTGTCGAAAGATAGCTTCCTCCGGTCGCAATTGAGTTGGTTGCCGAGCATTTCAGATATTTTGATGAAACGCCCGTATCCTCCCATCCTGTGCCAGGATCACCATCGAACAATACATACATATCTTTATATATATGTGTCGTGGTGTTGGATTTCACTAGCCCGCAAGACCAATAATAATAGTCGTATGCGCTGCCTGTGATGGTAGTAGAGAATGTGTGTCCGTGATTATAATTTGCAAATGATGCTTGGGGGGCGATGTATGATCTCATGTTTATGCGCGATAAATTTGCATTGGCAACGGTTCCGGTAATATCGTGAGAATGTGTTCCTCCACCTGTATTGTTGTATGTCCCACTTATCATGATAAACTCGGAATGCCCATCCCAAAACCGTTCCCACCCACTGGCAGGAACGCTTTCTGAGAATGCTATCAGTCCAGCCGGAATATCGCCTGTCCAGCCGCTAACTGATCGATAATGGCATCTAAGAGTTCGATAAGTTGCAAAATTTGAGCCATTGCTGACTGTAGACACTGATGTACTCGGGTGCGTGTGGGTGTTGCCACTTACTATAGATGCAGTAAGAACGGCATTGGTTTTTGTGGCTATGTTAGCATTTGCATCATGGGTGGCCGAACCAGTGTGGACATGAGTACTTGCCCCGCCCGTTGTCAGCGGGGTGGCTCCCAACTTAACAAACCGATCTCGATAGCCGGCATCGATTTCAGAGTACCCAGCAGGCGCGGCCCCATCCGAAAAAAAGTAAACATTGACCATCTATCTATGCCACCTGAACCTTTAGAGAAATGCTTAGTCGTCTGAGATTGCTACAGGAGTCTACATTAACTCGGATAACACTACCCGCAGGTATGGTAATAGTCCAGCCGGTTAGAGTTGAACTCTGGCCTTTTATGGCTGAACTTATCGTCGGCTTGGCAGAAGCGGTAATGGTGTCTGCTATGGTCGGATCAAAATTGGCATAACTATCTTTCCAGAGATCTATGACGGCGCTGCCTGAGCTTTGCCCAGTAACAGGTTTTGCCAACAGAGTCCACTGTAAAATAGTACATGCGTATTCTACATAAAGATCAATCCAATCGCCGGTCGCCAGGGCTGTAGCTGCATCACCACTATCAATTGTAACCTGCAACGACCGCACTTCGGCCAACAGAGTCTTGACTTCAGCCAGGGTCTTCTTGACAAAAGCTCCTGAGCCCGATGCAACCAAAAAGTCAGATGCAGCGGTAGCTAATGAATGCCTGATATACTGGGTGTGGTCGTCATCTGCTAGACCGGCAAGACCGCCATGGTCAATCTGGGCTCCATCTCCGCCATTATGATCGTGACTGTCTCCATTGGTCACGCCTTTGGCAGTAACCGCGTAGTCGCTTGAGGCCGTATAAGCAGCACTGCCTAGTCCAAGAGCTGCCTTGACCTCTGCAAGGGTCTTCTTAACAAACGCGCCTGCGCCTGAGGCCATGAGCATATCGTTAGCCGCTGTCGCTAAAGAATGCTTGATATACTGGGTATGATCGTCATCTCCGAGGCCTGCCAGGCCGCCATGATCAACCTGGCCCCCGTCTCCGCCATTATGATCGTGACTGTCACCATTGGTCACACCTTTGGCAGTAACCGCGTAGTCGCCTGATGACGTAAAAGCAGCACTACCAAGTCCGAGAGCAGTTTTGACCTCCGCAAGGGTCTTCTTGACAAACGCACCTGCACCTGAGGCCATGAGCATATCGTTAGCCGCTGTCGCTAAAGAATGCTTGATATACTGGGTGTGGTCGTCATCTCCGAGTCCGGCCAGACCGCCATGATCAACCTGGGCTCCGTCTCCGCCATTATGATCGTGATTATCTCCGTTGGTGACGCCTTTGGCAGCAACCGCATAGTCGCTTGAGGCCGTATAAGCAGCACTGCCCAGTCCAAGAGCAGTTTTAACCTCCGCAAGGGTCTTCTTGATAAACGTGCCTGCACCGGAGGCCATGAGCATATCGTTAGCCGCTGTAGCTAAAGAATGCTTGATATACTGAGTGTGGTCGTCATCTGCAAGACCTGCCAGGCCGCCATGATCAATCTGGGCTCCATCTCCGCCATTATGATCATGTGAATCTCCATTGGTGACGTATCCTGCAGGCGTCTCCCAGGCCCCATCTCCTCGATAGAATTTTGCTGTGTTATTGGGTAGCACAGGACAAAAACCGTCTAGGACTGTAGATGCCCTCAAAAGTGCCGTCGGAAATCCCTGGGGGATGGCGGCGGCCGTTGCGTCATGGCTGGTAATGGGATCATTCGTGAGTGTATAGAGCGCGCCTCCATAGAAGGTTATCGTGGTATTTGGGGAGGAATAAACCACCGAGACAATAACGAAATATTTTACAGTGCCCTGGGTGAGCCGTACCCTCATACCCGGAGAATAGATACCTGTCAAATCACCGGCATAAGTAACCGAATTGGCCGATGCATAGGTCCATGTTTCAGAAATCATTGCTTTACCACTCCGAGCTGGGCCAGCCAGAACTTACTCCGCCGCTACCCCCACCGCCACCACCCTGGGAGCAACTGCATGACCCGTGAGTGCATGATTGGTTTGTATTGTGGCCTGTTTCTTCCGATTCAGGGGCGTCCAGCGTGATCTTCGTTGCACTATGCAGCTCGATTTCGCCCGTCTTCAGGATCCTGATATACGCCCCGGTCGTAAAGTCAATAGCCTCAAATGCAAAATCATATTTTGTGGAGTTTGGTGCAGCTACGGCGCAGCGCACGCCGGTATTATCGTCGGGATCTGATGTGGCCGAATGGAATTCAATATCCCCTTCGGGATAATGCCGGACGTGCCCCTTGAGGTCATCAACCGCCTGTGCTCCCTGGACGGTCCAAAACCCTTTGCCCTCGGTGAACAGCTCGCTACTGATTTCCGAATCGACTGAATCAAACATCCAGTAGGATCCACAAGGGGCAAAATACTCACCTCGCAGAGGGTTTGACACTTTGCTCTCAGTCTCGGAGCTGTAGAACTTCATGCCATGGTTGCCATCTCGGACAATGCTGTCGATGTCCTTGCAGGCCTTGCAGCTCGGCGTATCATCGCCCATCTGGCAGTAATCAAAGAGCCAGGCCCAGTCCCGGCCCGGCCCGGTAGAACCTGTCACTGGCCCGTGGAACCACCGGAAACAGAAGGGCTTCTTGCCAGCAGGATATGGCTGCGTCGGGAAGTCTCCATTGTCATCCTGGTAGGGTTCCATCCATTGACCGCCTTTCAAGGCGATGTCATAAGGCGTGGGCCTGCAGATCGGGTACTCGGCCCAGGACCAGGCATTGCCCAGGACGATGCCTTCCCTCTCTTTGTAGAAGAGCACATAGACAAGATCGCCTTTCCGAGGGTTGAAGTTCCCGCCCAGGTGATGGCCACCCTCGAAGTTCTGCAGGACGGGCAGCTTAGTACGATAATAGCTTTTGCTATCATCCTGCCTCATGGCCCGGTCACGCATCACCACTGTTACCGTATTGAATTGGTGATCGTTGGGCTCTTTATGCCACTCTACGTCATCTACTGCACAGATCTCGAGCCGGATCTTGCGGTTGATCAGACGTTTGGTCTGATCTAGAGAACGGTTCTTGTAGCCTGGCAATTAGCTCACCTCAATCATCCTCATAGGGATACTGCTGGCCTTCTCCGCCTTCTCCTTCGCCAATATCATCACTACTTATTGGAGTTTCAATATCCAGCATACCCGGCGATAATGTGAGTTCACATGTCAGGCCATCTATGGAATAGTCGACCTTCTTGGCGATCACAATGCCCCGGACCTCATTTGTTAAAGCGATTGTAACCGCAGGCCTGCCCTGGGCAAGGGCTCGAATGTCCTCCTGGTCTTGCAGAACTTTGCTACTAGCAGCAAAAGCGGCGTTCGCCTTGGCAAGCTCTTCATCCGAAATTGGCTCGAAGGGCGTGTAGGTGACAATAGACTGTAGAGGCGGTACGATTCCAGCCACCTGAACAGTGGTCTCGGCATTCTTGTACATCTTATAGAACTCGAGGAGCTGCTGGGCGCGGGCATCTGCCTCAGCCTGGCTCTTGATATTATAGGCATATTCAGCCGGAGCCTGAAGTGGCCCAACCTCGTCTATGGAGTCCGGGTCTTCAGCATAGCCTATGATGGGCTCGGATCCCGGGGTCGTAGCACCATTGGGGTCTATGTTCCCATTCCCATCAGATGCAAGGCTCTGGTTGCCAATGACTGTAACGATATTCCTAAAGCCAGTCAGAGAAAAGGTCTGTTCTGGATTCATGACAAAAGGATCTAGCGGGATTAGATCATTGTTGGAGGTGGGGCTTTTGAAATATAGGACATTATCTTCTCCGAAATAATAGATAGCCCCTACGATCGACCTGATGTCCTCGCAGACATCCTGGTAGGTGTTGTCTGAATTGTAGGTAATCTTGTCGAGCTGTTTGTCCTTGAGGGCCGGATCCCAATCCAGAGTGATAACCTCATCGGTATGCCATCCAAGGATCGTCGTAAGGCATTCCTTGGCAGATATGGGCATCTCCAGCCCCTCGTGATCTTTGGGCAGAGCATCCGCCAGATGCCCCAGGTCACACTCACCCACGACCGTAACCTCGGACGCCGTGGCCTTCAGGTCCGTCATGTGGCCGGTAGCTACAAGGTATTCTTTCTGAGACCCTCCTTTTGCAATCGCTCGTTCCGCTTCGGAATAGTAAACCCAATTGTAGAGGACGATCTTGATAGACGTTTTCTGGGGCGGCCATTTATTGGTGTACTTCTGATGAGGATTTGCCAGCACAATAGTAATCTTGCCGGGATCGCTGTCAGTATCTAGTGATTGCTGAGTATTGATCTTGATGACCTCCTGGCTGACATCATCGGTCCCGATGGTCACTTTATGGTCGATCATGTGGTCTTCCCGTCGAAGGCTTCCTGCAATTTGATCACCCAGGTGGCCACGTTCAGAGAGTCGGTCCCATCATCGATTTTGAGGGGCGGCTCTTTATCATTTTCGGCATGGTTAATCGAGAAATCGATGATATACATTTTGAGGAGACCGTGATTGCAATTGACATCAAACGGCCCGCCGTCTTCGCATAATATCTTTAGGTCTTTATATCTTGTGTCTGAGATACTGCGTACTGTTAAGTCGCATTCATAAAGAGGCCCTGTAGTCGGAGTGTACTTATCCGAGGTCCGGACGGTGATAAATTTCTTGCCTTTGCCTGGGATTTGCTTGACTTCCACGACATGGGCCATGTGCCACTCGGCGTTCTTGGGGCCGGGGTCAGGACCATCTTTCTCGGCCCCCAGAGCGAGCGTTCCTATCTGGAAGATCATTCCACTTCACCGCCGAGTCCATAGGTGATGGCCTTCGTCTCCGCAATTACAAACCCAAACTGGGTGTCATGCAGGATGATGAAATAGCGATCATCGTCCGCAGCCACCCACTTACCACCTATGTACTGCCAGTCCAGGGCTTCAGGATGCTTGTGCCGGCTGACGGACAGGTTTAAGCCAGCCATAATGTTGTCTGGAAGTTTCAAAGAAAATCCTCTCCTCAAGTGCGCCGTTGCCCAATTTGCTTCTTTATTTCATAAACAGCATCTGCAACCGCTTTCTTGTTAGCATCTCGCAAGAGGCGTTCAAAATCCACGTCGCTTGAGATCTTCATACCCGAGAAGTCCTGGGTGGGCATGTGGACATGGACCTCAGCTCCAGAAACGTCGTTGGCTGAGGACATCCCTCTTTTTCCGCTTGTAACGTTGTTAAGCAGGTCAATAGCTTTCGCTATCGGCCCAGGGCCACGTTTGGTTATGGCTTGTGGGGTGATCTCCTCTGTGTCGTGTACCTGCCCGGCAAACAATCCACCCTTCTTGAAGGTGGCACCAACTGCATAAGGCTCCCAGAACGGCTTTTGATCCTCGCCCAAGGCGTTATAAAAATCTTCTTTGATTTTTTGGTTAGCATCTGATATGAGCCTGTACCCATGTTCCGATTTGGCTTTGAGATTTGTGTTGAGATTGTTCAGATTTGTGGTTGTGGTTGTACGGGATATTGGAGCCCGTTCTCCGGCTTCGGTGTCGGTGGGTATGGCTTGTTTTACGTTCGTGGCAGATTTAAGCTTCTCTTGTAGCTGTTCTTCGGTTAGATCAAACTCCATCGACGGCCCGAGAATGCCTGGATTTTTATAGACCACATCATACGTGCCATTTGATTTTTTAGCAGCCGTGAACTCATCGCTTTCATAACCGCCGTTAGGAGTACCGGCATCGGAATCTCCGAGCCCAAGATCTTTCAACCAAGTTCTTAGACCATCGAGGGTGGTATTGATTTTGCCCATGATGTTTGTTAGCGATTCGGGAAACTTCAGTTCTATTCCCAGCTTATCTTCGATGGCAGTTACTATGGCGGATGCAATAGTCTCGCCGATGCCACTGATACCCTTCGCTACAGCCTGGGCTATACCTTCAGCGAAGCTAGGGAGTGCTGCGTATTCCGATGCTTTCTTAGTGAGCCTATCATATTTTTCTTTGCCGTAGTCCTTCTCAGTTAAGGTGTGAGATGATCCACTTGAGACCGTGAGATCCCGTACCTCATATTTTCCTGTATTCCTGTTGAATGATAGCGATCTGGTCTTGTCTGCGGTGTTCTCTTTGGAAACTGCCTTTTCAATTTCTTGTCTCTTTGTTTCCTTCGCAGCGCCCGGCATTGCCTGTTGGATCCAGTTCCAGAATCTCTGGAATAGACCATAAACCCATTCGAATACCGATTGGACCTTCTTAAGAATTTCGTGGATCTTTGATGTGACGGGCGCAATATACGCAGATATCCAGCGCAGCAATACCCTCATGCGGTCGGCGATAATCTGCAAGATCTCCTGAGGGCCTTTACCTGTGGTGCCCTGGATGATTCCGCCTACACTGATATTGCTGAAGACTCCACCTACCCACTCTTTCAGGCCTCCAAACATCTTGCCGAAGTCTGGTTTAGAAATGTTATCCCATATTCCCGAAACTCCTTTGGATAGGCCGGTTACTATCTTGCTTATATCGAGCTTAGGAAGACCAAGGGTTGACCAGATACCTGAAACTCCTTTGGATAGACCACCTAAAATCTTCGCGAAGTCTGGTTTAGGTATGTTATCCCATAGGCCTCCAAACATCTTGCCAAAGTCTGGCAAGCCACTTGTGAGGTTATCCCACATCTTCGAAAGTGATGGCAGCTTGAAGCCTTTAGTCAAATCGTGCCAGGCTTTCCCGAAGTCACCTTTACCTAGATCTTTGAAAACTTTGCCAAGATTAATTGATCCGAAACCTTTCAGGATCGGTCCCAATATGCCCATCTTCGCGGCCAACAGAGCCACAATCCCGACGATTATAGCGCCTGCTGCTATGAATGGCAACAGGGGTGAGAGTGCTGTCCAAACTGCCACGGCCAGCGCAGTGAACCCGCCTGCTGCAACAATTGACGCGGCTGACATAATCCCAAGCGTTGCGGTAGTAGCTGCCGATGCTGCACCGGTTATAACCATTGCAGCCGTACTGGCCCCGGTGGCAACCGTCATAAGAGCAATGCGACCAGTCAGCAATCCATAGATGGCCGAGAGTGCTGCCATAACACCAATGACGGTGAAGGTAACAACTTTGCTTATCACAGTTGCCGCAGACAGGGCCTTTGTTGTAATCGTGGTGAAGGCAATGCGACCTGTTAATAATCCATATACAGCGGCTAATGCATTGGTTGAAGCGACCAGGACCCATTGAACACCAGCAAAGACCCAATGTGCAACAGTTGCGGCTTTTGTGGCCACTGTGTTATAGATATTTGCTGCGGCCAATCGCAGTCTGGTGCCAATTCCAACATTTGCAGCTACATTGCTGCCTATGACGGAGACGGCCTCGGCATGTGTTGCTCCTGTTAATGTTATTGAACTGATGGTTTGTTTTGTTGTTGCCACAAACCAAGCTTGTTTAACGGTCAGGGCAGCCCATTCGTATGCAGAAAGCAGCCTTGTTATTACTCCGAGTTTTGATAGTACCGAATACAATGGAGTGAAAACCGATATTAGTAGGCTGGCGGCTCCGGCCACGCTGACGAGTATAGCACCCCAACCAATAAGTCCGGCCATGCCCGGTATGTTTTTCATCGCCTTGGCAATTCCGGCAATGATCCGTGAAATCGAAGCCATTGGACCAGCGATACTGTCGCCTATTGCATCTTTGAGATAGGCGATATTCTGTGCTGCAACTGCCCAGGGATGCCGATCCATTTCCGCTTTTATGTTAATTGTCTCAGATTCCTTCTTGAGCAGCTTGAGCCTGCCACGGGCCGTCTTAATCATGCCCTCATAGCCAGGCATACCCTGGACATCTGCAGTGGCTATGCGGAAATCGCTCTCTATTTGTGGCCGGAGCTTGCCTTTTATCAGTGTGGCCGAGCGCATCAAATCGCCACCCGACATGCCACCGAGGGAGTCCTGTTTGGCATAAGCTATCTTTTCGGCAGCATCCGCCAGATCCAGGCCCTTCTGCCCACGAGCTTTCTTTCCAGCGTATAGGTAAGTGGCCTGGAGGGTGTCAGACATTTTGCCGGATGACGTCCATTCAGACCCTTTGTAGCTATCCAGATACTCGTTGAGTTGAGGGGCGGCGATTTGGTTTTTCCGGTTTCCTGCAATGGCCTTTACTGTGTCTTCCCTGCGGTTCCTTTCCCGTGCCGCGTCGAGATAGGCCATGCCCGCGACCGCTCCGCCAGTAGCCATGGCGGCAAAAGATGCTACGAGATTTGTGATCGAACCAGATAGGGCGTCATATTTGCCTTTCAATTCAGATATAGCAGCACCTGCCCTTTGGGTGACACCCACATTTTGATCAACCGTTTTGCCCAATTCTTTTTGATTTTCTACGACCGTTTTGGTGGCAACCTCCGTGTTGCCCATTGATGTGCCGATGCCCGCTGCGGTGTCCTGCAACTTATTGCCGAGTTCCTGGGTTTGCTTTAATACGGCGTTATCATTAACATCGAAATCGATAATGTACTTATCAGAGGTTACAGAAGTAATCCTTTTCCGGATAGCGTCGAACTTGGCAGTGAAATTGTCTACCAGATTGAAGTATGTAGTAAAACCTTTATCGGGCATTCGGGTCCACCCTATAGCCGTTTGTTCAAAAAGTCTTCAGGATGTTTTGCAAACTCTTCATCCATTTCTTTGAAGCGTTTTCGCCGTTCCAAGATCTCGCCGTATGCGTCTTTTGAAGAAGATTTGCGGCGGGACGGCTTGTCATCTACCTTTGCCCCGGCCAACCTGGCCCGGAACTTGATCTCCTCAGACGCAACCAGGGCCACAAACAGTTCTTGGTTGTAGGTCAGATCATCGACGTTTCCGTCAGCAAACCGATACCCAGCGAAATGCAGAAGAAGCGTTAGTTGGCCTTCTTGGCCTGCGAAAAATCCTCGACTTCATCCTCTTTAGGTTCGGAAGCGGCTATGATCTCCTGGCCAATCTGGAGGATGATATCATGATCGATGTTCTCTAACATTGAGACTAGGCCGGGCGTGACAATGCCTACCTTGCAGGCCTCCAAGGCAAACGCAAAGCTTCCCGCCAGATCATCTTTGCCTACGTGGACCTTGGCAGTGATCTGCCGAAACTCCCGGCCACGCAGAGTGCGTACCCTCACGGCCTTACCATCATACACGGGATTGGCGGATTCAATCATTACGGTTCGCTCATTTTTCATGCCGAGTGATATGTCCTCGACAGAAAGCTCTAATTGTGTAGAATCATTGTCCATACTATTATTCTCCAGAAAAAATTTGATGTAAGCAGAATCTAAGATCCACCCGGCGCCGTTGCGGTCCTGACCACCAAAACAGATACCGTTGCATCCGTGGTGGCGTTGGCGTTCGTGAACAACAGGGCGTTGAGCGTTGCACCCAGAAGTCCGATCTGCTCAGGTCCAATCAGGAGCATCGGTGCCTTCAAGACAAATTCGGTCACTTCTTCGTCTACCGTGAAGGATACATCACCGGTATAGTTGCTGCTCGTTATCATGACGGCTTTAAGCTCGGCCAGAAGACTTGGCTGGAGGTTGATGGTCTTTAACACCGAGTTTTTAAGGACTGTAACCTCATCCACATCATCATAGGCTTCAGCCTCGAAGACCATGCTCCCCGTTAGAACGGGACCGCCCAGAATGGACAATCCCATCGAATAACTTATTTGTTCCATGTTATCACCTCAATCAAAAAAGGAAATGGGTTTATTGCTCTGGGTAATCTGCGCCCCACTTGACCCGCTTGGCCATCCAGTCATAAGACCGCTTGGCGACAGATCCCTGCGACGAGGAGAATGTGTGGTGATTTAGCTTGCAGCTCTTGAATGTTGACCAGATTTCGCCGCCCACAACTTGTTTAGCTCCGGTGGTGGGTATAATGTAGCCGGTGTACTCTCGTTCATGGTACTCGATATCGAACAATATCGAGCTTCCTTGTTCGGCTGGGTTGATGAGGAACTTGTAGAGCAGGTATTCCCACTTTTTGGCATCCGTCATCGTGTAGCCTTGCTCTTCCCAATCGGCAGGCAGGCCCTCGACTAGCCACCCGGTTTCGAGGGTGCCTTTGTAGTCGATGTTTCCTTCTGTCAGGTTGGCGGTGAGCCTGGACCCGGAGTAGTGCTCGGCGGTCATCTCCTTGGTGATATCGAATGTGGTTCCGACAAACGGCACAGTTACCTTATTTCCGTCCAGGGCCTTGATTACCATCACAATATCAGATGGAAACTTCGAGAACGGATTGCTAATAGTTTCAGCCATCTTTTCACCTCCTTAAGCCACCGTGGCACCCTCTAGGATGCCGTTGTAGTAGTCTACGATCACTTGCTTGATGTGCCCGACATTCTCAGCCTCAAGCTTGACTCTCATGAGACCTTTGTTGCCCTCGGGCCTGCCGGACGTGACATCCAGATGGTAGTCGTCCACTACCTCATCTTCTTTCAGTCGGTCCAGGGTGTTGGCGATATCCTCACGGAATGTAGCCCTGACAGAAGGTGTATTCTTGGCGAAGTAGATATGATCGGTATAATATTTTATTACCCAGATCATATAGTTCATGGTGCGCACATCTACGCATTCCATGTACTGCACTTCATTGGCAGTATTCCGGCCATAGAAGGTGAACACTCCTGCATCTGATTTGACTAGCACGTCCAGCCGGCCATTGTGCAGTGCCTTGACAGTCTCCTTTCTGTAGGTATTCAGAATGCCAAAGGGTGAGAGACCCTGCAGAGACATGTTCGATACACGCCGGGCGCAAGATGTGCCCAGTGGCGCTGTTGCCTCGGCGGCTGCCCTGGCGATGGTTGCATCGAGTCGGTCAGGAGAAGTGGTATCCCAGGGATTGACGACTATCGCCAGCTCGTAGTTGGCATAGTTACGGCCAATCTTGATAGCTGTCGCGGGATAAATGTTTGGATCGAGCCCTATGAAGCCTATGGCAGGATAGAAGTTCCTCTTCATCTCGTTGATCTTTCCGGCCAGGATCGGTATGAGATCATATCCGCCGGGCGCAATTGTGTTAGCACAGAAGACCACGGTGGTCACGTTGGTGAGGGTGTCCTCCAGGTACTGCATCAGCACATCCATGGCATCGGCATAGGTGTCAGTGTCCACAGCAGCGCCATCTGAGCCCCCATCAAGCTGATATCTGCCGTTTGCGGGCAGGTGCGTTGCCAGAGCATCCGGAGTGAAGCCCATGATAGAATTGTACATCAGGGCGGCCTGGATGGCCACCAGGTCCACCATGTTATCTATAGCGGGCTCTGCAGAATCGCCGTCATAGATAGTTAGCTTCTTGGACTCGTAGGCAACGGTCACGCTGATAGCATCGGTTACCTCGGGTTCCTGGCCGGCAAAGAACGTCAGAGCGCCGCTGCTGCAGTTGACATATACCTTACCGGATGCAAGATCTCCGGGGCTGTAGACGATGGTCTTCACTGTGTCTGCAACAAGGATCCGGTTATCCTCGTCCTGTATGATGTTATGGAACGGCAGGTAATAGGGCCCGGCGCTACCATCTCCAGGCATGACACCTACATAGTGGCCGGGGAACGTGCCATCGGCAATGTCCACGAACCCTGAGTTTCCTGAGATTCCAGAGTTGGGGCTCGTGAGCACGCCCAGGTTGCCGTAATGCTCCAGAGAGCATGTGACCAGATCGTCCTCGTCCGGGCCTTCGGCAGTGAAGAACGTCAGAGTTCCGAGCTCCTGGTCCAGGTAGACCTTGCCGGTGAGCAGTGCTGCTGCAGTGTAGACGATAGTCAGAGGACTGCCGTTACCTATCTGGACGCTATTGGATGCGTTTTGAGTATAGCAATTGTAACCTAAGGGATAAGGCCCTTCGTCGCCGTCACCATAGAATGTCTCGGTCTCAGTTGCCACCAGGCCATCGTGGAGGTTCTTCTGGGCGGCAGCATGACCTGCCCCCATTGCACGGATGAAGTATCCAGCCGGCAGCCCCTGAGCGAATCCAATCCTGCCAGCTCTGGCCAGCGGCCCACTCTTGTAGTAGAGGCTTGTCTCGCTCTCGCTTGTGAGCGGAAGGACGGTCATGCCTGGGCCGTGCGTGGCCTCTCCAATGGCCGCCATGACGTTCACTCCGAGCTTCACAGAAGTGGCGCCCATTATGCCCATGCGGATAATCAGACCGACTGGGTAGCTTGGGTCGCCTATCTGCTCAATTATTTCAGACATTTGATGGCACCTCCTCGGTTGCGGCGGTGTCTTCCCGGGTCACAGGCAAGACGACTCTCTTTTTTACTCGGATCTTCTTCTTGATGGTGGTTTTGGGTTTGTCAAGTTTGGAAGATCCTGCAATGCCTGCGCCTTTGCTTTCGATCAGAACGCCCCATCTGCGAAGCTGTTCTCGGTCAATGAGCTGCGTCCGCTCTCTGCCAATCGGCACCTTTCCGCTCCTCAGAAGCCATTTAATGGAATCCGCAGAAATTGCGCCATCCGTCATGAAATTGTTTAACGTGCCTTTCATTCTAACCATGGTCTAACTCCTTAAAATAATTACGTCCATGAGATACGGAAAATCTTTTTTATCGAACTGGTAGATGAGAGGGATCATGGGCCCGTCAATCTCCGTTCGGACCTCTCTTATGAGGTCAGGTGTTTTAATCCACGAAAATTCGTATTCTACAAAAAAGTCAATGGCAGCTCGTTGAATATTCATCTTTTTCAAGGGGTTGTAATAAGGGGGCAGATTTTGTGGTGGGTCTACGCCCCGGAACTGCATCTTGTTTTGAAGAGGATTGATGTCCAGCTCATCTTTATACAGAGCCTGACAAAAGAGGCTCGATAACCGTTCAACCTCTGTGATAGACAGCGCCTCTATGACTGCCGAGATCCTGGCTCGGCACCGATGCCCCCACCGCTCTATTCGCACTTTCACAGAGTCATCATAGAAATCGTCCAAAAGTTGCCGGGGATGATCGACGGGGATACCCTGCGATATGATTGAGACTATGCAGAGCGGAAAATTGGCGTCTTGTCTGGGCACAAACTGCTGAGACCTGAACTTTTGTAATGAAGAACCATCCGAAAAGCTATGAGGAATGCCCTGGTAGATGAGATCCCATTGCGCTGGGGTGAGCGTCATTACAAGATCTCCTTGCGAGAGTCCAGGGGCGCATAAGGAATGCTCGGCACATCAATATCCAGGAACTGAACCATCTCGCGTTCTATACCTGACAGCCTTTCGTTGAGCCTATTCTTCACCAAAATGGCATCTATGTTATAGCCGAAAGATGTCTTTCCCTGAATAAGCAGTCCTAGGTGATAATATTTCTTGGCCCGTGCTAAAATTAGGACATCTAGGGTGTCACTTATCGAGGTGTCGGCACTGTTTATGGTATCCAATTCATACTCTTTTGTGATGAGGGTCTCCAAATTTCGATCTAGCTGATAGCTTTTTGAATGGATTGCTTCGGCCATATAATCGAGATTGTAAGGTGCGACGGTATCTTCGGACAGTATTGCGTCTATGTTTTGAGATTTTGTGTGACCTTTTCCGATTTGGGCATCCAGCATGTAGTCCATATCGACGGTTTTAGGTCCCTGGATGTTCAGATCCATCTCATAGCTCTGGCATTGCTTTCGGTAGAGTTCGGTGGAATGATACCAACCATAGTTATTACACGACGCCGCTACCCATGTTATCTTAACAAAATTTTCATCCATCATGGAGCCGCCGTATATCCCACCACCACTTGGATCACCAATCTTGATTTTCCCTATATCAATGTCCGTCCATGTCGCTCCCCCATCGGTAGAAAATTTTAGGCTTGGTATTGGATTACCTGTCAATGGATCTATGCGTGTCTGAGCCGAAAACATGAGCTTGTCATTACTACTTTGACCCATTACCGCAACATCATAGCTGGTTATGTTACATTCGCCTTCTTTGGGCATGAGGTATTGCTGAAAAACGGGTTTCCACCACGTGTTTATCCCAACCGTCGAACCGGTTTTCGTTCCCGAAGTAAAGCTCTTGAATGTCCATGCAAACAGATCGGTAAAACCAGAAACTGGTCGAACATCATTGAGCTTGAGAATGAATACTACATCCTCGCCGCTCGTACCATCGACAGAAGATATTAAAAGTTGGCTGATCAAAAACCCTGGGTTAGTAGTCATGTCCCACATGCGGTTGTGGACAACTGCCTGCGGGGGGAGAAGGCTCGCAGGTCCCGCCGCCGAGGACCAGTCCCAATTAGGCACGTATGCAAAACTCAAGCCAGCATTATCCGACATCAAGATGAATGGACCATGAGCAACAATCACCCGGCCATTGGCGCCTGCTATGCAAGGTATGGATGGACCTATATAAAATCCTACGTAAGTTTTACCATCTACGTGCATAATGGTCTGCATATCAAGAACTCGGGTCCAGCTTCGGGCGATGTTTGTTGATCGCCAGATGTACCGGCCATCCGTGCACATCAGAATGTCCCCATTGCCGATGTTATAAAACGCGGGGGCGTTGGGGGCTGATGGTAATCCAAGAACTAAGTTCCAGGTTGTGCCTGCATTAACAGTCTCATAGAATCCCAGGGAGGTGTTCAGGATAGCCCGGCCAAATGTGATCAGGACGATATCATAAATTGTTTCGCCCACTGCAGCAAAAAAGACTCTCTCCCAGTCTATGCCATAGTTCTTGCTACGATAGACTGCCCAGCGGCCATCTTTTCGTTTAGCCAGGGCAAGATGGGTCCGGCCATAGATATGAAAGCCCTTCTTGATGTTCTCCAGATCGTCCGGGAATGCATTGGAGCGCCACCATTCCCTGAATTTTTCGGTATCGAAGGTGCCCAGCAGATAAGGCAGATTGGGCAGGCTGACCAACGCCACCGGAGTCATTGAACTCATGATGAGGCCACCAGGTTTGCAGAAAGCATGTAAGATCCCCTATGGGCGATCTCGGCGAGCATGTCAGTTCGGTAATAACTAATACTCGTGGCCTCTACTATTGCATCAACCTCGTTGGTTTTGGTGCGATTTTGCTTCAGCACGGCATCTATGTCGTAACTGGCCGGATGGGCCTGCGAGATATTGACATCCAGAAGCTCTGACTTGCTCTTGTCTGCCCGGACGAGTGCATCCAGTCTCTGCTCGTGGAAATGTGAAGTTTCAATACAGACATCCAGGTCCTGAGATGCACTATTCTGGTCCAAGAGATCTGTCCGAAGAAGGTAGATACAATCTTTCTCTCTTGAGATTCCGGCATCAATAGAATACGAGGTTGAATGTCTGCCGATCAGATTCGCGTCTAGATTGTACTCCTTGTATGGGAAAGAGGTGCTCCATGATACCCCGGCAGCCAGCATACCATCGAGAGCTTCCTTGATGACAGCATAATTGCTTTCTGCCGTTTTCATAGCCCAGAATGAGTTCCAATTCACACGTACTTCTGCAGGCCAGTAAGTCTTGAGGTCTACTGCATTGACCATCCCCATGATATTGTTGAGAATCGCTTCGCACTCCGGCTTTGTGCCGGAGCTCTTCATGATGGACAGGTGGATGGTAAGCCTCCTCCGGAAGTCCTCATCTGGCTCATTGTAGCGCCTTTTCATGGCCAGGATCTTGGACCAGTAGAGGTCCAGGTCGTCCGTGGTGGCGTAAGGAAGCTGCAAGCGTAGGCCCATGAGTGCGATTGCCTGGGACAGCTTTTCGGTCGCCCTGCCGCATGACCAGATTATGGCATTAATTATGCTCTCCTGGAATTTGGGGTTATTTCGATCATGGACCAGAACCGCATCGATCAGATAGGATGTGACGGGTTTGTAGATGTTTGCGTCAAGAAGATATGAATGAACCCCGGTTCCGCCGAATTGAGCATCTAGCTGGTAAGAAACCGGTTTTGCGATCTCTTCGAGGATGACATCGAGTGTGTAATATCGCAAAAAGTCTTCAATTGGATCCTGGTCAAAGATGCCCTCATCAAAAATCATTTTGCGATCCGCCTGTAATCCATGATGATGTGCTTCTCGTCGTCGATGACCAGAATGTAGTGCGTGAACAGCTTCTCTTCGCAAAAATCGCCGAGGCACCTGATAGTTCGTACCCCTCGAGGGTCAGTTGCCTCACAGTCCGGGCAGCGTTCACGAGTTCCTTTGATGCCCCATTCTCCTATCTGCCGCACAATATCCGGGGCATATTCCCAGAGTGCAGGAGGTATTCTTATGGTTCTCTCTTCGCCATCACTGTTCTGTATCTCGAAATCTATGATCGGTGTTTCCTTCAGCTCATCACATTTCCCGCAGTACCACTGATTCTTGGCCAGGCACCTGGGACAGACTCTGAGGGCTGCATCAAATTCGGCTTCACAGAACCCACAGATTTGTTTCGGTTCTAGCCTCAGCTTTCCCACTCTATGCATCGAAGCCGTAGATCCGGGCAAAACGTCAAATGCCAGAGGACGCAGACCTGAAGCCTGAGCGACATCCTTCTGCTGTTTGATTAACTCGGCCAGGCGAGGCGTTACCGGGTAAAAGAGGATCTGGGCCACAGGTCCCGGATATGCTTCATAACCGCAATATTTCCCGGTTCGAGGGTCGAACTGAGGTATAGCAGAACCGTCCGGGAGAACTCGGACCCAGAATCTTCTGAACGTTGGCTGAGCCATCTTCCTGCCCGGTTTCAGAATATGTTGTAAGTTACGACCGCTGCTTTCGGAGATTTAGCACCGTAGACCGAAGTTGGGACCGTCCGGAGATCAAACACCCAGGCCTTGGAATAGAAGTCGTCGGTGTACGGGCCGCTATCAATCAAGAGCGGAGATTCGGCGGTGCAGTCATCGAAGTCCAGCACTTTAACGCTCTGCGTTCTGTAATAGGGATGGCCATTCGTTGGGTCTTCGATGCTATCGCCTTTCGTTCCGATTGTTCCGGTAGCTACTGCATACTGGTTTGAGCCATGCAGGCCCACATCAATCGGCAGGCCACTGTCTCCTGAGTCTCTGTGCCCAATGAAGAGCCCGCCTCCGTTTGCGGAGTCTAGGCCCCAGTCATCCGCAAAATTTCCGTCCCCGTGGATGTAAATTTCTCGGACTTGATTGAAGTCACCTGTGATACCCAGACAATCAGTCACCCTGAAGCTATCATAGACTCCAGTCGGTGGAACTTTGCAAGGGTTGTTCAATCCCGGTTCAGCATCCTGGGTACAAAATCGTCCGACCTTTCCGGCAAGAGAATTCTTGGTGCCTTGAGCACCATAGAGTCTGTATATAGTTGCAGTTTCGGCCATAATCAATTACCTCGAACATGAATACGAACTTTAACGAAAATAGGAATCAGAACGCGACCCGCTCAATGGGTACAGCGTACTGGCTGCTCCATTGTCTGATTTGGGATGGTTTGTTGGACGATCCAGCATACTTTTGGTTGCTTATGATGACATCCATATAGTAGCCAGATCGTTTGCATTTCTCCAGGGCGGCGTCTGTCATGTAAACATACAGAGATTGCATTCCTACTCACCGCCCCATTAACTTTTCAATCTGTTTGTAGATCTCGTCTGCCATCTCTTCTGCTGCTTTTGGTGCAGTCTCATCGAACGCAGGCCGCAAGAAGGGACGAGGCGGGATGAACCACTCGCGCGCTTCGTCTTCTTCTCGATTCTCTGAGTCAGCTCTCGGCCTGGGCCTATGTGCCCAGGTTACGCCAAATTCGTTTGCCAAAGCCCTTTTGGCGATTTCCTCATCAAAGATGCCAACTTCCCCGACCGGGCCGCTTTCTCCTTCAGCGATACGATGGGTTACATGCCCTAACATTTCGCCGGTATCGATGAGTGTCTTGGAGTATTTCTTCTTCTTGATCGTCGATTCCGCATTAGGCGGCGGCACATTCGATAGCATCTTCTTGACGATAGCATTTTCAATCTTGATCAGCGCCCGCTCATGAGGCCCTTTGAAATCTATCTCAATAGACAAAAAGATCACCAGGTTACGCCTATGAACTGGGCATTTGCATTTGATGCATGAGGTGCGGGAGGCTCGGGAGGGGCGAGGGTAACTTTAAGCTTAATAGGCACCAACAAAACGGATGGCGGAACGTGGCTGGCGGCGGATAACGTCGCACTGATGGCGTGGCTATGAATACGTTGCACAACGACATTATAGGGCGCACCGCTTGCGTTTGTGTATGGTACAGTAGCCGTACTGGAGTTACCCGATATTGCTTGTGTATGTGTATCTGCACCGCTCAGAGTCGGATTGGAGTTGCCTGGCATAAGATTTGCATCCTTCCAGCCAATCTGAATCTCCCAGTTGGGTCCCGGAGCGTTATCACAAAAAACGACTGTACCCACCTGTGCATTGAGAGTCTGGGCTAATGCCTCATACAGTCTAGTCACCAATTGTCTCGGACCTTTGTACTTAGAATCTGAGTATAGGTCTATAGAGTGATTATGTCCCTGTGAATTTGCACACATATCATAACCACCGCCCACCCAATACGTTGCACTACCCGTTATCCCTGTGGTGCCCTGACACCTATGACTCTGAGGAGTCACGGTCCCGCCTGTCGCCGCCGGGGTCGTGTTTAATATGAATTTTCCATCTGCTGCCGTGAAACGGGCCAGATATGCACTCTCGCTCAAGGCCTGGGAACTCATGATTACAGCTCCCTCCGGGAATCGGCATTCATCCGCTTCCCATGCAGCAAAATCCATATAAATTATATCCAGGCCATAATATGGTGGATCGTTGTTGTTTGAGGAAATCGTCCAGCTCGGGTTGGTGTGGGTGTGCGCTGGCATTGCGGTTGAATAGTCTGCGCCATATGATAGCTCATTGCCGGAACCACAATTATAACTGGACATCGTGTTGTTATGGTTGTGAGTAGCAGCACCTACCTGAGAAAGATGATTGGCTACAGAATCGGTAAAACGCACATATTTTCCTTGGCGAGTTAAGCGAGCCCAGGGAGAGGGCGGATCGCCTGCCGACTTCCAGAAGACAAAAATATTTGTCATGGGTTTATGTCGCCTCAAATTCTACCATGCAGACGATTTTTTTGGCGGCAGTTATTCCTGAGATTACTATAGTTGCCCACTGATCTTTCGTGAAGGCCCAACTGAGGCCACCTTCCGAGAAATAGTTGGCACTGGACATTGTGAACGCATCGATTGCGGAGCCTCTGGCCTCTGCCAGAGCATGGCGGTACAGGCTGCAAGTTACGGTGCCACTGGTCCGGGTGATCTCTCGGATTGTGACGGCGACCACTTTACAGGCAACCGGTAGGCTTACACCATATTCCTGATCTGCCTCAAGGACTTCTGAGCCGTCACCAAATGCATAGGCAACCTTGAATGGCCGAGTAATCCAGGCAGGATCGTCGGCCCCCTGGACAAGAACCTGGCCTGCTGTGCCTTTGGCCAGCCTGGCCGGTGCCGAGGCTCCACGATAGAGCAGATCGCCGCGTGTGGTAAGGGCCGCTACGATGGGATCAGAGGCCCAGGCAGGATCATCGGCCCCTTGTGATAGCACGTAACCGGATGTCCCTTTGGCCAGCCGGGCCCAGCCACTTGCGCCCCGGTAAAGGAGGTCTCCTCTAGCAGCGGAACCTATGAAATCCAGGATCTCTGAGAGGGTGCATTCTTCGCCAGAACCCGCGCCTGCTGTCTTGCGGGCCAGAAGTCTGGTTGTGGCACCAAACTGTACTGCCGAAGAAGCAGGGCTTGGAGAAGGTAGCTCGATAATCATTTTGGCGATGCTGTCTGTAGCATAGTGCCCATATGCTATGGCCTCGATTCCAGAAGAGCTGACTCTTACGACTCCGAGCAGGATCTTCGAGGCACTGGCAAGCTCCGGGGGCTGAGGTGTGGTGGTCTCCAGGAAATCGGATATCACTGGAGGGATGTCTTCAGATCCTGCGACACGTTTCAGGGTTATATCTGAGACATCAAATACTATCAGATCGAAACGAAGCATGCCTGAAGTTGCGGCCGGGATGGCCGTCAAAGAGCCGCCCCCATAGGTTCCTGGCGTGTTTTTGTTTCGGTAGGTCCCGGATGAAACGGCTACCGAGCTGGCAGATGCCCTGGTGGGTACCATGCCGCTCATGACGCCAATGCCTGAAGCGGCTACACGCATGGCCTGGAAGAACACTGAACTGGCACGCAGGCGGTCGCCTTTGCGGGGGAAGAGGATTGTAGCCATATAATTTACCAGATGGTTGAAAAATCCTTACGAGACAAAATACGGACTTTATGCGGACAGAATCAGCTTTCCATCTGCATCGCAGAGCAATGGTTTTGGAGTGCCATCCGCTGTCACTCCACATGCCACGACCATAGGCACGATGTGGTCATCAGAACCAAATTTGACACCAATATTTCGTAGGATTGCGCGGGCTTCTTTCACGATAGCAAGAGTCATGGGGAATCACCAAATGGATCTTAATGTAGACATTTTCATCTGCTCCGGGTAGTCTGAAGCGTCATTCATAGGCACTACGGAAGCTGTCTCAGCCTGTTGAAAACAATAGGTAAGTAATGTGATGGACTCGTCCGATATATCCTTCAGTCCATGAAGCTTCTCGACCACCTGTCGGGCTATGGGGTTAGCCACAGGCTGAAGCACGCCCTGCTGATCAAATGCGCCCGGAACCTGTTCGACTATGCGATCCGCGTAGGTCTGGTAGGCCAGATAAGCGGCATAGTTCAAGTTGGCCAGGGTCACGATCACCGAAGATGCCGAAGAGCGAGATGCCAGATCCGAGACATAGCTAGCCGCTCGATCGATAGCAGACTGTACGGCCGCATCAGGCAGCTCGTTTACATCCGTGTTTATTATGGCCCTGATCTGGGCAAGGGTAGGATTTGTCACGATGTCACCCGCACAAAAGTTCCGAAAACAATCTACGCACGATTCGCAAATTCACTTCGGCACCGACATCTAACAAAACCAGAGTTCCATGATCACCCGGACTCATCACATCATCTGGTCCAGTTCGCGCCAGGTTCCAACTATCAAATTTGCTCATAACAGTCAGCCCGGAATCGGAATGATTAGCCCATCTTCGATTGCCTTTCGTATGATTGGAGTATCAGGGACTGCATAAATCTTGTCTGGCAGTAAGAGAACACCTTCCAGCTTCAGCTCACCGAAGTTCTTTACGATGCCTTCATTGATCTGCCGAAATACCTCAAAGTCCCTCAGCATCCCACAGGCAGCGATCATGACATTGATTTTGATCTCCTTTTTGGGGTTCACTTCGACCTGCTTGATAGCAGTGGTAGCAGTGGCAGTATCTGTTTTTGTCGGAACTACCTTCTTGGATTCAAAAGAACCTGTTTTATTTTTGGACATGTAGACCTCACGTACAAAAAAGAAGTCTGGCGGATTTGAACCGCCTGTATTGCTCATCAGGGGAAAGAAGTCCAGCTCACAATTAAATAGCCACCTGTGGTATCGTTGTGCCCCGCGTTTTCTATCACATCATCGTCCAAAATGGTGAACTCAGAACCCAGATCAGATACCGCCGTGAGGTTTGTACCGTCGCTTGGAACATAGATTACCCCATTGAGTACATCTCCGACCTTGATACCAGTAAGTGTATGGTTTCCAGCTGATCCGCCAGCAATGGCATTGAGATGGGCTGATTGATCTTCAAGAGCGGATATCCTCGTGTCATTCTCTCCCAGATCGGTCTCAAGTGCGCCTATCCTGGTCACATTAGCAGGAAGATCTCTTTCCAGAACTCCGATCCTCGTGTCATTCGCAAAGAGATCATCCGACAGTTCGGTGACATTGATTCCCCCGAACGTACCAACCCCAATCGAAGTCAGGCCGTTCAGAACCGTCATATCCGCTCCAGCTACCGTGACATTATCATACGTTTCGTTGTATGTGATGGTGGCATTCTGATAATCTCCGAGCGTGATTCCATGCCCGGTATGGTACCAGGGGCCACCCAGGTTCTCATCTGACATTATCCACTTGCCTGTGTCAGACTCGAATGGACCGTATGGGTCGAATGCGCCAGCAACCCCGAAAAGGAGCAGGAGCACCAGAGGCCCTGCTAAGATCGATCGCATGATCAGGCCCTCGCGGGTGCGGCTCCCGTGATCTTCACGACCAGCACGCTTGTGGAGGTCTCATCAAAGAGAGGCACGACCCTGGCGTCCTGGACTCTATGGAGCATAGTGGCAAAGCCTTCATCGCCCACCTGGGATACGAACTGGCCGGGTGTCTTGGTGTACTGGTAGTAGACGGACTCCAATACACGGGGACTGCCCACCGCCAGGATGGCATCATTGCCCAGAGCATCCGAATCCGTGCCTGTCAGGATATCGATCTTCCTGGACTTCATGCTACCGTAGAACGGCGCATAAGGCACGAACTCGATGGGCATGCCAATCTCCTCGTAGCCCTTCTTGAGAACACTCAAGATTGAGGTGTAGGCACCCTGGGCGAATCTCTGTTGATACAGGCCTCTACCCACTCTGACCGGGTAAATGCATACCGCAGATCCCATGTTGCCGTTCCAACCGTACTCAGTCAGAAGATCCAGGGCCTCTGTGATGGCACTTTCTGGGCTGGTCTTGTCCCAGGTGTTGGTAGACGATACAGTCTGGCCTGCCCCGGCTAGAAGGGCAGCAACCTGCTTGTAGGCCCTGGCTCTGCCAAAGAACATGTTTCCATCGTAGGCATACTTGGCAGCCGGGTCTATGGCAGCCCTCTCAAGCATATCATTCTTGAGGAAGTAGCCGTACTTGTCGGTCAGCAGGTCATACTGGTACCGGTTGATGGTAGTCCTGCTGAACGGGACAGCAGCGTCTCTGTCTACGCCCATAACACCCGCTGTGCCTGCGCCTGCCCAAAACTCGATCTGCTGTTCATCGGTCTTCTCATAGGGCCAGAATTTTTCGAGAGGATTGTCCTGCATGATGTTACTGTCAATGTACCGCATGTTCCTGACTGCATAGGCCGTTACGGCCTGGGCCAGGTCACCGGTTGTTAAAGATCCCATAAGAGGCATCTAGAATCACGCTCCTACCAGGGGTGCGTCCTGTTCGATGTCAAGCAAGCAGGGAACCTTCTGGTCGCCGGATGCTCCTACTACAGTAGCAGCCATCCAGAAGGGATAGTGACCGATAGGACGGCTGGTGTTGTGGTCGGGTGTGACTTCTCCAGGAGTAGCTGAGGCATAGATCACGTCATTGGGATTGTAGGTCTTGGATGGAACAGATCTAACGTCCACGACCTTGCCGCAGTTGAGCGGCCAGATGGCGATCTTCTGAATGGCCTGGGTAGCAGACTGGATGCCCCGCACGTTCACCGAGTCCTTGTCAACGACACCTACAATCGTGTCGCCCACGACTGCGTGCTTGGCAACCTTGCCAGCGGTCTGGGACTTTGTGAGGATCTCACCATTGTAGTAGGTGGCAATATCTGCCCCGGCTGCTATGGGCTGCTCTCTGGTGTCCATTATCAGGCTCATGCTTTACCAGCCTCCTGGGTTTTGGCAGCATTGGGATACTGCTTTCGTGTCATCTCCTCGATAGACATCATCTTCAGGCCCGTGGGAACAATAGAATCGCTGTGCATAGCGAAGTTCATGCCCACCGGATCTATATCATCGGCCTCGTCACCCTTCGGGTCCCAGTGCTTCAGGTTCTCCTTGTCAGCCAGGAAGCCCGTGATGCCCAGAGAGTTGCCCTTGATGGCCGGCCAGTGTTTGGCATCCCAGTCTATCTGATAGGCCGGATCAAAGTTCTTTTTGATACTATCGGAGAGCTTCTTCTCCTCGTTGGCCTTGATCTCGTTCTCCCGGGTGAGGTCCTTCTCTTTGAGCTGCTTGAGCTCTTCTTTCGTGGTGTCGTTATCGGCTTTCAGTGCCCTCACGACAGTGGTGAGTTCTGTGATCGAATTCACAAGAGGTGTCAGTTCTTTCATGACAGAATCGTTCTCCTTTGCATCGGTTTCAGGAGGCTCTTTCTTCTGGTGCTGCTGATGCTGGTGCTGGCAATCGCCCTTCAGAGCATTGCCTTCCATGCCCGCGCCTGCTGGGCCTTCCTCTGCAACGCCAATCTCCATCAGAAGATTGAGAGCTGCTTTTCCCTTGGCAAAGTCATCTCCCAGGCCCAGGATAGTGCGAGCCTTGATGGCGATCTCATCGGGGATCTGGTTGGCCTTGAGCTTCTTGTCTATAGCCATGATGGCCTTCTGGCCCAGCTCATTGAGTGCAATCTTTTCATCAGACTCCGCCCCACCGGCTGGAGCCACTTCTTTGCCTGCCGATGCAGGCGTAACGTCTGGCATATTGTTAATCTCCTTATCATTACAATTTGAACATAATGAATCTGTTAATGCGTTGGTATTCAGGCCGCATCGTTTGCATGCAGGTCTGTTTGTGAGAGCCACATGATCTGCGTATAATGGCCCTATCTCCTTGTGATCATACTGTGAGCCATCTTTCCAGGTCTGCAGTCCGTCCGTCTTCAGCTCATTGCAATAGTAGCCTATGGAAATGCCCTTCCAGGTTCCACTATCGATCTGCAACAGGTCCTCATCTGAAAACTTGTTATTGAAGAGAACGGCTTCTGCAGGGACGGTCCTGGTGATCGGGTCAGGCTCAACGTTCTGGATGTAGCCGTACTTTTGCGTCAGATGGTTTACTGCATGGCCGGGGTGGCCGTCCACAATGGGCCGCCGCTCGAACCACATGAAGCCCTCCAGGCCGTTGGGATCATAGAGGGTGTCCCAGTCCTTCAGAGCGTTATTATGTACTCCCTCTTCTGTGAGCAGGATAGGCACAACAGTTACGAGAGAATCTCTGTAGATGGGCTTGCCAGTGATCTTGACATCGTTTGTATGCAATGTCATGCTTTCTGCCTTTTGCGAATCCTCGTGAAGGGACACAGGCGTCTGCTCATCAGCGTGCTTGCTGGCTTCGATGGCCGGGCCCTGCGCTTTTGCTTTTTCTTCGGCACCGGCCCCACGGTAGCATTTGCCGCCTGAGCCGTACCGCTTCCCTGGGCGGCCTTTACAAGAACAATCTTCGACTGGCATGTAACCTCAAATAAAAAACGATTTATTTTATCCCGGGTGATGTATCGTTATAGAGCGTCCTGCATCTGCACCCCACCGGGTGCCCTTTTGCAATCATTTCGCCATTGGTGAAGGGCTCATTAATCGGAACATTCTGATTCTCGGCCTCGTATTCCAGGCAAATATGACAAGCTCTTTCATCACCCATGGTCATCCAGGAGTGTGTTTCTACCTCTGCGTCGAGAGCTTGGTGCAGGCCAGCGTACTCATTGGATTCGTGGATCTCATTGCGATAGATGAGCTTGAGTCGGGCCGGGCTGGCGAGACCTGAAGCCTCGGCGTCCCTGGCAAACGCTTTCTCTCCGATGCCCCAGTTCTTCTCGATCAGGTCCCGGATCTGGCCGAGGTCAGTGTCGGTGAGCTGCTCGCAAAGGGTTCTGCCATGAGAGATGTAGTACTCTTGTTCACGGAAGGGTACATCTTCCCAGGAGATGCCCAGCTCCTTGGCAACACGTTTAGCTCCGAGTCGGTAAGCGGCCTGGCCTCCTGTCTGCCAAACGGTTTGCCATAATGCCAGATTGTTCTTGATAAGCTTCTTACGAAGAGCATCCCAGAAGTCTTCATCATCCAGGAAATTTCCAAGGTCGGCCATTTTAGATCCTAGAATACATATGTCACTTTATATAGAAATGTTCAAGCAAAACTGCGACAATTGCAGCGGAGACGAGCAACCATTCCCGTATACTCAGGTAGGCTATGGCTTTTCCTTCAGATTTGCCGCCTTCTTTCGTCAAACATGATGTTAGGGCATCAACTTTTGTAGAAATTAATGCCAACGAATTTTTTATATCCGGCAAGGAGGCTGCACATATCTCTAAGGCACTCACTCTACCCCAAAGTTGATTTAGATCTTCGTTATGTCTCCGGTTATCACATTCCAGAACCGAAATGCGGGTATGAAGAAATTCAGGATCGCTGGATTCAGCCAATGTAATCACCCGGCCCGGATCAATCCACTAGCCAAATAAAACGATCTTGCCGCCACCATATTTTCGCACAATCATGATGATTGTGAACAGCAAGGTAGCGATTCCTGCAATCTGCTCAGCTGTCAGGCCCGCGCCCGCTAGTCCGAAAGAGACCAGTAGACTCGATATCAGGCCTATAAAAGCTACAATTTCAGTTTTCGATTCCCAAGGCATTTTAGGTCCTATTTCGTCTGCCATTTTTACCACTTCCCTAGTTTCTTGATTTCATTCTTTCCGCTGCCGGTGTTCGCAGGCTTGCCTATCCGCACGCCGCCGCCGTGCTGATTCCAGAAGAGCCTCATCCGAGCAATTAAGGCGAAGCCATTTGTTCCGAACTCAGACTGCCACTCATCCAGGCTGATCCACCTATTGCCATTCGGACTCTTGAGCTGGATTGCTTCGGAGCTTTCTGACAGAAGCATTTTTATCATGACCGCATCAGCTACTATGCCCATAATTTTGTCCGGCAGGGGGTCGCCCGTCTTCCATGCAACGGTCTTTATGCCCGGTCCATCTGGATTCTTGATAATCAGGCCCTCAATCAGATCAAGAACTCCCAAATCCGGAGCAGCTATACGAATATCACTTGGGAGATTTGCCGCTGGCCCAGTGAAGAAACAAATTCCGCCATTTTCTAACCAGTTTTCTGGATCAATATCATTTTCAGGCACCTAAATCAACTCCATAATGCGTATGCTGCAAGGCCTGACCCTTTCCAGCTTGATACAGCGTCCTGTGAAACGTAAGCATTCCACCCAAAAGGCGACACGCATCCGTAAGCTCGCTTGGGAAGAGAGCAACTGGACAGAATACCTACATATTTGGCCATCTCGTCATCGGTCGCTTCGGAGATCTCCAGCCGGGACAACTCGATTGCCCCATATTCGCCACCCCGATACACGTCGTCTATGTTTTTGATCTTCAGTGTTTCAATAGGCGGAATCGAAACATGTGCTTGTGTGATGGACAAAAGAGCCAAAAGTACCCAGGCTGCCAGGAAGGCAGCCAAGAATTTCTTCATGAAGATCACACGCAGGGCAGCCAGTCAACGCTGATTGCGCCGCAGGTGGAGTTGCCCCAGAGCTGGATGAACTTCTCGATGGAGAATACACCCGTCAGGTCATCCACGGAGCGGCCATACTCGGCATGGCGGCCATACTCGGCATGGCGGCCCTTGAGCTGATTGTCGCCAAGCGGATCTCTCGATATCCAGCCAATGTGAGCAACACCGATTACGTTGCTGTTAAGATTAGCTTCAAGAACGCCTGTGCAGCAAGCTATTCCATTGTCCGAAGCATAGCCCCGGGTCTTGACCTCGGTGCTCTTCTGCAGGTGCTCGGCATGAGTGTACATTTCAGTCAGAACCGCGCCTATCTTGTAGTTCTGGACACAAAGTTTCTCAGTCCACTTTGCGTCATACTGGCCGGTCTGATAGGATACGGGCATATACTCAAACTCTGCTTCCCTGGTGAAGTTGATATAATCCATCAGGTACAGGTTGCCGGTCGGGAACTGGCAAGTGCCGTTTCCAATGGGTGTGCCATCTCTGTTAAGCTGTCTCTCGGCTTCGATTTCCATCTTAGAAGTAATCACGTTTCCTGATCCAGACTCCTTTTCTACGAGCTTCTGGCCGTTAAAGCCTGACTGAGTGGAGATGATAACTTCTCTTTCGGAGTAGCCTACGCCCTTCACGGACGCCTTTTCGTACATGTAGTTGGCCGCTCCTGCCATACCAACTACAGCCATCGCAATGATGACCAAAACAGCTATTAGTTTTCTCATTTTCTTTCTCACCTCACATTTTTTGATTATTATTGGATTGGAATGATAACGGAGGGCCGGGCTCTGAAGTGATCCGAGGTGGGAAAGCTCATTGAACAACAGAGCCCGATTATATTTGAAAGCTTATTACCTATTCAGTAAAATTTAAATAGAAATAATACAAATAAGCTAATTATGCGATTTCTCGCAAGCAAGCAAAGCTATATGAATCGAGAAAGACTCGTCTCCCGAGAAGAGAGCGAACCCATCAGGTTCCGATGCTGGCAGGCGTGGCAATCTGGGACGCAAAGCAGACTGGAGCGCTTCTCTCGGAGTCATTAATCGCTTTTTATGTAGCCGTAATGCTTCAGCTCTTCGATTGCAATCTTGCTCTTCTGCAGCAGCAGCTCCATGGCAGGATCCTTCTCGTCGCTATCGTCCTCGGGTTTTGCCTTGATAGCATTCTGCTGAATGGGCATGGGTGTGGGAGCCACCTCGCCCTGGCCGAATGGCATCTGTGGCGTAGCTGCCATCCCAATGAATTTCGCCTCTTCTTCTATCTGCGCCCTCTCCTCTGCAGTGGGTGCTGGCCGGTTGGTCTCCTCGCAGAACCGAGCGAGCGTGATGGCATGTGCCTGGAGAGCCGCTAACGAATTGGTGTGCTTGCTGTTGGAGTCCCGGAAGTCGGGAGTTTCCATGACATATTCCATCGTCCAGCCCTCAAAGCCGTTCAGCTCCAGGATGGTGTTGAATACCAGCTCCCAGGGCTTGGTTATGATGGGTCGCCAGGAGTTGACCACGAGCATGAAGAAATCAATCAGAGGATCTGATGAGGCTGACATGGCTCCATTGTTCTGCTCAATGAAGTCCCTGGCTATGAGGTGCTGCAGGATCTCTTTCTTGAAGTACTCATCTGGCTTGGTGGTATCTGAGCCGATTCGGTTGGGCGGGAATATGAGCTCATGCTCTTCCAAGAGCTTGAAGGCGTTTGCGTTGTCCCAGTTCTTGAGCAGATCGTCGGCCCATAGGTTAGCTACAGCTTGCCTGCTGCGGCCTTTGCCTTCTGGATCTGCAGCGGTGATTGGCTTACCAGCAGCATCCTTCAGAGTGCCAACCTTGATGCCCACAACGCCCGCGCCCCACCGCTTGATAGCCAGCATCATGACCTTGCGGCTGAACTCCTGCTGAACTATGGAAGGCATGGCACCGGCCAGGTAGCTTTCGCCGTCTACATAGCGGCTGACCTGGTCCTTGATGTGCATGACCCTGGCCGAAGGGATCTGGACAGGGACTATAAAATTGTGAAAGGATTGCCAATATTGCATATTGCGTTTTGTGGAGTCGTACACGACGCCCTTCAGGACGCGCCCTGAGATCCATCGTGGGCCTATTGGGGCTATGCCAGGAGGCCAGATGGTGAATGATGTGGCATCCCTATACTCAGCGAATGCCGGGGCCTTCCAGCCATCTATCTTGGGCCAGGGGATGTTCGACTCAATGACTTCCTGCAGTGAGGCCGCCTTGTCCTCCGGATTGTAGGGTATGCCCAGCTCATTGAAGGCTGAGCCCATGACGACGGTATCTATCCAGCCCTGTTTCATCAGGGTCTTGACCTGATACAATGTATCTAGTTTCTTGATCTGGCTCCTTATTTTGGCAGTCTTGTCGGAGACTGCTTGAGCATCCTGGTCTTCGGGGGGGTTGATCTTGATGGCTCTCTTGTAGAGGATGGTGTTCACGAGCTGCCATAAGATCCTGTGGACTAGGCCAAGCTCGCTGGCACGCAGGAGCTGATCGGGATCTTGCCGGGCATCCTGTTCATATCCGAGGACCCAGGGAAATAAGCGACCAATGGGCTCTTCCGGGGTGGCAGGCTGACTGGAGAATAAGGTTCCGCGCATATCCCTGGCACTGGCCTTGTTGGCTGCTGCTGCCTTGAAATCATATTCGTATGCCATAGATATCTCGATTCAGTTACTGGCTAGTCATGAACTCCAGAGGGAAGTGTTCGCTTAATTCGAGCGTCTTGACTCCAGTGACTTCCTCCCTGGCCTAAAGACCAGGGCTTCCTGATTCACAGAGCCGACGCTTACTTAGACGTATGCCTAAGCCGGAGGTCGATTCTCCACAGGCTATCCCCCTCAGTCCGAGGGTTAAGATGTTCCTGGCTGCATTGAAATCTCTGTCAAGTTGCAGGCCGCAGTTAGGGCAGCTATGCGTTCTTTCTGACAGCTCTTTAGGGACGATTTCGCCACAGCCCGAACATCGTTGGCTAGTGTACCTTGGATCGACCAATTCAACGCTTTTGCCAGCTCTTTCAGCCTTGCTTTGCGTGAAGCGAATTAGTTTACCCCAAGATACATCCGAAATATGCTTTGCTAGATGATGATTCTTGAGCATGTTAGGTATTTGCAGATCCTCAAATACTACCAGGTCTGCCGAGTCTACAAGTTTTCTGGAAACCTGATGGCAGAACTCGTCTCTTAAGTTGGTTACTCGTTTGCCGATGACGTTAAGCTTAACTTGGGCTTTCCTGCAATTCTTGGAACCTTTCTTGCGTCGATGCAGCGTTTTGTCTGCTGCTCTCTGTTTCTGTTCAGCCTGGACATAGTAACGGGGGTAGTCGAAGGTCTGACCTTCTGAAGTAATTACTGCATGCAGTATCCCTAAATCTACGCCGACTGCCGTCCTGGGTTCCAGTTTAACAGGATCTTCCTGCTCTGTTGAGAATATTACGAACCATGCTCCCCGGCCATCTCGTTTGAGGGTACAAGTCTTGACCTTACCCTCAACAGGCCGATGCACAAAGGTCCGTATGGTTCCCGGTATCTTGGCAAGAGTTAACCGTGATCCGTTGAGCTTAAACCCTGAATCAGGATATGTAAACGAGTCGTAGCGACCTTTAGCCTTAAACCGAGGATAGCCCTTTTTCTTCTCATGGGCTTTGACCCTTCTGAAAAAGTTGTCGAAAGCTTTCTTGAGCCGTCTAAGGACATCCTGGAGAACATGAGCCCCAACAGAATACAGTTCTGCATTGCGTTTCTTTTCACCAGTTAAGATTGCCGCCTGATCCTCGTAAGACCGAGTGATGCCATTAAGTTCCCAATTTACCTTTCGATCTTCCAAAGCGTTATTCCAAAGATGGCGACATGCTTCGAGAGTCATGTCTAAGGTAGCCGACTGTTGCTTGTTTGGATAGATCCTGAACTTGTAGGCAGTTCTCATTTTGGTTATACTGATATTGATTTGATGGTATTTAAGGTTTTAGAATCTGAAATTCGACCGCGGGGTACGCTTACTCCGGCCTGAAGACCGGAGTTTGCGCTACCCCTGCACCCCAACGTCTCTATCATGGCCCTTCACATAATCCTGAGTCCATTTTATCCCTGAAATCAATTTATCGTAGCGAGTTAGATCGTTTTCAGGATATTTTGCAACTTCCGATCTTTTCTTCTCAACAGCTTTCAGGTCCTTTTGTAAAGAGGCTAACGATTCCTTTTCGGTGACCAGGCCATGTTCAATTTTACTTAAGAACTCAGGCACAATCACCACCTGGTCGTATGTTCCGGGAAACGTTTTCTCTAATTCTTTCCGAGTGGGCATGGGATCGCCATTTTTAGTGCCACTCACTTGTTCCTTCGACGTTCCTATCTTGTGCATCGGAAACGTTCCCGCGCCTACGAAGCCTTTTGGCACCCTCATGGGCGTATAACTACCGCCTGCGCCTGAACCGGATCCGCCACCTTCACAGAACATGCCTTTTTCGTCATGGCAGTCGTTCCAGTCCTCCAGAAGTTGGTTAACCTTGATCTCGCATAGCTTCAGTGCTATTTTGTCGCCTAAAGTAAGTGTCATACAGTCCCCTTAAAAATTAAACCATCCCAAATTACCACAGTCTCTTTTTGGCAACTTTTTCTTTAGCTCGCGTTTCGACCTCATTGGGATTTTCTTTATGCAAAAACGTGGGGTCCATCGATGTCTTGAAAGGCTTTCCCTGTGCATCGATACCAAAATCAATTCTGGCGGATTTCGGGTTCACCTTTTCAACCGTCCCGGCGCGGCGATATAGAATAGAGTAGACCTTATCACCTTTGTTGAGATCGCTTATGGATTTTATGCGATTATCTTCTAATGCGCTATCGATGGCGGCTTTAGTGGCTTTCTCGTCCCTGGAGATCAATTCTTGTTTTATTGCACTTGCTGCCGCAGGATGTATTCCTGGCGTGCTTAACGAGATTTGCCTGGAGTCGTAAGCCTCCATTAGTTTTGATGCCCACTCTTGTCGTCCCTGGGATGCGGTATTCCATTGGTCGGATCTTTTCTTGTCGTAAGCATCTTTTTGTCTTTGACTCATGCCTGCATATTGGGATGGTGCAATCTCGCCTATCCAGGGCTCATGAATGCTTTGTTGAGATAGGTACATTGAGGAGTCCATTTCATGGATGGGCGTGCCCTGAAGCCCCCTACTATGGGCAGGGAAGGTTCCCGTGCTTCCTGCTACCCCTCTCATGGGCGTATAACTTCCGCCTGCACCTGAACCGGATCCGCCACCTTCGCAGAACATGCCTTTTTCGTCATGGCAGTCGTTCCAGTTCTCAAGAAGTTGGTTAACCTTGATCTCGCATAGAGCCAGAGTTATCCTGTCACCAAGTGTGAGTTCCATGTATCCCCTTAATATATCCCAGAATATCCGTGACTACCAAATATCTGCTCGCCCACTTCCATAATTTCGATCATGCGAGGCCCAAAAGTGAGTATGACGGCATCTCCTCGATCTGGACTCCTGCCCAGGCGCTTCTTAGTTTCCTCTTTGGGCTCGATCTGAATCGCGCCTTTTGCATTGATCTTGTAAGTGGGTGCTGCCAGATCGCCTAAGAGATCATCATCGGGTGGTAATGCCAGAGGCTCGGGATTCTTTGGGTTAAGAGCATCCCTCAGAGCCCACCAGAGTTGTGCCCGGAGGTTCGCAAATACTTTGTTTCCTGTATCATCAAGCTCAATAGACGACTCTGCGACATTAACAGCCACCACAGGCGCACCTGCCGCCTGGAGGGCGTCAACCACACCGGCGCCCAGGCCGATTACATCTACGTTGATCTGGTCCGCTCCTGTCTCACGCTGAGCTCTTATGCATTCGCCTGCCATCTCTTGAGTGTCTTTGCCTGCAAATATCTGCAGGGGAAAGATTTTCGAGCCCTTGCGGGGTGCTATGGCGCTGAGGTCCTGGCCAAACCTGGCAACATCCACGCCCAGGACGGTTGATCCGCATGCGGGCGCGGGTGCGGGTGCGTCCTCCCATCGTTCCATGGCAGCTTCGATCCAGGCAAGGGGAATTATGTTATTCTCGCCCTGTTCTGGAAAATTGCCCAGGACACGGGCCTGATATGCAGGATGATTTTTGCCCCAGCGTTTGAACTTGTCAGCTACCCATTCTGGAGTTATGAGCCAGGGAGCGGGCAATGATCCTGTGATCTTCTCGCGCCATGTATCGGTTTCTATGTCGTCGTCTGTTATGCCAAATGCGGTGAAATTCGGAGTATCGCAGGCGCTGATGTGAAAGCTCTTCCAGCCTGGCTCTCTGTGAGAACGGTAGAACGTCCCACCGATGTTTGTCGGATTGCCCAGGAGAAGGAGCCTGCAATGTTCCGACGTGAGGACGCCCTCGATTGCTTCAAAGATGTCCTCATTTACGCCTGCTGCCTCGTCTACGATAACTAATAGATGCCGGGCATGAAATCCCTGGAATCGGTCGGGCTGATTGGTCGATAGACCAAGAGCGACCCATTCATCTTGAACTATCTGCAGCTCGGGACTCTTCTTGGCTAGATCGCCGCCCAGATAGATCTTGGACTTGCGGATACTCGACCTGATCTCTTTCCAGACAAGCTTCTCCACCTGTCGCCAGGTTGGTGCTGTTGTAAGAACTATAGAATAAGGAAATGTGTAGAGAAACCATAGTGCCGTGTTCCCGGCCAGGAAGGACTTCCCTATGCCGTGGCAGGAGCGGGCCGTGGTGCGGGGGTTATCCCGGACGGACTCTATGATCTCGCTCTGGACGCGCCAGGGATTCGTGCATAGAATTTTGCGGATCCACCAGACGGGGTCTAGAGGAGCACGGGCTTTGAGTTCTTTGCGTTGCGCCTCTGTTAGAGGTATCACTCATTTAGCCTCGTCTTCGAGCATAAGATCGACCCAGGATTGCATAGCATCGGCCTTCTTGCTGCCGCTATCTTCTCCCAGGAGTTCCTGTTTGGTCTTCATGGCCTGGCATAGTCCTGTGGCGCATCCAGTGTAGAGCGAGACGTAGGCCGTGGGCAGATTGGGCAGCTCACCCGCGCCCCCTGTATCTTCCAGGCCCTTCAGGCGGTTGGTGAGAATCGTCTCAAGCTTCTGGTGTAGATCGGCCTTGCCTTTTATGACCTCATCCAGGACGACGATCTCAGAGACACGCTCGCCGGCGTCTTTTTGCAGGTTGGCCTGACTTTCGACGTACTGCTTTTGAGCTTCGGTTGGTACATCGTAGTGCTCATTGAGGTGGTTTCGGATAGCTCTGTAGCTTATCTTCTCATCGAACTCGTTCTTTAGGAGAACCTGTATAGCTTCGGGGCTTTTGCCATCCTTGTGCCATGACTCTATTTGTATGCGGTGTGCCGAATTGCACGACTTGCATTGAGATGAGTATCCAGCTGGCATATTTTTCAGACTCGGAAGGCTCGGAAGCCTAAACATACGGTTCGGAAGGTTTCGGAAGGCTAAAGAGAATCGGCCTGGCCGGGCTTCGCTTTTCGATGTAGGAGGAAAGATCAACGAATCCCGATGGCTCAGGATATGATCCCAGCCAGGCAGCTGGTGCTAGGTTGCAGCTCCAGAGGTTCATCGGCTTTACTCATGGTGGCCTTGATCGGGCCAGGAGTTCCGCGTATCGCTTCTCGATCCGGGCCCGGCCCATCTTGCACTGTAGTTCTTCTTGAGATTGCTTGACCTGGACCCGCGCCGCCAAGCTGCCGACCGGAGATCCGGCCCAGAAGGTACGAGTCTTGCGGACATTCTTGCCGCTCGCAGAAGTAAGAGACACTGAGATTAACCTCGATACGGTATATATCAGGGTGCGGCGCTTGTGGCGCGACCGGCAGATCCCCGTTTCCGGGCACGATTTTTCAGTGGCGGCCCCCAGTCTTTTATAACCGGAACCGATACGGGCATATCCTCGTCACTGGGATTACCACAATTGAATATCTTGAAACATGTGCGACAATACGCAAATCCGTTTTTGTCTTGTTTCAGGTCTTGGCCACAATGTTTGCGGGAATTGTAGCATGTACCACCCGATTCGCCGCGTCCAAGAGAAGAGTTTCCAAAACGGCGATAATATTGTGCTGCAGTATAATCATTGCCCGAACGAGAAAAGATGGGTTGGATTTCGGTATCCCATTCCCGGCCTACCTGGCTCGATGGCTCGGCCCGTGCCGTCCTTCCCTGAGCTCGGTGGTTGGGCATATTACAGTTCTTTGTAGCCAGGTGTTAATATACATTTAGCTCATATATTGATAATCCATATGGGAATATTCGCATAAAGATGAATCAAGGATGGATTTTAACCGTCTTTTTCCATCCTTTTATAATCCTTTTGCCTTGAGAGATATCTACCTCTTCAACTATGCCCAGCTCCCTCATAGCTAGCAGTGTACGCCGGACGTTGCCATCTGCGCGCTCAAGCTTTTGGCTCAGTTTACGAAGGCTTATAGGACCTTCAGGCATGGCCTGCAAGAATTTGCCCATAAGATCATGAGAGACCATTTCAGACCGCCTCCCATAGACCTATGCGTCCACCCTTCGATCTGATGGCTCCTTGTCCTATACTTTCACCCCCATCTTCGCTATGCGCCCCTCCCAGAGCTTGATGTTCTTTTTGCAGACCTTGGCGTTGTTCTCCATCCGCTTGATGGCCAGCTCCTGGGCTGCAAGCATTTCCTGAAAATATGTGAGATGTCCAAGGGCTTCTTGCCTCTCGACCTCGCGTTTAGGACTCATAGCTTGGCTCCCCCCTGCCGCATGGTGTTCATGCCGATGCCCTCGTCTTCTCCGACCTCCAGAAGGCCCAATCCGCCCTATTTTCGCCTGATGGATAGGTCAGAGCAATTGTCTTCTTCAGGACAAGTTCGTCTCTGACCAGGCCGTAGAGAATTGTGCGAACCTTCTTTATCGCGTCTCTCTCACGGTCATCTGCAAACCCGAGCTGCTTGATAATTCCATGTGCAGCACGGTCTACAAATCGAGGGTAATTGGGTGGCAACGGAATGTTTTTTGATTTCATAAATACCCCTCATTTTGTCTGCGAGCGAGCGTTTTCTGACACCCCTGCTCGATTTTTTGATCCATAATAGACTCTGCTAAATCGGTGGCTTCCTGCAACGATAGATCGCAACAACCCCACCGCAAAACTTCAATCGCAGCTTTTCCGCATTTGGGGCATGTGGTTTCTGGTGCAACTATGAGAATTATTGAATGGTTGCCCGAATTAGCCCACTCAATTGGTATTGCGGGTTTTGATCCACGTGTTTTGAAATAATCATCGAGTGATTTCTTTAAGTCCTCAGGCAATGGCTCAGGGTCGGGGCTTTTAGTTTGGACAGCAATCTCTTTGGCCGTTTCGGTGGCTTTCTTCAAGTCATCCTTCAGCTCCGAGATCACATGTTCTTTATGTGCAATTTGTTCAGGTGTGCAGTCATCATCTTTTTTCTGTAGCACCTTACCGACCGCACGTAGATCCTTGTCAGGTACTTTGATTTCCTCAGATGCTAGCTTCTGGGCCACTTCGGGAGCTACTTCTTTGATTGCTTCGACGGTTTTGTAGAGATCAGCAGATCGCTCGACTGCCCTGGGACTTATGCTATGTTCTTCAGCCAACCGCTTCGCCGTTTCTCCGTCACTTTGACGGAGTTCTCCCGTGCTTGATTTAGGCCGGCCCTTTACCTTCTTTTCCAGTTCATATTCCTGGCCCACCAGCAGCTTGAACTGGAAGTCGCTGAGATTACGCCTGCCGAGCTGGTTTTTCAGCACCCATAGCTTCGCATGATCCTTGTCTGAAAATTCAAGCTCAACCGTCTTGAATTGGATGTTCATCTCCTGACAGATTGCGTGCCGGTTATGGCCGTCCAGCAGGATATTATGATCCTTCCAGATTACCAGGGGGTCTCTGCATCCTTCGGCTTTGATGCTTTCCCGAAGCTTTGACTGCTCGTCATACTTTAATGACGGTATTAGAGCTTCAATTTCTGGATCTATTGTGATAATCATGCAGCCTCCGCTTTCGCTTTTGGTGTGGCGCTGAGCTGTGCCAGCCGGCGCTTGGCTTCCATTTCGGTCTTGCTCCAAACAAAGTACTCCACCGTCTCCGATTCTCCTGAGTCGTCTGCCTCTCCTCGGACGATGCCCTCCTGGGCCTCTGGTGGCCAGGTCAGCGAGCATGATGTTTTCATGAGCTTGCCGTCCTCGATCTCAGCTACGATCCGCCAGGGCAGCAACCCGGCCATGATCTCTCTGCCGTACTCGTCGGTCTCTGTCACAGCCATCTCGGCATCCTCATAGCCTGCCATGCAAGTGATCTTCAGGACGCGATCTGCCAGCGACCGCTCTATATACGGCCCCCAGAAGTCCTCGCCCGATTCGGTCCGAATCCAGAATATTTGCATTTTTATTTACCCACCCTCAGATGATAATCCGTATAGTTTTTGGACGGCTGCCGCCGAGTTCACCATCTCGCCTCAAACGATCCAAAGTCTCTGTAGCTTTAATCCGGTCAATACCAAGATCCTCGGCCCGGCTTAGAATCGCGTCTTCATGGACCTCTTCTCGTTCACCGTTCAATTCTAGAAAAATATTCATAATAGCACGCTTTCGATCCCTTGTGCTTTGACGGCACCCGTATACTATTGCATCCTGATCCATTTCCGTTGGCGACGTTTTGGCGGCATATGCAATGGTCAGTATATCAGCAGAAAGCGCTTCAATCCTAGATCCCAGTTCGAGAATCAATTCACCGAGAATGTTTTTTGGCGGCCTGAACCATTCGCCTGCTGATCTGTATTGATCGAGTTCTCTATGGAGCCCGGACTCGACCGCAAATGCGTGTTTTCTATTTCTGCATGTTATCATGAGAAGAATTTCGGAGGGGTCCGGAATACCTGCCCTCAGTGCATCGTGTCTCGCCCATGGGTCGCTAGCCACTCCGATCTTGTATGCCCCAGTCGCAGTCCCGATTATGTAAACATAGCAAATATTTTCCATGCTTCACCTCTCTTTCTACTAATTTTATTTTAATATCATTATTACTTTAACTAAAGCATTAACTTTTTAGGCTCGCTTTAGAGTAATCTTGTTTCTATCTTATATTTACCTCATATATTCTTCTTCTTCAATCTAATAATACTCTGTTTTATGCTTAAATCAGACTATTTCAAGTCGTTTTGTCAGGTATATACTTTAAGCCCCATCATTAGTTAATGCTTTAACTAAAGTAATTACATTCTGCCTCCCGTCCGTGTGAAGGGGCCGGACTTCCACCAATCCTTTTAGAGTTTTTAGAAGCTGTGAAAACTGAGATTCGGAGAGATCGAGCCGGTGCCTGGCATCCTTGGCAAGCATCTTGCCGTTGTTTGCTGCCAGCAAAAGTCTGAGAGTATCTGCACGATCCTTTTGTTTAGGTTGGATATGTTCTGGAAATTCGAGCTTCTTTATCCTCTGACGATCCAAGGCAATGTCTAGTCCGATCCGAGCTTCCAGATCTTCGAGCTGGCCCAGCAAGCGCACAATCCCGTCTCTTAGCAATCCAATTTGTTCTGCCTGGTCTTTCGTGACGGTCTGAAGGCCCTTAATCTGCTTGGCCTGGGATTTGCCTTGCTCTCCGAGGTCGCTGAGGAGCTGTACCAGGGCTTGCTTTTCTTCCGGCCTAATGTTCGCCCCGGACTGTTTGAATGTGGGATTGACATCATGCGTCTGCTCAGTCGGGTTTGTCAGCTTAAGAATAGCCTCATCCCTGACTCTGAGAGCTTTGGCAATCTCATCCGATACCGAACAAGGCTCTGATAACTTGTCCGCCGTCTGGAATGCGGGGGCGGTGCTCATTTCTTGCCCCTCAGCGCCAGCAGCATCTCCCTTTCCAGCTCGTTTTGCTCGGCTATCCTTTCTTGAAGTTCTTTGTTTTCCCTCTGCAATTCAATTATGCGAGTATATGCCGCTATTACCAGATCGCCTTTGTAGAGGATTTCGTTGACCAATTCCATTCTTTCAAACTCATAATCCGCCTTTCGAGTATTCGCCGGGGCCAAGAATATCTCTTCCATCTCAGAGTGCCCCCTCGTATCCGAATCTCGGCTGCTCGGGCAAGATGAGGCTGAATACCTGCTTTGTAGGCGGGCAGGCCCGGCAGGCGAACCAGCTCTTTCTGGTGCCGGACTCGTTGCCCAGGAAGGTGGCCATGGAGCCACAGACGGGGCATGCTGGCAGGCTCATGCCCGTCTCTCCTCTTCTTCCGCTTCTTCCAGCACCTGTCTGCAGATCAGATTAGCCTGACAGAGATCCGTGTAAAGCCAGAAAGCCAGCTCTTGCCATCTGTCGGCTTCTGTGATAGGCGGCTTGATGGGCGAGCGATTAAAGACGTAATTGCCCTCTCGGAGCCGCTCCACAACAGCGAGCTGCAGGGCCTGGATCTGTTGTAGTGCAGCCTCAAGTACGGATTCGCGGCTCATATCCGCTCCCTTGCCTTCAGGGCCTTCTTCAGCACCCTTTTCAGGTCATCCGGCCTTTCGGCGTAGATATACCCCCGTGTCTGGTAGAGCCTTTGTGATGAGGGTCTAAGCTGGATTGTGCCCTGCAGTCTCTTCATGCTCGCCCTCCTGCCCAGTTCTTCGCCCGAAATCCAGCCGGTGGTGCGAATTGCTGCATGGTCACGAGCTCCTGGCCATCGCTCCAGCTGGCACAGCCGTTCTTGGGGATCTCTTTGTGACGGCCCATACAGGATACTTTAGGGCCCGGCACGAAGCCCCGGAAGAGGTCGCAGTTCTGGCAATCGTATTTAGGCGGCTTTTCGGTAGGCTCAGCGATATGGTCCGGCGAGAAGTGGGCGAGAGTAGCCTGCATCAGCGCATCTCCTTTGGAATCTGTTGATGACGGCCTAGCGGAGATATGCACTCAATATTGTCTTTCAAGAAGATTGGTATGTCATTGGGTATTTGCACGATCAAATCCCAAAGCCAAAGCCCCTCTGCAGCGACTTTCCCCGGCCCGGTTTGTTGGCCAATAATCACCCAATCCACTCCCCCTAAGTATCCGAGATTGATTGGGCCAAGTAACGGTTCGAACGATACGAATCGTTTTGTGGTCGTGGGAATGGATTCTTTCAGCATCGAGATCCGCCAGAGGTCTTCCTGGCGGGTCACGGATACCCCAAGCCACAGATTAGGCGGCAGACCTATGCAGTGCAGCACGACCATGATCCTCTCTGGCCGCTTGGTCAGCACGAGGAAATGGTGGCGTGTTACTTGGTTGATCAGATCTAGGACTGTATGCACCCATTCAGCCGGGACACCTTCGCAGAACAAGTCTGACATACTATCGAGAAAAACGCGCTTAGGCTCCCCTCGCTTGGGCAAATTGAGAATATCCCAGTGCTTATCCCAATGCATTGTGGGTTTGAAGTGCTGGCCCGGTTCTATTGGGTAGCCGGTGCTGCCTGGCTGCTTGCGCTCCTTTCCGGCCAGGCGACGGGCAAAGCCTTCTGCGTAGCACCGGAATTTGCCCTGGCACATGCCGTCTGAGTCGCAGTTGGTACAGCCGGTGATTGGGTTGATTGTGAGATCTGCCCAGGAGATGCTGGATTTGACAGACATTCAGATCCCTCCTGCTATCCGCTCGGGGTCAAAGTCGATCTCGCCGCGCTGATAGGCTGCTGTGAGGCTCCAAGCGAGCTGAGGTACTTGCTGAGGCACTCCGAGGATGATTCGGGTGACTGTTGGATGCTCTAGGATGCCGGCTCCCTGAAGGATCTTGCAGAGCCGCTGAGCGCTGTCCGTGCCGAGATGCTGAGTTAGAGAGATCTCGTAAGTGGTGGCCGGCGCTTCTTCCAGCAGAGCCACGATACCTTGCAGTGTCGCGGCTTCCTCTGTGATGAGCGAGAGCGGCCTCATTGCTGCGGCCTCTGTGCAGATGCAGATAGACAATCGATCATCATGGCGGCGGCTGCTAGCGCGTACTGCTGCTCTGCGATCTTTGTATCTCTGAGGTAGATCTGCTCTAGCAGTCGGTCCCTGTCTGCCAGGATCTCTATAGCGAGGTCCTGGCCAGGGATCTGGCCAGTGACGAGGGCCTGCATGGCGGCTTCAGCGGCGATAATGATCATGCCGCCCCCAAGCGGATATCCACTAGGCAGATTCCCAGGCAGGCCAGATCACGACTCGGACGAAGCGTGATGAGAGAGGTGCGAGTCATCGAGAGCTCAACTCCACCCGGTACTTCTCTAGGAGGAGGCCCACCACGACTCGCTTGCCCAGGTAGTCCCTCAACTTCGCTAAATGTTCCAGGGGCAGATCGATTAGCTCTCCGGCTATTCTGGCTAGACAAGTGTCTTGGCCGTCCAGATAGACGACATCAGAGAGAGTTCCGATGACGAACTCTACCTCTTGCAGAGGGACGATTTCAGCCGGTACAAGCATCGGCATAGAAGCGATTGCAGCAGAACTCATTTCGACGCATCCCCGTTTTGCAGGCCGTTTCCCCGAACAAGTTTTATGGCCTTGTTTGTCGGGAACACTCCGAATCTGCCCCGACCTATCGACTTCTTTTCAAGATAGCCCTCTGCGACGAGCACTTGGAGATGCGTCCAGAGAAAGGTTTCCTTTCTTGGTTTTCCGATCAGGTGTTTATAACAGTTCCTGGCCGTGAGACCCGGGTTTGCTACTACAAATTTTATGATTTCGAACTCAATTTCGTCTGGCTCCTTTCGCATAAATCCTCCTCAGGAGCCAACAAAAACAGGCATCGCAAGCTAATAGAAAGCTATATCTATTCGCACGCGATTTTAGGTACCTGTAGCTGCGGGACGGGTGAGCTCGTCTTGGCAAACAAACCATCCGTCCTCGGCTCCTTTCGTAACTATTATTCGACTTCTCTCCAAACTTTAGCTTTCTGAGCTTAAAGCTTTCGTATATATGCACAGCGCAAGTGTTTTCGCATTTATAACGATTATTGCGCTCTTTCGCGGTTATTTGCTTTTAACCATTATCAAGCCACCATCTTATTCTTTCGTAGGCTGTTAAAGTAACACAATGTCATACTTTTATCATATTCATTGGTTGTTTGATTCGCGGATGCTAATCACTGTCACGGTGAGATATTTGCCGCGAACTTTCTCACAGTCTTGTTTCTGTAGGCATAAAAAGGAACTCTGCGCGTGGAGCGAAAGTAATCCTCTCATGTGCCCCCCATCTCCTTCTGCAGCTCGGCAATCCTGGCGCGGCAGAAGGCGATGCTCTCCGTGCCGCCCCTTATCTTTGCCGCGATGATGGCCTTTTGGGCCTTTCGCAGCTCGGCCATGAGATAGTCTTCCGAGCGGGGCATCAGACGATCCCTGCCGCGCGCTCGGCTCTATGGGCCACCTTGGCTGCGCATTTGGGACCATAAGGCACCGTCTTGGGCTTCTTGAAGCTGCGCCGGCTCCTCATGCCAACCGACGAAACAACGTCATCGTTCTGAAGTCTGCAAAAGGCTGAATACTTGCGCGCAAGTGTCACGCTTTCCTCTCCTTCTCTTTGAAGCTTCAAGATTTGACTTGGATCTAAAGGGAATTATGACTTTTATTGATATGTATTAGTATGAGATAGAGATAGAATATAGTAATAGATATTATAAATAGTGGATCTAGCGAGAGTATAGAAAAATGGTTGATAGTTGCATCAACTAATTTAGGGCAAAAGGTTTTTCGTCTGAGCCTTTATTCGTAGTCTGCGAGATTATATGGACCTAGAGCAACAAACCCCGGAAGATATATTAAAGAGAGCTTATGAGCTACACGAGGTTTTAGAGAGCGAGCGTCAGCAATTGAAACTGTATAGCATAATGTCTACTCAAATCGTACCATATCGTAATCCCCTTTGTATACACCGAAATATACATAACTGATAATGTTGGTGTACTAAAAGGGGAATTATGATACTGGTGAAGCTATGACAATTCAAATCCTTAAATCGATAGCTAAAGAGGGTGAGGTATTTTCCTTTGGCCAGCTCTACAGGAAGACCCATATTAAGAAAGAGGCGCTCTCTGTAATTCTCTCTCGGCTAGAAGATCGTGGTTTTATCGAGCGGATTGAAAAAGGAAAATATCTGATAATTCCACTTGATAGTGAAAAGGGAAGCTATACCCTCCATGAATTCGTCATTGGCTCTTATCTAATTGAACCTTCAGCAATTTCCTATTGGAGCGCTTTGCATTATTATGGGTTGACTGAGCAGATTCCAAGAACTGTTTTTCTGCAAACACCTGCACGCAAGAAAAAAAGCAGATTAAACATTTTAGGCCTAGATTATCAGATAGTTCGAATTAAAAAGGAGAAATTTTATGGACTAAGAAAGGAGTGGATAGAAGAGGTTCCGGTGAGCATTACGGATAAAGAGAAAACCATTATTGATTGCCTGGACAAACCAAAGTACTCAGGAGGTATTATAGAAGTTACGAAGGCTCTTAAGACCGGTCTATTGAACCAAAAGCGGTTAAACGAGTATGCTATTAAGATAGACAACCTCTCAGTGGTTCGACGACTAGGCTATTTATGCGATCAAATAGGTCTTCCGCTGGCGCTCCCACCTATTAAATCAAAAAAGTATCTCTTGCTTGATCCGACAATGCCCTCAAAGGGTCCTGTTAATCCAAAATGGCGGCTGATTATCAACCTCGATACAACGTTCTTGGATGATTTGGAATGATTCCCATCAGAGAAATCAAAGAAATAGCCAGGAGATCTTCTGTGCCACCATCGACGATCGAACGCGATTATGCGCAAAATTGGCTGCTTGCATATCTCGATACGAGAGAGATGGTATTTAAAGGCGGAACATGCATAAGAAAAGTATTTATCGAAAATTATCGCTTTTCTGACGATCTAGATTTTACCTTAACTAAGAATTTGGATCTGGATGCTCTACAGAATCTGATCACAGAGTCAATCACAAGGACACGAGAAGAATGCGGGATACAATTCGAAGAGGATATTGACATCATAAACACCAAGAGCGGTTTCCGCGCAATCACAAAGTTTAGAATTATTAATCGTAGTACCTTGGCCCCTATAACAATTAAATTGGATATCACAGAACCAAAGAACGAAATGATCCTACTTCCCACAGAAAAAATGCCGATATATCACCACTTTTCTGACTCTCTTGATGCCTCGACTACATCGTATTCTCTCGAAGAGATTATGGCAGAAAAGATTCGATCACTCTTTCAACGAACGCGATCTCGAGACTTGTACGATATAGATCAATTATCTGATGTCGTAGATCGTGAACGAGTGAAATCAATCATTCGTAATAAATGTAAATGTAAAAATGTTACTCTTAGCATATCGCCGCTTGTAGAAAAGCAGAGGAGTTTTGCAGCATCCTGGAATGCATCATTGCACCACCAGATGGGATCCATCCCTGATTTTAATGAGGCATTCACGAGAACAATTGCGTCACTCGAATACTATTTATTATAATTTAACGCGTAATCCAATTCGATCGCAATTATATCACTCTTGCAGGCCCGGCGTAACCGCGTTCCTGCCCGACCAGGACCTCGCTGCGATCCTCGCTAAGCCGCCAAGCTGCTCCGAGAGCACGAAACGAGGCTCGACCGGCACAGCGCAATGGCGACATGCTAGGGAAGAGCTGGAGCCGCTTCCAGGATACGGATATGCGGGAACTGTCCCGGAAAATAGTGCCTTAATAATATCTTTAGCTCCATATAGCGAAGGGTAATGATACTGTAAACTTACAGGTCATATGTAACTAAGCACAAAAAAGAGAGACCGGATGATGGATGCTATTTTTCTTTTGTAAAGGTGCCCACACCCACATCCATGCGCTCCAGATTAACTGATGAACTGAATAGCTCCATCTCTGTGGGGGATTTCATTGAGCCCCAGTATGATCCAGTTTCATCAACAAGAGCAATGGTCTTGTTATCAGAGCCGATTGATCCAAATATGGCCAGTATACTCTGAGGCTGGGCAGAAGAATAAAATTTGCCAGAGAAGCTAGTTCCATTCTGCTCTGTTATAGCGATAGTAAAATCGCGATCCCAATAAACAGGCATACCAGCAGGCTGAGTACTGGAAAACTTGATCATGTCTACACCATGCGCAGTCCCTGTCCAGTTTCCGACCATGTTGGGCATATCTATTGCAAGCGCAGGAATGCAGAGCGCAAGCAATAACATTGCCGAAGTGATTTTCTTCATCATTTCCTTTCACCTCATGTTGAAATTATCCATAAACAATTAAATAAATGAATCTAATTATTTATAAGGCTTTTTATGGACTGCAACCAGGGTTGATGGATCTGTCTGGCAGGCGCTCGATGATTAGAATCCCGTCCTCTGCCCAAAATTTACCAGTAATGATGTGCGAATCCCTTGCCCAGTATCTTGCAGATGATTATGCCATAGTTCAATTTGCTTTGATTTCAACCGGTAAATAGGATTTAGCTTTCGTGATCAATTTCTTGGTATGGCTCACTCCAACCTGTTAAAGCTCTTATCTGTATTTCATAAAAAAAGGTTTCAAAAACCTTAAATTATATATCATGATAGATCATAGATATCAATTATCATCGGAATAGGAGGAAGATACATCAGGAAATGCACCGCAATAGGTTATATCGTGGCACTGCCTTATGTGATTGTCTCAGCGGCTGCCATCCTTAGTCTAGCTGCAGAGGAAACGCCTTCAGCGAAGGATCTAACCTATATAACACATCAATTTCCACCCTTTAATTTCCAGAATGATGGCCGGCTGCAAGGCGCATCGGTAGATCTGCTGGAGATGGTATGGGACAGAATGGGAGAGAATCTGAACAGGAGCGTTATCGAGTTTCTACCCTGGACTGAGGGCTACCAAAGGACTACGAATGGAAAAAATACAGTTCTTTTCGCAACGGCAAGGCTGCCGGAGAGAGAGCAGCGATTTAAGTGGGCAGGACCTATCGGATCTGATACGAAAGTCCTCTTGACAAAAAAAGATAAGAACATGACTATTGCCGGCTCGGGAGACCTGAAGAATTACAGGATAGGGGTCATCAAGGACGATAGTGCTATCCAATTGCTTCTGAATGATGGAGCAAGAAAGGAGGATCTAGTGGTGGGGGAATCTTCAAAGCCTATTATCGAGATGCTGCAAAATGATAGTATCGATGCCTGGGCATATAGCGAGACCGCGGGCAGATGGCTGATCCAGGATTCAGGTGCAAACGCTAGCGATTACAGGGCAGCCTACATACTTGGGAAGATCGAGGCTTACTATGCCTTTAACAAAGAAACCCCTGATTCCCTAGTGCAGTCTTTCCAACAAGCCTTGGATTACATAAAGGGTATAAAGGACCAGGATGGAGTGAGCGATTACGATAGGATACTTTCTCGGTACAATCCTGTGATGCCGTGAGATGGATCTTATGAAATCTCTGAAACTGTTCCAGGATGCCTCTTCTCTAAGTTGAAGTGTTTTTTAACCGACACTCTAGAGATATCTGGTACTTCAATATCTAAGATCTCACGGACATCAATAGAATCGATAACATTCTTGGAACTAAGGGGATTTTCTTCACGCCAATATTTCCTTTTTCTAAATTAGACGCTTTCGAACATCTCACCCAAAAAAGCACACGAACAACATGCAAGGGCTAGCTACCGTGCATCCGCTCGCCCAAGATGTTGCCGCCCAAGTTGCATCCCTGCCGCCCCTGAAGCTCCTCCTGGCCAGCGAGCAACATAACCAGAGAGACCGCAAGCGCAGCCGTCTTGCGCACCCCGGCCCCCCCCGGCGCTACCGTGCTCCTGCCAGCCCAGGACCTAGCCCCGATCCCGGCGAGCCGCCCAGACGCTCCGGGAAAGCAAGCCGTACAGCCGCTTCTAGGATAACCGGGACCTGCGGCGTGCTGACCAGATTCGGCCCAGGGCCTCTGCCGCTCCGCCCAGGAATACATTCGCTCCGCTTCCCTTTCGTTTATGTTATCCTAGCCCAAGCATTCCACTATGACAAAACTCTCGCAGACACCTGCAGACAGGATTCTATGGGTGCTTATAACTCGGGGCGGAAAGGCCGATAGGAGCTACTTGCGGCGAAGGTTGGAGATGAGAATGGCCGAGCTGGAGCCCTTTCTCGCAGCTCTGGAGAGCGAGAAAAGGATAAAGCGCACAGACTTTGAGAAGAACGGCAAGCGCAATCAAGAGATTGTATTGGCATAGCTCAGCACCAGAGCTAAATCCGCAGCTAGATCCACCCACGGACTCCGTCAGCCAAGCGACTCCGGGAAAGCGAGCTGCGATGCGAGGATGAGCCGTCCTGATAGCCGGGACCTGAGGCGAGCCGGCCAGGACCTGGCCGCAATCCCCGCACAGCCGCTCCGGGAGCACGAAACGAGACTCGACAAGCACAGCGAGCGCATTGACGGCATGCGATCCAAGGAAGAATCGGGGCCAACAGCGACCAGGCCGACCGGCGCTACCGTGCTCCTGGCCACCCATCAAAGTAGCAGACGTGATCATGATGAATCATAGTTCTACCACCAAAACCTTTTTCGCCCCAGCGCCCGACCTGATCTGCGAAGGAATCTATACCAACAAAGGAGGCAACTACTATCGTTTACTGTAATTCTGATTGTGCCCAGAAGGGCTCCTGCAAGGACCAAAGCGATGGACAAGAGTGCACATGCAAAGTAGATCGCATGGCTAAAATCAAACACAAGATCATCATCGCCAGCGGCAAAGGGGGCGTAGGCAAGAGTACAGTCACTGTCAACTTAGCCCGTGCTCTACAGATGAAGGGTCTCCAGGTAGGCATACTGGACGGCGATATCACCGGCCCGGATATTCCTAAACTTCTGGGAATCGAGGATGCAAGGCTGAAGCAGGGACCGGAGGGAATAGAGCCAGCCCAGGCTGAGGGCATCAAGGCAGCGTCCATGGCTCTGATTCTCACCAGCCGGGATACGCCGGTAGTCTGGCGCGGGCCCATGAAGATGGCCGCAATCAAGCAGTTCATCCAGGATGTGAACTGGGGCGATCTTGATTTTTTGCTGGTCGACATGCCGCCGGGCACCAGCGATGAGCCGCTTTCTGTGGTGCAGCTCATCCCCGAGCTGGCCGGAGCGATAATAGTAACCACTCCTCAGGAGGTCGCACTCCTGGACAGCCGCAAAGCGGTGAACATGGTAAAGGCCATGAAGCTGCCAGTGCTCGGCATTGTGGAGAACATGTCCGGCCTGGTCTGCCCGCATTGCGGCGAAAGCATAAGCATCTTTGGCTCTGGCGGAGGGCAAAGGATGGCAGAGGAGATGGATGTGCCCTTCCTGGGGGCAATTCCCATGGACCCAACGATCTCTTCACTGGGCGATCGCGGGCAGTCATTTGTGCAGAGCGGGACGCCGGCGTCCGGCAGCTTCAACAAAATTGTGGAGAGGCTGCTGGAGATGTTTTGATAGTGGCTTTGCGGACTTAAATCAAAGATCACAAAGCGCACAAAGGATGGCCTTTTAATATCTATGGCACCTTAGGAGTGGAGCAATGCATCGCATACTGGTCAGCAACGATGACGGCGTTTATGCCTCCGGCTTGCAGGCTGCTGCTAAAGCCGTGCAGGGGCTGGGTCAGGTAGTAGTAGCTGCGCCTTCCGGGCAGAAGAGCGGCGTAGGAAGATCGGTATCCGTCTTTGAGCCGCTGCGCTACGCCCAGGTGAACCTGAACGGCTTTCAGGCCTATGCTGTCACCGGAACGCCCGTGGACTCCGTCATCATCGGCATCTTCGCCATCATGAAAGGCGAGCTTCCCGACCTCGTCGTCTCGGGAATCAATGTGGGCGAGAATATCAGCACCGACACTGTCACCACCAGCGGGACCATAGGAGCTGCTCTTGAGGCGGCCAGCTACGGCATTCCCTCTATTGCTGCCTCCATCCAGGTTGTAGACCAGGGCGACAAATTCGATATGCACCACGGCGAGAAGCACAATTTTAAGGTAGCAACCATTGTGCTGCGTCGCGTGGCCGCTAAAGTTCTGGAGCACGGACTGCCACCGGGCGTGGACGTCTTGAATTTGAATGTGCCTGCTGATGCCACTGAGGACACGGAGATCGTCGTCACCCGCCTGGCCCGCAAGATCTTCAAGACCACTGTGCAGGAGCGCTTTGATCCCAGGGGCAGGCCGTACTTCTGGATAGACGGCGATCTGATCTGCAGCGATGAAGAGGGAACGGATGTGCAGACGATCTACCAGGACCGCATGATCTCCCTGACACCGCTCACCCTGGACTCGACGGCGAGAATTGATTTCAAGCAGATTGAATGCCTCTTTTAGCAGGAAGAGAATGTTGTATATTATTTTCTAAATCACACCTTTGGTGCTGGGCACGCCCGTCCCTTCTATCGCCGTTGCCTGGCGCATGGCGAAGCCCAGGGCCTTGAAGATGCTCTCCATTTTGTGATGGTCGTTATCGCCGTAAAAGCGCACGTGCAGAGTGAGCCTGGCGCCGACACATAGCGCCTCCAGGAACGGCTGCAAGAGCTGCACCTCAAAGTCGCCTATCCTATCGCCCCGAAACTCTCCTGTCATGACCAGATATGGCCGGCCGGAAAAGTCCAGGGCCACATCGGCCAGGGCCTCATCCATAGGAACAGAAGCGGCTGCGTAGCGTCGAATCCCGCTGCGATCCCCCAGGCTCTCGTTCAGAGACAGGCCTATGGCCTCGCCCAGGGCCTGTGTTTGGTAGAAGCCCGGCTCCGCCTCGGCTGTTAGGTCCAGCAGAGCCGTTCGGGCCAGAGCGGCAAGCATGTGATCCAGAAATCCCGATCCCGAGCTGACGGCAGCCTTTCCCGAGCCGTCCAAGTCCAGGGTAGCTTTTGCCCTGCACTCGCGAAACAATCCTTTTGACTCCCCTTTTCTCATAATTCTCACCCATTTATTTAAGTCGCAGCATCCGGAGATCTCAGGGCATCCAGAGTGCGGCGCACGGAGAGCTTGCCTGTGTAAATTGCCGTTCCCGCTACAGCGCCGTCGGTTCCGGCTTCCCGCAGGGCAAGGACGTCCTCTATGGTTGTAACGCCGCCTGCGGCAACTACTGGGATACGAAGAGCCTGCACGAGGTCGCGCGTCGGCTGCAGGTCGATACCCCTTTGCTGCCCTTCTACATCGATATTGGTGAAGAGAATGGATCCGGCTCCCTTCTCCTCAAAGGTCCGGCCCAGTTCCACGGCCTTCTTCCCTAGCGTCCTCTGCCAGCCCTCCGTGGTCACGTCTCCCTTTCTTACATCCAGGGCCACCATAATCTTCTCTGGGTCGTGACGATCGGCGAGGCGAGAGACCATATCCGGGTCTTTCAGAGCTGCCGTTCCCAGTATGGCCCGGTCCACACCCAGATCCAGGATAGTTGAGACATCCTCTTCCGTGCGGATGCCTCCCCCCACTTGAATAAACAGGTCAAGCTCTTTCACAATTTGGCTTAAGATGGAGGCGTTGACTCGCTTTCCTAAAATCGCCCCATCCAGATCGATGATATGCAGATGGTCCGCTCCCTCTGCCACCCAGCGCTCTGCCTGGGCCAGGGGATTGTCCAGGGCCACGACCTCTGTGCCCGGCACGCCGCCGATGAGCTGCACGCACTTGCCGCCTCGCAGATCCACCGCGGGAAAGAATGCAAAAGTCATGTTCACCGTATTGCAGCAAATAGACCTTAACAGTTTCGATTCTTCCGGTAAAAAAGGGTGCGAGGATTTCTGGACTTGGGTATCTGCAGTTTCAGATTATCAAGCCAGACGGGATTTGATGAGTCGCGCCGCAGCTATTACCACACCGCCAGCAAAAGCGAACTCGAATCCGGGCACGCTATTTTCCTTTTCGTCGTCGCCGGAATTGCCTTCGCCTGCTTCATTCTTATCTGCCTCATTGCTTTCATCATCATCTGCATAAACCGATACCGAGCATGCCATGATCATGAAGATGGCAGCGAGCAGAATTGCCAGGGTCTTTTTCATTTCATTCACCCTAGAGTAGTTCTTATTCATTGTATATTTGTCCTTCGTCTCTTGATTTTATCATCAAATTCGCAAAGAGGCTTTCCGGCTTCGACTTCTACGGGGCGGGCTCTGAGCGGGCTTGATTGGGATTGGCATTGTAGCGGTTCGTGGTTTGTTGGGCTAAAGGAAAATGCCGCGAAAGTTTAAATGATGGTGAGATAATTCTCCTAAATTTTATTGCCAGGTCATTTTAGCTATTTTCAGCATCTCACACACGACCGATAGTTTTATGTTAATTGAATAGTATCCTGCTCTTGGAGATCTGAGATATGCTCTATCCAAGATAGGAGGAGTAAAATCAAGAATTAAATAGCCACTGTTGTATGGATTATCCTGTTATGATCATGTTAATTCTCATAGTTTCCGGACCATGGCGTATCTGGTTGCCAAATTGCGGGGGAAATAAACAGGAGCCATACGGTCCCTTCTGCATCATCTCGCTAATCAAGGCTGTTAAGTGATATGAAAGACAAGAAGCTCCTGGAAGAGTTTAGGAAGATTCATCCTGAGAAGTTCGCATCGGAAGACGAGATCTTCTCTCATATTCATGCTGGTGACCGCATCTTCATCGGCACGGGCTGCGGCGAGCCACAGTATCTGGTTCTTGCCCTGGTCAATTACGTCAAGAACCATCCCAAAGCGTTCTTTGATGCCGAGCTGATTCATGTCTGGACGCTGGGGGTGGCGCCTTATACCGATGAAAAGCTGCAGGAGAATTTCCGGCTCGACTCATTCTTTGTGGGCGACAGCACCAGAAATTCCGTCAACCGCGGCGGCGCGGACTACACACCCGTCTTCCTCTCCGCCGTTCCCGATCTCTTTCGCTCGGAGCTGATACCAGTGGATGTGGCCCTCATCCAGACCTCTCTGCCCGATAAACACGGCTATTTGAGCCTGGGAATCAGCGTGGATGTAGTCGAATCAGCCGTAGAAATGGCAGACGTCGTGGTGGCTCAGGTCAATATGAACATGCCTCGCACCCATGGTGACGGTTTCATAAATATAAAAGACATAGATTTTCTTTTGCCCCATGACGAGCCGCTGCTGGAATATTCCGTCAAAGCGCCCAACGATATTGTGCAGAGTATTGGAAGGTATGTGGCGCGCATCATCGAAGACGGCTCGACCATACAGGTGGGCTATGGGCTGATCCCTGATGCGGTAGTGCCCAATTTAATGGATAAAAAGGATCTGGGAGTTCATACGGAACTGCTCAGCGACGGCATCGTCAATCTCATGAAGAAAGGGGTTGTCACCAATAAGAAAAAGATCCATAATCCCGGCAAGACCATCGCCTCCTTTTGTATGGGAAGCCGTGATACCTACGATTTCCTGGATGAGAATCCAGCTGTGGAATTCAAAAGGATCGATTATACCAACCATCCCCTCATAATTGCCCGCAACCGGCTGATGACCGCAATCAACAGCGCCATGGAGGTGGATCTGACTGGCCAGGCCACGGCAGAGTCGCTGGGCGGGACTTTCTACAGCGGCATCGGCGGACAGGCAGATTTCATGCGCGGGGCAGTGCTGGCTCCAGGGGGAAAGACCATCCTGGCTTTGCCCTCCACCGCTTTGAATGAGAGCGTCTCTCGAATTGTTCCCACACTTCAGGAGGGAGCAGGAGTCACCCTGAACCGGGGCGATGTTCGCTACGTGGTAACTGAGTATGGAATTGCCTATCTGCACGGCAAGAACATTCGGGAGAGAGCCATGGATCTCATCGCCATCGCTCATCCTAAATTTCGGCCCTGGCTTATGGAAACTGCCCGGAAGAGGACTCTCATCTACAAAGATCAGGTCTTTATTCCCGGGGAAAAGGGCATGTATCCTGAGGAGCTGGAGATCTACAGGACAACAGCAAAGGGGCTCATTTTGTTCCTGCGCCCCGCCAAAATCACCGATGAGCAGATGCTGAAGGACTTCTTTTATAATCTGTCGGAGGAGAGCCTGTACAAGCGTTTCTTCTCCGTTCGAAAAGATATGCCGCATAAGAGGCTGCAGGACTATGTGGCTGTGGATTACAGCAAGAAGATGGAGATTTTAGCTACGATCTTGGAGAAGGAAAAGGAGATTATTATTGGCCTGGGTCAGTATGAGCTCAATTCGGATATGCACTTGGCCGAGGTCGCCCTGGTGGTAAGCGACAAATTCCAGGGATTGGGCATAGGCAAAGAGCTTCTCTCTTATCTGATTTACCTGGCAAAAAGGCAGGGCTTGCTTGGGTTTACGGGAGAGGTGCTGGTGGGAAATAAATCAATGGTGCGCCTTTTTGAGAAGATGGGGTTTGATACTGAGAAGAGAAGCGAAGAGGGGATTTATGAGATGCGTATGTGGTTTAATAAAAGAATGGAGCGGGAATAGTGAGTGGACAGAATATGAGAAAGCTCATAATAATAAGAATTGTGCATGCACCTACTGACATGGGCTCGGCTGGCGAGGCCCTGGAAAAAGCCGGCATATCAACCCTGGGAAGGCAGCGCTGGCTGGAAAACCAAAAGAAGATTGAGAATTTCTGGCTGGAACTGGAAGCGGAGGTGGACGATCTGGGTCTGGACGTGGAGAAGCTGCATATCTATCAGGACGGCCTGCCCTGCGCCGGGGCATTGGGCGAGCGAATTGTGCGAGAGACGGCTGCAAGAGGCAGCAAGAACTATCAGATTGTGCAAAAATTGATGGATAAGGGTGCCAGGATCGAGGCGACGGAAAGCGCCGATCTGCTCCGCCAGGAGTACGGCTACATCAAAGCTCTCCTGGAAGCCAAAACCAAGGAAGAGAAACGGGTGGCAGAAGAACGGTACAACCAGGTCAAAGACAAGCTTCTGGAGGAGAGAGATCTATTCATCGCCAAGGCCATTGATGCCACACTGGCAGAGGGCGAGACAGGCTTGCTATTCATTGGAGCTTCGCACAATGTACTTCCTAAAATTGCGGGCAATATTGATGTGAAGTGTCTGGATTAGAATTGAATTCGACCCAAAAATTTAAAAATTTGTATGGCAGATTGCTCTGCCCTAAAAAATTTGCATCTAACTGCCGCAGCAAGGCACGGTGTTGATTGGGCAGGAACCCTGACCTGTGCAAGCGGACCCGCAGCTAGATTGGGGGCCGTTGGCCGCGCAGGTGGATGCTCCTTCAGCTCCCTGGGCGCACGGTCCAGTGCAGTTCTCCAGGCAACCTGTTTGCGCACAAGATTCACCGCTGGGGCAGACGCATGATCCTGCTTGACCGAGAGCTAATCCCATTCCTGCAAGCAGCAGGACAATTGAGACAATTGCGAGTTTCTTCATGTAAACCACTCTTCTCATCTTTTGAACGTCCTACGTTCACACAGTAGGGTTATCTCTATAGCATATGACGATTTGGATTTGGGCAAGATCCATTTGGATTCTAAGCAATAATTAGATATTTATCGAAATAATATCATTAACTATTTTACTAATTGCTGCAATATTGTCCATTGAAGGAACTATCTATGGCCGCAAGATAGAACGCAACAGAATTCAGCAAATGGATCATCCGGTCAGGCGCGCAGAAAACTCTTTATAGTTCGACGATTGCCTTATTATGTAAGTTCACAATTGTGATGGCCACTCACATGGCCGTCCATCGAGGTGGAGTCATGAAGATTATTAGCCTGCTCGGCGCATTTGCAGTTATCAGTCTCATCATCGTGCCTGCCTGCGCGCAGCCTAGCCTGAAGGGCTGTACCTGCATGCCGGGGGATTGCCCTGGAAAGCCTGTGGATAATTGTTGCAGCCAATCCTTCGATAGCCGCATATCCATGAGTTGTATCTGTCCTGATCAGGTTGCGTCATATTCGGGGATAGATTATTACGATCCCGGTTATTCGCATTTCAGCAAGACTGGTTCGCGTTCGCCTGCCAGGCAGGGCTTTGCCGGCCCAGCAGGCTCCAGCAATGCGGGGGCGCTCATCCGTGTGCTTCCAGATGCCATTGCTAGTAACAATGTCGGACCGCCGGACCCGAATGTGGTGGAATATCTGCCCCCTTCAGCCAGGCAGGTATTCCAGGTGCTCGCCTCTGAAGGTCCTCTGACCCAGAAGGACATCATAAGCAAAACTGATCTTCCACCAAGGACGGTGAGATATGCCCTGGGCAGGCTCAGGGGAGAAGATATGTTGGAAGAGCGTTTCTGCTTCAGTGACGCCCGGCAAAGCCTCTACCGTCTGAATGGAATGGACATGAGGTAAAGCCTCGGGCTTCATCTTTCGTGCCGGCAAACCTCAAAAGGATGAGGAAAAAGAAAGAGAGATCGTGAGGGCGAAAGCTGGAGATTTTCAAGAAAATTTGACTAGCAATGCCTCTTTCCTAGATGCCCTGGAGGATAAACGCAATTCTTTGTACCTGGTAATGAGACAATAACATCAAGAACCCTTTGCCTATCCGGAAGACACCCTCTGGCGATAAGCTAGTCTAACTCGAATTGATCCAATAAAAAGCTATAAATAACTCCTCAGTTAACGATTGTGATTGGTGATATGAAAATGAGGGATCGCCTTTGCTGACGCGGAAATACAGCCGCATAGCTTGAACCTGGACCGCTTGCCGCCATCGGCCAAGCTGGTTATCACGGTGCTGGAATCTGGAAGCCTTTTAACCCAAAAGGAGATCATAAACAAGACCTACCTTCCCGCCAGAACCGTTAGATACGCTTTAACCAGATTGAAGGAAGAGAACCTTCTTTCAAAAAGATTCTACTTCCCAGACGCACGCCAGAGCCTCTATGGCCTTAACGCCACATCCCTGGAGGTGATGACCGCGTAGGCAAATTTTTTAGCGTATCTTCAACTATAATTTTTAATATAATCGGATATTTCATGGGCAATTTATCAATCATAGCGTTCAAATATTGGTCTGAGAAATGGGAGAAGTGATATGGAACACATAAAGATGCAGCTAACCGAAAAGCAGGCTGATGGATACGTGATCGCTCTTGGGCCGGTAAATCTGGTAAACGTCGTAACCGATGTGGGAATGGTGGGATGCGGGGCCTTTGATGTCGCTGCTTTAAACAACTTCGGCTACCCGGCTGCGAAGGTCAGGCCAGCCCAGGGAGGCTCCATTGCCACCATCGAGGACCTTTTGCATGGCATTGTCAAGGAAGCAAATCCCGCTGCCGAGAAGCTGGGGTTGAAGGTTGGCCAGACGGGAAGAGAAGCACTTGAATTGCTGTAGCTCACATCATGCTCTCTTGATTTAACCTGTGATTAAGAGTTCGGATTCGCTCCTGGCAGCGATTGCTTTCGCAGCCTCTGCCAGGGCCTCTTCGAACTCATTTCGCTCTGTTAGGGATATCCGCGTGCTGCCTTCCGGATAAATCAGTTCCAGTTCCTTTCTAACCTCATGAGAGGCAGGAACTCTCAATAAGCGCAGATTTTGCAGCGGCGTCTCAAAGAGAACCTTGCCTGGAGTCTTGATCCAGAGAATGACTCTCTTGCTGGTGATATTCCAGATGCCCGGCACCCAGCATTTTATCAGATCATCATCCTCTCGCAGATATCCGAAGGTCTTGTAGAGAATCTGCTCGCCCGGGAAAAGCGGGAGATGAGTCTCCTGGCCGGCGTACAATTCCCGGCTGCTTCTATCCCAATCCTCCATTATGCCGTACTCCAGCATGGTCTCCATGCAGGCAATCATGGCTTTCAGGGTTACGCCGATCAGGGGAATGCCAGCCACCGAGATGATCAGGTCGGCGTTGAGGACCGCTCCCTTGTTGAGAAGCCGATCCAAAACCTCGACCAGACAGCTCTCTCTTTCCGGATTCATCCTGCCTCCGAGAGACAGACAAAGCTGAAGGGAGCCCAGGGGCCGGTGAACCTTACATAAAACCCATCTTTACCGTTGATATCTTCCAGGACCTCGCCCAGCTCCTGCACCAATTCATCCGATACCCTGCAGCAAAAGGTTGCGAGATGCTTCTTGTCTTTGTATTTGTCGGGGGTCCAAGATGTTTTGTCAGCTGATTTCATATTGTTTTTCAGAATGCTATACTGAACAACTTGGACTTGATTTTGTTGCACAAATGTCGCATGCGGCAGTAATTTCTTTAAAGTTACTTGACACAAATTCGTTAAATGATAGGATGGACATTTGACATTTGATTGCCGATCTTAATTTTTCAATCCCAAGTGGCTTAGATAGAAAATCATCTGCACCTGCCTCAAGGCTAAATTCGCGATAGCTATCTAATGACGTTATAACTATGATCTTGGGACCTTGATGCCATCTCTGACGGATAATTTTTGTTGCCTCTAATCCATCCATCTCAGGCATCTGAATATCCATAAACACGAGATCGTAGGAACGATGTTCTAAGGCTTCGATCGCTTCGATGCCATTTGTTGCAAGATCTGCTTGATAACCGAGTCTCTTTAGCATGAGCGAAGTCACCTTGAGGTTAACGTTGCTATCATCCACCAACAGAATGCTTAACGACATTCTTTCTCCCACTCCTTTCTATTAATTGAATGAATTGTATAAGAATCCTTCGTCTGTGATAAGTCTAAAACCAAGTTGGCCATATATCTATTAAGATCTATGCAGATTATTGTTATCGTTTTTACCATTCAATTGATATAAACTATTCTATATCTTAATAAAGATTATAACTACATAAAAGATAATGAATAATTAACTCCAATATTTGATTTTATGCTGAGATTTGATAGATAAACGGTTGCATAGCACGCAGGGGAGACCTAAATTAAAATCAAAGTCAACCTCGCGACGTTGGACCCGTGCATCAAAGCTTTTCCCAAGAATCCTTGCATCTTCGATCAAATCAATATAGGTTAATAATATGTATATCGAGCATGAATGTCTGATTGATGAGACTGACGATCTCGATCATTCATTTGAACACTTCTCCAGCTTCCTTGTACCAGAGAAGAAGGTCAAGGTGACCCATAGGTATCTTCGCCACCTGGGAAAAGGCAGTCATCTTTCTCTCAATCTCCAGGTAGCTTCTTTTGGTGAGAGATGTGGGAACTTCATTTATCACGCCCAGGAGTGCCAGATTCTTGAGAATATGCCGGTCTAATATGGCCAGATTCTCGCCCTGGCCAATGTTTCTGAGAAAATGGCTCGCCTCTTTGTATCCCAGGCCTTTGACATTTTCCACCAGCCATTCCCTCGCCTTTGCGGGACTGGAAAAGCCTTCCAGCGTGTCTCTTAGAGATCTGGCTTGAAACATATTCCGGGCCCTGCAGATATACTCCCCTTTTCGTTGATGGAATCTAACGCCCCCCAGCTCCTGGGAAATCTGTTCCGGCTCGGAGCTTTTTATCATGCACTTTTTGTTCAGCCGTTCCACGGCTTTCCAGCAGGTCTTTGCCTTGGACTGGGGCGTGAGCAGGCAGAAGGCCAGCTCCAGGAAGAGCTCTTCATCGGTGGCCGTCTCCCAGATACGGCGGAAATCCGTGAGTCTGGCCTCGATTAGCCGCTTTACGGGATTGTAATGTTTCATCAGCTCCTCAATGGTGAGGGGGAAGTTCTCCTTTGATTGGTCCATTATCCTTTCTTGTCTATTAGGAATATTTGGGCTTTTTGATAAGCAAAAAGCTCATAGCTTCGTGCGTCTAGAGTTATCTACCTTTCATGACGATAATTCCATCTCACCCCACCGATACCATTGGTCAGCAGTTTCATCTATTATCTGCCTTTGCGCCCACAGGCTCCCAGCCGCAGGCCATCGAGAAGCTGATATCCGGCCTGCAGTCGAAAGAGCGGCCAGGCGAACCTTCTGGCGCTGGCTGCAATTTCCAGACTCTCCTGGGGGTCACGGGCTCGGGCAAGACCTACACCGTGGCCAATGTCATCGAAAAGCTGCAAAAACCCACGCTTGTCATCGCTCACAACAAGACTCTGGCCGCCCAGCTCTATAACGAGTTCAAGGAGTTTTTTCCGGAAAACCGGGTGGAGTACTTTGTATCCTATTATGACTACTATCAGCCCGAGTCCTACATCCCAGCCAAGGACCAGTACATCGAGAAGGACTCTCATATTAACCCCAAGATAGAACAGATGAGGCTGGCGGCCACCGCTTCTCTGCTCTCGCGAAGCGACGTTATTGTCGTTGCCTCCGTCTCCTGCATCTATGGTCTGGGCAACCCCGAGAACTTCCAGAAGATGGGCTTTGAGGTCAAGGTAGGAGAGCAAATCTCCAGGAGGGAGATCCTGGGGAAGCTGGTGGACATCCTCTTTGAGAGAAACGACCTGGACCTTTCTCCCGGCCGCTTTCGGTCGAAGGGCGACACTATCGATCTCGTCCCAGGCTATTTCAACAACATCATTCGAATCGAGCTGTTCGGGGATGAGGTGGAGAGGATCTCTGAGGTTGATCGGCAGACGGGCCTTCTCGTAGAGGATATGAATTATTTCTTCATTTATCCGGCACGCCATTATGTGATCCCGGAGGAGGAGCAGAAGGAGGCCATAAAGACTATCCTGGCGGAATTGGAGGAGCGACTGCCGACGCTTGGTATGATCGAGGCCCACCGGCTCAAGCAGCGCACGCTGCACGATATGGAGATGATCTCGGAGACGGGCAACTGCAAGGGCATTGAGAACTATTCCCGCCACTTCGATCGCCGCCGTCAAGGCGAAGCCCCCTACTGCCTGATTGACTATTTTCCTGATGATTTCCTGCTGGTAATTGACGAAAGCCACCAAACCCTACCCCAACTGCGGGCCATGTACAAGGGCGATCGCTCCCGAAAGAAGAGCCTGGTGGACTATGGCTTTCGCCTGCCCAGCAGCTACGACAACCGGCCCCTGCGCTTTGAGGAGTTCGAGCAGCATATGAAAAATGTGATCTTCGTTTCTGCTACGCCCGGCAGCTATGAGCTGGAACATTCCACTCAGGTGGTGGAGCAGATCATCCGGCCCACCGGCCTGCTCGATCCTCTGGTGGAAATCCGGCCTATAGAGGGCCAGGTAAGGGATGTGATGACTGAGATCCACGTCGTCGTGGAGAAGGGCGACCGGGCGCTGGTGACGACGCTTACCAAGCGCCTGGCAGAAGAGCTAACGGACTTTCTGGCTCAAAATGATATCAAGGCCCGCTATCTGCACTCCGACATCGATACCCTTGAGAGGACGGAGATCATCCGCGAGCTGCGCCTCGGCAAGTTTGATGTGCTGGTGGGCATCAACCTCCTTCGGGAGGGGCTGGACATACCCGAGGTGGGCTTCATCGGCATTCTTGACGCTGACAAAGAGGGCTTTTTGCGAGATGAGAAGAGCCTCATCCAGACCATCGGACGGGCCTCCCGGAATGCCAACTCGCGGGTGGTCCTCTATGCGGACAGGATGACCGGATCCATCCGGGCGGCTGTTGAGAAGACTGAGCAGCGCCGGGCGCTGCAGATGGCCTATAACCAGGAGCACGGGCTGGTGCCCCGTACTATCAAGAAGCCCATCCGGGAGAAGGTGGTGGAGATCACCGACACCAGGCATATTCCCAAGTCCGACATCCCCAATGTGATCATCGAGCTGGAAGCGGAGATGAGGGAGGCGGCGGAGAGGATGGAGTTTGAGAGGGCCATACAGCTACGGGACACGGCGCGCAGGCTGGAGAGGGAGATGAAGGTGGATTAAACGGGGAATTCGCATATGAATTCGCTTAGAGATATTCGGCAAAATACAGTTGAAATATTGTTAAAATATAAATTTATGCTGCATTAATGGTGATTGATATTATGACCTTTGAGGAAGACATCATCAGGATGAGTAAAAAACGATGGAAAGTGGAAACATCAATATATCAAGAAAGGCTAAATAAAATCAAAGATTGGCATCCGATTCAAGGTTTATGTCTAACTAATAATTCACCGCGTATTCCATTAGAATATGCTCCGAGTCCTAGAGGCCTTGAGGCAGTGAGAATTTCATTATATGTCATGACGAATGCGTCAATAGCTCTTGAAGCATCAAAAGCATTCCTAATTCTCTGGAGGACGGGGCTTACTAGCACCATGTCTTTGCCAGTAAGACAAATATATGAGATTTGGGGTGCATCTCATTATTCTTATAAATTGCTCAATGAGATGGGTAGTCTAAATAATAATGATATTTCAAAAATTCAATTGAAGACTGCACGTTTACTGAATGGTGCACGGTCAGAAGTTGAGCTTCCTTGGGGAGGACTTACTAATGAAAAATCAATTCATGTTATGGATTTTATTCGTGAACTCAAGGATGTCTGTCCTGAAGCTGAAAAAACCTACGACTTTCTATGCGAATCCTGCCATCCAAGCTTTATTCGGCTTAATGAGTGGTCTTTGGCCGGACCTCGACTTTCAAATTGGGATAATGAAGTATTCAATAATAAAGGGCATATGTTGCTGCAATATACTTTATCCGCTATTGAGATTTCCTTGGATGGATTAGCTTTAGATACAAAAAATGCATTGGAATTGGCCATGCCAATTATTAGAGCAGATGCACCAGATCAAACGTTTATGCAATCGTCTAGATCTAAATGATATATAACGAGTGAGGAGAGTAAGCCCCCTTCTGTTCTTTGACGGCATTCAGCTTAGCGCCATACCCGAGCTTGGCTGGACGTCCGTGATTTCAGCTCTATTTTGGCTTGCACCCACAGGGTTTCGCCGTTTCATCCGCCACCCGCGCGACCTCAGCCTTGCGGCATCATCGCTTTAACGCGGAGCGGTCTCGTTTCTGTGCCAGAGCCGGAGCTCTCGCCCCACATCCTTTGGGATGTCTGTGTGTCCAGTGGTGGAGGGACTTTCCACACCGGCCGGAGTTGGCCAGCGGCAGCCGCCCTTCCTCTCTCGCTGTCGCTAATTTGAGAGACAATATATAAAACTATGCTCGAATGCCGTAACTCGATAGAATGCGAGATCATTATTTCAGGTATTCTTCCATAATGAGCAATGCACAGTACTTTCCGCACATGGAGCAGGTCTCTGCTTGATCCTGATGGTGAATCTCCCTGGCTCTATCTCCATCGATTGCGGCTGAAAACTGCCCTTCCCAATCCCTCGCCCTTCGGTGCCCGGCTAAAATTCGGTCTCGCGGTCTTGGGCCGTATTTCAAAGTGTCTCCCACGTGAGCAGCTATTTTGAAGGCTACGATCCCTTCCCTTACCTGGTACACATTGGGAAGAGCCAGGTGTTCGGATGGAGTGATATAGCAGAGGTAATCAGCTCCTGCCCCCGCCGCCAGAGACCCGCCCACACACCCAGAGATATGGTCATACCCCACGCCGATGTCAAGGGGCAGTGGGCCCGCGACGAACAGAGGCCGGTGGTCGGTCATATTCTTGTAATGGGCGACATAGGCTGCGATCTTCTCAGGACTGACATGCCCGCCCATTCCCTCGATGATGACCTGAACGCCCAGCTCATTCGCTCTCCCGGCCAGCTTTGCATTCATCTCCATCTCCATCTCTTGAGGCCCATCCATCCGGTCATGAATACACCCGCTTCTCATGGTATTTCCCAGGGAAAGCACCACGTCCTTCTCGGAGAGGATCTTGCATATTTCGTCAAAATGGGAAAAAAATGGATTCTGCCTGCGGTTTTGCAGCATCCATGCCGATGTAAAGGATCCGCCTTTAGATACCATGCCCATTATCCGCTTTGTATACCTAAGCTGCTCAAGCATCTCAAGGGTGAAACCTGCATGGACGACAATGGATGAAATCCCCATACTAACATGCTTGTTGATCATCCGGATAAGATCCTGATCGGTTATGTTCAAAAAAGAACCCTTCTCGACAACGGTTTGGTATATGGGCACGGTCGTTATTGGCACGCTTGTCTCATCTATTATTCTCTGTCTTATCGCATCGATATCTCCACCCATTGAGAGGTCGGAGATAGTGTCTGCTCCGTATTTTTCTGCGATCCTTGCCTTCTCAACCTCGATCTCGGAATCAAAAACCTCAGCAGAGGTCCCTATGTTGGCATTGACCTTTGTCTTCAGACCTTCGCCTATCCCCAAGGGAGGCTTTTCATCTCGCTGCATTACCACGATGCGGCCGGATGCAATCTGTCTGCAGAGAAAATTGGGCGTTACACCTTCTGCATCAGCCACTTCATTGATAACTGAGGTCTCTTTGCCGGCGATTGCAGCCGGTAAAAGGTTCTTGTTCATCAAACCAACTTAGGCAGAGTTAACTTATGACATCTGGCCAGATACTTAAGCTTCTCGAAATACACTTATATCCCTCTGCGATTTTATTTAGCACAATGGCCCGAGATCAGAAAGATTACTATTACCGTCTGGCGAAGCAAGAAGGCTATAGAGCCCGCTCTGCCTATAAGCTGCTACAGATCAATGAGAAATTTAACATCATCAAGCGAGGGGACAGCGTGGTTGATCTGGGGGCTGCGCCCGGCGGCTGGCTGCAGGTGGCGGCCAAGCTTTCCGGCGGCAACATAGTAGGTGTGGACCTGGAGGGCATAGCGCCCATCCCCGGCGTGAAGACTTTTCAGGCGGACATAACCAGTGAGAGCACCGTAAATCTGGTGAAAGAGGCCTTGGGAGGCGAAGCGGATGTGGTGATCTGCGATGCTGCGCCTAATCTCACCGGTGCCTGGCACAGGGATCATGCCGTATCCGTCGATTTGGCCCGCTCGGCGCTTAAAATTGCCAAGAAGCTGTTGCGGCCGCGGGGAAATTTCGTGGTCAAAGTCTTTCAGGGTGACCTGTTCCTGGATTATTTAAATGATGTTCGTAAGGAGTTCTCATCCGTTCACGCCCATTCACCGCTTGCATCCAGGAAGGAGAGCGCAGAGACCTACGTCGTGGCCAAGAAGCTGCTCACCAGCCCCGTGAGGAGAGGCGATATAGTCGACGTGCAGATCGAATATTTGGGAAAAACGGGTGACGGTATAGCTGTAGTGGAAGGCTTCGCGATCATTGTGCGCAAAGCGCAACAGGGCGAGAATCTGCGGGTGAAAATCGATGCGGTGAAGCCCAATTTTGCCTTCGCCGATATACTGGAGAGAAAGGGTTAATAACCTGCCCAAGAAAAGCGAAGGGAAGGGAAAGGCGATGCTATGGAAGACAATGCCGTGATTTTCGTTGGTGACAAACCAGTCATGAACTATGTTCTTGCCGTAATGACCCAGTTCAACAAGCCGGTCTCCACAGTAACGCTAAAGGCCAGGGGACGTGCTATCTCCCGGGCAGTGGATGCGGCAGAGATCACCAGGAATCGATTTATGCTCAACATAATTGTCAAGAACATAACCATCGGCACGGAGTCCATCGCGAGCGAGGATGGCAAGACGGTTAACGTATCTTCCATGGAGATCTTGCTGGCCAAGACTTGATTCTACTTCACCACAACGCAGGCATTCTCATCGAAAGGATTCGTTCTCATAGCCAGGGAGAATAGATAAGGGTAGTTCGATTTGAGGTATCTCATGTATTTCATCCATTCCATGACCAGCAGGAAATACGCCCTTTCAATGTCACCGGCAAGATGCAGGTAATCGGAATCCGGCAGTCCTTGAAGATCCCGGCGGTGCGCCAGTTCCTCTGTCAGGTGGAATACAGACCGAAGCAGATTGGTAAAGCTCTCATTCTCCAGCAATAAGGGGTTTTCCAGCAGTCTTAGGGAAAAATCCCTCTTGGAACTCAAGTAGGCGGAGATTGCTTTGAGATCTATCTTATTGACATCGATGCTGTAATTGTGATTCTTGAATTTATCCTGCACCCTTAGAAATTCCTCTTCGGACCACTGGTCGATTTTCTTGAGGTCCCCGCTAAGCTGGCCGAGATTGGGATCATTATCGGAAAGATAGGTCAGAAGCCAGGTGCCAAGCTCGCTAAAAAAGACTCCTACGACCATGTTCAACTTCTCCAGTTTATCCTGCTTGGATCTATTGGAAAGCAGCCGATTAAGAATCAGAGTTACGAGCAGTACATTCAAGGGCAGATAGCCGAGAGAGTTGAAGAGATAGTTGAGGATATTTTCGGCGTCACCAATAATCAGGTATTTTATGCCGTAGATGATCAAAGATAGCAGGATCAAGAAAATACCAAGGCGCGCCTCCCAGCTCAGCTTCATTTCTGTCGCTCATCTCCAAAGTCAAGGCCCAATTCCGATCTGTAGCTAATAAAGTATCGATATCTTTACCTACAATAAATCACCTCTGGGAAATTGGTGATTATATGTTTCCAGGACTTGGAGGATTAGGCGGAAGGGGCGGCATGAGCCCCAAGAAGATGAAAGGCATGTTAAAGAACATGGGCATTGATATCGATGAGCTTGAGAACGTCTCCGAGGTTATCATTCGCATGCCCGAAAAGGAGATTGTCATAAACAATCCCTCCGTCGCGATCATGGATTCCCACGGCACACGAAGCTATCAGATATCAGGCGATGCAACGGAACGCGCGCCATCCTCCGTCGGCCGGGAGACCGCAGAAGAGATCCCCATTGAGATTCCGGAATCGGACGTGCGGCTGGTAGCAGCTCAAACCGGTGCGAATTCACTGGCGGCAAAAGCTGCCTTGCAGGAGGCCAAAGGAGACCTGGCGGCCGCCATAATTAAGCTGTCATCAAAATAGGTTATGTCCGGCACTATTCGCGACCCCGTTCATGGAGCCATCCAGATCGATGAACTGGAGCGCCGTCTCATCCTGTCCCGACCAGTGCAGCGACTTAAGGGCATTAAACAACTGGGTCTGGTGGAGACGGTCTATCCAGGTGCGAGCCATAGCAGGTTCGAGCATTCTCTGGGAACCATGTACATGGCCGGACGGATGGCCGAGCACCTGGAACTTTCTCGAGATGAGGTACGGAAAGTGCGGCTCGCCGGGCTCTTGCACGACCTTGGGCACTCGGCACTCTCTCATGCGGTGGAGGGCGTACTTCGCCGAAACCCGGACATACAGCCCATCCTGTCCGGTAAGCGTGTCTCCAGACATGAAGAGTTCACCCACCAGATCATAGCGGCTCATCCCTTTGGTGAGGAAGCTATGCAGGTCGTAGAGAAGGATTTCGGCAACGCCCATGAACTATTTCTGGAGGTCGCGGATATTGCTTCCGGAAAAAGGCCCCCTCTTGGCCAGATCATTGTGGGCGATTTGGATGCGGACAGAATCGATTTCCTTTTGCGCGATTCGCATCATTCGGGCGTTTCCCTGGGTCTCGTAGATACCGACCAGATACTGCAATCTCTGACCATCAGCAACTGCCGGATTGTGCTGGCGGGGGAGGGCGACTATCGGGCCGAGATGTCCCATACCGCAGCAGAGTCGATGCTTATTGCCCGGTCCCATCACTATAACGCACTTATCTACCATCCAACGGTTCAGTCCATCCGGGCCATGCTTCTGGCCGCACTGGAGCGCGCCCTGAGCCGGATGAATGCCGATGAGGCCAAAAAAAGCATTGTTCTATTCTTCCAGGAATATACGGACCCTGATCTTCTGGATTTTATCCGGCAGAGGGGGGACAACACATCCAGAGATCTCCTGGAGCGCATAAAATATGGCCGGGAATTCCCTCTGGCGGCCAGGTTTGATCACAGGTCTCTGTCTCCGGAAATAAGAATGGCCCTCTCCACGGTCTCCCGTCATGGACACATGAGAAAGCTCTTCGAGGACGCCCTCGGCAAGAAATATGGGGCACTGGTCGATGTCACCGTGGGCAGCGGAGTACCCCGGTCCATGAGAACGGAGGCAAACGGATTTTTTTATGACGAGTCGGCATTGGCTGCGGGCCTGGTAAAATCTTTGACCCGCCAGATTGCCATCTCTTTCTTCTCCGACGATCGGCCGGAGATATCATTGGAGGAGGTGAAAAGCCAGGCGCAGCGTCTCCTGTCCTTTATTCGCTGTGAAAGCTACCTTCCGATCGACGGGCTGCTGCTGCTATTTTATACCCTGCATCAAATGCTTTCCGAGACCTACGGCCAGAAGATCCTCGTTCCCAGGATAAGAAACATAACCTGGATCTACCGCACTGTGGCTAGGATAAAGGATCTGGGACCAGCCGGCCTCTCCAGTCTTTTTGACTACACCTTTCACTCCGACTATGGCTTTCCCTACAGCGAGAAGCTATTCGAAGACATTCAGATCCTGGTGGCGGGCGGCATGATCTATCAGGACGAGCGGCACTATGAGCAAAATGGACTATGGCGGCAGCGATACGAGTACATGCTCACTGCCGAAGGCATAAAATACGCTGAAAAGGTGGCAAGCTCCTATAGCAAAGAAGCAGAGGCACTGGCCAATCACCTTCGCCTGGAGAAGCATACTATTCCTTACGATGTGGTGAGCCTCTATCTCAAGAGATATACCGGCAAAAAAACATAAATCTCTCGTTTGGCAGGCAGTAGGTATGATTGCCTGCCATCCGAAAAAAAAGTTGGTCTTAATTCATCTGGTGCTGCTTGAAGACAGACTGCGGGTATGTCTGGATCGGCGCAGTAGGAGTCCAGGCGTCATTCAGGAACTGATAGATGCTCTCGCCTGTCCAGGCTATGGAATCGCCCTTTCCACCCTTTGGAGTTGAAGTGGCTGTATAGATGGGTGATGTGGGGGCTGGTGAGGTATAATTCTCTTTCAGGAAATCATAAATGGCATAGTTGGAGCTGTTCAGGGTGGTGTTGTTGCGGGTCATATTCTTTTGTACACCAGAGGCCTGGCTTGCCAGGGGAGCTACGAAGGTGCTCGGCGTCCAGCTATCATTGAGGAAGGCCGCCATTGATGGTGTGGTTATCATTTCGGATTGGGCCGGTTCCGGCATTGCAGCAAGCGCAGGTTTTGAAATTGACGCTGGCTGCTGGGCTATAACAGCAGGCAATAGCCCACCCAGAGCTACCAGAGCAAATAGCACAAGTATAATATGTCTCATGGCGTTTGCATTATCCCTCAGGTATCCATAAAGCTTTCCGTCGGTAAGCCCTGTCTCGGGCAACGAAATTTTTCATTGATATCGTTTTCATTCCTTCAGGATCTTCAGCTCGGCAGTGGTCACCTCCGGGTGCTCTATTAGGTATGCGGCCACATTTTTGCAGTGCACCAGCCGGCAGTTGATGCAGCTCCAAAACCTCTTTCCTTTCCTGGTTCTCACATACCTGCCAAGCTCTTCATCCTTGCAGGGATATAAGGGGCAGAAGCAGTGCGTGCAGTCCTGATCAGGAAAGTGGTGACAGGGATAATACTGGCAATTTTCTTTGCCTGTGGCCTCTGTCGGCAGGTCTGCCACCGCTCGAATCAGGCAGGGGTCATCGGTTACCAGTCCGTCAGCCCCTAGCCGGAGGAGCCAGCTCGCCTCTTCTCTGCTATTGATGGTCCAGGGAAATACCGTGATGTTTTGCTGATGAGCTTCTTTGAAGAGCCTGGCATTTACTCGCTTTGGAAAAATGGCCGTCGCCTTTGCCCAGATGGCCAACTGGACTGGATTTATAGGGAGCGAAGAGATGATTATGCCCGTCTTCAGGTCCGAAATGTCGGATAATTCGCGCAGGCTGCTATGGTAAAAGGAGGTCACAATGCATTTCGTGCCCGAGAGAGCTTCAGCCACCAGCCCTTCCAGTCCTTCTTCCTTCATCTCCACCACCAGGCCCAGGCCAAGCTCCCCTGATATAATTATGGCCTCTTTTAGCGTTGCGATTCTGTAGCTTTCCGTGCCCCGGCCGGTGTGGTCTTTTACATCGAGGGCTTTAAGCTCCTCCAGGCTTAGATCTTCAACCAAACCTTTGCCATTGGTGGTTCTGTCCACCTTCTCATCATGCATCAAGACCAGTTCGCCGTCGCGAGAAAGCCTTACATCCAGCTCAACATAGTCTGCTTTGCACAAAGCGGCAGCCCTGATGCCCTCCAGGGTATTCTCCGCGGCTCTGGCCGCGGCTGCCCGATGACCAATAACTAAAGCCATTAACCTGAAAACGACTGGAAAATATATCACTTTATGCATAAAGCTGGCAAAGGATTATACTTCCGGAGGGACAGGGGTGAAATGAATGCTTGATAATCTAGAAAAATTTTGCAACCCGAAGAGGGACATCGCGGAGATCAACATTGACCCTTTGCAGCGGGGCGGGATTCTAACGCCGCAGGCGCGGGCTGCTTTGCTGGAATGGGGTGATGGCTATTCGGTCTGCGATTTTTGTGCCGGAAGGCTGGATCGCATCAAGACTCCCCCAATTGAGGAGTTTATGCATGGCGTTCTTCCCGAATTCCTGGGCACGGATGAGGTACGCGTCACCCACGGGGCACGCGAGGGAAAATTTGCAGCCATGCATGCTCTTTGCGAGAAGGGCGACTGGGTAGTAATGGACGGGAATGCCCATTATACTACAGTTCTGGCTGCAGAGAGAGCGGGCCTCAGAATAGAATATGCGCCCCCCAGCAAAGAACCTGATTATGCCATTTCCGCGGAAGGATATATACAGGCCATCGAGCGGACTTATGAGCAGAAAGGAAATGTGAGTCTGGCAGTATTGACCTACCCGGACGGAAATTATGGAAATCTTCCTGATGCAAGGGCCATAGCAGACGCCTGTCACGACTACAGCGTGCCCTTGCTTCTCAACGGGGCTTACGCCATAGGCCGGATGCCGGTGAATGCCCGCGAGCTGGGGGCGGACATAATCGTAGGCAGCGGTCACAAGTCCATGGCAGCTTCCGGGCCGGTGGGCGTTCTGGGAGCCTCAGAGGAGTATGCTAAGGCCATTTTTAGGCTCTCTTCCACCAAGAAGAACAAAGAGGTTGAGCTCTTGGGCTGCACCGTGCGTGGCGCTCCTCTCTTGACGCTCATGGCGTCTTTTCCGTCGGTTTTAGAGCGGGTGGGCCGCTGGCCGGAAGAAGTTGATAAAGCCCGCTGGTTCTCGGCAGAGATGGAGAAGCTGGGCATGAGCCAGCAGGGCGAGCGGCCCCACAACCATGATCTCATGTTCTTCTTGGCGGAAAACCTCTACGAGATCTCCCAGAAGGCAAAGAAGGGGCGTTATTTCCTTTATCGGGACCTCAATGAGCGCGGCATTTGCGGCATCAAGCCGGGCCTCACCCGCCAGTTCAAGCTCTCCACCTTCGGTCTATGCAGAGAGGAGCTGGAGAAGGTCTTGCTGGCATTTTCCGGGATCATAGAATCCTATGCAGAAGCTTTATCATTACCGGATAAGAGTGTAGATTGATATGGAGGGATAAATAACGAATTGCAGATCGCAAAACGTCTCCTTGGCGCTGGTCACCGTCGCGCTGATTTGTACTCTAATGATGCCTGCCTATGCAGGAGCAAATGAAACCTCTACTGATTGGTTTATGAAGGGTCTTGATCTTTATAACGAGGAAAAATTCAATGATTCACTGCAGGCCTACAATAGGGCTCTCGAACTCGACCCAAATGATTCTGAGGCCTGGAATAATAAAGGAATTGACGAGGGTCTCTTGGGAAGGTATGACGATGCGCTAGTGTCTTTTGGGAATGCCGTGGCCATCAATGAGTCTTATGCCGAGGCCTGGTACAATATGGGAGTGATTTACGATTTTAAAGGATATTACCAGACTGCAGTCCAGGCATACAAGAAAGCCACCCAGCTCAATCCTTCCTATCAAAAGGCCCTGGTAAGAAGAAGTGCCGATACGGATATCGTAATGGCTCGTTCTCTCTCCTGCGCCTGTAAGGATCCGATAATTCTGGTGTAGACCTCATCATTGCGTTGTGAGAGCTTTCTTGAAAAGCTTCACAATTTTCTAAAGGCCGCCCATTCCTGTCGGTATCTGGCTGATATCTCCACCCCCCGTCAAGATCCTGTCCGCATCCTCGCGCACATCATACCTGGATTCCTGGGATGATACAGGTAGTAGAATCTCTCTTGCCTTGGGCAATGTGGCATTTCTCTCCCGCCTAAAGCTGGTGCCCCGGCCGGGGTACCAACGCATTTTCAATCAGGGACCAAATACCAGGAAATCGATTCGAGACGAAAGTAAAAGCGCCGCAATAGATGAAGAAGAAAAAGAGTTATGCATTAAAAACGAAATGTCGCCGGGAATACCCGGCGCCCGAAATCTCTCTAATTTATTTTCTTCTCATTTATATGGGTATCCCGCTGATGTCACCCACTCCGGTCTGGATTTTATCTGCGTACTGGTGAATGTCAACGAACCTTGAGGCCGGCTTTGCTGGCTCGGTCTGCTCTGCAGATGCATTCGAGGCAGCCGTATCTTCAACAACGACAGGGGCCGGGGTCTCAACTTTGGGCTCCTCGATGATGGCAGGGGTGTAGCTGGTGATATCAGGGCTGATCCACATGGCGCTGAAGCTTCCGCTGCCTACCTTCTTTCCACCACTGATCTGGGTGAAGTTGCCATTGATGGTATCATCGGCATATATTCCGGTCATCTTGGTGGTGACAAGCTCTTTGTCCTTCTGAGCGGTCAATGTCAGCGTTACCTCGTTTTCTAAGACCGAACCGAGGACGTCCGCATTCCAGGCCTTTCCACCTTCAGGCTCGTACTTTGCCTGGCCGTACAGCTCGCTTCCTTCCTGATTTAGGACCATGGTAATGGGATCTATCTCAATACCTGTAAAAGACCAGATGTAGTTGAGATTTGGGCCGGCAGCGGCCTGTGTGGCATTGACATCGGCCGTATCGTTCGACGGGATACTCTCATTTGTCGAAATGGTCTGCGTAATGCTCGTGTTGTTATCAGTCTGCCCCAGAGACAGGCCGGTGAAGAGAGATACAAACAGTAGAGAAAGAATCATGCTTCTTATTTTCAATAATATGCCTCCGATTTGCTTCTACATTTCAGCGATAGGTTTTTCGTCATTTGCCTATAACACCCTTCTGTCTAACCTTCTCCTTTATAAGCTTTTCATATGTACCATCAATTAATAACCTCGTATTTGAATCGACTATCAGGTGAATTTGCTTTGAATAGTTGCCGACTTCTCGTCAAGATAAACCGGATTTGCGCCTGGATGCTTCTTATCTTCATGATCGTCTTCCTCATCTCAGGATATGCTTGGTGGAACAGGACATTGCTTCCTTTGCAGCAGGCCATATACATGCACACTAATCTGGACCTATTCCTGGTCTTCTTCTTCCTTATGCATGTGCTTATCAGCATCAGATTTACATTAGCACGCCGGAGGGTGGGCCATGGACAGGTGGTAAATTTGCTGCTCGTGGTAATCGGCATTATTTCATTCTGGTCTATCCTTAGCATCCGGTGAAAATTCCTGCCAATGATACCAGAGAATTCACACATTTTGAGCTCCGTGCCGATAATCTCGCCACCGGTCAAATGATGTTGACTGCAAGGCACCGCAAAGCTTATTTAACCTGGCGTTACTAACCTGGGGTTCAATAAGTTATAATAGAGTGATGATATTGGATCCAGTTGAGCTTCTAGATATCCTGGGAAACGAAAATAGGAGGCGCATACTTCAGCTCCTCTCATTTCGCCCTTTCTATTTCAACGAGATGGCTAAGCGACTTGACGTCGGGCCAAAGGCGGTCATCGATCATTTGTTGATGCTGGAGAGAGCCGGCCTGGTGGAATGCTATCAAGACCAGGGAAGAAGAAAGTATTTCCGTATCGTCCGAAAAACGGTTCTGGAAGTAGCGGTCTCGCCTCATTCTTACGGCGTGAGAGCCTTTCTCTCCGAGGACGTTCCCGAGGTAGGAGATAACGAATTGGCCCAGGATATGAAGCTCTTACGCGACGAGCTCTCAACCCTAGAGGAAAAGAGGCTGAAGCTGCGCACTCTTTTGGACAAAATCGAATCTCGCGAGATGGAGATCAGACACAAAGCTTGCAGCGCGGCCAGAAGCTTCACGCAAAACCAGCTGGAAGCAGAAATTCTGACTGCACTGCTCTCAGGTGATGCTGATGCTTCGCATCTGGCCACGAGGTTGGAGGTTCCAGAGATTGTGGTAATAGATCGGCTAAAGAGGCTGGAAGAGCGCTCTGCTGTGCATTTGCAGGATCAGAAATGGAGCATTAGATAATGGAAGGGGAAGGGACGGGCATAGAACTGGCCTTGCAGGGGCTGGAAGGAGAAATCTCTCTGCAGCTTCGGGTGGCTGAAGCCTATCACAAAGATGCAGGAAAGGGCGTTGCCAGAATTGGTGCTGATGCATTTGCTTCCCTCTCCCTGGAAAATGGCGGCGTGGTGGAGATCAGAGGAAAAGATAAGGTCTATGCCATAGCCTGGCCGGGAAACCCAAATGATGGTCATGACCTCGTCAGAATTGACGGGAACACCCGCGCCAACCTGGGTGTGGGGATAGATAGCAAAGTTGTTGTCACTCGGGCCGAGGCAAGACCTGCCCGAAAGATCGTTGTCGCTCCCACGCGCCAGATCCGGCTAATGGGCGGGCCGCAATACTTGCTTCGCATGCTGCAAGGAAGGGCAATTGTCAAGGGTGAGATGCTGCGCGTGGAGATGATAAATAGCAGCCTCAACCTGGCCGTGGTCAGCACAATGCCTGCCGGCGCGGTGATCGTAACTTCCGAGACTATAATCAGCATCACCAGAGAGACTTTGGAAGAGCTGGCACTGCAAGTGCGGGATATTTCCTACGAGGATATCGGCGGCCTTTCCCGCGAGATAAGAGAGATCAGGGAGATGATTGAAGTTCCACTGCGCCATCCGGAGCTTTTCTCTCGCCTGGGCATAAATCCACCTCGCGGGGTGCTGCTGCACGGGCCGCCCGGCACGGGAAAGACGCTCATCGCAAGGGCGGTGGCCAGCGAGACTGATGCTAATTTCATATCCATCTCTGGTCCCGAGATTGTATCCAAGTTCTATGGAGAAAGCGAGCAGCGTCTGCGCCAGATCTTCGAAGAGGCCTCAAAAGCCGCCCCTTCCATCATCTTCATCGATGAGATCGATTCCATCGCACCCAAACGCGAAGAGGTGTCAGGCGACCTGGAGAGGCGTATAGTCGCTCAGCTGCTGGCCCTTTTGGATGGGCTTTCCTCGCGAGGAGAAGTAATAGTAATTGCGGCTACCAATAGGCCCAATGCCCTTGATCCTGCCATCCGTCGAGGCGGGCGTTTCGATAGAGAGATTGAGATAGGCATACCCAGTAAAACCGGTCGGCTGGAGGTGCTTTATGTTCATACCAGAGGCATGCCTCTGGATGCCTCCCTGGACCTGAAAGAGATCGCAGATGCAACGCACGGTTTTGTGGGAGCGGACCTTTATGCTCTCTGCAAAGAGGCGGCCATGCGAACGCTGGAGAGAGCGCTTCCCGACCTCGACGTGAGCGAGGATATACCATCCGAGATCGTGGATAGCCTTCGGGTTACCAAAGAGGATTTCAAGGATGCTTTAAAGAAGATTGAGCCTTCCGCCATGAGAGAAGTATTCGTTGAGGTGGCGGAGGTACACTGGGATGAGGTGGGCGGCCTGGAGGAGGTCAAGCAGTCACTTATCGAGGCAGTGGAGTGGCCGCTCAAGTATCCGGAAGCCTTCTCCGCCGTAGGCGTTCGCCCCCCGCGTGGCATCCTTCTTTACGGCCTGCCGGGAACGGGCAAGACCCTCCTGGTAAGAGCTTTGGCGACGGAGAGCAATCTTAACTTCATCAGCGTCAAAGGCCCGGAGCTGCTCAGCAAGTGGGTAGGCGAATCGGAGCGCGCCGTGAGGGAGATCTTCCGCAAAGCCCGCCAGGCAGCCCCAGCTTTAGTATTCTTCGATGAGATCGATTCCGTAGTACCGAGCCGGGGCGGCGGATCGGAAACGAATGTTACTGAGCGAGTGGTCAGCCAATTCCTAACCGAGATGGATGGGCTGGTGCTGCTCAAAGATGTGGTGATTGTAGCGGCTACAAATCGGCCGGATCTGCTGGATAGCTCGATGCTCCGTCCCGGCAGATTCGATCGTTTAATTTATATTCCCATGCCGGACAATCAGGCACGCAAGGGAATACTTGAGATTTATCTCTCCCGCATGGCCTCATCCGGTGTCCAGGCCCAATGGCTGGCCGATATGACTGAAGACTTTTCCGGTGCAGATTTGGAGATGTTCTGCCGGGAAGCAGGGATGCTTGCTTTAAAAGAGCATATAACGCCGGGCATGAAAAGAGAAGAATTGATCATTGATAGGATACAGGTAACGCGAGAGCATTTCCAAAGTGCCCATGAGCTTATTAAGCCCCATCTGTCTAAAGGCATGCGAGAAGAATACCTTAAAATGATCCGAGATTTTAAAGGGTAAGAACAGACGAAATGATCAAAAATAGTATGGTAGCAAAGCACCAGATATATAGTCAAGAAGGATTAAAAGACGATATGAGGGCCGAAAAATTGACTTCTGAAGACGAGTCGAAAGAGCTGCTTGGGGATATTGACTTCAATGATACCAGCAGCATAACCGTGCCTGAGAGCCTCATCGATCATGTTATCGGCCAGGATGAAGCCGTGGAAGTGATCAAAAAGGCGGCACGCCAGAGACGCCATGTCATGCTCATCGGATCGCCGGGAACAGGCAAATCCATGCTTGGCAAGGCCATGAGCGAGCTACTCCCCGTGGAAGAGCTGCAGGATGTGCTGGTCTATGCTAATCCCGAGGATAACAACACGCCACGCGTTCGCATCGTGCCTGCCGGCAGAGGTAAGCAGATAGTCGATGCCCAGAAGATGGAGGCGAGAAAGAAGGTCCAGACGCGCAATATGTTCCTAATGCTCATCGTAATGGCCCTGATAGTGTATGCCTATTATACTGGACAGCTCCTCTTCGGAATAATAGCGGCAGCGCTAATATTCCTATCACTGCGCTATATGCTGCCCAAAGAGGATGCCATGGTCCCCAAGCTCCTGGTGGATAACAACGCCAAGAAGAAGGCACCTTACGTGGATGCCACCGGGGCACACGCAGGCGCCCTTTTGGGAGATGTACGCCATGATCCCTTCCAGTCCGGAGGGCTGGAGACACCATCCCATGAGCGGGTGGAATGCGGAGCCATTCATAAGGCCCACAAAGGAGTTCTCTTCATAGATGAGGTAAACACCCTGCGCCCGGAGTCGCAGCAAAGCCTGCTTACAGCGTTGCAGGAGGGCGAGTACCCCATTACCGGCCAGAGCGAGAGAAGCTCTGGAGCGCTGGTCAGAACTGAGCCCGTGCCCTGCAACTTCATCATGATCTTGGCAGGAAATTTGGATGCCGTGCAGGGAATGCATCCCGCTCTGCGTTCCCGCATTAAAGGCTACGGATATGAGGTCTACATGAGAGACAGCATGGACGACACTCTGGAGAACAGAAACAAGCTCATCAGATTCGTGGCCCAGGAGATTGTGAGAGACGGCAAAATACCGCATTTTAGCAGGGATGCAGTCTCTGAGATCATGCGGGAAGCCAAGAGGAGGTCGGGCAGGAAGGGTCATCTCACACTGATGCTGCGGGACCTGGGTGGTTTGATCAGGGTATCCGGAGATGTGGCTCGCGCCAATGGCGCAAACCTGACCGAAGTGGATCATGTTATAGAGGCCAAGAAGATGGCCAGGTCCGTAGAGCAGCAGCTTGCCGATCGCTACATGGAGCGGCGCCGTGATTACAGCATGTTCCACTCTTCCGGTGATGAGGTGGGAAGAGTCAATGGTCTGGCCGTCATGGGCGACTCGGGAATTGTGCTGCCTATCATGGCTGAGATCACACCGGCGCAGTCCAAGGACGAGGGCAAGATCATAGCCACAGGCAAGCTTCAGGAGATTGCCAGAGAAGCTGTCACCAACGTCTCCGTGCTCATCAAGAAGTTCCTGGGTGAGGACATAACCAGCAAGGATGTGCATATCCAGTTTATCGGCACCTATGAGGGAGTAGAGGGCGATAGCGCATCTATCTCCATTGCCACGGCTGTCATATCCGCCCTGGAAGGCGTGCCCGTGAAGCAATCGGTGGCCATGACCGGTTCTCTGTCCGTGCGGGGAGACGTCATGCCCGTGGGAGGCGTGACGCAGAAGATCGAAGCTGCAGCGAAAGCAGGCATCAAGACGGTGCTCATACCCAAATCCAACATGGGCGATGTACTCATTGATGAAGCCATCAAGGGCATGATCGAGATCATTCCCGTCTCCAATATGAGCGAGGTCTTCGAGTATGCCATGGGTGGACAGAGGAATCGGCTGATAGAGAAACTGAAGAGGTTTGCCACCGAAAAGAAGATCGGCATCATCTTGCCGGAGACCATCACCATTCCCAGCAGGAGCATCTGAGACCCAATGGCGCCTGAGTTCTACGACATCCGCATCCTTCGTGGCAGTAGAACCAGGATTGTCCTGGACAACGGAAAGCTGGAAGAGATTGCCCAGGCCCCCTTCCAGGGCACGGCGGTGCGAGCCCTTCACGGGGGAGCTTGGGGTTTTGTTACCACGGATAGCGTGACCGATCTGGGGGAAGATGTCGCTCTGGCCAAACAGATTGCCCGAAAAATCGACCGGCACGAGGATCTCATGCTGGCCCGGGTCCCCCCGGGCAAAAGCATTGTAGTCCCCGTTAAAAAAGATCCCAAGAACATTACCCTAGAGGAAAAGGTGGCGCTGCTGCGAGAGATTGAAGACGCAGCTAAGGTGAAAGGCGTTTCCTCTACTCAGGCTGTCTATTCCGAGATGGATTTTACAGTGCATTACAGCAGCTCTGAGGGCCTGGATCTGGAGGCAAAGACGACGCGCATGGGATTTGTCATCAGCGCTGTTGCCCACAGAAACGGGCTTTACCAGACGGACGGAGAGGGCCGGTCAGGTGTGGGTGGCCTGGAGCTCTTTGACCGGGAAGACCCCATTGCCCTGGCCAGAGGTGTTGGCGAAACGGCGGTAGCCCTTCTCGATGCCGGCGTTCCCCGTGGGGGAACTTATCCTGTCATCCTTGATCAGGAGCTGGCCGGAGTATTCGTTCATGAGGCCGTAGGCCATGCCACTGAGGGAGACATCATCCTGGAGGGCGACTCCTGTCTGGAAGGAATGTTGGGCCAGAAGATCGGATCGGAACTGGTGACGGTTAAGGACGATCCCAGTTTGATGAAAAACGGCTACTATCCCTTTGACGACGAGGGAAGCCTGGCCCAGGAGACGGTATTGGTAGAGAATGGCATCCTCAAGTCTTATCTCAATTCTCGCGAGACGGCAGCGCGCCTGGGCGGCGTGCCACGCAATGCCCGCGCCGAGGGCCTGGATCGACCGGTGGTGCGCATGAGCAACACCTACATCGCCAATGGCGACTGGAAGCTGGAGGAGATTTTTGCGGAAATGGAAGACGGAGTCTACCTAGCGGGCAGCCGCGGCGGCCAGGTGAGCACGGGCGAGGGCGTCTTCCAGTTCAATGCCAAGAGAGGCTACCTGGTGGAAAAGGGCGAGAAGACGCGGCTACTACGCGATGTCTCTTTATCCGGCAAGATTCTCGAAACATTGCTTCATGTCCGAGCGGTTGGCAATGATCTCAAGTTCAACAGCGGACGCTGCGGGAAAGCAGGACAGCTCGTGCCCGTGAGCGACGGATCACCTCACCTGCTGGTGGCAGAGGCGACGGTGGGCGGGGCGGGATAGTCTTTTTGCGATTGCTTGGCTGACTTTCTTAACGGGATAGCAGCCAAGAGGATCCTTAAGCAATTGCGGACTCTTTATCGCGATCACCTTTTCAGTTTTAGATCTCCATTCTCTCAAAAATCAGATCCTATCTGTCCTTTGCGCAATTCCTTCTCTCTCCGCCCAATCCAGCTCCTCCGGCTTCTTTCTCGTTGATCTATGTAGCGCAAGCAGCAGATCTTAGGTAATCGCGGCAATTCCTGGCCGAGACTGTGTAGCTGTTCTGCCTCAGCCAGAAAAGCCTGTCCAGGCGCGAGACGGCGCGGCAAGAGAGAAATTCTTTGCTTTCGTCCCCCTTAAGATTACATATCGGAAGAGGCTGGCGTCCTATTGGTGGATATTATTACTATGATTTGCATTCATTCTCGTGCGCTATCTATAAATACGGGTCTTCCATTATGAGAGAGGCCGATGCGA
>CAZWHG010000004.1:0-75031 GCA_964633785.1 uncultured Methanotrichaceae archaeon
TCTTTTTCATATGACAAGCCATAAAATTTAAAACTTTCGTTACAGAGCACTAGCTGATAATGTTTGATTGCCATCTCAAGATTTTCATCCTTATTTCCAAAAATACGATCCCTAAAGGCACAGCCCAAGTTATTTTGGGTCGTAGCCCATCGTTCAGGGTAGGACTGGAGGTTGTAGACATGCAAGGCCTGATTTAATTGCTCTATGGCTAGCTCCAAGTTCTGAGCTCGGTCTCCTTTAATGCGATCGATGAAAGTTGCTCCCAAGTTAACCTTTGTCCCAGCCCAATAGAATGGCAATGATTGACACGTGCGGACTTGCAATGCCTTATTATAATGTACTATAGCTTGCTCCAGATTCTCAGACCGATCTCCGCTAACTCGGTCTTTAAAGGCTATTCCTAAATTATTCTGAACCATAGCCCACCGTTCAGGGAATGTCTGGAGAGTATAGATCTGTAGGGCTTGCCTGTAATACTTTATGGCCTGCTCTAGGTTCTCGGACCGATCACCATAGATAGCGATCATAGAATGCGGTTGCTAAGTTGCTCTGAACCATAGCCCATCGTTCAGGAAATGTCTGGAGAGTATAGATCTGTAGGGCTTGGCCGTAATGTTCTATGGCTTGCTCTTGATTCTCAGACCGATCTCCGCTAACTCGGTCTTTAAAGGCTATTCCTAAATTATTCTGAACCATAGCCCATTCTTCAGGGAATATCTGTTGAGTGTGGATCTGCAGGGCTTGCCTATAATGTTCTATGGCTTCTTCTAAGTTTTCAGCCCGATCTCCCTGAATTTGGTCTTTAAAAGCTGTTCCTATGTTACTCTGGACGATTGCCCATTGATTGGGAAATGCTTCTGGGGTGAATATCTGAGAAGCTTGATTGAGATGCTCCATGGCTCTTCTTAGATTCTCAGCTCGGTCCCCTTTAATGCGGTCGGTGAAGGTTGCCCCCAAGTTATTCTGTGTCTCAGCCCAGCATTCAGGCGAGGCTTGGCGTTTGCAGACCAAGAGAGAATTATTGAAGTGCTCTATTGCTTTCTCCAGGTTTTCAGCTCGATCACCATTAATGCGATTACGAAATATTTCACCTAGGCAATTTTGAACTGCAGCCCATTGGGAGGGGTATGCCTCATGAGTGCAAACTTGAAGGGCTTGATTACAATGCTCTATTGCTTTTTCCAGGTTATTAGCTCGATCTCCATGAATACGATCACTGATAATTATTGCTAAATTGTACTGGGTTATTCCCCAATCAACAGGAAACGCCTGACGAGTTCGGATTTGCAGGGCAGAATTTAGATGATTTAAGGCCTGTTCGAGGTTCTCAGCTCGATTCCCGGGAATACGATCCTTTAAATAAATGCTCATATCGTTCTGTATCGCAGCCCATTTTTTAGGGAAGGCTTGGATCGTGAAGACGTTAAGTGCTAGATTAAGATGCTCAATTGCATTCTCTAAGTTCTCAGCTCGATCCCCATTAATGCGGCTATAAAAGGCATTCGCTAAATTATTCTCGGCCTCAGCCCATTCTTTAGGAAAATTTTTTAGGGCATAAACCAGCTGGGCCTGATTAAAATGTTCTATTGCTTTTTCTAAGTTTTTAGCCCTATTTCCCTGAATTCGGACTCCGAATGCTTCACCCAGATTATTTTGAATTGCTGCCCAGTCGGTAGGAAATGCCTGACGAGTGTAGAATTTTAGGGCCTGATCATAATGCATAATAGCAATCTCCAGGTTCTCCGACCGATCTCCATAGATGCGATCTTTATAAGTTAGTCCTAAATTATATTTAACAGTAGCCCAAAGTTCAGAAGAATCATGAAGATCATAGACTTCCAAGGCGTGACTATAATGCTTTGTAGCCTGCTCTATATTTCTAGCTTGATCCCCAATAATACGTTTGTTGAATGCATTGCCAAGGTTGTTATGAATTGTAGCCCAGTCGACAGGAAATGCTTTCTGCGAGCATACCTGCAAGGCGCAATTGAAATGTTTGATAGCTTGCTCGATGTTCTCGCCAGGGTCTCCGTGAATACGATCAAAGAAGGCAAGGCCAAGGTCATTTTGTATTGCCACCCATTTTTTAGGAAACGCCTGTCGTTTTAAAACCTTTAGGGCTTGATTAAAATGCTTAATAGCATTTTCAAAATTTTCCTCTCGATCTCCTATTGGATTCTGAACTAGGCTGTTTCCTAACTCATGATTAAGGAAAGCCCAAAGAGGTGCGTTCGTCCGTGGAGAAACTTGATTTAGGGCCAGCTGGTATAGATATATGCGACGAGACAAGTCTCCGGGGCTCGATAGCTGGCTTAGCTGCTGTAAAATGGAATGCAGCTTTGAATTGGCCACGGACTCTCAACTCCCAAAGATCTTCTTCCATAACTCTCCTATGTCTAAAGGCATGACCTTTCTAGAAACTCTAAGTTTTTTCCGCATTATACCGTTGGTTTCTTCAAACTCTAAATCGAATTCCAATGAGAAGAAGAAAAATAAGGCAGCAAATAAAGCTATAGTAATCGGTTCTCCTTTCAAGGTTGGTCGATCCAGAGCTTCCTTCACTTTTAAGGTATAATCTTTTTGTTCATATAGGAAATTAAGGAAATTCCTGGCTGCCTGACCTTTCTGGCCTTCTTCATAGTTTATCCTATGCATATCTTCAGACAGCTCAGGATAGGCGCATCCCAAAATATCTATTGCTTTTTGCTCATCCATGACTTCTTCTTGTATCTTGGTGGCAAATTGCTTTTCATTTTTGAGGCGTTCCTCCATCCATCCGGCCAGATAGCCTACCGCTTCAATAGCTTCACCATCTGTCAGTTCCCTTATTATCTGTGATGAATCTTCCATACCTGCCCTTCCTAGAGGAAGAAAACCCTCATGTATATTAGTCTTTTTGATCGACTCGGTTCAGAATATTTCTTTTGAGAGACTAGCAAGGATCTTTTAGGTAAGATTTCTAAAGTTAAATTGCAAGTAATGATCGATAATGTAAAATATAAAAATTTATACTTGATGGATTGTAGATATTTATTTGATCGAATCATAGTTCTACAACCAAAACCTTTTTCGCCCCAGCGCCCGACCTGTCCCACAAGAAAACTATACCAAAGAAGGAGGTAAATGATATCGTTTACTGTAATTCTGATTGCGCCCAGAAGGGATGGGGTATGCTTCGGGCCGCACGCCCTAACGCTCGGTCTTCCAGAGTCCTGAAATCGTCGAGTCTTCGTTGCCTAATTCCCCTTGATCTGCACTTTAGATTCCCAGCTGGGGCACAGGGGTATGAACTTTCGTGCCAATTTAGGGCCGCGGCAGAGGCCCAAAATTAACACTTTTATCCTTGCAGCTTTCTGCCAAATATTCTTTGCACCAGAGGGCTGGATCCTACCCAGTTCCGGCAGCCGAGCTGCTTATGAAGTCAAATTCCGAGCTGGGGGATGTGGGCGAGATAGCTCCGGCGCAACTCTTCCCGGTCGATACGAGTGTAAATGTCGATCGCATCCCCACCAATGTCACCTCGTAGCGCCTGTATGTGGTGCCGAGGCATGCCGGCCCGCAAAAGCTGGGTGGTGAAGAAGACTCTAAAATAATGCGGCGTGATGTAATCCTTTCCCAGAGCCGGATCGCCTACCCCGGCCAGGCGCGAGCAATCTTGAACGATCTCTTCCATGCCACGACTGCGCAACCGTCCATCCTTCAGCCCAGTGATGAGGGCGCCGTCCTTATAGCCCTGCGCTGCCCGAGCTGATAGCCACCGATCCAACGGTCTGGCAGCCTCCTCATCGAAAAATAATGTTCTGTTGCTCCTCTTTGGCGTGGGCTTTAGTCGGATCTCTCTTTTAATCATATCTACATCGGTTACGTCTAGTGCTGCAAGTTCATGGACACGCATGCCAGTTTTCGCGAGAAGAATAATGATTGCCTGCTTCCTAGAGTCCAGGGCGGTGATGATGAGCCGCGCCGCTTCCTCGATTGAGATACATCGGCGCTCATCTCTGTCCGCCCCTGCCTTGTACTGCTGAAGATAGCGCTTGCGAAAGGCTGGCACGGGATTGCGCTGGATCTCGCCTTCCATCTCCAGGAAATCATAGAATGCTCCGAGTGCGGTAAATGCATGCACGATGCTGTTCGTTTTTAGCTCTCGTTCCCGGAGGCTTGCAAGGTAGCCCTTCAGTTCTTCCGGGCCTACCTGTAACAGATCCTTGGTATACCAGGCCTGGAAGAGATTAAGCTGGGTGGTGTATGTAAGAAGAGTGCCGGAATGTCTGCCACGAAGCTGGAGGTCCTGGCGGAATCTAATGATAGGATCTTCGCTTCTTATGGGGACCTTCCCGAGATTTCTCATCCTACCCACTTCCAGCCCAGGACGGTTTCTTGCACCTGCCCAAAGTCTTGGAGCGCCTGGAGTTGACCAAGCAAGATTTTCATGGCCGTGAGATCTCTGGCATCGATGCCAAGGGCCTTGAGCAAGTCGTGATTACTGAGGGGTCGAACAGCGCCCCGCAGGACGGCTGTGAGTTTTTCTGCTGGTTCCTGGCGGCCATCTGCGGACAGTGCATACGGAGAATGCCGAAGCTTGAATAGCTCGCCCTCTGCTTTTTCGTAGAGCTTACGGGTCTCGCTTTCTAAGGCCATGAGTTTAGCATTTTCATCTCGGAGCCTGGCCAGTTCCTGGGCGAACTCTTGGCCTGCGGGACGGGCAGCTTCCCCTTCCCGGCCACGACGAGCCATCTCTAGGATGTACTTTGAGAAAGTCAGGCCCGCATTCTGAGCATCCTGCAGCCATGAATTGCATTCTTCACGGCTGGAGAAGATGACTTGATGAGCTCTCCCGCTGTATTTCTCGGACGGCATATAGAGAGCTTGTCGCAAAGATATATATGCTTTGCGTTGTGAATTAGGAATTTATAACAAATAGAGGCCTATTTCATAGATCCTGACGGACGTATACATCAGTGGACTTGTGCACTTCATCTTTTAAAAATTTTTTCTTTCTTTACGAATTTGGGAACACTAAATGCCGCAATTGTGTCTCATTTTCATAGGCTAACGGCCTCTCTCTAATCTTGACCAGCCAGGCATCCTCCCTTCCCAGCCCATAGGAATCTGTTATGCCTGCCATGGTATAGGAGCCATCTTTGTTCTGAATAACAAAGGTGCCGATATCATCAGCGCTGCCGCCTAAGGTCATTGACCACTCTTCGCGGCCTGTGAAATCAGTCTTAATGATGAGCGCATCTCTTCCCGTATCAATATCATCGATTCTTCCTGCAATGACATAACCGCCCTCAGCAGTCGACTGCAGAGATGAGGCCGAGCTTCCCCTGTAAGCCTTCTCCCACAGCTTATGGCCATTGGGATCCACTTTAATAAGAATGATCTTCTTTTTATCCGAGCCTGATTCTGTCCTGCCAACCAATGCATATCCGTCTGCAAGCTCTACAACCTGAAAGCCGGCATCATCCTCTTTGCCGCCAAAGGTTTCGTTCCATTGCTCTTCTCCCAGGGAATCGGTCTTAAGGAGCCAGATGTCGTCACCACCCTTACCAAAGGATGCCGTACGTCCTGCCACAATATACCCGCCGTCCCGGCTCTGCAAGACGGACATACCCACATCATCTTCCCTTCCGCCAAAGGTTTTATCCCAGATCTTGGCTCCCTGTCCATCAGTCTTCAGCAGCCAGAGATCCTTTCTGCCAATTCCCAGAGATTGAGTATATCCGGTGACGATGTAGCCCATGTCGTCAGTCTCGTTCACTGACCATCCGCCATCCCCGGAAGAGGATACAAATCCGCCAAAGGTCTTATCCCAGCTGAGGTTGCCGCTACTATCCGTCTTGACAAGCCATAAAAGCTCCTCGCCCATGGAATAAGATTTTGTGCTTCCCGTAACAATAAACCCGCCGTCCCTCGTCTCTTGCACGAAATATCCCACGTCCTCTGCCGATCCACCCCAAATCCGGCTCCAGATGCATTTTCCCAATTGGTCGGTTCTGATCAGGAACAGGTCGCTTCCCTCACCCCTTGACGCCCAATTTCCCACCAGGATATTGCCGCCATCCTCCATCTCCTGCAAACACCAGGCGCCATCTGCGTACTGCCCTCCAAAGGTTAAATTCCACACTTCCTGAGGCTCCAATGCCGAGGCTGAAAAGCAACAAGAAATGACGAGGAAGAAAAGGATAAGAAATAATTTCATTCTCAACTCCAGCTCAATCGATGCCCTGCTCCTGGAATTTGACGGTCTTATCCATCTCGAAGTTGCCACTCAAAAACATTTGGGAATTTATGCCGCTTTTGCTGATCTCGTGCCGGGAAGCTGTCATACCGTAGTAGCCTTTGAATCTCGCTTTGGAGTTGGCACCGACATTTTGACGGCCTGCGGGGCTGTTGCTGTTTGCATCAAATTTTCCGGCATCAGCTTTTTGATCAGCAGAAGAGTCGATAAGGGAAGAATTGCCGAGTGAGGTGATGCTAGTATTGTCTAAGGTCGAATTGCTTGGCGTCGAATTGGCCTCTGTTGAATTGAGATGAGATCTGCCGGACAAATCTGAGTTGTCTATGTTGCCGACAACCGGTTCGGTCTTCTCTTTAGCTCTGGCCTCTTTCCAGGAATCAAGCCTGGCCAACGCATCAGCCATTTTATCCTCTACCTTCTTAATATCTGTTCCTGGTGTTGAGACAAGAGCACCATCCGGCCCCAGGATGCTCGACGTATCGGATTCGCGCGACAATGCCGCCGCTGACAGAAGATCTGCCGCTGCTAATAGCATTAATAAAATTACTAAGATCCTCTTCATAATCCCCACCTCATGTGCTGCCTTGATTAATCAAGTGTCTCCAATACAATTTTAACTTTTCTATAACGGATTTCATTTTCGCCCTATGGAGAGCATTTATCTCTTCCTAGTATAATCTCCCCTTGTGTACCTGGACTATTTCCCCTACGATTCCCTCCGGCCTTACCAGGATAGAATGTTGGACGCGGTCTATGAAGTTGTGAGCAAAGGTGGCCATGGTGTGCTGATGATAGACGCGCCCACCGGCACGGGGAAGACGAGCTGCATTTGCTCGGTTTTGGCTGCTGCTTCAGGAAAGATCGTTGTGGCTGTGCGAACGGTATCTCAGATCGATATCTATATCGAAGAGATAAGCAAGATCTGGTCAAAGACCCGCCACAGGCCGGAAATAGCCTATATGGTAGGCAAGCAGAAGATCTGTCCTCTGGAAGATGAATTTCGCGGGGAGAGCGTTTATGCCGGCTGCTCAAGGCTAAAAGAGTGGACAAAAAATTATGTCTCTTCAAGGATCGGCAAGAGCAGCGGAAGCGTCTATGACCCTGCCTCCGACTGTATTCCGGAGGAGGAGCCCGGCTACAGAACCTTCTGTCCCTACTACCTAAGAAGCAGAGAGGGCTTCGATCTGAACGGAACCGTCCATTTCCGGCGATCAGGACTTGCTCTGGACGTAGTAGAGGGCTTGAAAAAGACGATCACATCACCGTCCCTACTTTCACAGTCCTGCCAAGGAATCTGTCCTTACGAGATCATGAGCCTTTATGCTAAAAATTGCGACATAGTTATCATGAATTATTCCCATCTTTTTTCGCCGGATTTTCAAGACATCATCTTTCAATGGCTGGAGATGGAATCAGAAAAGGTTACTCTGATCATCGATGAGGCGCATAACCTTGGTGATGGCGTTCGCGCCATGAACTCGCGCCTTCTTTCCATGCGCATGATAGATCTGGCGGAAAAGGAGGTAGAGAGGTTCGAAGGGACCCTAGGCCAGGCCCGACTGGAAGAGACGCGAGAAAAGGCTTCCTGGAGAAGGGATGGAATTAGAGTTATCCGCATGCTTCTTCCCCGGCTAAAGAAATTTTTGCAGAGCAAGCAGGAGAGGATGCAAGAAGGAGAAGCTCTCTTGGACGCAGATCTATTTCGCACCTTTCTCTACGATGGGATAGAGGATATTGATGAGGCACTATCCAATTTTTCAGATGTTGCCGTGGCTGTAACCGACCTGAATCTGGCGGAAGGCGATCGTGAGAATCTGCAGGGCGACATTCAGCCCAGTCTAGCACTGGTGCTGCTTTACCTCATGGATGTAGAGACGGCGGAAAAGGATTCATCCTACCAGAGAAAGATCGCAGTAACCGGCTCAGGCAGCCGGAAATTTGCTCGTCTGGAGGTCAATAATATTGATCCGGCCATCAATATCCGGCGCATCACCGACAACATCAATGCCACTATTATGCTCTCCGGTACATTCTCGCCCCTGGAGGCCTATGAACTGTACTGCCTGGGTGAAGAGAACAGGGCACAAAAACTGAGCCTGCCCAATCCCTTTCCCAAAGAAAATCGTCTGCTAATGGCTGCAAAAAAGGCGACGACGCAGCTGGAGATCAGGGAAGATGCGGATAACAGGGCAGAGATATCCGGGCACATTAGATCGATAATAGAATGCGTTCCCGGCAGTGTGGCCATCTTCTTTACCTCTTATCCAATGATGAACAATTACCGGGAGGTATGTCTCGCTTCCTGCTGGAAGGCGGGAAAGAAGCTGTGCATTGAGCCAAGAAGTAGCGAAGACGTCCCTTCTATCTTGCAGGAATTCTTCCGCCTGGCCGGGCAGGGCGGGGGGGTCTTAACAGGCGTATGTGGCGGGAAGCTAGCCGAGGGAATTGATTACAAGGGGGAGGCTTTAAACGGGGTGGCCGTTGTTGGCCTGCCCCTGGCTGCATATGATGAGATTCAAAAGGAGATCAACGGCTACTATACCAGGAAGTATGGCCGCTCCAAAGGGATGCTCATCGCCTATACCCTGCCGGCCGTCAACCGGGGACTGCAGGCGGCAGGAAGAGTCATACGTGCTGAATCGGAACGCGGCGTGCTATTGTTCTGCGATCGTAGGTTTGGGGATAGCGGTCTTGGCAGTGTCAACGAATTCTTGCCGGATTGGGTAAGAGAGGATTTGATACTGGTAGACGCAAAAGAGGGCCGAGAAATAATTTTAGAGAAGATCGCAAAATGGAAGATGGATAGATCTCCCCAGAATAAATCTATCGAGAATAAGACAAACCAGGAGATGCTGCAAATGCCCGGTAGAGCAAAGGCGGCAAAACCGGGAAAAAGAGATCTCAGAGAGCTGGCCAGGGCACTGGGACTGGGGACGGCCAAACCTGCAGCAAAAACTGCCAACAAGAAATAACTCAAAAAGCTCCCGCGAGAAAAGCCCGAATTAGGCTAATCTATCAGAGTCGTCTCCAAAACGTTCAGGGGTATGGCTCCCAGGGCCTTTCCTATTGAGGATTTAGCTATGCGGCCAGCATGCTCCTCACTTTCTGCATTGAAGATCTTGATCTCAAAGAGCAGCGCCACCAGGGCGGTGCTGGCGACGAGAAATACGCCGGGTAAAGGTTCGCTGCACTCCGGGCAGTCCCATTGACCCGTCTCTACCTCGACGAAGTCCATCTTTCTCTGATTCAATCGCTTGCCGGCTTCCGAGATGGCCACACCGATGGCGTCATCCTCAGTCTTGACATCTCTTACCAGCCAGGCACCTTCCAGAAGGACATTGAAATTCGGCATTCAAAATGAACTTGGAAGACTTATCATATAGTTCTTGTGATGATCGAATGGATTTAATGCTTTGAAAATCCAAATGGCCGGTGTGAAAATAGTATACAGCAGAAAATATGAGCAAAAATATCCGGCTAATCCGGTGGAAAATCCCAATCGAGTGCGATTGCCGGCTGACGAGCTAGGAAAAGCTGGCTATCAATTCATAGAGCCAGAGCCCAGCAGCCTGGCTCAAATCAGCAAAGTCCACGGCAAAGAGCATATCGATCGCGTAAGGCTGAGCGGTCATTTTGAAGCGGCATCGCTTGCGGCTGGCGGCGCCATTGCCGCAGCCGAGCTGGCATTGCAGGGCGAGCCCGCCTTTGCCCTGTTGCGCCCGCCCGGCCACCATGCTGCAGCCAACCGGGCCTGGGGAATGTGCTACTTCAATAACATGGCCATTGCCATAAAAAATATCCGTCCCAGGACGAAGAGAGCGCTCATTATCGATATTGACCTGCACTTTGGAGACGGCACGGTGAGCATCTTCCGGGGAGATAAGGATGTTAAGATCGTCAACCCCTGGTCGGTAGATGAGAACTTCGAGTATCTAAGCATGGATGAGAGCCGCTACTTGAGCCAGGTAAAGGGAGCATTCCAGAAATTTGATTACGATATTGTTGGCGTTTCAGCTGGTTTTGACACCTACCTGGACGACTGGGGCAAGCTGCTGAAAAAAGATGACTTTTACAGGATTGGCAAAGTCATTAAAGAAGGGGCAAAAATGTGCGGCGGGCACAGATTTGCCGTGCTGGAAGGTGGATACCACCAGGATCTGAAGTGGTGCATAAAGAGCTTTATTGAAGGATTTGAATGAGACGGGAATGCTCAATCTTTTATTTACATTTCGTAAGAGCGCAGCTTTGGCTTTCCTTCCTCTATGATCATGTAATCAAGGCCACAGTCATCACCGTTCCTTCCCCAGGAGCCGGTATTCGCAGTCCTGCTATCCTCATCCACATAGCCACTATGAGTGTGCCCGTAAACCAGCCAACCGTCTGCACCGGTGTAGATGGACCGGGACTTGGACTGGGCAAGCTTTTCTACTGTATCCAGAGCATTATGTTTGCCTTTGAGCCTCTCTGAGGTGGGCTTTTGCATCGACCTCATATAGTCCCCGTTGATGCTGGGGTTTATGTAGGACCACAGTGCGCTTGCAGTCGTCCCCGTTACTCCGGCTGTGCTACAGAGTAAGGCAGATATTGAATCATAAGCCTTTCCGCTCTTGTCGTAGGGATTTGCCAGGACCTCCAGCTGGTGGCCGTGTATGAAAGTGAAAGCAATGCCTTCTATATCCAGGTGAAGTCTCTTGTCCATAGTGCTAAAGGGATTCTTCGTGCCGGCTACTCTCCACATTTCCCTTATGGAGTGATCGTGGTTTCCGACAATGTAGTTGATGACAGATCTGCTAGCGATCTCCTTCAACTTGGAGACGGCTTCCTGGTTCTCTATCAGTACCTCTGCAGCATCTTTTCTCCAAAAGTCGAATATATCCCCCAAAAGGATAAGCCGATCCTCTTTGGTGTGCAGATACTCTTTGCCAATATACCCTACGAAGGCCTGGAAGAGTGGATCAAGATCCAGGTCGTCACAAGCACTTCCGGTTCCCCTGCATTTCCTGCCCTCGTCGCTGCCGAGGTGGACATCCGATACAACTACTATCATTTAGACCCAACCTTTTTTCCTGGATTTCTGGTTAGAATAATTATCGACTTTTTTTGCTATTCTGTCAGTTCGTCTTTGAATTCAATATGACCCAGGAAAAATTCCATAATCTCCTCTCGAATCGAATGCATCAAGGGGCAGCAAGCCTGCCACCCCTGCTTGGTCTGTGGACTCGAACCATCTCCGGAGGCGAAAGCAGCTTAGACCACTCAACCCCGGATACGAACCATTCTGTCGGCTATGGAAAGATTAGCTTTGCAGCGAATCAGCCTCGACTTACGCCAGGCTCCGCGCCGGACCTTGTAATTTGCTGTATACAGTAATTATAGATAAGTCTTTCCCTTAATCACTCTGCTATGCCGTCCCCTAACTCTCAGGACTATACCCCTATCACAACCCCCGGGCATGATCGGCTGGATTTATGTGTCGAGCGGCCAATTGTCCGCAATGACATGTAGCGCTTTCCACCAATCTGGTTAAGGCTCTTGAAGCTGATAGTGGTGTTGGCTTCTTGGATGTGGTTTTGTCTCACAGATCAGATACTCAACCCAAAATTTAAATATTAATGATAATCATATAACTGTGATAATGGAGGGGCGCAATTCTTATCACATCCAAACGGATGGTATCAATCCAGGTAATTCCTTCTCATGATCACAATCAAGCATAACCATATCCTTGAGTCGCGAAGATATTTTAGCGCTTTATGAAGAAGTCCTGAAGCAATTATTGCGCCAATGTTAGCCCTTGTCTCAATCATCAATCAAAAAATTTGCCTATTTTTCCAGCATCAGGATTCTTTAGCGTAGGAAAATAAATTTTGTTCATAAGTGATAGACTGCTGCCAGAAAACCCTTCTGGCAACAGCGTTTGAAATCACCTTTCCGAACTTTCCCAATAGCTCTTTCCCGAAAGCTGATGCTGCATTACTCGTTGGCCGGATCTTTAGAAAAAGTATCCGCCATGATTTGACCAGGACCAGCTATTGGAATAGTAGTAGCTTGCTCCGCCCCATCCATAGATATTGGCTCCATACCAGGGGTCATAGACTACCGGATCGTAATAGTAATTATATGTTGGATAGACTGTAGGCGTTGTGTAATAGTAGGTCGGATAGGTGTATGTATATGCTGGATACCAGTAGCTTGAGTAATAGGTTGGATATCCCCAGCTATAACTATACGAATAACCACCGGGATTCAACCAATCGTTGTATCTATGGCCGCCGAAATCATGATTACCGTCGCGACCATCGAAACCATCACGTCCATCGTTACCACCATGACCATCGAAACCATCATGTCCGCCGTCACGAGGTGAAGATTCGAAACCACCAGTACCATCCAAGGCGGAGCCTACTGCAATTAGCATTCCCAGCGCCAGGATTGACAACATCAGTTTTATTGAGTTGATTTAGATTCCTCCAAATACCTTGTTCATCAGCTTAATATTAAAAGGTGATTTTTATGTAGATATCACCTAATGTCTATATGAACCCTCTATGCAGCGGAGGATACCTAAAACACCCTTTTCATGGCGTTAAATGAAGGAATCCATGAAATGACTGAATTATAGCCCGAAAAAGATAGGAAAAACAATGAATTTTCGGCCGCATGCCGTTCTTTCCTTGCACGCCACCTTTGCCGGCAAGATGCCTGTTCAATCCCAAGAGAGCGCGACCTGTTTGCCTGAAGTTGCGGGCCTCTTACCGGCCCCCACCTCTTTTGCATTCATCTTTACCGATTGCTTCTTACTGATAGTGTTCATGACTGATTGATGAGAGACGATTGGTTGATGAGAGGGAACTGATTGATTGCGTCGGAAGGCGCGCCTTCCTCATCGGGCACCTCGACATGCAGGGTATAAAGCAGGTCCCTGATGATCTCCCAAGGAAAGGTGGATATGACGCGGCAGTCGGTCCTTCCGCGATAGATTCCGTCCGGGTAAATTTTTGCATCCGGAGAGTAGCTGGCCACGATGATTAGATCACCCTCTTGATATTGTCCCTGCCCCAAAAATTGTCTTTCGAATCTAAAATTGCCCAGCACTCCCGGCTTGCCGTCGATCATTGGCTGATACAGATTGGGCTCATCCGCCCCCGCACTTAAAAGAGCGCTATACACGATATATTCATTAGCAGAGATATTGGCGACCATGGGCTCTTCATAACGGGTCAGGATCAGCCAGGCAAGGTAATCAGCGCTATCTATGGTAAGGTTGTATCTTTCAAAATTCACACCCATAGAGGTGACACCTTTCGAAGGCGCTTCAACTATGACTCTGTACTCCATCGTAGTATTCATATCAAAAGAGACATTGTATGGCCCAACCGGTCCGGATTCGTAAGCTGCAAATGCTGGCGCCGCAAGGCTTAGCACCAGGACCAGGATTAATTCAGCGCGCATCGCTATTTGCCACTGATTTCAATCCATTTTATCCTTTTGGTGAAAACATAATATCTCAATTACCAGAATCCGCCCGCGCCAATCACTTGCGTCCAAGAGACCAAGCATGCGGTGCACCTGTATCATCGAAAGAGCAGCCGATGATCCTGGCAGCAGGATGTATTATTAACAGCTGGGTATAACCTGAGCCAGAAGATTAAGCTCATTATCCCGAGGCGTGCGCGAGGGCTCTCCCGGGCGAAATCCTCAAGCATAGCCTCTATAAATTGAAATCATCTATCATTTACTTCAGGATATTTGCTATATTTTTCCATTCATTCCTTCGATCATATTTCCTGCTGAAGGCCTCAATACCCTTCGGGCTGCCCATCAATGCCAGAATATCGCCACCTTCTACTACCATCTTTGTTTCCGGAACTGCCATGGCCTGGCCCATCCGCTCCAGAGCCACCACCCGACAGCCGAACCTCTGCGGCAGATCCAGCTCCGCCAGAGTTCTTCCCGCCAGGCCGGACCTCTTTCTTACATGGTATATCTTCAATTCCAAATTTTCATAAAGCAGATCCAGCTTCCCCTCATCTCCCTGAATAATCATGGCCAGCATGTGACTGGCGACGATTGGCAAAGATGCTACATAATCAGCTCCGGCCCGATAGATATTCTCGGCTGACCTGAGATTATTGGCTCGCACCACCACAAAAGCATGAGGATTGAGATTCTTGGTGAGAAGAGTGGCATAAATGGCATCCGAGTCTTGGTTAAGCATGATCAGAACCCCAACCGCTTCCTTGATTCCTGCTTGCAGGAGATCGGCCTCTGCCGTGGCATCGCCGACTATATGGGGAAAGTCGGTTTCAGTTTTATCAAGCAGATCCAGGATCGTGGGGTTGGTTCCGCAGTGGGATAACACGCTGGCTACCCTTTTTCCTACATCCCCGTATCCCAGGATTATTTGAGGCCCCTTCTTGCGAGTACCGAGAGTAAGGTCTCTGATGTAAGAGAGCTGCTCGATATTTCCTACCGCCATCAGCACCGAATTGGAATGCACGGTCTCCTCAAGCCCGGGGCTGGGATGAAAGACTCCCCTCTGCCAGATTCCTACAATGCCTGCACGCGATCTATTTATACCAATTTCCTCCAGCTTCTCATCGATCAGTTCCGCTCCCGGATAGATGGGTAGCTCCACCAGGAGAAGATCGCCAAATAGCTGGATTGAACCCGGAAACACATTTTTCATGGGCAGAGAGGTGATCTGGGCGATGAAGGTTCCGAGGAGTGTCTTGGGCGAGATTATGCGGGTGGCTCCTGCATATTTAAGGAACCGGGATCTGGTCAGATCGTCTACCAGAGCAATGATCTCAATATCCGAGATCTCTCGTAGTGTTAAAATGACCTCGGCATTCAATTCGTCATTTTCATTGGTTATGAAAAGTCGGGCAGAGCTGACACTGGCTTTTTTTTGCACTTCTATTCGTGAAGGATCCCCCCATACCACAGGATAATTTTTATAGATGCCTCTGGCTACGCTCTCCGAACGCTCGATGATCAAGAATGGAATCTTGAGAAGAGAAAATCTCTCCGCTAATGTATCTACGATGGGATTATATCCGGAAATAATTATGTGGCCCTCCATCTTCTCAGGGGCGGAAGAGGGAGCGGCTCGGACTATGCGCTCCAGATTGGGAGTTATGCCTAGCGGAACCACCACCGCCCAGAGAATGGCAATTCCGGAGAGGGATACGATGATAGTAAATAAGTATCCTATATGGGTTTTGAAGACAATATCTCCAAAGCCCAGAGTGGTCATGGTCACTACTACCCAATAGATAGCCGTGGCAATATCCACATTTTGGGACTGGCCCTCGATACTCATGAGTGCCATGAAGATAAGACTGTAAATCAGCAAAACGAGCAGCAAGGATAGTATGAGATGGTAGTCTTTGCGCAGTAGAGATCCCTTACGCTAATAAATTCTCAAGAGAGGGGATAAACTTAACGCTTAAGTAATCTGATGAATTTCTCGACTTGGCGGTGCATGTGACTAATGAGACGGTCATACCGATCGCTATCTTCTCCGGCAAAAGCAACGACTGCACCGTTCCATTTTCCACCATCCAGTCCAGCCTCGGAAAATTGCAGTTCGAATGCCAGCAAGTCATCCGGCGCGGTCTGCATGTCCATCATGTACCACCATAGCACTATCCATCCCTGGTCTTTCGCTCTTTGTAGCAGCTTTTCTGCGAGCCCGGCATCTTCGGGATCGATGTACGCAGGATCGATGAATAGAAGTCCCGGGCTTGATCCGCTCAGAGAGGACAATACCCCCGCAAACCCGTCTCCCTGGTGAAAGACAATTCCAGACGACTGAAATGATCCGGTCGACTTTGCTGCTCGGGAGAAGCTCGCCCAAGAGCCGGCTACACCCGCATCGTTATCCCAGACACCGGCATTAAGATCTGCTCCTCTTCTCATGGCCAGCTCATAGATGAAGCGGGTGGAGCCGGGATAGATAATTGGTCTTTCCTGATTCAAATCCGCCAGGATATCAAAATAGCAGAAATCTCTGAGGGATGGTAAAAAGGGCCAGATCTTGCCTATTCCGCCCATCCAATCACCGGGCGCTCTCAGCACATATTCGGGACGGCCTGCGTGGCTTTCCGCATAGACCAAGCTACCGCCGGAGGGGAGGAGGCAATTTGCCGCCTCCAGCAGGAGGAAATGCTTCCATACATCGCCCGCATTGCCTGCATGCACTCTATGATCGTAGCAGCTCATTCATGCCAATAGTCTCTCACTCTTTGTACATCTTCTTGGCGATATTGAATGCCTGAGCCGGTGTGGCCCGGGCAATTTTCTGAGAATCATCAAAGGACGCCTTGGAGGCTGCGGCCGTAGACGCTGCGGTTCGCAGAAGCTTCTTGTCGACCTCGTTGGTCAGCCAGCGGGCTCCACCTATCCCTACCAGAACTGCGCCGGCGATGGATGCGATGGAGACGCTTATCTCAGCAGTCCCCATTCCGCTTTTCGCGCCCCAGATAATTGCACTGCTGAATTCTCCGTAAAGGCCCCAGGAGATGAAGGCGGCCATTGCCCCCAGAAGTATGTTGCCCGCAAAGCCGGGGCGGATTATGGTGACTTCGCCCGTCGTCTCCTCACTGGGCCTGATAAAACCGTTATCGCTCACCAGTGCATTCACAATTCCGCCTACTGCGCCGCTCAGCAAGACTATGCCGATAGGTATCAACATTGACGTTTTTATACACCCCCTTCATTGAAGTGATTGATTTGATTCGGGAAAGCTGCATCCATCCCCTCAGATGGCTGCAAGAGACCTGTATCTCTCATCCTTCTTTATTTCAAACTAATTTTTTAAATAATGATTTATCCTAATACTATTTGAACTTTATGTATCAAGTCTCAAATGGCTTATATAGATATATAAAACGAATTAACTACAAACGAAATGGATCTCAAATTTCCAATTTGAACCAAAGCCATAGGGGTATTATCAATACAACAAAAGAGAGAATAGGACTTCTTACGGGGCTTAAGCAGGTTGGCACCGTATTGCTTGAGCCTTTTTTGAGCCCTCCATTTCATCCAGCAGCCAGCTTACCTGGCGGCAATATTCATGAATTTGCGGCCAACCGTGACCTCTCTGATAGGTAACCTCTTGCCCAGATGACTGAAGCTATATCTTTCTATTCCCCTATTTTGCATGGATTCACTAGAACGGTCAGATTTGCAGCGTCTGTCTAAACCGGTTGTACACTTATTGCGGGGCAGACTCATTTCTTAAGCTCATCCAATATCTCCTCAATATCCGGCAATTGCCCAAGATCATATATTCTGGAAAAAGCTATCATTCCTATCTCGTCTACCAGAATATTGGCCCTCTCCGAAAATCCTTCTTTCTCTCTTAAAATGCCGTAAAGCTGAGCCACATTCCCATGTGGCCAGAAATCGGCAAGAATAGGAGTATCAACAATTCCTAGACTTTCGGCCCAAGCTTTCTTGCATGGAACGGAATCAACGCTAATTCCCACAGCAACAGAATTCAGAGAGCTAAAGGTAGCCTTGTTATCCTCAAGCGATTTCATCTGCTTCGCACAAATTGAAGTCCATGCCAGTGGATGGAAAGACAAGAGAACTTTCTTCCCAAGATGTTCCGAAAGTTTGAAGATCTTGTTATTTTGATCCCGTAAAGAAAAATCCATCGAGCTTTCGCCTACTTTTCGTTTATCTGTCATAATCTTACCATACTATACACACTTGCTCAAAATATAAAGTTTATTGTTCCCGACGGTTTCCATTGTCCGGAGCTATGCAGTGTTCACGTTTTGTACTACTATTCATATTTCGTGCTATAGTATTTCAAATAGATTTAGCGCTGCATGTTATCTGGTTTGGTTTCAAGATAGACGGACGGGCTAATCAAAAGGATGGGATTGAGATGAGAGGATTAATTGCTTCAGAAATGGTTACGCTTGACGGCTACTTTGCTGGACCAAATGGTGAGATAGACTGGTTTTTTTGGAACGAAGAAATGGCGAATTGTTCCGCCGATCTATTGAGTCGAGTGGACACTATTTTATTTGGACGGGTAACTTATGAATTAATGGCAGATTACTGGCCATCAGCTTCAGTGACATCGGAAAATCCCATTATTATAGACAAGATGAATAATTTGCCCAAAATTGTATTTTCAAAGACCTTAGAAAAGGCCGAATGGAAGAATACAAAATTGGTGGAAGAAATTAACAAAGATGATATTTTAAAATTGAAGCAACAGCCGGGTAAGGATATAGTGATTTACGGCAGTGGGAGCATTGTATCGGCTCTCACGCAATTAGGATTAATCGATGAGTATCGTATTTTTGTCAATCCAGTCATATTAGGCAGTGGAAAACTTCTATTTAAAAATTTAACTAAAAACGTGAATCTCAAATTGGTGCAGACCAAGACATTCAAATCAAATGTTATTTTGCTTCATTACAGGGTGAAAAACTTATGAAGATAGGAATAATTGGATCAGGCAATGTCGGCAGTGCTCTGGGCAAGATCTGGAGCAGGAATGGCCATGAGATCCTGTTCAGCTCCCGAAATCCGCAAAAGCTGAAATCCTTGACCGAATCCTTAGGAAAAACCGCATTTTATGGTCTTCCATCTGATGCAGTCAAGTTTGGGGATGTAGTCGCTCTGGCAGTTCCCTGGGGACAAGCAGAGGACGCGTTGTTGTCTGCCGGGCCCATGAATGGCAAGATCCTTATCGACTGCACCAATCCACTCAAACCGGATTACAGCGGCCTGGCCGTTGGAGGCGCAACCTCGGCGGCTGAAGAGATAGCAAGAATGGCACCTGGGGCGAGAGTGGTAAAGGCTTTTCATACCACATTTGCGGCTCTGATGCAATCAGATTCCCGCATGTTCGCAAGCGCAAGTCCCACCGGGTTCTTTTGCGGTGATGATGCTGCTTCAAAGGCCGTGGTAGAAGGTCTTATAAGAGAAACCGGCCTGGAGCCACTGGATGTGGGGCCACTCAGCTATGCCCGCTATCTCGAACCCATGGCCATGCTCATGATTAATCTGGCCTTCGCACAGAAGATGGGAACCAATATCGCCCTCAAGCTCCTGAGGCGATAAATGAAATGAAAAAGCTGACGGTTTTAGTTACGGGTTCGACCGATGGAATAGGAAAGGAGACAGCACTGCAACTGGCCAAAATGGACGCCGAAGTTATTCTGCATGGAAGGGGCCTTGAGAGAGGTCAAAGGATTCAAGAAGATCTACTGCGCAAGACCGGAAATAATAGTCTTCAGTTCTTCCGAGCAGACCTTGCATCGCGCGGTCAGGTGAAAAGACTTGCTGCAGATATCAAGGGCAGCTACAATCATTTGCATGTTCTCATCAATAATGCCGGAACCTACCAGCCCGAGCGGAAGTTGACCGAAGATGGATTGGAGACCACATTTGCCGTCAACTTCCTGGCGCCGTTCCTGCTCACCCATGAGCTGCAGGACTTGATTAGGAGTAGCGCTCCGAGCCGGATCGTAAATGTTGCATCTGTGGCTCACTGGAATGGAGCAATCGATTGGAGCAACCTGCAAGGAGAGGTGCGCTATGAGGGATTCGATGCCTATGCCACATCCAAGCTGGCCCTGATACTCTTCAGCTATGCCCTGGCGCGCCGTTTGAAGGGAACCAAAGTGACCGCCAACTGCCTGCACCCTGGAGTCATAAAGACCAAGCTGCTACAAGCGGGCTTTAGTGATTACCCAGGAGACACACCTGAAAATGGGGCCAAGACCTCAGTATATTTGGCCAGCTCCCCTGAAGTAGAAGGGATATCAGGCAGCTATTTCGAAGCCTGCAAAGCTGTTCATTCTTCGCCCATCAGCTATGATCGGAAGCTGCAAGAGACCCTCTGGAGCATCAGCGAAAAGCTGTGCGGGTTGCAGTGACTATTGAATAGTGACGCAGAGCGATACAATTGTGATGATATCAACTGGAGGTGCAAAAGAGATGTGTAAACTTTGGCTGTATCTCTTCATATTAGCTATAGTAACCGTATCAGGCTACGCAAAGACAAATGAAGCCGCCGGATTGGTTCAGAATGAGAGCTTGAATATATCGAGCCAGGGAATGGCTTTTCCGGCTTACCTGGCTGCGCCGACATCTGAAGGCAAATGGCCCGGTATTGTATTAATTCACTCCTACCTGGGTCTTGAGCCGGGATATAAAACTCTTGTGGATGAGTTTGCAAGTAGTGGTTTTATTGTAATTGCCCCTGAATGGCAGACTTTCAATCAAACGCCCAGTGATAAAATGGTTGATCTGCTGATTAAGGACTCTGCTGCCTACCTTAAGACAAGAAATGACGTCGATATCGGCCATCTGGGACTTACCGGCTTTTGTGCTGGTGGCAGGTACACTATGCTATTCTTGCCGCAGATGGATTTCAGATCAGGCGTCGCATTCTACGGATTTCCATACTCCACTGGCTTTCGCAATGAATCTAAGCCTGCCGATTTCATCGGCCAGCTCAAGGTTCCAATGCTCATAATCCATGGCACGGATGATCAAGCAAGCAAGATCTCAGACATCTATCGCTATGCTGAAGAATTGAACGCCACCGGCAAGTACTTTGAGATGAAGGTTTATCAGGGAGAGCCGCATGGGTTCATGGTCCAAAAAGGCCAAATGTCCGAGAGCTTCCCGGCCAAGGACGCATTTTGGCAGATGGTGACGTTCTTCAATAGGACTTTGAAGTAGTATCAAGCTTTATAATGGGGGAAGAATCCAGGACGATTGATCCTGGATTCCGCTTTTTTCAAATCCACTCTGCAACTGATGAATAGACTTACCCGGATTCTCGATAGATCATTTACAAATATTATTATCCGTTCTTCACACCCACATACATCATCCATCCGCCCACCAGCACCGTCATTCCAAAGAGCACCAGTCCTTGCATCCCCATGCCATTGGGAAGATCGAAGATGACTACGCCGCCCATGATCACACTGCCGGCACCTATGAGAATCACACCAAGCCTGGCTGAGATGAGATAGATTATGAAGCCCAGGGCGACAAGGGCCGCAGCTATTAAGAGCGGTGTTGAAAACAATGGAATGGATAGATTCATGATTTCCCGTCCCCTGCTGCATACTTATAGTTTCTTATAAGTTCGCCATCTATTTACCCTAGCAGTTCATCTCTCTATTGCGATGAAGCGGATTTATATGGACCACTCAGCCACCACTCCCGTGGCGGCAGAGGTCTTGCAGGCCATGCTGCCCTACTTTTCCGACAAATTCGGCAATGCCTCCAGCCTTCATAGCTTTGGCCAGGAGGCAAAAGAGACTCTGGAAGAATCCCGAGAGAAGGTGGCAAAGCTCCTGGGAGCAAGCCCTGAGGAGATCATCTTCACCTCGGGTGGCACAGAGTCCGACAATTTAGCCTTGAAGGGCATTGCGAGGCGCAACAAGGACAGGGGCAAACATATTATCACTACCTGCGTCGAACATCCTGCAATACTGGAGACGTGCAAAAAGCTGGAGAAGGAGGGCTTTGCCGTCACCTACCTGCCCGTGACGAGCGAGGGAGTGGTGGACCTGGCCTCCCTGGAGGCGGCCATTCGCCCCGAAACCATTCTCATCTCCATCATGCATGCCAACAACGAGGTAGGGACCATCCAGCCGCTGGAAGAGATCGGTGAGCTGGCCGCAAAAAGAGACATCTACCTGCATACCGATGCTGTACAGAGCGTGGGCAAGATTACCACGGACGTCAACGCTCTCGGGGTCGATTCGCTCTCTCTATCCGCTCACAAGCTCTACGGGCCCAAAGGCGTGGGAGCGCTCTACATTCGCCGGGGCACTAAACTGGAGAGCATCGTGCAGGGCGGCGGGCACGAGAGAGGCCTGCGCTCGGGAACGGAAAACGTGGCGGGCATCGTAGGTCTGGCCAGGGCGGCAGAGCTATGCGGCGCCAGCATGGCCGCCGAAGGGCAAAGGCTGACGGATCTGCGGGACCGGCTGGCAGCCCTGGTCCTGGGAAGGGTCAAAGACGCCTGGATCAATGGAACCATGAAGAGAAGGCTTCCCGGAAGCCTTAATTTCGGCTTTTCCTACGTGGAGGGCGAATCTCTGCTCCTCTATCTCGACTCCAAAGGCATAGCCGTATCCACGGGATCGGCCTGCTCCTCTCACAAGCTGGAGCCATCCCATGTGCTTCTCTCTTTAGGCCTCAAGCCGGAAGAGTGCCACGGCTCTCTGAGGATCACCATGGGCCGGTCAAACACTGAGGAAGAGGTGAACTATGTGGCCGAATGCATAGCCGAAGCGGTGGAGAGGTTCAGAGGCATATCTGCTTTAGGAAGAGAGAAATAATCGCGGCAATTCGTAGGGCAGGAAAATAATCATCTTGATTTCAGTGTTCGGCAGCCTTCCTGGCAGCCACCGCGATACCCCGCTTGATTTGCAGCATCTCCTCCGGCGCGAGCACTGCTGTTCCTGTGGCCAGCAACCGGTCCTGAGAGTCCACAACCAGCACCTCTTCCCCGGCCCGAATCCCATCATCCACACTCAAAACGTGCTTGGCAAAGAGGTTGCCTCCTTTGGCCACAAAAGGCGCGGCATCCTCTGAGGCCACCACCCTCAACCGCGGACTGGGAAATGCCTCATGCAACCTTCTCGCGCCAAGCATGCTTAGAGTGAGAAGATTGTCCATCGCCCTAACCGTAGCTATCCTTTCCTTTTCGGAATAAAGATACCTCAGCCGGCGCGTTTTGGAGAGACTGTAGGTTGTATCCTCGGGAAAAAGGGCCTCACCTGCTCCTCTACCAAACTGGTAATCGGCTATAATCCTGGCACGCTTTAGCATCTCATGTCCTTCCAGCAATACCTCCGACAGCGGACAATAAAGAGTTTTGGCTTGCAGACAGATCTTGCATGCAAATGCCGTCATTACCATAATCTATTTTGCTCTCCTCATTGCATCTCCTCCAATCCTGATAGCATGACAATATACTGGTGATTTGATTTGAAGCCTTTGAGCATTGAAGATCCCGAAATCGCAGCCGCAATCCAGGCTGAGCTGGAGCGGCAGCGAAATAACATAATTCTGATCGCCTCTGAGAACTTCGCAAGTAGAGCAGTCATGGAGGCCCAGGGCTGCATCATGACCAACAAGTATGCGGAAGGCTACCCAGGCAAACGCTACTACCGCGGCACAGCCTGTGTGGACGTGGCCGAAAATCTGGCTCGCGAACGCTGCAAAAAGCTCTTTGTCGGCGCAGAGCATGTCAATGTGCAGCCGGTCAGCGGCACTCAGGCCAACATGGCAGCCTATTTCGCTGTGCTGAAGCTTGGCGACACCATCATGGGCATGAATCTGGCCCACGGCGGCCACCTCTCGCACGGCAGCCCGGTCAACTTCTCGGGAAGGATGTACAAGATCGTGCCCTACAACGTATCACCCGAGACGGAGATGCTCGACTACTCGGAGATGGCGGCTATCGCCAGAAAGAACAGGCCGCAACTCATTGTGGTGGGCGCCTCCAGCTATCCCAGAACCATCGACTTCAAAGTCGTCCGCGAGATTGCCGACGAGATAGGGGCAAAGGTCATGGCCGACATCGCTCACATTGCGGGCCTATGTGCCGTGGGCGCACATCCCTCTCCCGTGCCCTATTCGGATATTGTTACTACTACCACTCATAAGACCCTGCGCGGGCCGAGGGGCGCATTGATCATTTGTAAAGAAGAGCTTGCTTCCGCCGTTGATAGATCAGTTTTCCCGGGCACTCAGGGCGGGCCCTTTATGCACGCCATAGCCGCGAAAGCCGTGGCCTTCAAGGAGGCACTGGCACCAGAGTTCAAGGAGTACCAGTTCCAGGTGGTAAAGAACGCTCGCGTCCTGGCGGACCGACTTCTGGAAAACAAATTCGATCTGGTCTCCGGCGGCACAGACAACCATCTCATGATGGTCAAGCTGATCAAAGAAGGCATCACCGGTAAGGTTGCCGACGAGACTCTGGAGAGAGCGGGCATAACCCTGAACAAGAACATGATACCCTTCGATCCGGCCACACCCTTCGTCACCAGCGGCATTCGCATCGGCACACCCGCCATGACCACGAGAGGGATGAAAGAGCTGGAAATGGTGAAGATCGCCGACCTGATCACCTCGGTGATTCGGGATATTAAGAACGAAGAGACAATAGCTGATGTTCGCAGGCAGGCCAGAGAGCTGTGCGCACAGTTCCCGCTCTATCCTGATCTGACGTGATTACCATTTCTAAGCTAATGGATCTGATATGATAATCGATGGAAAAGCTCTGGCGGCAGACGTTGAGGTCGAGACCGCCCAGAGAGTTAAAAAGCTGGCTCGGAGAGGAATTGTGCCGGGCCTGGCCACTGTGCTGGTGGGTGAGAATCCCGCCTCGCAGATGTACATCCGGCTCAAGCATTCCGCCTGCACCAGGGTAGGCATTCGATCGGAGAACGTGGTCCTGGCCGAGAACAGTTCGGAGGAAGAGCTCATCGCCAAGATACAGGAGCTCAATTGCCGTCCGGATATAAACGGCATTCTCCTGCAATTGCCTCTGCCGAAAGGCCAGAGCCCTCAAAGAGCCATGATGAGCATTATGCCTGAGAAGGATGTGGACGGATTTCATCCTGTGAATATGGGCGCCCTTCTTCTGGGTGCGGAGCGCCTTGTGCCCTGCACCCCACGGGGCATCATCTATGCTCTGGAGCGGCTGGGCAAGAAGTTGGAGGGAGCGGAGGCCGTGATTGTGGGCCACAGCAACGTGGTAGGCAAGCCTCTGGCAGCCATGCTGCTCAGCCGCAATGCCACGGTGCAGGTCTGCCACGTCTTCACCAGGGATCTGGCCGAGCATACCAGAGATGCTGAGATACTGGTAGTAGCGGCAGGCGTTCCGGCCCTGATCAAGAAGGATATGGTCCGGCCCGGTGCCATTGTCTTTGATGTGGGCATCAATCGCGTGGGAGACAAGACGGTAGGAGATGTGGACTACGAGGCCGTAAAGGAGATCGCTTCAGCCATAACTCCGGTTCCGGGCGGGGTAGGACCGCTTACTGTGGCCATGCTGCTCTCCCAGACGGTATTTGCGACAGAGAGCCAGGCCAGGTAAGTAAGAAAAGGCCCCACAGGGAAAGAGCGATGAGTCAACAATTGGCCGGGAAGATGTTTTGCTTATGAGCTCATTTAGATTAAGTAAGGCACTCCTCGTGGTTGATGTCCAAAATGATTTTTGTCCCGGCGGCGCTTTGGGCATCCACGGGGGCGACAAGATCATCCCCATTCTTAACAGGTACATCAAGTTTTTTGAAAGGGAAAATTTACCGATTTTTGTGACCAGGGATTGGCATCCTAAAGTCTGCAAACATTTTGATCAATTCGGCGGAGTATGGCCCACTCATTGCATCGAGGAAAGTTACGGCGCTCAGTTTCACCCGGAGCTTGAGCTTCCGAGAGAGGCCCTGGTGATGTCCAAGGGCATGGATCCAGAAGAAGACAGCTATTCGGCTTTCCACGCTGCAAATTCGAGCGGATTTGTATTAGCGAATTTACTGAAAAGTTTGGGAGTTACAGAGATTTATATCGGTGGGCTGGCGACGGATTATTGCGTTAAATATTCCGTGCTGGATGCGCTTAAAGATGGACTGGATGTCTTTATACTGACCGATGCTGTCGCCGGTGTGAACTTGCAGCCGGAGGATTCCAGCATAGCTTTGCAGGAAATGGTAAGCCGTGGCGCTAAGAAGACTATCTGCGAAGAATTTTTTCGGATATGAGAGAGCGATAAAATTATTTTTGCCGCCCCTCATTACCTTCTGTCCCATCTTCATGCCTTCGGCTCCAGCCTTCTTCTCACCGATTCCGCGTGCGCCTTCAAGCCTTCCGCCTCAGCCAGAGTGGTAATGGTATCCTCCAAACCAAGAAGCCCTTCGTCGGTTATCATCTGCACTGATATCTTCTTGGTGAAGTGGTCCACATTCAATCCCGAAAAGGTTCTGGCATAGCCGGAAGTGGGAAGCACATGGTTGGTTCCGCTGGCGTAGTCGCCTGCCGCTACCGGTGTGAACTTGCCCAAAAACACGCTGCCTGCGTTACGTATGTACCTGAGGACATCCATGGGATCCCGGGTGATTATCTCCAAGTGTTCCGGCGCAAAGGCATTGCAAAAGTCCACAGCCTCGTCCATGTCATCAGCCACGAGAACTGCGCTATGATCCAGACTCTGCTCCACGATGTCGCGGCGTGCTGCGCTTGCCGACTGAATGCTTAATTCCTCGATCACGGCACTGGCCAGCAGGTCATCTAATGCCACCAGCACGGAAATTGACTTGGGATCATGCTCTCCCTGGGCGATCATGTCTGCGGCGATCACCCCCGGATCAGCGGTCCGATCGGCTAGAATGAGAACTTCGCTGGGACCTGCCGGAAAGTCGATCTCTACGCTGCCCCGCAAAAGCATCTTGGCCGCGGTGACATAAACATTGCCCGGCCCCACGATCTTTTGTACCCGTTCCAGGCTCTCGGTGCCCAGGCCCATAGCCGCAATGGCCTGAGCTCCGCCCACCTTGTAAATCTCATCTGCGCCGGCCTTGTCGGCAGCCACAAGAGTCAGGGGAGTTATGGAGCCGTCCGCTTTGGGAGGGGTGCATACTACTATCCTGGAAACCCCGGCCACTTTGGCTGGAATTATGTTCATCAAAGCAGAGCTGGGATAAGAGGCCCTCCCGCCGGGCACATAGGCTCCTACAGAGTCGAGGGGCACAACCTTCTGGCCCACAGAGACACCGGGGGCAATCTCGGTCATCCACAATTGCCGCTCCTTTTGCAGCCTATGGAATTGGAAGATATTTTCTGCCGCATCGGCCAAGGCTTCCATGAGCCTTTCTTCGACTTGATCGTAAGCCGCATCAATCTCTTCTTCGCTTACCCGCAGATCGTCGAGACGCGCACCCTCAAACGTCTCCGTGAACTTGAAGAGCGCTTCATCTCCCTTGCTTCCCACTTCCATAACAATCTTATTGACCGCGGAAAGCACCTCGGAAATGCCCACATCTCGGGAGAGAAGGGCTTGCAGCTCTTCATCCTTCAGCTCACTTAGCATCTTTGTAATCATATTTAGTTGCCTCCAAATGCCATTTAGGCGGAATTGCTCCTGCCCCTCTGTCCTCTGTAAAGGGAGATGACGCGCTCCAGAGTGTCCGCCTCCTCCAGAGATTTATCGTACCTTACGGCAACCATCCGCGGAAAACGCAATGCATATCCGGAGGAGTAGTTGGGGCTACGCTGTATCTCCTCGTAAGCCACCTCGAAGATCACCGCCGGCTTGATCTCCACATCCATGCCCTTCTCCAGAATAATCAGCTCCCGAAACATTTCCGTGAGCTCCGCCAGAGACTCATCAGAAATTCCCGTGGCCACAAAGCCCATATCCAAAAGATTGCCGGTAGCAGTATCCCGGCATCCCAGCCGGTAGGAGCCCAAAAAACTTGCTCTGCGGCCCTCGCCCCATTTTGCACCTATTACCACCAGGTCCAGAGTCTCCATAACCGGCTTGATCTTCAGCCAGTTCTTGCCTCTTTTTCCCGGAGCGTAAACTGAAGCAGGATTCTTTAAAATAAGCCCTTCATGGCCGGCTGCCAGTGCCTGACGGTAGATCTCCTCTACAGCTTCAACACTGCCGGACAGGACCTGACCGGCCAGAAGATTAGGATCTGCAATCTTTTCCAGGAGTGCCCGTCTCTGTGTGAGGGGCAAATTCGTCAGGCTCTTGCCATCCAGATAGATCAAATCGAAGAGGAAAAGGCGCAAGGGAATCTGGGCGGCAAGCTTTTCTACATTGTATTTTCTTCGAAACCGTTTCAGGATATTCTGGAAGGCCATGGGCCGGTCGTCTTTGCCGATAGCCACTGCTTCTCCATCCAGTATGGCGCTCTTGGCTGTTATCTTCCTGGCCGCCTGGACGATCTCCGGCAGAGATGCCGTCACATTTTCCATGCGCCGGGAGAATACAGCAACATCGTCCCCCTCTTTATGGATCTGCACGCGAGCGCCGTCATACTTCCACTCGACGGCAGCAGTGCCGATATCAGCCAGCGAGGCTGAAATGCTCTCGCCTAGCTGGGCCAGCATCATCTTGATGGGGTGATTGATCATGACTGATAGCTCCGCCAGAGTGCCGCGCCTGGCGCTTCTTGCCACCAGGCCCATATCGTTGGTGAGGTTATAGGCCTGCTCCACCTTCTCCGCATCTGCACCGCTTTTGGAAAATGCCAGGGCAACGGCATCCCGCACGCCCCCTTCACCAATGCCTATCCTCATGTCCTCTATGGCCAGACGGGCGATATACCTGGCCTCCAGGGAACCGGCCAGGCTGAATAAAAATTGCAGGTTTTTGACTTTGATGTCCTGGCTTTTCTTGCCTGAAGCGCGAGCTATTACCACAAATCTCTCGTAAACGTCGGCAATGGAGAGCGGCTCTGCCTCCTGGAAAGCGGCAAAGCCAAGCGGCCTTCTCTTCTCCACAATGCCGGCAGCAACCAGTCCCGGGTCACCTGTGGCGCGAAGCATATCAGAGATCTGCTCGGCCGGGCAGCCGCAGGCTTTCGCCAGGGCCTCGTAGAGGATGCTGGGCCCCACGCCCATTACCAGATTTAGGCTGGGCGGGAAGAGAATACCCATGATATAGCCGCAGGCAACAGAGAGTTCAGCCTCATCCAAACCGGCAAGGAATGCTGCCACCAGATCGATCTTCTCCAGTGAGCCGGATATGGCCTCAACCTTCTGGCAGAGCTGTGCAAAGGCAAGGAAGCTGGTCATTTAGAATATGGCATCGATCTGTTTCGTCCGGTAGATGCTGACGATGTCGGTCAGAATTGCGGAAGCGGTCTCGATGGAACCGGCACCAAGACCGGTTACTGTTATGGTTCCTGATAAATCGGTGTAAATTGCAGCCGAGTTCAGGGTTCCCGACACCGCTATAGGACTGCCCAGCGGCACCAGAGTAGGCCGCACAGTGAGGGCAGGCACGTCGCCAATTAGCTTGATGGCATAACCGCGCTTCTTGGCCAGGGCCAGGGCCTCGGGTGTGACGCCGGTAATGCCGGTCACATCCACATCGCTGTACTTGATGTTCATGTTGAAGAGCGAATTGGCCAGGATGACCACCTTTCCAGCCGTGTCCACCCCCTCCACATCGTAACTGGGATCAGCCTCTGCGATCCCCATGTCTTGGGCCTCGCTCAGAGCATGAGTATAGGGTATACCCTCCTCAGTCATGCGAGTGAGGATATAGTTGCAGGTGCCGTTGAATATTCCCCGGATGCCGAAGATGGTGTTGCCCACCAGCGTTCGTTCCACCAGGCTGATGAGGGGCATGGTGCCGCCCACGGTAGCCTCGAACTTCATCATCACACCATTGTCTTCAGCCAGCTTTTTCAGGCGGCTGTAGGAGACCACCAGCGGGCCTTTGTTGGAGGTGACGACGTGCTTGCCGCTGGAAAGGGCCGCTTCCATGTGACCAAGACCAGGTTGGCCGTGCACTATGTTAGTGGGAGTGACCTCGATCACCAGGTCGGAATCGATGGCGGAAATAGCCTCTTTGCCTTTCATGCTGGTGGTGGCCACATTGGCCAGCGTCCTCTCCCCTAAAATCTTATCCGCATCCACACCATCTTCCGCCATTACGGTACCGGTGTGATCGGTGACGCTGATCAGCTTGATATTCAGGCCCATATCCCTAAGCATCTTCTTCTTGCGGCTGAGAACATCGACCACGCCGTGGCCGACAATGCCGTACCCCACCAGGGAAACCTTAATGTCCCTCATATTCAGACCGCCTCCGCTTCTATCGGCTCAATTACCAGCAACTTCTTCTCGGCGCCCACTTCGCGCAGGATGGCCAGGGCCTTCTGGATCTCGGCCTTGCCGGTGGCGCGGATCTTGAGATAGGCGGAAGACGGCTCGTCAACACCAGTCATAGTCAGAGAAACGTCCATGACCTCGGCAAAGCCGGTGGAGTCGATGCGGTTTACGGTATCTCCCAGATCACTGTGCAGCACATGGCCCACCAGTACAACAGAAACGGCCTCAATGAGGCGGTCCTCGCCTGCTCGCACCACGGAGATGCCGCACTCCTTGAGCTTGGCGTTGACGGTCTCGATCTTGGTCCGGTCCATCTCCACTACGAAGCGAACCGGGATCATGCCGCGGGGTGTCTTTCTGTCCCTGTGATGAACCACGCTGATGATATTGGCCTTGTAATCCCTAAAGGGCTGGAGCGCCAGAAGAAGCTGGCCGGGTATATCCTGCAGCTCTAAATCCATGGAAAGTCGCATAGCATTCCTCATAATCTGATGGACGTGTGCTTCGCTTGATGGCAAATAAACCTTGTGTAGATTGGATAGTTATTTCTGCGACAAGGGACATTATAATTCTTATGCAGTCCCTCGAAAAACCAAATAACCAGCACCGCCTCACACCCATCACGGATATCGATCTGCGAGCCCTGGCCGAAACAAGAGACGAGATGGAGGCACTTCTTTCCATTTATCTTACTACGATCAACAGAGATGATAGACTCCTTGTGCAATCCAAGCTGAAGGCCATGAAGAGCGCCCTGCCAGGAGATCTCCGGGAAGCCTTTCAAAAGACCATCCAGATGATCGAACCCCACCTCGCGGCCGCGTCCATAAATGGCGAGAAGGGGCGGGTGATCTTCGCCTCCGCTGCCGGAGGCTTTCTGCAGGTTTTTAGGTTAAGCGTATCGCTGGTACCTATGGTCGTACTGGATAGCTCTCCTTTCCTTCTGCCTCTGGCCAGGCTTAAGGAGGATTACCAGGATTATGCTCTGTTGCTCCTTGACTCTCAAGAGGCAAGGCTATTTGTGATCCGCTCCGACATCCTGGAGGAGAAAAAAAAGTTATCGATAGATCTCATGAACAAGCACAAGAAAGGCGGCTGGAGCCAGATGCGCTACAACCGCCTTCGCAGCGGTGCGATTAAGTCTTTTCTCACCTCGGTAGTGGAAGATCTGCAGGGCCGGCTTGATCTCGGTCTGATTAAAGGGCTGGTAGTAGCGGGTCCAGGGGAAGCCAAAGGCCAGCTTGTAGAGATGCTGCCTACTGTTTGGAAGGAGAAGCTCCTGGGAGTCGTTGACATCTCCATGCAGACGCCTGGCGGAGATCTGGTGAAGCTGGGCAGCAAGTCTGCCAGGGAAGAGAGATCCGCACAGCTCCATCTGGCAAAGAGACTGAAGGAGGCTGTGCTCAAAGGAGAGGGCGCAGCTTACGGCCTGACCGAGGTGGGAGGGGCTCTTCTGGAAGGTCGGGTCAATCATCTGCTTCTCTCCAGCGGCTTTGCCCTGCCTTCGATGATATGCAAAAAGTGCCACTTCACCCATGAGGAGGGAGAAAGCTGTCCCGCCTGTGGCGGGCAGATGCAGGCCATGAGCCTGGAGAGGCTTTACGAGCAGGCAGAAAAGACCGGTGCAGAAGTGGTATTGGTGGAGGATGACGAATTTCTGGAAGCGATTGGCGGGGTGGGAGCGCTGCTGAGGTACTGATGGGAAGTGTATTGCTCCAAACTAATGATTGCTTGAGATAAAGATTAATGGTTGCATTTTTATCTTAAGCGTTCATTAAACCATCCTCAATTTCTCCCTCTCGTCCGGCAAGCCAACCGCATAAATAAGCGCCGCCCACCTCATCTCCTTATCCAAAGGCATTACCTTCAGACCCAGCTTTCTTGCCAGCAGCGCCGCCTTCTCCTGCCCGAAGTAGATCTCCATGCCCTTCAAACGCAGCAGAAAGCGAAATAGATCCACCTCGGGCCTCGCGCTGTCAATTAGCCCTTCCGGCTCGTACTTAGCCATTTCATCTTGGTCCAGCAGCAAGGCCAAATCCGCTATCCAGGCTCTCAGTTTTTCATCAGCAGAGCATATTGGAAAATCATTAATCTTTTTCTGCTCTTCACAGATAAGCAGATTCATTTTGGAAAGGTAAAGTGCGGCTGTGCACACCTGAGGCTTTACGAAATAGATACGACAACCTGGCAATGTGGAATCGAAAAAAGGACAGGGATCGTCCTCCTCTTTGCCGAGCATCCGGGCCGACCCCACCAGCTCGCCCTTCAGCTCATGGGGCCTTGTGTAGTCCCTCATGAAGCTCTTCAGGCTGAGCCCCTGGTGCCGGGCAATCCTGCGGCAGTCATCGATGGAAACGGCAATGCCTTTCTCCTCCAGGCAGCACCGGCCGCATCTCTCGCAAACAACCAGTAGATGCAGTGCTGCATTTGCCAGGAAATAGGGTTCGAACTCCGGGGAGATCAGCTCATCCATCTCCGCCCTGACCGACTCCAGGTTTTTCAGCCCGCCTTTCGGGACGAGCCTTTGCAGGGCCTGCATGGCTCTTACGCCGCGATCAATTTCATCCATATTTAGATCCAATTTGCGGTTATCTCGTCTCCAATTTCGATGAGCGCGGCCCATCCCTGCCGCAGCTCTCCCACATTGACGATCCTAGTGGAACCGATGAAGCCCTTTCCACGCGCTTCGTGGATATGCCCGCAGAGCAACAGGTCGGGCTGATACTCCACTACGAAGCGGCGCAGGCTGACCGATCCCGAGCTTTCCCCATTGTAAAGAGTATCCTGCGCCCCCCAGGGCGGCTGGTGCACAACCACTATCTTGATTCTTGCGTCAATTATATCCAGATAAGCCGCAGCCAGGGTTTCATACACCTCAATATCATGATGATAGTAGCGAGCAGGATCTCCCCGACGCAGGGGATCTTTCGCCACCATTCCGCCCATGCCCAGGAAGCCCAAATCTGCATAGCAATAGGAGGAGCGATGCAGCATTCCTAGGCCCGCTTCTTGCCATAGATCGGGCACCACATCCCTGTGGTCCATATTTCCGGGAACAATGAGCACCGGCGGCCCCAGACCGGCCAGGGCAAAAGCCGCGGGACGGGCCGCCATCTTGCCGGCGGCATTATGCAGATCGCCGCAAAAGACAATGAGATCGGCATCAATATCCTTCAAACGATGCAACATCTCCACGCGGTCATGCAGATCCGCCAGTCCTAAAATTCGCAGAGGTTTCTTTGCTCCGGCCATATTATCCAGGCATTTCTAAGCGTCAGGATGATATAAATAGAATACGACGAGAAAACATGAAAAATTCAACAATATTCCTTATCTGCATGGCATTCCTGGCAAGCATTGTTGCGCTGGGTTCTTCTGCATCCGCTGAATGTTCATCCTGCATGAAAGAAGGCGACTGGTCACAAAGTGCCAACGCTTTTATTGCAGGCCAGCCCATCAGCGATGAGCCGATTGCATTCGGTCCAAAAGTGGTGAGAAAGACAGAGTCACAATTCGAGAATAAGACCAAAGCCGCAGAAGAAAACGCACAGAGCAACGAAAATGCCGCGATTGTTGCTGCGTCCCAGCCTCAAACAGCCGAATTAATTCTAAAAAGCATCAATGCCACGCCGGCTTATGCAAACTCTGCCGGCACGGTAAAGATCATCGCCGCCTTTGCTCTGAACGGCTCTTTGCAGGCGGAAAACCAGACTGAAATACTGCTTACGGCCACTGCTTCCATCAAAGACTCGACCGGTAAAGAGGTGGAAAAGCTCAGCCTGATTAAGACATCAGGAAATGAGTACTCCAAAGACTGGAAGGCTAATGTCCCGGCGGGCATCTACAGTGTAGACATCGCTGCCTCGTCTCTGCAGGGAGCAGGAAACTTCAAGAATGCTCTGCATATTGAGGTAGTCGGTTCCGGAAATGAAACTGGGGCCGAACCTGCCCCGCAAAATCTGGGGTGAGAATTGGGCATTAAAGGGTTGCAGAAATACTAAAATGGACTTGACGGGATTCGAACCCGTGGCCTCCGCCTTGCGAAGGCGGCGATCTACCACTGATCTACAAGCCCGACTATAAAGAGAGTGGTTTAGAGGAGTCCGACCTCTTCCACCTCTGCCGATTCTACGCCGGGTAAATTGCGGACCGCTTCTTCAATCTCATCCGGGCTTCTGCCTCCCTTATCGTCCATTATTGTTACGACGATCAATGCCTTCAAACCAAAGGCTATGGGCATCTCCTGGATGGCATGCAGCCTGGCAAAGGATGGCACTACCTTCTTGATCTCCTCGGCGAGCATTTTCAGATCCACATCCATGCTCTCCGGCATAACTTTCATTCTTACAGCGGCATCTCCCATCTATTACACCTCACGGTCCTGAGAAGCCACAGGCTTTGCAAGAATAAACGTTGCTCTGTTTTTTACATTTGTTACATCTGGCAATCACGGTTCCGCAGCTGGGGCAGGGGAACTTCGTCCCACCGACGCCGGTCAGCGCAACGCCACATGATATGCATTTCTCGGGTAGTTCTTCCTTCATGTTATCTCCTTCCCAATTGATGTATTTCTCTGTATAAACCTTCCCATAGATAGACCGAATTCTAGATGATTTTTGCCGCAATTGCTTTCTTGTTAGCCCTTGATAATCGTGCCGCCTTCGCCATTCTTCAGGGCTCTGCAAAATTGCTGCGCATCGGTGCCATTGAGCACCCAGATGCTGTTTCCTTTTAGTGGACCGCAGAGAAGTTCAATCGTGCCCTGATCGATGCAGCTAACGCGACCAAGCATGCGGTTCGCCGGCACCTCCAAGACTACTTTTCCATCCATCATCACGCCATCCACATCAGTCGCCTTGATAAGTGGGGCGGATAGCTTTGCGGCGACTAGAGCCGCCACCGCGTCCGAGGTATAATCCCAGTTATGCAGGAGACCGCGATCGTCCTCAATGAGGGCCAGGTAAGGCAAAAGAACCTGCACGCCGCTATCATTTTTCGGGCGGCAAACTTCCCTGGTGAGGACAATCCCATTTCCATCCGCCAGAAAGTGGGCGTACTGCTCCATGGCCAAGACGGCCATCCAGTGCGCGGCCTCCGAACTGAGATCGCCACGTGCATAGATTTCTCTCACCAGATCGGCCATGGGACCGCCGCCCGGCACCACCAGGAAGCTGTATTCATCCTCCGCGATGGCCAGAAGGGCGCTCATGAGCGAGCGGGCACAAGTCATGAGGCTTCCTCCCATCTTGAGGACATAAAATGGCATGGATAAGAAATTACCCTTCTCAGTATTCATTGTATCTATTGAAAAATTAGCCAAAGGCCGATTGGATGTAGGGTAGGGAGGGATTGTGAATAATCGACCTTTGCCGTATAAGCATCCGACTTGAGCCGTAGATAAGCCTTTTGGTTGCGACACCGCAAATATAGCACAATGAACGAGACGAAACGGATTGTGACTCCCCTTCTGGCAGTGGACGCCGTCATACTTTTTGAGGGAGGAATTGTGCTTATCAAGAGAGATAATCCACCCTTTGCGGGCTGCTATGCCCTGCCCGGCGGCTTTGTAGAGGTAGGCGAGACGGTTGAGGCGGCAGCTATCAGGGAGGCCCGCGAGGAAACAGGCCTGGTCGTTGAACTGTTAGAACTGGTGGGCGTTTACTCAAACCCCGCCCGCGACCCCCGCGGCCACGTGGTCTCCGCCGCTTTTCTCGCCCTGGGTAGCGGCGAGCTGTTGGCCGGATCGGATGCCAGAATGGCCCAGGTCTTTCCACGAATGAAACTGCCGCCTCTGGCTTTTGATCATGATAGAATCATAAGCGATGCACTATCTCCGGCAAAAAGAGCAAGTCCAAACGATAGCCCGTTTCGAGGGGGGGACAATCAAATTAAAGTAGAGTGATTGAAATTGGCTCTCTTACCTGAAAGGGAAGATCAGAGAGCACCAATTTCTCTCTATCTTCCGGGCCTTTGGGAGATGTTTCATGGAAGAGATCAGAGAGCTCGTAGAAAAGTATGCGCTGCAAAATGCCGTGAAGTACAAAGCCGCACCTAATGCCGGAGCGGTCATGGGCAAGCTCCTGGGCGAGCACGCTAGTCTGCGCGCCCGGGCCAAAGAGCTATCGCCTCTGGTAAAAGAGGTTTTGGCGGGCGTAGAGAAGACCAGCCTGAAAGAGTGGCAAGAGAGACTGCTGATCATTGCCCCAGAGCTGCTGGCAGAGCTCTCGGAAAAGAAGGAGCCCGACAAGGGCCTGCCTGCCCTGCAGGGGGCAGAAAAGGGCGTAGTCATGCGCTTTGCACCCAACCCCAACGGTCCGCCAACGCTGGGCAGTGCGCGCGGCATCATCGTTAACTCCGAGTACGTGAAAAAGTATGGCGGCAAGTTCATCATCCGCTTCGATGACACCGATCCCGTGAAGAAGCGGCCCATGCCTGAGGCCTATGGCTGGTATCTGGAAGACTGCACGTGGCTAGGCGCAAAGCCAGATCTGGTGATTACCGCCAGCGAGCGAATTGACCAGTACTATCCCATAGCCGAAGAGTTGATTCGCCAGGGCGGTGCTTATGTTTGCGGCTGTGCGCAGGCCGTCTTCAAGGAGCACAAGGACAGGGGAGAGGAGTGCGAGCACCGGAGTCAGAGCGTCGAGCAGAACCTGGATCTCTGGCGGCAAATGCTCGATGGCCGCATGCCTGAAGGCGGAGCTGTTTTGCGGGTCAAGACCGATATGCACCACAAGGACCCGGCCATACGCGACTGGCCTGCTTTTCGCATCGTCACCGCCTCCCATCCGCTGGTAGGCACCAAGTACCGCGTCTGGCCGCTGCTCGACTTTGAGTCGGCAGTGGAGGACCACCTACTGGGAACAACGCACATCATTCGGGGTAAAGATCTGGCAGACAGCGGCAGCCGGCAGAGATATCTCTACGGCTATCTGGGCTGGCAGTACCCCCAGGTCATCCACTGGGGCAGGATCAAGATTCATCAGTTCGGCTCCTTCAGCACCAGCAAGCTTCGCAAAGCCATCGAGGCCGGCGAGTACACAGGCTGGGACGACCCGCGCGTTCCAACGGTGCGGGCGGCGCGCTGCCGGGGCATCCGGTCCGAGGCGCTGCGAAAGTTCATGATCGACCTGGGAGTGGGAGAGACGGACATCTCCATCAGCATGGACTCCATCTATGCCGAGAACCGCAAGATCATCGACCTCGAGGCCAACCGCCGCTTCTTCGTCTGGGAGCCAGTTGAGCTGACGATCGAAGGCGATGTGCCAGCAATGGCGCACGCGCCCCTGCATCCCACCGCAGATCGGGGCTTGCGGGAGATTCCTGCCGGCAACAAGTTATTCATCTGCAAGAGCGATCTAGAAGCCTTCCAGATAGGGGATAATATCCGCCTCAAGGATCTGTGCAACGTAGAAATTACAAGCCTGGTGCCGGCCAGGGCGCGCTTCCTGGGAAAGGATATGGGCAAGAGGACCAAGATCATTCAGTGGGCGCCACCGGACGGGCCGAAAGTGCGGGTGCAAAGGCCCGATGGCGTTGATGAGGGCGTGGGCGAGGCGGGAATTGCCGGGGAGCTGGGGCATGTGGTGCAGTTCGAGCGTTATGGATTTGTGCGCATCAATTCTGTGGGCGAGATGATAGTTGCGAACTTTGCGCACAGGTGATTAATAAGAGATCATACTTAGAAAATTGATTGACAGCAGTGCCGCCGCCAAAAACGCCACCAGCGCCACTGCCATTCCCTTTTTCAGCGCCTTTTGCGCGCCCGTCGCATCCCTGCGAGCTATCTTCAGCACGGAGAGCAGGAAGAAGAGATCTGCCACTACTGCTATCGCCAGATAAACCCTGCCGAAAGGCGCAAAGAATCCCAGCGCCACCGCCGCCAAAGCGAAAGCCTCTGCCAGCGTCGCGCTGGCCCACTCTCCTGCCAGGATGGGCAGTGTGCGCGCCCCGCCTGCCCGGTCGCCGGCCATATCCTCGATATCTTTAGCGATCTCCCGGCTCATGCTGACCAGAAAGGAGAGCAAAAAAGGGATTTTGTTGGCTAGAAGGCCTGCGCAGCCTGCGGCAGCTCCTCCAAAGAGAAAGGTAGAGCCGGTGAGAAACGCAACGCAGACGTTACCCGCTAGCGGCGTGGCCTTGAGGTTGCGAGCGTAAAGAAAGAGGAGAACAGAATTGAAGACGGCCACGGCCAGACATATCTGGTTTACAAGTCCAGCGAAAATGCAGCCGACGGCAAAGAGGGCCAGAGAATAAGAGAAAGCCGCACGCACGCTGACGCGTCCGCTGGGAATAGGCCGACCGGGCCTATTTATGGCATCGATATCTCGATCATAGTAATCGTTGATGGCGTTTCCTGCACCTGTGATCAAGAAAACCGTGAGGAAGATGAGCCCTGCCGCCTCAGCATGAAGACCTCTGGCGATGGCGAGACCAATGATGGCCGCTGCTGCTGCCATCATGCAGTTGAAAGGCCGCAATATCTCCCAGTATGCCCTCAATTGGAAAAGCCCCTGCGGCCCCTAGCCTGAGATGCCGCGCACCAAATAGAGCAGATAGAACTCAGTTAAGTAGCTATCGATGTTGCGGGGAGCTGGCTTGTCAAAGGAAATCTCCTGGGCGGGCCGGGTAAGCTTTAGCAGATAGGTGCTGCTGGCGGGAACCTTCTCGCGATAAATGAGGCCACAGCTTTGCATCTTGCATACAATCTTCGAGCACTTGCTGCTGTCAATGGACATGAGGCGGCGCAGCTCTGACTGAAACAGGCCGTTACCTTTTGAGCCGATGAGATCAAGCGCTCTATCTTGCAGGGCAGAGTAGCTGTTGGCGGGATTATTAACCGAATTTTTTGACATTTCTACCACAGGGCCGGTATTAAAACTTGATTTATTTTGGTATACTGTCATGGTGTACTTTTAGTATAAATTCTTTTGGTTGATATGCACTTTTTGCCGGAAAATAATGAAATATATCCTGATTACAGTAAGATGGATTCGCAACTAATTTATATTAAAGTATTTCGAAGAAGGTATATGAGTTAAGTCTCAGAGCAAAAAAAAAAAATTGGATCAAATTAGATCTTCTCATCTTTATGGGCCTGCCAGTCCTGCCAGGAGTAAATCCTGGTATCGAATCCCATGAGCTGCAAGGCAAACCACACCACGGATGCCCCATAAATATCATCCGAGTAAACCACTACCGTCCGGCTGGCGTTCAATCTAGCGAAGGTATCCTTAAGATCGGACCTCGCCTTCAGCCGCCCATCTTTTTGCGCATCCTCGGGGCTGATGAACGTGGCATTGAGTATTCTGGATTTACCGAATTCCTGAAAGCTCCTGCTATCCACCATCTGTGCCTGGCCGGACTTGACATAGTCATAATCGGCCAAAAGCTCGGCTCTTGGGAGAGCAACATAGCTTACAGGAGAGCGCACGTTCTCCCTGGTCTCCATGGGCAAACTCGCCGCAATCCAGTTGTCCAGTCCGCCATCCAAAGCCCTGACATTTTCATGCCCCAGGTAGCGCAGGGCGAAGAGAACTGCGGTTGCCTCTCCTGAGCTGAAGGAGTCGCTGTAGACCATCACCGCATCATCTCGAGAGATGCCCGCTTTGCCCAGAATCGCGGCCAGCTCTGAGACATTATTCAGCGTTCCATTCTCATAGAAAAAGCTTTTAGCAGGAATGTTGACCCCGCCCCTGATGTGAGCCTGGCCGGGAGAGCGTTGGTTGGATACATCCAGCACCACATCTTTTTCAGATGTGGCATCCAGAGATTTCAGCATAGCAGGTGCAGGGAACGGATCTGACCTGCTTGCAGGCGCAACATACACCCCGGTGATGCTTGAAACTGCACCGGGAACAGTGCCCTTTACGGTTTTGTTTACAGATCCCCCCACCGGCAGGCCGGCCTGAAAGCTTCCCGTACTGAAGCTGTTTGCGTTCTGATTTCCGGTTACGCCCACAAGGGGAACATCGGAGTTCATGAAAGCCTCAGCCGATGCCGTCCAGGATTCTCCGCCTGCGCCGCATCCTCCCACCGCACAGGGGGCACATTCTGCATATTGAGTTATAGAGAATGTCACTATGAGAATTGCCAGATAGAATAGTAAACTGATCTTTATCAAAATCATCTCCTGACGCTTTCGTATTTAATATTAATCATACTATTCACTATAGCTTGGCTATTTGGGCTTTATTCCGCTGACCTTTATGCTTAAGACAGAATCGGCCACTTCCTTCAGCTGTTCTGCGGAGATACTTGGCATCTCAATTGCGGCAGATCCAGCTGTCTCACAGAGGAGTGATTCTACAGGAAAGCTCGACTCGGCTACCACATTAACCTCAGAAAAGCCCACACCTTTAATGATCTTCAGGTAATCGTCCTTCATGATAGCTCCGGCCAGACAGCCGATGTAGGCCTTACTGGAAGTCTTCACAAACTCCGGCAGCTCTCTGGTCAATACCACATCTGAAACCGCCAGCCGCCCACCGGGCTTGAGCACCCGAAAGGCCTCTCTGAAGACCATATTCTTATTGGGAATGAGATTGATGGCACAGTTGGAGATGACCACGTCCACATAGCTATCAGCCACTGGCATATTCTCCAGGTCGCCTTGCCGAAAATCAATATTTGTGTATCCGCCTTTGCGGGCATTGGCTCTGGCGCGATCGACCATCTCCGAGGTAATATCTACTCCGATGACCATTCCTGATGCACCCACTCGAGAGGAGGCCAGGAAGCAATCGAATCCGCCTCCTGCACCCATGTCCAAAACGACCTCACCTTCTTTCAGGGATGCCAGAGCAACGGGATTACCGCAACCCAGTCCCATGTTCGATTCCGGGGGAGCAGCCGAGATCTCCTCATCAGAATATCCCATCCTCTTGCTTATCGCTTCAGGAATATCGCTGCAGCCGCAGCAGCTTCGGGACGAATAATAAGATGTAGCCTGCTTTGCAATTCGAGCATAGCCTTCTTTTACGGCTCTCTTGATCTCTTTTTCCTTAATAGTCATTGGAAATTCCACCGATTTTGAATATTGAATTATTGGCTATTGATGTTCGACGGGGAAATTGTATCTCATCATCTTGATCATAGGCTTTTATTAAGGTTTCCTCGAATTGAAAAAAGAAGCAAAATTAAGCTCATCAGCCCATTGGCCCGGCTGGTTTCTCTCTTTCCAAAGGCTTGTAGTCGCCGATGGTTTTAATGAGCATCTGATGCCTTATCCACAGGACTATGATAACGGTCATAGAGACAACCAGCCAGACGGCAAACCATAGTCGCATTAATCTTTCATTCGAGCCGCCCTGAGAGAGGATAATGGCCGCTGCGCCCAATGTTACAATGGTTGAGAAGAACAAATTGGCGGAAGGTGCCATACCATCTCGATAAGAGGCACAAAAGCGCTCCCATTCCCTTTCCGCCTTGCCGGCCAAAGATACCGGATTTCTGCCCAGAAAGATGCCCACGCGTTTGATCCGGGAATCGGCGGACATGATATAGAGATCGTAGCTTATGGCAACCAATGGGACGAAATAGAGCAGCCAGAATATGTCGGATATATCGATTCCTACATTCACAGAGCTAAGGCCAAAGAGAACGGTAATAAATGCCAGCTTCATAGTGACGAGCTGTGTGCGTTCGTTTTGGGTTCTAATCTTCTCTTCATGAAGCGCGCGCAAAAACTCCTGATCGTTCTCTTCCATCGAATTCTAACTCCCGATAAACAGATGCATTAATTCTATTAATAATTTTTGCATGTTATGGATCAACGATGTAGGAAATGAATTTATCCTAAATGCACACAATGAAAACATAATGAAACCAATGGACCAGGTTTTGGATACATCTGCAAAGATTCGCAGTATGGAAATCAGGGGAGCGGGCCGAATTGCCACTGCAGCAGCAGCATCTCTGCGTGACTTCTCCGAGGCAATACAAACGCAAAGCCTTGATGATTTCAATATGCAGATGGAGAAGGCAGCCGACATTCTTCTCAAGACCAGGCCCACGGCCGTCTCCCTTTCCAATGCTATACGCATGGTGATGAAATACGATGCACAGGACGTGCATTCGGCTCGCCTGGCCGTTGTTCTTAACGCCAATCGTTTCATCGAGATTTCCGAAAAGGCTCTGGAGAGGATCGGCCAGATCGGCAGCCGCAGGATAAGGGATGGAGATACCGTGCTCACCCATTGCAACTCTCTGGCTGCGCTCTCCGTTATCAGTACCGCCCATAGGTCTGGAAAGAAGATCAAGGTGATAGCCACCGAGTCACGACCCAGATTTCAGGGCATCACTACCATCGGCATGTTGGACCGCCTGGGAATCGAGACGGAGCTGATTGTCGACTCGGCGGCCAGAAGCGTCATGAATGAGGTAGATCTGGTGGTAGTGGGAGCAGACGTGATAACGGCTAATGGAACTCTGGTAAATAAGATCGGCACAGCTCAGATCGCCCTATCTGCCCATGAAGCCAGAACCAGCTTCATAGTAGCGGCTGAGACCTACAAGTTCAGCCCCCAAACAATCCTGGGAGAACTGGTAACCATCGAGGAGCGCGATGCCGGCGAGGTTTTAGCAGACCTTTCCAAATACAGCCATGTCCGGGTAAGAAATCCTGCCTTTGATGTCACGCCCCACCAGTACATCGACCTGATCTGCACTGAGGTGGGAGCCATACCCCCAGAGATGAGCTACCAGATCATAAGGGAGCGGCTGGGCTGGGAGATGGATGAGAAAAACTGATTTAAATTATGGCAACAGATAGAAATAATTACTCAGATTATTTTATTGCCTATCTCGCCCATCCATCTCGACATCCCTGGCCACCTATCTGTCCATCTTTCGCAAGACAAGCAGTATGGAAAGAATTGCCGCTATCGCCCCGAGTGCTGGTGTACTCTGCGACTGGGGCTCTTTTGCTGCGCCTTCGCCTGTCTGGGATGCATTATTTGCCTGCGGCATCGGTTCGTTTGGCGACCCAACCACCGGCTCAATTGCCCGGCCGGCATTTGCCCCCAGCACATTAATGAAGGCGGTCTTCTTACCGGAAGGCGATCCCTTGGCAGCAACATCCATCACAAAAGAATAGTTGCCCGGCTGCAGATCAGCCGCCTTGACGGAGCAATTGTATTTGGTCACGCCCGCCGGAAAGACATTTTTGATCATCTTGGGGCAGGAGAAATCGAATCCTTCCGTTTTATTCTTGAAGACCAACTCGACATAGGCTCTCTCGCTGCCCAGGCCCTTGACAGAGACAGTGAAGTTGGCTTCGCTATTGGGCATCATCTCAATGGGCGTGACATCAATCACCTGAAACCAAAAGGATGCACCGGCCTGGCCAGCCAGGAGCAAGAAGAGGAAGATGAGTAGAACAGAGAAGGATTTTTTCATGAAGGATAAGTTGTCCTAAAGAATATAAAGAGGTTTCGGAGATATGTTTGCAGGAATATTCAATATCTATACCACTCATGCCAATTCATGCGATCTATATTTTTAAATTTATTAATATATGAAAATCTGGGTGGCATAAAACGCCACAAGTCAAATATCCGGCATTCAGAACTCCAGTAATTATTATAGGTTCCCTGATCTGGATCAAAATAGGAACCCAAAACAATAGCACCTGTTTCATGTGGATTCAGATTGCCGATAAGGCCATGACCGATACGAACCGGCGCAGGATATGCGACACCTTGCCCGATCAGCAAAACGAGGCAAAAGCATATGATTCCTTTCATGATAAATGCAAGAATCGTTTTTTTAGGAGGTATGGTTTTGCTTGTGGCTTCAGCTATAACGAACCCATTGCCAGTATTCGTATTGAACCTTGATCTTAAATCCGCAGGAAGCTGAATCCTTCCATTTTCGGCAAGCTTTATGGTCATAGGTCCTGCAATCATCTTGATTTCAATTGCATTTGATGATATTAATGTTTTTGTGTGGCATATTACACTACCGGTTTCAAATTAGCTACGACTTTCAGCCATGGAGACCTTTCGGCGTATAGTGTTAATTCCAGCGGAAAACCGAAAATAACGAAAAACCACCATGATCCTCAGGCAGGGATCATGCCCAAAAGATGAAAAACCCGGCGAGTCATAGGCAATGCTGATATGAGCAGTGAAGGCTGCAACTTTTTTGGGACGATGATCCCGACAAAAACCAGCCATGGTCTCGCGAATGCCCAAATGCGTCCCAGAATGCTTATGTGAAATGTGCACGAACGAATGATTAACATCTGCCCATATCAGGCAGAGACGTGTATGAACAAATGAAGAGATAGAGTTTGCTGAGCAGATGTCCATAGAGATCTGATCGTTGCCACAATAACTGGTGATGATGTACTGCCAATTCGAGAGAATTTTGGGACAACAAAAGCTGAGCTTAAGAAATTCCGGAACTGGCTGGTTGCCAATTGTTTCCCTCTTTTAAGAACATTATCTAATACCCAAAAGCAAGCTCGCCCACTTTGCCGCTATTGCTGTAGCCCCTTGATTCCCAGTAGCCCCTCATCTCCTGGTCCACAACCTGGATACTGGTTATCCATTTGGCCCATTTGTAGCCGTATCGGCTCCTGGCAACCAGTTGCAGGGGAAAGCCCCGCTCCGCCGGCAAAGTAACATCGTTTATGCCATATGCCAGCAAGATCTGACTGTCTCGCAAATAGTCCAGAGGCAGGCCGGTGGAATAGCCATCCGCACTGTAGAATACTACATAGTTTGCTCCTGGCAAGATGCCGGAGAGATTCAACAGATCAGAAACCCGAAAGCCGGTCCATTTAGCATCAAATCCCCATCCTTCTACGCAGGGCATGTAGGCCAGCTCGGAGTAAGCCGGAAACGTGCGCATTTCCTGGTAGTTGATGCTTAAATTCCTCATAACCAGGCCCGTAACATTCAGCCGGATTGTCAACTCATCGAGATGCTGAGTGCCGGCGATGGCATTATTGCCCTGCTCGGATATCGGAACCAGTTTTTTGCCCTGATATTCGCCGGCCTCTATCTCCGGCAGTAAGCTGGAGGCTTTATCTTGAAGATTGGGCAATGCGAGCGAAGAATGCATTTGCGGTATTTTGGCTTCGTCCTGGATCAAAAGCCCCCCGGAAAGCAGGAAAAGGCCGCTCAAAAGGGCCAGAAAGGCGAATGAAGCCGCAGCATAGCCTATCTTGCAGTGTGCTTTTCTTGCCGATCTGGGGCTATCTTTGCATCCACAAAAAGTAAAAACGATAGAATAAAGGCGATCAAGCCCAGATAGGAGTGCAGGACATGTTGGTCAAAAGGATAAAAACGAATATTTCCCTGATTGAGGTAGCCTGCCATCCCAAGAGCCGCTAACAGGGCCATTGAAAAGCTCAATCTCCTGTGAAGGTGGCGCTTTTCGCCCCGTTTGCCGGAATAGACCAGTAAAATTATCAGGATGGCAGAGAGAGCAGAAGGAAGGATGTGCCAGAGGGAAAAGACCATTCAGCCTCCCTCAAAACCGATTTTTTCTCAAAGCTCATCTCTCCCTTTCGGGGCGCTCTCAGATGTGCTGTTTATCTTCTTGACTTTTGCAAGGCGAGCTTTAGTGGCCTTGATGGAGCCGGCCAAGTTGGAGGCGGCTTCTTGCGGGCTCTCACCATCAGTGCAGACCTTCTCCGGGATGGCAGAGACAAGACCCGCTTCCAGATCTATATTCATTGTCAGATAGCTGTTATTAGAATATTTATAGATCAGTTCCACCGGTCTGCTCAGCGGCGAAACTGAATTGAATATCAAGCCGGATCTAATGGTCTCATTTTGCACCAGCACCATTCCGGGCATGCCCTTCTTTCCATAGCTATCATACTCTTTGCTCTCATACTTCCAGCCCCACTGGTCCTTCAGTGTAAAGTTATTGGCACCAAGGGCCAGCTTGCTTGTGCCATTATTGGTTATCGCTACATCTAATTCGATCGTCTTCTTATTGGAGTTTATACTGGAACGGAGCACTCCATAATAGAGCAAGGTCACATTTGCGTTGCTGGTGTTGACAAGCTCGGGAAAACGAATTGAGAATTGCTCTCCACCTATTTTATCCGAAGATAAATCTAGGGTCAGGCTCTTGGCAATGGTCTCCTTGGGGACGACAAAACCAATCAACCGGCGGCCTGGCTGTAATTCTTTTATATTTTGAGCACTGGCCTGAAAGACCCGGTCGTTTCCATCGGTGAGGCTGTAGGCAGCACCAATTGGCTGTTTGATGCTTTCATTTATTCTGGTAAGGCGTAAGTCTACCACCAGGACGGAATATGAGTCGGAATAAGTGGATCCAGCAAACCCGGGGTCCTTGAAGGTGCCGAAGATGGTGCAGTTGACGACGCCGTTGCTCATTTGCAGGGGATAATCTTGGGCGATTCCCGGTAATAGGATCAAGAACAATGCCAGAGCCAGCCATCTCATCTATAACATACCTCCGATGTTATGTTATATTCTTTTGGGTGCTTTTCTTGAATCTCTGCCCTAAATGGATCGATGTTATTCATAAATCTTGGCTTATCAGAAGAAATTCCTGCTGCTCTTGAGGCTGCATGCAATCAGCCCCAAGAGCCGTTTTTCAAGCTATGCCGAAATGCCCGATGTGCTATTCGAGGCGTTGCTTGATGTGCTGGCAGTCGCATTTGTGTCCGGTGTCTTCTTATCCAGACTCTCCTTGGTGGCCGCGAGCCGTGCCTTGCTTGCGGCTACTCTTTCCTTGATAGAGCCGATCTTGGTCGTTGCATTCTCTTTGGCAGGAGCCTGCACGGTCTCGCTTGGTAGGGTTTGACCCGGGGCGGATGGTGCTGCTGCTACTGCCGGTAGAGGCTCTGTTGGGGCGGCGCTCTTTGTGGCATTGGCGCCGTAGACAGTCTCATCCGAAAGCGGCACGTAGTCCTTTTCAAAATTTATGACGATCTGGTCTGCTGCCATATAGTCATAAGCCAGTGCGGCAGGACGGCTAAGAAGCGAAACGCCGGTAAAGCCCAGCTTGACACGATCTGATGTGGCATTTTGCGGGCCGACGGTCTCAGGATCAAAACCAAGGGTAGGACGATAAGGCCAGCCCCACTGGTCCAACAGTGTGAAGTTTTCTGGGCTGACAATGAGGTTTTTGGTGCCGTTATTCTGCACGCGGACCTGGACTACTACCATCTGCTCATCAGGATTGAACACCCAATCGGCGATTCCATAGTACCTTAACACCAGGTCCTCATTGCTGCCTTTGGGTGTTGCCCACCAGTTGATGTAAATGGGCGCGCCCCCTTTTGGCGTAACATTGATGAGTTTGAAGAGGCGATCGTTGCTGGTGAGGAAATAGATCGTCTGTTTTCCGGAAGAGAGCGGCTTGTACAAGCCGGCCGGGTAGATAATATTATCCGCATCCACCAGTTGATATGTGGCATTCTCGGCTCCTATGAGACCGACATCAACTTTTAAGATTTCATGTGTGGCGTTCTCATCTTCCAGAGGCGTCCTGCTCGCTCCGAAGAGCACCACCGTCGCGTTTCCATCGCTGCCCTGCAGCGGCATGGCCTGGGCCGTGCCGAAAACCAAGGCCAACAGAAGGGCTAGAACAATTAATCTCATCTGATACCCCCATTTTATCTATTTTCTTTAATTTCTATTTTCGCTTGTCTGATGGCAAATTTAATACTATTGTCTACATTAGCTATCCAATTATATACATTTTATCCAAGAACTTTTTTCATAGGAAACGGCGAGACCACCCAAGCTGGGAAACCTATATCTGCCTGTTTCATCATAAGCAGAAGCGGTGTTCTAGATTGTCATCACCTATCCTTGTAACCTGCGGTCTGCCCTATGCCAATGGGCCCTGTCATTTAGGCCACTTAAGAACCTATGTACCTGCGGACATCTTTGTTCGAGGATTGAAAAAGATGGGCAAAGAGGTGCTCTTCGTATGCGGCTCGGACGCCCATGGAACTCCTATCGTGGTCAATGCCGAAGCTCAAGGAATGACGCCCAAAGAGCTCGTCGCCAGATACCACCAGCACTTTGACGAAGTCTTCAAAGGTATGGGCGTCGATTTTGACTTCTTCGGCGACACTGACGATCCTGCCTGCCACAATCGCACGCAAGAGATGGTCACAGCTCTCTTGGATGGCGGTTACGTCTATTCCAAAGAGATCGAGCTGGCCTTCTGTCCTAAATGTGAGCGCTTTTTGCCGGATCGATATGTGGAGGGAGAGTGCCCCTATTGCGGAAAGCCCGCTCGCGGCGACGAGTGCGACATGGGCTGCGGTCGCCATCTTGAGCCAGGGGAGATCAAAAACGCAGTCTGCAAGGTCTGCGGCGGAAAAGCCGAATATCGCAGGCAAATCCACTATTTCTTTAGGCTCTCGCAGTTCAAGGATTTTCTCCTCTCTTATCTTGAGACGTTGGGGGGGACGACATCCGCTCGCAATTACGCCATTGAGTGGGTGCGTCAGGAGCTGAAGGATTGGTGCATAACCCGTAATATGGCTTGGGGTGTCAAGTTCCCCGGACACGAAGATCTGGTGGTCTATGTCTGGGTGGATGCACCCATCGGCTACATAGCATTCACCGAGGAGTGGTGCGCCAAGAACGGTCGGGATTGGCAGGTCTATTGGAAGAATAAGGCTAAGATTGTACACTTCATCGGCGGGGACATCGTCTACCATCACTGTATCTTCTGGCCGGCCATGCTCAAAGGAGCCGGCTACACCCTGCCTTCGGCAGTAGTGGCCAGCGGCATGCTAAAGATAGACGATAAGAAATTTTCCAAATCGCGGGGCAATGTTATCTGGGTCAAAGACGATTATCTGGAAAAGGGCCTTCATCCCGATTTGCTGCGCTACTATCTGGCCAGTTACACCGCTCACAACAAGGAGGTCAACTTCGCCTGGAAGATCTTTGCAGATAAGGTAAACACTGAGCTGGTGGGGGCTCTTGGAAATTTCATCAACCGTGCCCTGACATTCACCGTGAAGAACTTCGAGGGCTATGTTCCGCGGGGCGAAATTGATCCGGAGGTCATGGCCAGGATAAGCCAGACCTTAAATGAAGTCGCATCCGGCCTGGAAGAATATGAGTTCAAGAAAGCCATAGACAGCGTGATGACTCTGGCGGACTACGGCAATATCTATTTCCAGAGCCGTGAACCCTGGAAGCTGGTGAAGAGCGATAAGGAAGCGGCCGGCGCCGTGCTGAGAAGCTGTCTACAGATCGCCAAGGCGCTGGTCATCTTCATGCAGCCGGTCATGCCCACAAAGATGGAGGCTGCCTGGAAGCAGCTTAGCCTGGATGGAACTGTGGCGGAAAAATCCTTTCAGGAGGCTATGGTTCCCCTGGCGGAGGAGAGCCGGCTCGGCACTCCCGAGATCCTCTTCTCACGCATGGAAGAGGCATCCGTCAAAGAGCTGGACAGGATATTCAGAGAAAGGTTGGAAAAAGCTGACGTTAGGGGGAAGGCAGCGGAAAAAGCAGACGTGAAGAAGGGTGAAGTCTCTTTTGAGGAGTTTGGATCATTGGACCTACGTATCGGCGAAATTAAGGAGGCGGGCCCCATTAAAGGCTCAAAGAAGCTGCTCAAGCTTCAGGTCGATATCGGAAGCGAGATTCGTCAGGTGGTGGCAGGCATTGCCGAGGGCTACTCAGCAGAAGAGCTGGTAGGCACGCAGGTGGTAGTATTGACCAATCTCAAGCCGACCAAGCTTTTTGGCGTAGAGTCGCAAGCCATGCTCCTGGCCGCAGACGCAGCCGGCAAGGCCGTGCTGCTCCGGCCTCGTGAATTTGTGGAAACGGGAACTAAGGTAAGGTAGGAGGTTTTTATTTTGCTCCAGATAGAAAATCTGTCCAAGACATACAGGGTGAAGGACAGAGATGTTGTGGCTCTTGAAAATGTAAGCTTCACCACCCGGCCGGGTGAGATTTTAGGATTAGTGGGAAAGAGCGGGGGAGGCAAGAGCACCCTTATGAAGATCCTGAGAGGCATGGATAGCTTTGATTCCGGCAAGCTAATCCTGGATGGCATGACCATCACACCCGATTCCAGCGACGAGGTGAAGAGGGCACAGCTGGAAGTTACGGCCATTCATCTGCAAAGAGACTTCGCACTCTGGACAGAGACAGCCCTCAAAAACGTAGTGCGAAGGATTCATGCCAGGAAAACCGGTTATGAGGTCCTGCCTATTATTGAGGACCTGGACTATGATGAGATGTACCAGGAGGCCATGTACTATTTGCGGCTGGTGGGCCTGGGTGACAAAGCGCAGCATCTGGCCACCATCCTCAGCGGCGGCGAGAAGCAAAGGCTTCTTATTGCCAGGCAGCTGGCCAAGAAGCCCAAAATATTGCTGCTGGATGAGCCGGCCACCATGGCCTGTCCGGCCACCAAGCAAGAAGTGCTGGATGCCATCAAGAACGTGAATAAGGAGCTGGATCTGACCATAATCGTAGTATCGCATCTGCCTGAGATTCACGAGTATTTGGCACATAGACTGATTTGGCTGGAGAAGGGAAAGATCGTCGCTGACGGAAAGCCGAGGGAGGTCCTGGACAGGTTCATGGAAGGAATTGGAAAGATGGAGCCTCTGGCATCCTGGCCCAATGCCCAGCCTCTTATCAAAGTGAGAGGTCTATTCAAGAGAGGCTGCCAGATTTGCACCGGAGAAGTCCTGAATGTCCTTAGAATGGAGAACCTCAACTTCGATATTAAAGAGAGCGAGATTACATCCATCATCGGCAACAGCGGTGGGGGAAAGACCACTCTTCTCAAGATCATGCAGGGCGTGAGATTGCCGGACGAGGGCAGTGTAAGCTATCGCTATGATGATAAATGGGTGGACATGATCACCTACTCCCCCGACAGAATGAATGTGCGTCGGTCTTTAGGCATCATGTATCAGGAGTTTGCTCTCTATGCCGGAGAGACCATTCTCGATCAGATTGCCTATAAAATGGGCATAAAGGGTACTGATGTGATTGACCATGCCCGGGCTGTGGCTGAGGAGTTGGGCATAAGCGACAAGGTGCTTGATGTCATTTATGCCATGACGGATATGTCGGAAGAGGACGCCAAAGCCGCCCTTGAGTCACTGGGATTGACCAGAGACATATTCAAAGATCTGTTCCCCCGTTTTCCAACGACAGAAGCCCGCAAGTATGCTGAGCCGATTTTCGATCTGATCTCCCTTGATCGAGAGGCCATGTGGAAGCTGCCCGAGCAACTGAGCGGCGGAGAGCTGGTGAGAGCATCTCTTGCCATTATCCTGGCAGCCAGGCCTAAGATCCTGATTCTGGACGAGCCTTTCGGTGATATCGACCCCATCACCATGCGTGAGGTCTCTAACGCTATTAAGAAGATCAATGCAGAGCTGGGCACCACCATAATCCTGGTCAGCCACCATGTTGATTTCGTCAAAGAGATCTCCCACCGGGCCATGCTCATCGAGAACGGAGCCATTGCGGCGGACGGAGACCCGGCAGAGGTCTGTAACGCCTTCCTGGCCTCCTGCAATGCTCCTTATCTGAAGTACCTGGAAGAACGCTATGTAGTTCACGGATGATCGGGAAATGAACGAGCAATTAGAGGAAATTTACCGGCAGTTGGCAGATCAGATAACGCCGGAGGATTTCCAGGCAAGAGTAGATGAGAAGGTGGCCCTCATGGCCGGCCTCTGCGATAGCAGGACGGCGGCACTGCTCGTGGCCCGGGACCTGGGGAAATCCGAGGTGCTGACCAAGATTGGCAGCATCCGGCCGGAGACGGGAAATGTCACCTTTGTGGGGAAAGTGCTCAGTGTCTCCGAGATACGCGAGTTTCCTCGCTCTGACGGGTCCATGGGACGGGTTGCCAGCATGACGCTGGCCGACGAGACGGGATCTGTGCGCGTCTCTCTCTGGGATGAGACGGTAGAGCTGGTCCGCTCCGGAGATCTATCGGAGGGGCAGTGCCTCAAGGTTAGGGGTCTGGCCAAAGAGGGCTACGCAGGCACTGAAGTTACCTTGGGCAGAAGCGGGGGCATCGAAGAGGTGGATCTGGACATATCCCCCAGGATCGCGCCCTATAAAATTGCCGAGATCAAGAGCGATATGAGCGAGATCAGCCTTCTGGGCAGCGTTGTGGACCCCGGCGAGATCAGGGAGTTCCTGCGTAAAGACGGAGGCCATGGCCAGGTGCGCACAGTGCTTTTGGGAGACGAGACAGGCAAGATCAGGCTTACCCTCTGGGATGCGCAGGCAGCGATGGCTTTGGAGAAGGGCGAAACAATAGAGGTTATGAACGGATCGTGCCGGGAGAGGTATGGATCGCTGGAGATTCAGACGGGAAGCTATAGTAGCGTTAAGAAAAGCGACAAAAAGGTGCAGTTCTCCGAGAAAATTACGCCCATCGCCGATCTCAAACCGGGCATGCTCTGCAGCGTCTCCGGATTTGTGACGGGTCTGGGGGAAGTGCGAGAGTTTCAAAGAGATGACGGAAAAGCGGGACGAGTGGCCAATATCTACATCTCCGATGAGACGGGTCGCATCAAAGTGGCTCTTTGGGCTGAGCATGTCGATTTATTGCAGACCCTGGATCTGGGATACAAAGCGGAGATTATAGATGCACTGGCCAAGAGCGGCTGGAACGAGGAACTGGAATTGTCTTGCGGATGGCGCGCCAAGATTACTTTCGCTCCGCCTGGATAACGTTGTTAAAGAAGATCTGCTTATTCTCAATTGAGGAAGATTCTAAGGAACTGGGAAGATGCCGACAAAATTACTGGAAGATCTGCCGGGTGTGGGTCCGGCCACTGCGGAAAAGCTGCGTGAGGCCGGTTTTAGCTCTGTTGAAGCTATAGCTGTTGCCTCTCCTGGAGAGCTTGTGGCCGCGGCAGAAGTGGGAGAAGCCACGGCGGCCAAGATCATTGCCGGGGCCCGGGAAGCGGCGGATGTAGGCGGCTTTGAGACGGGAGATCGAATCTTAGAGCGCAGGCGCCTGGTTGGCAAGATCACCACCGCCAGCAAGAGCTTTAATGAGCTTCTGGGCGGGGGGATGGAGACTCAGTCCATCGTGGAGCTATACGGTGAATTCGGCTCGGGCAAGACGCAGGTGGCCCATCAGATGGCTATAAACGTGCAACTGCCTACCGAAATGGGCGGCCTGCACGGTTCTGTTGTCATAATCGACACGGAGAACACCTTCCGGCCGGAACGCATTGCTCAGATGGTGAAGGGCCTGCCCCCAGCTCCGGACGGCCAGGAGCGCGACCCGGCTGATTTCTTAAAGAACATCAGTGTGGCAAGAGCCTTCAACTCCAATCACCAGATACTCCTGGCGGAGAGCGCTATGGACCTGGCTGAGAAGGCAAAGGAATCGGAATATCCTGTACGCCTGATCATCGTGGACTCGGTGACCGCTCACTTTCGCGCCGAGTATGTGGGGCGCGGCACTCTCGCCAACAGGCAGCAGAAGCTCAACAAGCACCTGCATGATCTGATGCGCTTTGGCGATCTGAACAATGCCCTGATTCTGGTGACCAATCAGGTCATGAGCAAGCCGGATACATTCTTTGGCGATCCCACCAAGCCCGTGGGCGGGCATGTGCTGGGGCATACGTCCACTTTTCGGTTGTACCTGCGCAAGTCCAAGGGCGAAAAGCGCATTGCTCGCCTGGTAGACTCACCGAATTTGCCAGACGGCGAAGCGGTCTTCTCCGTGACCATGGAAGGGCTAAAAGATTAAGAGGTGAATAGGGTGATAAGGCATCTTAGAAGGGACGCTAGTCTTGATCGATACAGAGGCCCCATCACCTAATACCACCTATGTACTTATGATATATATTTCTTTTGTTATGGGAAATCCGGTCTGCATAAGTAGAGGGAGATCCGGGTAAAGGAGGGAGAATAAAATAGTATTTTGCCTCGGATCGCCGTTCTTCCCGTTCTATTCCCAATAGATATAGACAATTGCGATAATCTATTGCGGAGAGCCTGATGAACAGAAAGCTAATGCAATCTCATTTCGTCCCTGCGAATCGTTTGATAGTCTCTCTTTTGCGCTGCCACCTGCGAGCTTCTCTCGCTTTGTCCTCTTCCAAAATGGCCATGCGCCCGGACTTATTTGCTAATTCATTCTTTTTCTTCCCGTTTTGATCCGTGCTCGTTTGATCCATGCTCATTTCACCTGAATTAATGCGCGAACAGAAAATACTCAAGCATTAAATGGGGATGAATCTATATAAAGGCGATTGTTGGGTTGCATGTATTATTCTCTCAGTTCCAATCCCGGATGCTTGCAGAAATAATCTCACCCAAAGCTTTAATCTCACCTTCCCCTTTTCATCTCACCATGAACTTCGGTCGCCTCTTCAAGTCAAAACCCTCACCTCGGATTGCCATTAGCCCGCCCTTCAATTATCTTGATCTCCGAACCAAACCATTTTACATCGTGGCCTCGGTGGAGGTGGGAAATACCACTACCAAATGCGTTCTTACCGCCACGGACATGAACACCGGCAAGACCTACATCGTCAATAAGACCGTGAAGATGACCAGAGACGTGCGCAAACCCAAAGCTGGGGAGGAGGTATTTGCCCATACCATAAACGCTACGGCGCTTACCAAAGAGTCCATTGCCGAGCTAGTAAAAAATACTCTCATTGAGAGTCACGAGAGGGCACGTCTGGACATAAAGACCGACCTGCACTTCGTGGTGCGCTCCACGGGCGTTGTGGCCGAACTGGACTCGCCTGATCAGGTGGGCGCCTTCATCCAGGCCCTGGCCAAGGGCTGCCTCGATGCCGGCGTTCCGCCCCGGCTTATGACCCCTGCCATGAGCATCCATAACATCCAGGAAAGGTTCAAGCGCTACACCATGATTGAGAAGGTGATTTTTATGGGAGCCGTGGCCTCTTGCTTTCCGCCCCAGGGCTCTACCGGCGTGGAAGTTGTGGCCAACGAGATGGAAGGAGAGCTGGCCACCGCCGGCATAAAGGAAGGCAGCCGCTGGACTGATGTGGACTTTCGCAATCCCTGCCTCTCCATGGATTTCGGCACTACACTGGACGGCAGGGTGACGAGCGACGATCTTCCCTATGCCTACACCATCGGCAATCTTCTGGGACTGGCCGGAGCCATTCCCGATGCCGTTGTCCAGGGAACAGGACTTGTGGACAGGATGACCGGGGCCACACTGGATATCTTTGATGGCAATACCAAGCCCGACTATGGCAAAGATGCGCAGCAGTACGCGAATCAGATTGACGAGCTGGTAACAATAGAGAAGGTTCCGGCGAGCCGCACCAAATACGGTCTTGTGCCCGTGTGCCCGCAGGCTGCGGCCCAGAATAACGTCGTTCTCATCGGCTGCGATGTGGGAGTGAACGGCAGCGGCCTTTCCAAGCTATCTCAGATTGGAGCTGATCTATACAAATCCCGGAACTTGAAGATCCTTTTCGGCGCTCTGGATCTGGCCATGGCACGCGTGGCCCGCCGACTGGTGCAGGTGGGGGTCGAGGAGGGTGTCGTCACCAAGAATACCGCCCTGGGAGTGACCGGGCGGGCAGGAATCAGCGGCGGCAAGCCTACCCTTATTTTGGAGGAGATCGAGAAGCTGGGGCTATACGAGCAGGTGGAGAAGAATGTGGTCTTCGTTGATGACGGCCTGGCGCGGGGCGCGGCAGTCATGGCGCGCTGCATGAACTCCATGGGCACTCCTAAAAACCCGCTGGGAGGCAAGAGGGGCGGCAAATGCATCCTTAAGGAGAGAATGGACTATGAATCTCGCAAAGGCAGTGCGCCCGTACCCCAGCAGGCGCAGGGGAGCAAGGACACACAGGCTTATTTTGTGGGAGGACACAAGAGAGCTTAGAGATGTCTTCCAATAGTCAACGCCTTCTGCCCGCTGAGGGAAAGGAGATACCAATATCCGTTCAAGGCGTAAAGCGGCGCGAGGAGATGCTCTGGACTGCCCGTGAGCCTGCGCCGGTGATGGCTTTTCCGCCCTGCATCAAGGGCATAATGGCCGGAGCAGCAGGCGAGAAGGGCACGCACAGGATAGTCGCCATTCTGGCTTCATTCCTGGGGCAGACAGGCCACTGCCTCCAGGATGCAAAACGTCTCTGGTCGGGTGTGGCTGCTGCAGAAGAGCGGATCTTTGAGGAATGGTTCTTGAAGATGCACTGCCCCAAATGCCGGGTTATGCAGCGGCAGAGCAAAGGCTACCCGGATCTGGGTGTAGCTGACCTGGGGCTGTGCCGGCCGGATGAGTCATGCCGGAATTTCGAGAGTCCGGTGGAGTATGCTTGCGGCATACGATCGATTGAGGATCGAGAAAAGGGCACTCTTTTGCATATCAAAACTCAGTACAAAGTCCGGATCTTTGATTGGTCGACGGGCAAAGAGGGCGAGATCGATCTATCGGAAAAGGAAAAGGAGACCCTCGAGGCTTTGCTGGTGGAAAAGTCCGGGCTGGAAGATAAAATTCTTGTCTACACGAGAGTTCGGGTCAGAGGAAAGCTGAAACCCAGATTCTTTCTGCGGGACACTGAAGGCCCGCGCCGGCAGATGCTCTCCGATGTTCTTTGATTTTGATACTTGTTGTTGGAAATCAAGATCGCTTCTTCTCCCTTGGCGCAGGCTATGTAGAATGAATCGTCCGCCCTTGATCCTGTTTCCCGGGCGATGGAAAGTGCCTCTTCGAAGATCCTGGATGTGTTAACGAAGACCAGCTCTGCAAAGATCTCCTCGCAGATCTTTGGGACCAGTTCCTTTTTGATCCTTCTTCTGGCCACACTTGTGATTCTCCCCGGCTTAAGGACCACGAATGCCTTCGTTCCCTCGCAGAGGTTAATCTCCTGCAGGGGCTTGAAGACGCCACCCTCGTAAACTACACGAATCTTTGCATTCGTTCCATCAGACATATCAGACCTCTTGATTCCCAGATTGCGACAATAAAAAAAGGTGCGTTTAAGATAAATAATATTTGAAACAAGCCAGAAGCATACTCATCTTTTGCATGATCTATTTTGCCATCGGCATAGGGCTGCTATCATCTGCAAGTTGGATGTTATCCGTCAATTCGAAATATTACTTCTGCTCGTTTCATTCTCCGTCACCCTCCAATCCTTCCACCAGCACTTCCCCCTCTTCCGTCACAAAGATCCGGGCGTCTCTCTCCAGTGCCCTCTTCTTAAAGAGCCGGGGGGCTTTTCGTTGCAGTTGCACCACAATATCCAGAGATGTGATGGGCAGACGCATATGTTTTTCGTCCGCCGCGGCAAAAACCATCTTGGGCAGATCGAAAACATCCGTTCCCGCCCCGGCCTGCAAGGATATGGGGGCGCGCAGCATCATCCACTGCTGCAGAGTTCGCTCTGCCCGGGCGATATTCTGGTGGGCCCGCTTCTCCAGAATGCTGACGTTGGAGCGGGTGGTGCCCAGGCAGTCCGCCACCTCTTGCTGAGATAGGCCGGACAGACGCATCTGCAACACCATGATCTGTCTTTTTGTAAGAAATGAATCCAGGGATTCTTCGTCTATTGTTTCAGACATCATTTAGTCGCAGGGTAAAAATGGTCTTACAAGATGATAAAAGCATCCTTTCGCCGCGTCACCAGGGCATGGTTATCTCCTCGCTTTTGCCTATGGCGAGCAGCCGGCCGGCTTGCAGCACAGCTATCCTGCCGGCCAGCTTGCGGCACTGCTGCATGTTGTGAGTGGCCAAAATCACCGCGGTCCTGCTCCCGGCCAATCTCTGCAAGAGGCCGTCGATTGAAGCCGCGCTCCTGGGGTCCAGGTTGGCAGTCGGCTCGTCGAGCAGGAGAAGCTGCGGTTGCAGGACCAGAGCTCTGGCCAGGGCAATTCTCTGCATCTCTCCCCCGGATAGGGTATTGGCATCGCGGCTCTCATAACCCGAGAGCCCGACGGCTGCCAGGGCTTCTTCCACCATTTCTCTCATTTTTTCCCTATCATCATTTCCTTGCCTGCCTCGCATCCTCAGGCCATAGGAGACATTCTCCTCTACACTGGCCTTGAACATAACCGGCTTTTGAAAGACCATGGCCATTTTCCGCCGTGCGCAAAGCTTCTCGCCCTCCGGCCTTCCGGAAACCTCTATGCCGTCGAAAAGGATGCATCCCGCGGAGGGTTCGTCGAGCAGATTTACCAGGCGTAGCAGTGTCGTCTTTCCCGAACCTGTTGGTCCAATCAGCCCCAGGATTTCGCCCCGCTCTACCGTCAGGTCAATACCTTTGAGAATCTCCACCGGGCCGATGTTTCTGCTTAGAGAGCGTACCTCCAGGAAAGCCATTTTTTCATTTCCCCTGAAATCTATTGAGCAAGAGGTTGATTGCCAGAGAGATGGATATGAGGATAATTCCCAGAGCCATGGAAAGCTCCAGATTGCCCATGGAGGTCTCCAAAGCTATGGATGTGGTGAGGACCCGCGTGTAGCCGCGGATGTTCCCGCCGATCATCATGGCCACGCCCACTTCGGAGAGAGCCCGGCCAAACCCCAGGAGCACCGCCGCCATAACCGCCCCGCGAGCCTCTTTTATTACCGTTATTATTATCTGCATCTCCGTCGCACCCAACGATTTAGCCGTATCCCTGATCGGTGGGCTGACGCTGGCCAGAGCGGTAATAGTTAGCCCAATCATAATAGGGCTGACGAGAATGGCCTGGCCGAAGATCATGCCGCTCGGACTGAAGAGCAGATTGAGCGATCCCAAAGGCCCGGAGCGGGAGATAAGCAAAAATACCAGCAGGCCAACGGTCACCGTCGGCAGACTGTAAAAGGTCTGAATTAAATTTATCAGCGCTCTCTTTCCCCAAAACCGGCGAAACTCGATAATGCCGCCCAGAGGTATGCAGATTATACCGGCTAGTGCGGCGGAAGAGAGCGAGATAAAGATGGACCTTATGGTGATCTCGACCACCTGGGGGTCTCTCGCTGCAATCAGTTCAAGGGCCTGTAAGAGGCCGCTGTAGATCTCTTCCAACCAATTTCACCCAAATTTTGTATTTCTTACTGGCTATTGCGACCTATCCATTATTGGCCAATCAGGCTGTAGCGCAGGAGGCGCTGGTGGGCAGCGCGCACTCGGCGGCTGAGCAGCCGATCAGATCGCAGTTTCCTCTGGCAGCCGAGAAGAGGGGCTTGCCGAATTTCTCTGTGCCATAGCTTGCGATCAGATCCTGACCTTCACCGGACACCAGGTAGTTAATGAACTCATTGGCCAGTTCACAGTTCACGTTCGGATGCTTCTTGGGGTTAACGGCCATGGCTACATAAACATTGAGCAGATCGCTTCCGCCCTCAATTATGGGTATGAGCGTCAGATTTCCCTGGTATGCCATAAAAGTTGACATATCAGAAAGAGTGTAGGCCTGCTTTTCATTGGCAATGTTTAAGGTTGCGCCCATGCCCTGTCCGGCCTCAATGTACCATGGACCGGAAGAGTTGACTGCCGAATAGTTATAGCCGGCCTTCTTCCAGAGCAGCTTCTCGCGGGCGTGTGTGCCTGAGTTGTCGCCCCGAGAGACAAACATCACCTTAGACGGATCGGCTTTGGCTTTCTCGATGATGCTGGCCAGAGCTTGTGAGCCGTTCATTCCCTTGATGCCGGCCGGATCGTCCTTCGGTCCAACCAGGAAGAAGTAGTTGTAAGCAATGCACCTTCTCTCCAGGCCCTGTCCGTCCTTGATGAATTTCAACTCACGTTCCTTGTCATGGACGATAAGTACATCCACGTCGCCTCGCTCGCCATACTGGATAGCGATGCCGGTTCCGCCGGAGACTACGTCCAACGATATATTGTATTTCTCATCGAACTTGTCCTTGATAACATCCAAGAGACCGGTATCCTGCAGGCTGGTAGTAGTAGCCAGCTTCAGTCTCTCTCCCTCTGCTGCCCCGGCGATGCAGCACAAAACGGCTAGCGTCATCAGCACAAGGGCCATTTGCATAATATTTCTTGCCATTTTCAATCCCTGATTTAAAGCATAATCGCTTACTTTAAAAATGTTATGTCAGCTAATTGATTCACGAATCTGATGCGGAATAGCTACGGGATTCTGGAAAATCCGCCACACTTTTTGCCGATAAAGTCACTTTTTAATGCCCTACGACAAGTTATATCTTCCCGAACTTCAAAAAACCAGAGAGATATGTCAAAGCTCAATGACAAATCGATCCTCGTTACCGGTGGAGCCGGCTTCATCGGCAGCCATCTCGTTGAGGCCCTGCTGCAGGAGAATGAGACCGCAGTGTTTGACAACTTCAGCTCGGGAAAGAGAGAGACTCTAGCCGTGCATCACAATAATGCAAATTTCCATCTCATCGAAGCGGACCTGCTTATTCCCGGTGCTCTGGAAAAGGCCCTGAATGGTGTGGATATGGTCTTTCACCTGGCCGCCAATCCGGATGTGAAACTGGGTGCGGAAGACACCCATGTGCACCTGGAGCAGAATGTGCTGGCCACCTACAACCTTTTGGAGACCATGAGAAAATGCGGCGTCAAGAGAATAGCCTTTACATCCACTTCTACTGTTTACGGCGAAGCGACAGAAGTGCCCACGCCGGAGAGCTACGGACCGCTCCTGCCCATATCTCTCTACGGTGCCTCCAAGCTGGCCTGCGAGGCTCTCATCTCCTCCTACTGCCACACCTTTGATATGCAGTCCTGGATTTATCGTTTTGCCAATATAGTGGGAGAGCGGGGCACGCACGGCGTGCTGGTGGACTTCATCCGAAAGCTGCGAGAAAACCCGCAAGAGCTGGAGATACTGGGATCAGGCAAGCAGAAGAAGTCCTACCTGGAGGTCAGAGATTGCGTGCGGGCCGTGCTGCATTGCGTAGAGCACTCGGACGAGCAGATCAACGTCTTCAACATCGGCACTGAGGACTCTGTAGATGTAACGGAAATCGCCAATATCGTGGCCGGGCAGATGGGCCTCGATGATGTTTTGTATCGCTATACCGGCGGCGTGGATGGCCGGGGCTGGAAGGGCGACGTCAAGGTCATGCAGCTCTCCATTGAAAAGGTCAAGAGGCTGGGCTGGGCGCCCCAGGGCGGATCCGCAAAGTCTGTTGAGACGGCGGTGAGGGCTCTGCTGAACGGTATTTAGTAACAACCTAAAAGGGGAAAAAGTTTGGAACGGCTTACTTAATGTTTCTGATCGCCCATTTCGTCTCTTTCCACCAGTCGCCTTCCAGCAGTGTGGCATTGTAGCCCATAAGCCTCAGGCTGTAGAAGAGAGAGTAGGCCTGCGGTGTGCCGTAGACGATGGCCGTCCCTGACATCTCCAGACGGCGATCGAAAAGATCTTCCAGCGTGCGGGCGTCTTTGATCCTGGAGTTTTCATAGAGCTTATCCTGGCTCAAACAGATCGACTCATTGCCCAGCCTGTTCTGGCCGTATTCGAAAAAGTCTCGTGCATCCAGAATCCGGGCATCAGATAGCTCAAGCATGCTCTCCAGGTTGTCGGGGGTCACCAGAAGCCAGGGCACGATGCGGACGGTGTAGTTGGATGGCAGGGGAGATTGCGCATTCATGGTAAAGGCCACACCTGCCCCTTGAGCCGCATCTGCGCCCCCGTCCAGCAGGCTGACATTCTTATGCCCCAAATAATTCAGAGCCCAGAAGACGAAATATGCACCCTCGCCAGAGTCACCGTAGATGAGCAGCCGGTCGCTCTCGTTCACTCCGACGCGCCCCAGTGCCTCTTTGGCTGAAGACGGATCTAGAATACCTTTTTCTTGCATGTTCTTCCAGTACAGGCTTCTCGCTCCAGGAATATGCCCGGCAAGGTAATCCGGACCGGACCTCACGTCCAGAATAACCTGGTCGCTCTTGATGGATGAGGAACTGGTGATGAGCTCGGGCTGTGCATAGCTCTGCTGGGTAGGATCTACCTTTGCAGTGGTTGGTATCGCCGGTCCGTTTGACTGCCCCGCCGTCTGGCCGCTGCTCTGCTGGCTGCTCATTTGAGCCCGCTCATAGGCATCTTTCTTGGCCAGCCAGCCGTCCAGGTCGGTCCAGTCCGGACAGGTAGGGCAGAACTCGCCGTTCTCTGTGCCGGCCGTAGCCGATATCGTCAGAAAGCTCAGAAAAAAGACCGCCAGTAGAGAGATTATCAATGCAATCGCGCTTGCCTCTCTCAGCCGAATAGATCGGGATAAACTGCCACCCATAATTGAATTCACTCCGAAGATAGGGCATCATGCCACTATTTCAGGTTTGCTGAGGAAGGTAAACTATAAATACACATAATCTGTTCATTGTAGTAATAAATAGTACCTTGATGTACTAAATAATACATTGCTTTAAGAACGGATATAGCACACAAATCATACACAAACGGAGATGGACAATTTTGAGGGGAACATCAATTCGCATGGAGAGGATATTTAACCGCAGTACTGGAAACGCAGTTATAATTCCCATGGACCACGGGGTGACTGTCGGTCCCATCAAGGGCATTAGAAGCGTCAAGGCCATTGCCGATGCTGTGGCCTCCGGTGGGGCAGACGCTGCCATTGTGCACAAAGGGGCAGCCGTATTCGGCCATCGAGGCTATGGCCGGGATTTGGGACTGATCATCCATCTTTCTGCCTCCACGGCTCTGGGGCCCGATCCCAACAACAAGGTGCTGGTGGCAACGGTTGAGGAGGCTCTCAAGATCGGCGCTGATGCGGTGAGCATTCATGTCAATGTGGGCGCAGAAGACGAGAGCCACATGCTCTCCACTTTGGGGGAGGTCTCAAGGAACTGTCAAGAATGGGGCATGCCGCTGCTGGCCATGATGTATCCGCGGGGAAAGAAGATCAAGGACGAATACTCGGAAGAGTACATCGCTCATGCCGCAAGGGTGGGAGCAGAGCTTGGCGCGGATATTGTCAAGACCAACTACACCGGAGACCCGGATAGCTTCTCCCGCGTGGTTGAGTGCTGCCCCATTCCCGTGGTCATTGCCGGCGGGCCGAGAGTGGAGTCGGAGCTGGATCTGCTCACAATGGTCGAAGGAGCGATAGCGGCAGGAGCGGGTGGGGTGGCCATCGGCAGAAACGTCTTCCAGCATGAAGATCCCTCGCTCATCACTCGCCGCATTTGCGGGGTGGTGCACAAGGGCTTTTCCGCCCGGGAAGCTCTGCAAATCGCCGCGGCAAAGTGAGACGGCGTGCGCGCGACCAACCGAGCGAGCTTCAGGCAGCAGAGATAAAAAGGTACAGTTGCTCTACTTGGATTGATGAAAGCCGCAAGGGTCCTGTGCCGAGTTCTCCTTCTTTTTTTTCTGCTCCTTCTCTTGCTGCCGACCGGTTTTTCCGGCGGGGCGGACAAAGGTACCGACGAGGGACCTCGTCTGCAGATCTCATCGATCTATGGCAACCTGGAGGATAGCCGACCATCCAGCATTTTCGTAGTGCTGCAAAACAATGCCTCGCCCCCCAAAGATTCGGTTGAGCCTGGATTCAATAAAGAGAGTGCTCGCAATATCGTAGCCGAGCTTCGCAGCCCTGATGACAGAATCAGGATCTTCTCCGGACCGCAGAATGCCGGACTTCTGGCTGCCGGAGAGAATGCAACTGTGCAGTTCATGGCCCTGGCGGAGGGCGCGGCGTTGGGAATTTATTCTCTGCAGCTTTCTCTCAACTATTCTCGATTGTCCCAGGTGACGATCTCGGGGGGAGAGAGCACTCCCAATTTTGTTTTTGCTTACGAGAGAGCTTCGATGGATTTGCCCCTGCAGGTGAAGGTGGTGCAGGGGCCGATGATCGAGCAGGAGGAATTGGATGGTGAGACGCTTCCTGGAATTGAATCAAGCTTGAGGATAGTTTTAGCCAACCAGGGTGATGAGCCTGCAATGGATATCCAGATGCAGGCCAGCCCAACTTCTCCTTTTCTCATGGTCGAAAACGGCCTGGAGAAGGCGAGCCTTGCTCCGGGCGAGAGCGCTCCACTGAGACTCTCGGTATTCACGGATGAAAATGCAACTTCAGGTTATTATGCCCTACCCTGCCGGATATCCTACCGGGGCGGGCAGGACGGAGAGATAAGGAACCAGGATCTCGCCGTACTCATTTACGTGGGAGAACAAGCACCATCGCCATGGCTCTATCTGGGGGCGGCAGGGTTGATCCTGTTGCTTTTGGCCGGCGGCCTTTACGGTATGAGAAGATTCATGAGTGGGCAAAGGAGAATACGAATTGTCAAGAATTGATTCGCTCTCGAAAGAATCAAATCCTTGTAGATCTTTAGCCGTCCAGAAGGAATGCTCATGAAGGTTCTTGTCAGTGATTCATTAGCCGAAGAAGGCGTAAAGAGGCTTTCGTCGGGAGCAGACGTTGATGTCATCACCAATCTATCTCCAGAGGAACTTATCGAGAAGATAAAGGATTACGATGCTCTGGTCATCCGCAGCGGAACCAAGGTCACTGCGGATGTCATTAAAGCTGCAGACCGGCTAAAGGTCGTTGGCAGGGCTGGAGTTGGCATAGATAATGTGGATGTGGAGGCCGCCACAAAAAGAGGCATCATTGTGCTCAATACTCCTGGTGGAAACACCATATCTGCCGCCGAGCACACCATTGCTATGATGCTTGCCCTGGCCAGAAATATCCCCCAGGCCAATGCCGCGCTGCATAAGGGCGAATGGAACCGCAAGAAATACACGGGCGTTGAGTTTTTTAACAAGACCCTGGGCGTGGTGGGCCTTGGCCGTGTAGGGGCGGAAGTGGCGGCGCGCATGAAGTCTTTCGGCATGCAAATTCTGGCTTACGATCCCTTTGTCACGGAAGAGCGGGCCCGTGAGATGGGCATAACCATGGGTGATTTGGATACGGTCCTTCGCGGCGGCGACTTCATAACAGTTCATACGCCCCTCACCAACGAGACAAGAAACCTCATTGACGAAGACGAGTTTAATATCATGAAGCCCGGCGTGCGCATTGTCAACTGCGCTCGGGGCGGGATCATCAATGAAGCCGCTCTGGCCAAAGCCGTTGCGGATGGAAAGGTGGCAGGGGCTGCCATAGATGTCTTCACCAAGGAGCCACCTACCGGAAATCCCATGCTGGATCAGGAGAAGATCATCGTCACGCCCCATCTGGGAGCTTCGACTGCCGAGGCGCAGGTCAATGTGGCTCTGGCTGTAGCTGATCAGATTCTGGCCATTGCCAGAGGGGGTCTTCCCACCAATGCCATCAACATGCCGGCCATCTCCCCCGAGACTCTGGCTGTCATGGAGCCGTTTATGAAATTAGCCGAGAAGATGGGCGCTTTGCTGGGGCAGCTTGTGGGAACGGGCTTTGAGACTCTGGAGCTGATTTATAGTGGAACATTGGCCGAGAAGGACATCAGGCCGGTGACCATATCTGCCATCATAGGATTGCTCGGCTGCCTCATGGGAGACGGTTCCGTCAACTTTGTCAATGCCCAGAGGACGCTCAAAGAGATTGGAGTCAAGCTGCTGGAGAGCAAGACTGAGTCTGCTAACGGATACAGTAATTCCATCACCATGAAGCTGACGAAGAGCGGCTGTGCGACCGTTGTGCAGGGCACAGTTTCCGGAAACAAGGAGAAGCGCATCGTTCAGCTCAATGATTACCATACCTACATTCCCTCTGAGGGTGACATGGTGATAGCTATCATCGAGGACCGGCCCAACATCATCGGCCCGTGCTGCGTGGTCCTGGGAGAGGGGAAGATCAATATCGGCGGAATGCATGTGGGCCGCATCGCAGCAGGCTTGCCGCAGCTCATGGTGCTGAGCGTGGATCATCTGGCAACCGATGAGATCATGAAGAAGCTATGTGCTGTCCCCGGTGTAACCAGCGCCAAGATGGTTGAGCTGTAAAAAAATTCGCCATTGAATCAATTCGAGTGATCTGGCGGGCGCGCTTTTCCCGCCAGTTTTTGCCTGGGCGGTGCGCCCACGACTGTTTTTATGAGTGTCATATAAACAAAAGTTCTTTACATCATCAACAAGATATGTATTGAATATCACGGCCTTTCACCGTGCCGTAAGTGGGGAGTGTAATTGAGAATTGATATCGAGGCGAGAAAATATGATTAAGACTGCTTTTTTGGCCGTATTGAGCCTTTCCTTGCTCTTTATGGCGATATCTGCACAGGGCCAGCAAAACTTTGGTCAGATCTACACGGATAGTCAATACGTGAATGAAGCTTACCCATCAGATCAATACTCATCGATCGTACCTTCTGGAGCACCTGTTCCTGTGGCGCCGGACAGCCCGCAAGAGCTTGGCCTCTCTACACCAGCAGTGGATTCCTCTTATACACAGTCTCCGCCCGCTACGGAGACCGGCAGGGCCTTGATTCCATCGGGTGCAGCTAATGCGGCCGACTTGGCTAATGCAGACAATGCGGCTTCTTCAATGCAGTTCGCAGGTGGGCAGTACACAGACGATGTCCAAAAAGCTCAGTACTCTGTGGGAAACCCTCTCAGTCTATGATGGTGCTGGCGCAAGGCGTTACTGCAACAAACAAGCTTTATGTATCATATGTTTCTCAGACAATTGCAGGCTGTCGACTCAACAGCTGGCTGCCCATGTGGCTGCAGACCTTTAGCTCAGGTCCAGTATGGTTTTATGAGTGGTATCCGAACGGCCAGCTCAGTGTTAATTATCTGGGGATTGCTTCCGGGGGATGGCAGAAGAAATGGTTCAATGCAGATACCCCCGGCTGGCACATTCTGCAGTACAACTCTCGCGGCTGGAGCAACTACATTTACATCTATGTCTACACCGCAAGCTCGGACCGCTGGACAGATCAGGGACCTTATACCGGGTCAACATCCATGACAACGCCGTCCTACTCAGGCACATCGACTGTGACCCTGCGGTCAAGTTGGCTTATGGGATATGATGTCTACCTGGATGGAAAGTATATAGGAACTGAGGGGAAAATGTCCGATATCCTCGACGGAGTATACAATTTCCGGGTGCCGGGCAACATGTGGCATACCATAGTGATAAGCAAGAATGGACAGAGCTATGATGAGACCGGCACATTCGTGAGCGGCGCAGCCTACAGGTTTACCCTGTGATAGAGCCGTCCGACATTTCTTCTTATCCATTTTTAGATCCGTTCTCCGGGCTTGACGAATCTTGCGAGCTGTGGGTATTAGCGCCCGGCAATCTGTCAACTGTGCCGCAGTCGTTTGTCAGGCGGGCGCTATTGCCAAACAGAAGCCTTGAGGCTACGGGCAGAGCAGCCGGGCAAAGTGCGTGCGCTCGCTCGTACGGGCTCCCGCATGAGCGCGCTTGGCCTATGTGGGCTTGCGGCCTGAGGGGTGTTGGGAAAGGGGGGAAAGCTTGTCTAATTTGGGCGAATCGCTTTTACACCCTATATTGGGAACCTGGGCGAAGAAGTATCAGGAACCGAGAGCTGAGGAGAGATGTGGATGATCGATCGCTGGCAGGCCCATTGAATGAAAAGGTCATTAATTTCAGAAAAGGTCTTCGAGACTCTTAACCGGGCTAGAAGCCTCATCTTAACCTTTTCTTCAACGTTTTGATATCATGGTTTCTGATTATATATTTATCAAAAAAAGAGAAGATTAGCGGTCCTATTAAACCGCTGTTGCATCCTCAGACTTCAGTTCTTCGGATCCAGTTGCTTCTGCGGCAGGCTCCTTTGCCGGTGGCGAGATGAGTTGTGATGTAACACGCTCGCCTGTGTGCTTCTCGACATAGTCTACCTCTTTCAGACCCAGGTGTTGGATAATCATATCCGCCAGGCCGCGCCTGATCATGAGCCACTCTTTGTAATAGGATAGCTCCCACGGAACGGTAATTATAGCCACATCATCCTTTATTTCCGCTTCGAGCTCCATGCGGGCAAAGGTTTTGATGAGGGCCTTGAGCTTCTCTTGCAGATCCTCGATGAACTCATTGATCTTGTATTCGTAGACGATGGTCTTGTCGGCCAGAGGATGGTTGAAGTCAACGCTCACCTTTCGCCCGAATATTCTGGTGACGGTTCCAACCCTATTCTCAATGCCCACGCGCATGCCGGGGGCTGGCTTCTGCTCCTTAAACCTGTTTATTGGGACGATCTCAACTTTCTTGGAATCGCGCAGTCCGAAGGCGCCCTCGGGTGCTATCTCCACCTTGCCGGAGTAGCCGATCTCTTTTCCGATCAGATCTTCTTCGAAGCCCTTGACGAGCTGCCCTGCGCCAATTACTATGAGGTGTGGCCCGTACTGTGTCTCTTCACTAAATATTCCTTTTTCCGTCGCAACGTCCTTATCTGTGGCAGCAATTACCTGCCCATCAACGCTCTCCGTGTAATCAATTCTGATGAAATCGCCATTCTTCACAGTCATCTTTAACTCCATCCTAAACCTAAGTGAACTTCATCTAATCCGGGGCAAGACATGCCCTAAACCTGATTTATACTTTCGCATTCCTTTAGATTAAGTATTCTGCGATTCTGTCGGTAAGGGGCTTCTCGCAATAGAGGCAGCGCAGTAAGACGGGGTTTTTGGTCTTGACAAGCATCCTGGATTTTATGGGCTCGAGGGTGTTGGAGATGCAATTGGGATTCTGGCAGCGCACCACGCCCACGATCTCATCGGGCAGATCGACAGTTCGCTTTTCAATGACTTTGCCGTCTCGTATGATATTGATAGATGCGGCCGGGGCAATTAAGGCGATCCTGTTCACTTCTTCCTCGAACAGTTCGCGGTCCTCTACCTTGACGATGTCTTTTTTGCCAAGTTTCCTGCTTTCCACGTTCATGACCACAGAGACTGTGGCGTCCGTTGTGCCGGATATCCCCAAGATCTTGAGAACATTTAATGCCTGGCCTCCGGCAATGTGGTCAATCACTGTTCCGTTGTTGATCGGCTTTACACGTAGTCCCTTTGGCTCGTCTTTGATCTCGGACATTTCTAAGCACCTCCAATGATTAGCATTTTGAGAAGAGCCATGCGAACGGGAACGCCATAAAATGACTGCTGGAAGTAGCGGGCGTGAGGAGTATCATCTACGGAGGGAGCAATCTCGTCCACCCGCGGCAAAGGATGCATGACAATGAGGCCCTCTCTTGCTTCGGCCAGGAACTCGGGAGTGATCCTGTAGCAGCTGGCCACTTTACTATACTCGACCGGGTCTGGGAACCTCTCGCGCTGAATGCGGGTCATGTAAAGCACATCCACGTTATTGATCACCTCTCCCAGGTCATAGGTCTCGCGAACACAGGTCCCCTTGCTGGAGAGATCCGCCTTTATGGGATCAGGCATTCTCAGGCTGGCGGGAGACACCAGAGTAATATCGGCTCCGAAGAGCGATAGAGCATAGGCCAGAGAGTGAACGGTGCGGCCATATTTCAGATCGCCTACAAGAGCAATGCTCAGATTCTCCAGATGGCTCTCTTTCTTGATGGTGTAAAGGTCGAGAAGTGTCTGAGTAGGATGATGTCCGGCTCCATCGCCGGCGTTGAGAACGGGTACAGGTGAGAACTGGGAAGCAAGGCGGGCCGAGCCTTCTTTGGGATGACGGATGACGAGGGCATCTGCATAGCCGCCAATGACCCGCACTGTGTCCGCCAGCGACTCACCTTTGGAGATGGAGGACCCCTCCGCGGGCCCCAGGTTGATGACGCTGCCTCCCAGTCGTTTCATGGCTGTCTCGAATGACATGCGCGTGCGCGTGGAGGGCTCAAAGAAAAGCTGAGCCAGGATTTTGCCTGCCATTATATCGCTCTTCCGGCCTCGCGCATAAGGCTCCAGGGAAGCGGCCAGATCGAGGACGGAGTCAATCTCCTCTCTGGAGAACTCTCGCATGGTGAGCACATGCCTCTTCTTGAACATGCTTTTACCATCTCAATTTCTCAGATAATAAGGCTTCCACATGGGCTCGGAAGCGGCTTTAGGTCCTCAGCCAGGTCCATCGGAAACAATTATTAGCGCATTAGTAAATAAAAGGTATAGAAGGCTGCGCATAATTCGTAAATGTAACCCACATTTCAAGGCCGGATAGTTTACAGTCATGAGGTAATGCCCATGAAGAACGCATCACAACATTATTCGCCAACAATGACCGCGGACTATAGCCGGATTTCGGATACGGCCCGAGCGGTGAATGCAGAAGTACTGCCCAGGATGGCCTCCTACATCAGGCAAATTTCGCCGCAGATCGCTGCCATGAAAGCCGACGAGGTGTTTGTGATTGCTGATTACGGCGCCGCAGACGGCGTGAATTCGAGCGAGCTGTTTGAAGCGGTCATTCGCCGGATTCACGTGGTGAATCCATCGCTTTCCATCAAACTGGTCTATATTGATCTGGCGGACCCGGCGAATTTCATGGCGTTCTGGGCGACTTCGGCTTTGGCGGAATTAGAGCGCGTTGAGGCCCAATACATCCAGCGGTCTTTTTATGAGCCATTTCCGGAGATAGCAGGCAAACTTCAGATCGGTTTTTCCTCCACGTCGCTGCACTGGATGAATGCCAAAACAGTTGAAGCTGATTTTTTTTGCCATCCTCTCTGCATACAGCCCAACCAGTTGCTTGATTTTGAACGCAGAAAATTCTCAGAAAAATGGCAAGCAGATTGGCGGACGTTTCTTCAGGAATGCAGGGCATCGCTGGTTAAGGGGGGAGCTTTGTTTTTTGCCAACCTTGCTAATCTGGGAGACGACCGGTGGCCGGCGTCGTCTGGATATAATAACCTACGGGACATTTGCCAAGAGTTATATGAGGAGAAAAAGATTTCCGATGCAGAGCTAGACGCCATTTTTATACCGGATTACTTTGCCTCGCCCTATGAAATGGTTCGTGTACTGGATGAAGATGATCTCAAGCGGTGTTTTGCTGTCAATGCCGTTGAATCCCTGACCGTCCCGTGCGCCTATTTTACCAAGGCGCAGGACAGGCTGGACGACCCACAGGAGCGATCTACGCTTGCCGCTACCTTAGCCCATGTGGTCAGGGCCTGGAGTGAATCGTCGTTGCGGGTCGGACTGCGCGCAGATAACAAAGAGCTGATCGAAGACATTTATCTGCGGCTGCAAGACAAGTTCTACGAAAAACCGGAGGGCTTGCCCTATCAATATTGCCTGCTGGAAATGGTAAAAATGACATGAAGGAAAGGCCAAAATTGAACTGACCTGATCAGGTTTAATGCCGATTCCTGCACCTCATCCACGAATTTTTGCAGGAACGCCAGGATCCGAGTGTCTGAGAACGGGCCGGGCACATAAATTGCGGTCTGACTACGCTCTCCAGAATCTTGCGAATTCCGGCCAACCTCTTCTTGAGACCGCCTAAAAATATGGAAAAACCCAGGACAAGTAGAAGGTTGCCCAAAATGGAGCCGGTGATGGAGGCTAATACCAGTTGCCTCTGCCCGGCACGAATGGCTGCCAGAGTGATGATCAGCTCGGCGGCATTGCCGAAGGTGGCATTGAGAAGCCCGCCTACGAGCGGTCCGGTCTTCTCGGCAACGACCTATGTGGCTTCGCCCAGAATCTTTGCCAGTGGAATGATAGCCAGAGCCGAGGCGGCAAAGACGAGGATCTCATCTATGCCGGCAAAATGCGCCGGCAGGACAACCGGCAAGAATAAGAGCCGTAATAATACTTCTATTTTTAATTCTCTCCTGTTTGTCTCAGATATCAATGCGGACACATTTTATGTTGTCAAGGATCTGGATAGCTTGAAGAGAAGCTGCGAATTATGAAGACGCTGGCAATATGGGGACAGAGAGGACTGAAAGCAATGGTTTTGCCGGCCTTGCGCAGCATCTCGATTGCATATATCTTGATGGCATGCATCCTGCAATAGATTTAAGGCCGACCGGGCAGATATATTATTAATGGATGAATTAGCGCAGCGGGCGGATATGCAGCTAAGCGTAATTGAAAATGCATACTCGATTCGGATACAAAATAAAGAGGAAATTGTCAGCATTCTCTCTAAAATGCTTAAGGACAAAAGGCAGATTTTACTGGTTTGCACATCTATCAGCTCCTGGATTGCAGGCAGCAACAACCGGGGAGATACAGTAGTTCCTATCAATATAGTTATGCAGTTAATTGAGGCCGCATCTCATTCATCTTGACCGCATCTGCAAAATGAGTTATGGGGCAGACCCATGGGCCGGCGGAAGATCTCGCCCCCATTGAGGCTCGCCTCGGGATTGAAGGGATGCAGGCCCTCCCGGCATGGGGGCTCGCCCTGGCGGAGGCGCTAAGGCAAGTTCGCGCGCAGTTCGTCCCTGAACGCTGATGAGATTGCTTATTTGCACCTTGTCAATTCGAAAAAGATTCGATTACTATCAAGTCAAGCTTTTAGGGGCCTTCTTTCTGTACCTGCCCAATTCAACAATTATAATAGCTTGCTGTAAGATTATCACTTTTCCGTTCTCGGGTCCAACTTCCACTTCAGCACACTCTTTGGAAAGGACTCACGGGCGCCGGGCGGACACACGCGCATGGGCGCGGGGCAGGCGGGCCCGGAAGCGGCGGAGCTGGTATCTTCGAGGTCTCCACGCAGCCTTTCAATTCTCGCTTGAACTCGGCTATTGCAATGCGCGGTTTGATTATTACTTTTCAGTCCTCAAGTTCCACATCCACTTCATCACCCTAACAAGTCTCAACAGTCCGATTGCTCTTTGGATTTTTCCAGGAATCGCTCGATTGATCCGATAAATTCGTAGAAGTCTTCCATATTCTCTGCTAAAATCTTGTGAGCTAACAGGTCGTCGATCTTGCCGTATCTGTGGACGATATATTTCTAAATCCCTTCATCCTTCTGGTCTTCTCTGCCATATTTTGCGTCAGAATGCCAATATTGGCCAGGCTATCTTCTCTACAAGGCTTACGCTCTCCTCGATGTCAGCTAATTTTGATCTTATCAGCTCTGCTCTGAGGTTTCTTTTTTTCGCCATTGCATGCCTCATGTTTTATGCGAGTGATTCTATTCCCAGGTAATCGTAGTATCTGCGCTTGAAGGATTCAAACTCTTTGATAGTCTCATAGGCTTTGTCGTACATGAAAGGCGTGTCATCTGCGTACAGGACCCTGCCCTTCAAGACCTGCATGCGCAAAGGAAGTGGAAGCTGCTGGAAGATCTTGATATCATAGACATCGTCAAAGAGATCTGATAGGACTTTGAGGCGGAACTCTGAGGCATTCGCATCATCGTAGTATACGCAGATATCTATGTCCGAATCCTCTTTCATCCTGCCAGCAGAAGCTGAGCCGTAGAGAGTGATAAATCTTACTTTGTCGCCGCCGAGCGATTTAATCTTCCGGACGGCTCGATCAATTTTCTCATGCATTACATTGATTCTCCTGGGCTCTTTAGCGACTATTTGACTGATTCTCGGCGTTCAAAAGGGAAAAGCTTTTCTGAGAAGTGCATTGGCCAGGTAAGTTTTAATCATTGGTGAATGATCTCTTGTCGGTGAGCCCAATTGTTTAGCCAGGCTGAGATTCATGCAATGGCTTCAAGCAACAGGATTGAGGATCGAAAAAAGGCAGCAGATGCCCTTGGCTCAGCCTTTGCCTTTCTGCCTGACGAAAACCAATCCTGCCCGTTTTTGCCTTCCCTTTTATCGTTCATATCTAGCGCTAACCTTCCAGGGTGCGTCAGAAGCAGAGGTACAAAAGTACCTTGCTGAAGCTAAAGAAGCTGTCGGCAGCGATGAAAATGGGAGGGAACTATTTGGCGTTGTAGAAAATTTGGCAAAGGCTCTGGAAGAGACCCAAAAGCTCAAGGAAAAATCCAAAGAGAATATTCAAAGCGATCTCAGAGCCTATCAATGGTATTGCGATCGGGCAGACGAACATATGGCCGCAGCCGAGGATGAAGCACCAGGCGCAGTCAGGCTTCTAAGAAAATGCAATCCAATTATTGAAGAGAGGATCGAAGCCACGATCGCCGGTATTCAGAAGACTGCCAGGGAGATCTGCCAGGTGACCCGCGGATCGGGCACAAAATATGAAGCTCCTGGTGCTGAGATAAATCGAGAGGCCAAGAGTCTATCTTCAGAAGATCCATTAAACGTATTCAGGAGCAGCACCAGGATCGCCTCGATTCTCAGAGAGTTTGCGGACTTTTGCCCAGGGACAAAAGGGGGCATGCCTGCGAGATCGTAGATGAGATTGAAGCGGAGCAGGAGCTTTCCGGCAGACTCTCCAAGATCGAGTTGGCTCTGACGTATCTCCAGCCAAATATCTGTCTAGAAGCTTATGAATCAGCCACGATGGACAAGCTGGATCAGATGGATAGGAAACTGAATACGATAATACTTGATCTCTCAAAGACAAGAATTGGATCTGGAAATATATTCGCAAATCTATGTGCGGTAAAGACTAAGTTGGATGAGATCGCTGAGATGGAAAAGATTTCCTTTTCTGATCGCAAAAGCGTTTCAAAGAACCCAGCTCATCCAAATGAGGATCAAATAAAACTCGGTAAGCTTGTTGGGACTAAATTCCTGGAACTTGAAGAAATCCTGAAGACGAAAGCAACTAATGAAGATAGCCAAGCTATCTTGAAAGAGATGGAAAGCCTGAAGCCATCAGTAGGATTTGAATGGTTGGGTCGAATAGCGGACGTAATAGCAATTTTCGACGCTTCGATCAAGGTCTTTGCATTCCTCACGTAGCTAAAGAGTTCATTTTCTTTTTTACCACACCTTCAAATCAATCCCCTCGATCCGCACCCTGTTCCCTTCGGAATGCACCACCACTCCCGAGTGCACCTTTTGCATCATGCAATGCTCGGGCAGAAAGCGCACCGTCTCGCCTACCTCCGGCCTCTTGCCCCGGCTCACCACGCCCTCAAAAGCCACCACCATGCAGATGCAGATATCGATTCTTAGCCAAACTTTCACTCACTTATTAAATTGTTCTTTATCGTTGTGAGAGATATACTTTGGCTCCTCGCTATTCTCTGTGGGTAGCGGGGTAAACCTATATAGTAACTCTT
>CAZWHG010000005.1:0-73733 GCA_964633785.1 uncultured Methanotrichaceae archaeon
TAACTCGTGGGATAACAGGGCCGACCAATTTACAGAAAATTCGGCACACTACCTACGCCTCCCCGATGGTATTGATATTTTCGCCCAGAACAGACCCGGCCATCACGACTGAACCAACATAGGTTGGCTTTGCGATTGCAGTAATTGTGTACTTTGATAGTTGACCGTTCGATATTTGAATATCTGAAATTGCGGTATCAACTTCACGATTTTGTGCCTTAGAGTTTGTCTGAATTAGACTCCCAGACGCCGAAGTTACCTTTTGAATAGCCTCTGCGGAATTTCTTGTTGCAGTTGCTTTTTCTGTATAGCCGGAAATCTGGCCATTTGTTATCGAAATAACTGCGCCGGAATTGGTAAGTACATTACCATTTGCATCCTTATTCCAGGCGACTGGACCAGAAGAGATATAGGAACTTGACAAAGAACCAATAGTTAAATCTCTTTTTGCACTATCCTTCAATGCTGATGCAGATCCGGAATAGGCTGTCAGCTGATCGTTGCCAGGAAGTGTGTCCGGTGGACTAACGGATTGCACACCTGCGTAAACAACAAGATTTCCTCCTTCAAAAATGCCGGCTTGTTCCCCAAACCACATGCTTCCTGTTCCCGATGCAGACTTTGCTTTCTGAGTTACAGTCGCTTTCAATGAAGTTGCGTAGGCCGAATTAGTATACCCGATTAGAGAGCCTTCTGTTATCATTGTGATAGCCTCCGCAGCTCTCCCATCCCGACTATATGCTTTTGCAAACGCCTTGATTGAATCTGCGGCGTTAACATCCAATTTTTCTGTAGCCTGGGCATATTTGGCGGTTTTTGGCGATAGCGTGTAGCTTCCTGAATAACTATTTGAATTTATTATATCAAAGCCCACTTCGGCATGATCTCCGGCGTTGTCTGTAACCGAGAATGTCTGTGCTCTATTACCACTGCCCGAGAATGATTGATCAAGACCTGATCCAGATAGTACAGTGCTTTCATGTATCTGATCATTGATTTTTGCTCCAAGAGATTCGGTATAGCTCGACCTTCCGCCAGCATCTCCCGCAGAGACACCAATCCTTAGGTCACCACATGCTACAGAGATTAGACTCAGTAGTATAATAAAAAAATCGTTATAAGTCTATTCTTGAAAGTCAATCGGTATTCCTCCTTCTATGGATCACACCGCAGTGGTGTTTCTTTAAGAGTGATAAATCTATCTGAGGTAGAAAAATCTGAGTTGTGTAAGATTATATAACATAAAGAAGGCATTCATCAACAGTTTATGGTAGAATTATAGCGGGGAGTAGATTTGAACTACTGATCTACGGGTTATGAGCCCGTCGGGATATCCTGACTACCCTACCCCGCTGCACTTGGGATATAATCAATGACTTTACTCTAGCTTATAAAGCTTGCGTACAAAAAGGCAATGTCGCGGTAAGGCAAGAACAAAGCACCATGCATTTTCCCCATCAAAATAAGTTCATCCCATGCCCAAATTCATTAATCTCAGCTATGATCTTGCCGAGCGCGCAAATCTTCTCGCTGCGCCGTTGGCTGGAACTGACCTCTCTGCCATCCGGGCTTTTGGGTGTATTCTTGGGGCAGGTCGCATATGGTCGTTTACTTAATGTATCTGGAAATACTAGCACAATCCTTGTGTTGCTCCTGGGCGCGGACGAAGCTGGAAAAGGCCCGGTCATTGGATCCATGTTCGTGGCCGGTCTGGTGATCGATGAGAATAGGCTCTTTGATCTGGCAGGCTTTGGGGTCAAAGACTCCAAGCTTCTCACGCCGGCGAAAAGAGAGATGCTGGCCAAAAAGATTAACGGGATTGCCACCGACCAGTATATCCTTGAGGTTAAGGCCCAGGTCATCGATGAGCTTCGACTTGTTATGACCATGAACGAGATCATGGTGAGGAGCTTCTCTACCGTTGTGGCAAAGCTGCACGCCGACCGGGCCATTCTCGATGCCGCCGATGTAAATGCAGAGCGTTTTGCAGATCGAGTCAAGGCCGCGAGCAAGACCACGATGGACCTTGTGGCAGAGCATAAAGCCGACCAGCGCCACCATGTCGTCTCAGCTGCTTCCATCCTGGCCAAAGTGCGGCGAGATGCATCAATGCGAGAGCTAGAAGGGGCCATGAACTGCAAGATTGGCAGCGGTTATCCCCACGATAAGGATACCATAGATTTCCTGACGGAATGGGTGAAGGAAAACCGGCAGCTTCCGCCATGCGCCAGGCATAGCTGGGCGACGGCGCAGCGTATAAAAGCTAGTTTTATATAGGCTGCCTGGAACTAAGAGGCGCAAAGAAGAAGGGATCTCATGGATATAGAGGATACTTTGCTCATGATTCCAGGGCCTGTCAAGGTCGCGCCTCGCGTTCTGCGCGCCCTCTCCAAGCCTATGATCAGCCACCGAAGCGGTGATTTTAGCACGATTTACAGCGACTGCTGCAAACTTCTCAAGCAGTTCTTCGAGACCAAGAACGAGATCGTAGTAATGACCGGCAGCGGCACGGTGGGCATGGATGCTGCCGTTGCCGGCCTCATCGGCCATGATGATAAGATCGTAACCATATCCAACGGCAAGTTCGGCGAGCGGTTCACCGAGATTGGCGAAAGATACGGCAAAGCCATTCCCGTAAAGTTCGAATGGGGCACTCCCTTCGACCTTGACAGGGTAGAGGCTGCGCTGGAGGAAGGTGCCAAAGCCGTGGCCATGGTCCATAATGAGACCTCTGTGGGCCTCACCAATCCTGCCAAAGAGGTCGGCAAGCTAGCCAGGAAGCATGATGCAGTTTTCATCGTAGACGGCATATCCTCAATAGGCGGCAACGATTTCTTCACCGACGAGTGGGGTATAGATATTGCCATCACCGGTTCACAAAAAGCTCTGGCCGTGCCTCCGGGCTTGGCCGTGGTTTCCACCTCACCAAAGGCTGAGGAGCGTTTCTTGCCCAAGAGCGCCAGCTATTACTCAGACCTGAAGGCCCATCTGAAGAGCGTGCGAAAAAGCCAGCCTCAGACGCCCTTTACCCCGGCAGTGTCGCTGTTCTTCGCCATGCAAGAGTCACTGCACATGGCAGCCGAGGAGGGCTTTGCCGTTCGCCGGGCCAGAACTGCAAAGCAGGCGCATTCGGTTCGTTCCGCGGCTGAGGCACTGGGCATCGAGCTTTTCCCCCAAGTCAATGAGCACACCCACTACTCCAATACCGTCACCGCCATGAAGATGCCGGCGGGGGTAACGGACGACAAGCTGCGTGGCGGCATGAAAAAACAGGGCGTAATCGTATCCGGCGGGCAGGACCTCATCAAGGGTAAGATCTTCCGTATCGGCACCATGGGCATGTGCTCAACGGGCGACATACTACGAACCATCCAGACTTTGGAGCTGATCCTTATTAAGGAAGGGAAGATCGCATCATGCGGCGCGGGAGTCGAAGCAGCTAGCCGGGTGCTGGAAAGCTGATAAACCGACAAATTTCACTCAATCTATTTTTTCTTTTTTGATCAATGAACTGGGCAATTCCCACAATAAGTAAACAATTAATAAATAGTAGATATAATCCTGGAAGAACAGCCGACGATCAAAGATAATGGAATGATTGAATTATGGAAGGCGTTTAGAACAACGATCCCTAGAGCCTAGAGCCAAAAAGGCTTTATAAGTAGGTATGTATGCGATAGTATTTATTCTGGATTTCATGGGGGTTAAACAGTTGAAGAGATCAAAGGCAGAAATATGCATTAAATCACCAAATGTATCAAATAAAGTAGAAATAGAAAGATCTAATCACACACTATTGCTATTAATTGTTGGCATAATTTCTGCTCAATCCCTTATTGCACCCTGTGCGGCCCAGAGCGGCTATGAAATCAGAAACGCTGCGGTCACTCCAGAATATGGCTATGAGGATTTCACCTACACTGCTCAGGTTTGGATGAGCGAAGAGGCGGCAAGACAGGTAGGATTAATTGCCGTAACAAAATTCAGCATGAAACTGAATATCTACGACCAGGGCCAATTGGTTTACTCAGAGTCATCTCCCAGCCAAACTGGCATGAGCCAAACTTCATTTTCCTTCGGGCCCTACAGCTTCAAGGATAGATTCGCCATAGCCAGTACCAGCAATGCCACATTTGAGTTCATCTTTTATGCGGGCGGCCAGAAGGTTGCAGGAACCGCCAGAATAAAAGGTCCAGTCGTCCAGCCACCCACATTAACCGGCGCCCCCAGCTTTGAGAAGAAGCCCTATTTCTTCCAGGGAATTGCAGTCTCTGCGGGATTCAAGGACATGGAAGGACTGAGCCCCAAGCCCACATGCCATCTGGAGATCACAGGCCCGCTTGGCACGGCCGATGCCAGGAGCTGGACTACAGCCGACGTCTCTTGCCAGTCTTCGGGAAAGAGCACATACTCCTGTACTGTAGCTGAGGATCTATCCAGTTACAGGACGGGAGGGAATTTCAGTTTCAAGCTGGTATACAACAATCTCAAGGTCGACCCCTTGACCTATGGACCCTACAATATTTCCCTTCAGCCCTATAATCCCTCTCTGGAAAAAGTTGCCATTTCCAAGCTGCTGGATTATACCAACTTCACTATTCAGGCTTATGTCAAGGATGCCGGCGCCAGGATAATAGGAGGCACCCCGGATGGCAGCATGGCCAGCCTGATAATCAGCCACCCCAAAAAAGGTGTGATGACTTATGACTCATCTGAGCCAAAGATACAGGGCAGTATTCTGGTATATGAGTGGACTAATGAAAACATCCCGCCACTCTTCAACCGCAGCGATGTGCAACTCAGCAAAGCTGCGCCCTTCCAGGCCAAATTGGTGTACAAGAACGAAAACTGGAACTATCAGGCTGAGAAGTCCAATATCACCTTCAAAGTCGTGGAAGAAATACCCAAACTGGACCTGCAATATCCCTCAACCATCTATGTTAGGGAAGGCGAGAGCACCACCCAGGATATAATTGCCACAATTACCTTCTCCAAGGGTCTGGGAGATATGAATCTCCATTTGTCAGGCCCGGATCAGGACCTGAACGTGACGGAAAAGGGAATGCCAGTGGGTGGTAACAGGTATCAGTACAAGTGGCAGGTTACATTCGACGACCGCCATATCAATAACAACTACACACTGGCATTGTCCTTTGTCCACCCTGCGCTCGAAGGCGGAAGGTATGCCTTAGAGAACAAAACCATCAAAGTAGCACCTCTTTCCGTGCAGTTTTCCCAGGGACTTGTATCCCCAACCAGGGGTCTATGGAACGAAAGCTACACATATTCCCTGAAGATAGATACTACCATCGTGCCTCTTGAAGTCAGGCTGCAGACCTATGATCCTTGTAGCAGCGAATGGACGGATAAGGGGACACAGAAAGCTACGGCACAATCGTCATTGTTAAATTGGACCCTCTCGCCTTTTGGCTATGAATGCAAAGAGATGCAACAGCAGGGAGCTAAATTCCGTTTCAAGGCCAGCTTTTCCGGAATGGATTACATCTCAAAGCCCTATCAGGGCCCGGCCTTCGAAGGCGCCAGGCCGGTTCTCATCTCCCTGGACAGCGATCCCGTGGTCTACGTCTCCGAGGGCAGTGAATCTTCCAGCAGCATAGCGGCTGTGGTGGAATACGGGGCAGGCCAGGGCCAGGCCGTCCTCCGGATGGCGGAAAAGAATATCGAGGAGACGAGCCAGGGAATAGCCTTAGGCGGCAATCAATATCGTTATGACTGGAGCTTGCCCTTCGAAGAGACAGATATAGGCAAGAGTTTCAATTATACTATCAGCTACAAGCATCCGAGCATTGTAGCAGAGCTGCCTCTGGCCGAGAAATCGATTGCCGTTAAAGCGATATCAATCAACTTTGGCGATGCAACAGTAGCACCGGCAAAAGGCAAATGGAATGAAACCTATGCCTACTCCGTGGCTGCAAGCAGCAGCGTTGATATGAAGGTGGCACTTGAGGTCTACAATCCCTGCAGCAAGGAGTGGGTGGAGCGAGCTTCCGGCACGTCTTCGGCAGGCGAGAGCCTTGTCAATCTCACTGCCCAGCCCTTCAGATACAAATGCGCCGAAGCGGAAGGGAAAAATGCCAGCTATCGCTTTGTCGCCCGCTTCGGAGGAGAGATTTTTAAATCAGATGTTTATTCTGGACCGTTCATCAGCGGAGTCAAAGCAGAAGAAGCTGCATCGAAATCCAATGGAATTGCGACGCCAATCGTACTGGAGCCCACACTCAATCTGAGATTTGATCCAATAGTGTTTATCCCACCGGTACCTAACGGAAAGGCGTTACAGCACTTCAACGCGACTGTCATATTCCCGGATACAAACGGTACGCTGATGCTTAATGTATCAGGGAAAAATATGCAATTCCACGAGACTCTTCAGCCGGCGAGTATCAATGGAAATAAAACCATATTCAAAAAAGATGTGCAATTTAATAGTACTCACGCAGGAAAGATGTACGAAATATCCGTCCTTTACGAAAATCCCCGTCTACCCGGTGGAAAGTACAGGTTTACAGATGATTATATGCGGATCATGCAAGAAAATGCTTCAAGCATTAAGCCAAAATTGAATCTGGATGTAATGGGCAATGTTAGCCCGAGAAGAGGAGTGCTGCAAGGCTGGCTGGAGGCGGATAGTCTTTATGCTTTCACCTACACAGCCCATTTCGATAATCTGAGCATAGAGGAGAAGCCCTGGGTAGAGCTTTCCGTCAAGGCCCCCGGTAGAGCCTGGAAACTTGTAGGCGAAAAAATGCAGTACGATCCGGCCCAAAGCAATTTGAGTTGGACCGTCAAGCCATTCTACGATACGCAGTTCCTGGGAACCGCACAGTTCAAGTTCCTTATCGATGGGACGGAGAGCCAAATATTTGAGGGACCCGAGATTGTGGCGATCTATAAGGATTTAAATTTCCAGGATTCGACGAGCAAAGGTAAGTACAACTATTTCGGCAAGATCAACGGGTCCATCAACCTTACCGTAGACCTATTGGGTTCAGAAGATGCCGTAAACTGGAATAATATCGGCAGACCTCAGAAATATCGAGCAGGAAGCGGCGAGGTGCCCATCTCGTGGAAAGATCAGCCTGTTCTGAGATACTATGAGTTTGAATTTAAGACAGATACTGGTGAGGTGATAGGCTGATGAGCCAAAAGGCAATTTGCTTGCTATTCATTGTAGCTTTGCTGCTAAGCATAATTCCAGTAATAGCCCCGGCAGGACCGCAGCCGGCAAGTACACCATCAGTGTCTTCAGGCGGCGGAGGTGGCGGCGGCAGCAGGCAGATAACAATTGACGACCTTATCAAGATCGTGAACAAGGCCAAGGATGATAAGAGCAATATCAAGAAGTACGAGCAATTTCGAGATCTGCTTTACAAAGAGCCAAGTTCCGGGGGCGACAATATCCAGCCTATCGTCTATATGTATTTTGATGGGAACAGAACCAATATTACGAGAACCCAGCCCATAAAAATAATGAGCTACATTAAGGATACAAATCCCCAGGATTCCATGAGACGGGTTCTCTGGCTATACCTCCAGGAGAAGAAACCGGGAGAGAAATCCTACGAGCAGATCAGTAATTATCCCCAGATCATCGGACAGACCGATTACAATTTGCATAACGATAAGGGAAACTACAACTATACCACAGTCGTCTGGCCGGAGATTGTGGACTTCAGGGACTTGAAAGCTGTTGGAGAAGTTAGATTCATGGTTAATGCATCCGATGGACGGAATAAATGGACCACTAAGGAAGAAGGAATCGTGGATAGTAAGCCATTCTTCTCGGAATTGGTATTGAATATCATAAACACTCCACCCACCCTTGAAAATGTCAGCCTGATTACTCTGAACTCTCAGCCAAGGTTCAAAGAGCCTATAAAGTATATTGCCCGTGTCATCGATAATGAGAGCGATCCCGTCACTGTGACACTTCATATTCAGGATCTGAACCACACTGAGAAGATCAATGCGACTCAAAGCGCTAAAGCCGGAGAGGATATCGTATTCGTGGCGGGAGATTACGGATTCTTCTCGAAGGACGATTCCAGCAAGAACTTCACTTACTATTACACAGTCAGCGATGGAATCAATACTACTAATACCAGCTATTTCGATGGACCGAATTTAAGGAAGAGCGTAACGCTAAATGTTGATGATCCCAAACTAAGCAGTGAAAAGAGCCAATACTGGTGGCAGGATTACAACTTCAGCATAGCCATGAGTAGCCAGGAAGCTGGAACTGCAAAGGTGCGTGTATCTTTGGAGACATATACCCCGTCTCATCAATGGAAGCCTGTAGCATCCAATGACTGGGATATTTCCAGCGAGGGAACGACTGTATGGTATAACGTCAGGCCTTTCCTGGTGGAGGATGCGAATCAGTCATTCAGATACAGATTCGTATATGATGAGGTCGACCAGCATAGCAGCAACAGCAGAGAGGGCATTGGAGAAGGAAGAATCAATGCAAAACTTGTCCAATACAACCTGTTCTCAATTCCGGCGCTGTTGAACTGGCTGGCATTGCTTTGCATTGCTATGGTTGGCGCAATATTGATTGAAAGGAGGTTCTACAGATGAGCATGGGAATCTTTCCTCTCGTAGCGATTCTGGCGATTATGGCCGGGGTATTGGTATTCCATAGTATGTACATAAATAAAATTTATGGAAAGGTAAAGGAGACCAGTGACAGCGGCTTCAAGAAGGAGGAGCTATTGACATACCTGGAACTTCCACAAGGTTCCAACTTCAACACATTTATGATCGCCTCCTGGATGCTCTTCTTTGTGGCACTGGCCTTCCTTTTTTTCCAGACGCCCGGAACGTCTCCTTGGTACTACTTCCAGGTAATTCAGATAGCCTCCAGTGAATTCGGCCTAATCGTCTTCGGTCTTGCGGTTATGGTTATTACGGCCCTGGCTGCCTTTAGCATCCCCAGAGTTTACCGCTATTACATCATATCAAGAAGCATCAAGTCACTGATGGTCTATTTTGCACTTCCGCTTCTAATGATATCCATAGCGGTATCGATATACCTTGGGACGATTTATCCACAGGCCGACGATTTTTTCTGGTCCCTGGGATATGTCACACTTGTAGCATCTTTGATCCTATTGATCATGCCCATAGTTAGCAGCCTTAAAGAGGTGGCAAAATGAAACCAATGGTAGTCGGAATAGGAGGAGCTGGCGGCAATATATTGAAAAAATTCCTAGAAACTCAGGACGTGCGACTTCCGATATGCCTTGGAGAGCACCTGGCTTTTGGAAATGCAAAGGGAATATGGCTTGACTCGGCAACTCAGGATACCCAGGACCAGAAATATTTTGGAAGCCTTGAGGAAGGAAAGTATCCAGGATATCTGATATGCCACGGAATGATATCTGCTGATTCCTCCTTTAAAAAATGGATAAAGGATATTTATGGTCTTGACCTTAAAGCACAGGGTTACGACAGGCGCGCTGAGTATTTGAAGGCCATTTTTGAGGTCTTTGATATCGATAAAGTCAGGGAAATGGCAAGAAAGGAGTTCAATAATGAGGACAATCCGCTTCCAGGGTATATGTGGAAGAACGGCATCAGACCATTCACGGTTTTGCGTCCGAAGGCAGGAGCCGGCTCAAACATAGGGAAGGCCCCCGTATCCGTCGCAGATACGCCGGACAATAAATCTAAATTTGCAGCTCTGCAAAAATTTGGCTCTTCACTGGGATCGATCGGCGCCCTGATGAATAAAGATAATGATGCCTCTTGTAGTCCGGAAATGCAAAATAGGCTCTGCGACAGCATTCTCTTTCTGGCGTCACTTGGTGGTGGAACGGGAACGGGCTTCATCAATCCCATAACCAGCTATGTCAGACGGGAAGAAAAAGCCTTTCCATTCTTCGCGCTGGGAATATTAACTGAGAAAGGAGACGATGCAAGACAGGCCAAGGAAGGTCAGAGAAACCTAGGAGCAGCTATTGCCATGTACGATTTACTCACAAAACCCGCAGGCGATGGATTGGATGCTCTGATAGTAATAGATAACGCGGTCTTGGAAAGAAAATATGGGAGGAGTAACTTCGAGGCCAATGATAACGCCATTTACACCTCTATGAAACCAATGTTCGATCTTCGAAACTATCCCGGTACAAAGCTTCAAGATGACGCCCCGGCGATAAAGAGGGTGTTCTGGGATGCGGATGAGGATGATAGAGTTGAAGATGAGAACGGTAAGGTTAACCTTCTGCCGCCAATTCTTGTTCCCTGCTATTATTCGTGCGCTGAGTCTAACGGCGGCGAAAAGTCTATGGTAGAGCATGCTTTGAGCGAGGAATGTCGGCTGTTCCCGTGCACTCCATCAAAGGCCGATAGGGCTTATGTCTTCACCAGAGGTTATGTCAACGCCGAAAAGATTAAGATCACCATAAAGGATTTGACGGGAATTACAGAAGATCATATAAATGTTTATAGGAAGCTAGGCAACGGATTTGGAGAGGATATTTTGATCCTACTGCGAAATCCCTATGGCGGCAAAGCCGGAGAGCAAAACAAAAAGGAGAACGGGAACGATCTGACATTTGAGTCGCGCGTCTACGACCTCATAGAATCTGCCGTAAATTATATAGATACAGATGAAACAAATATCCTCAACTATCTAGGCTACTCGGATCTAACCAAGAAATATCTGAGAAACTACTTTTATGGCAGCGGCGGCCTGCGGGAGGAGCTTAATAAGGCTCTCCAGAGGATTGCAGACGGCAAAAAGCCCATATTCACCAAACAGCTCAAGATATTCTCGGAAGCTCGATCCGGCTCACAATCAATCCTCCACGATCCTACAACGCAAGAATCCAAACCGATGGACAGGAAGGAAATTGAGGAGATGCTTCAGAAAATGCTGCAAGAAATGCTGACACGGCCTGAGTTCAGAGAGAAGATCGCAAGGGGCGAAAGTTAGGTTTCCTGCCTTAATATTTGACTTTCGGATCTATTCAACGCCATGTAACCGAGACCAATTCGCCCAAAAGCAATAAATATTATCATACCATTTCGTCCTCTGTTAATGTTTCTATGCGGTGGATGCAATTAGACCGGAAGCCTAGCGCAATTTTTCCGTGTCTTAGCGCTCTTCGATCAAACCGGATTCCAAGGTCCTTAATGAATTATCAGACTAGTTAAAGACAAGCTCTAAATATTTAGTCGATAAGAAGAGCAGACGATATTTCGGGGGTTTAAATCATGCAAAGTGAGTTCAAGAATTTCCCATTATTGGTGTTGATGGCAGTGGCGGCCTTTTCGATTGCCGGATTCGTCACAGCAGACACTGCCCATTCTCAGGATTGGAATAGCTACAGTCCTGCGCATGCCGTAGGCTCAGGAGATGACGACTGGTGGACGACATATCCCGATCAGAATGAAAACTCCGGTTCGGCCGTAAAACATCCGGACTGGATAGAGAAAGCTCTCAAGGAAAAGCCGGTGCTCATCCTCATTCATAGCAGCAACTGCGTGCCCTGCCTGACCCAGACGCCGAGAATTAAAGCGGCGGCGGAGAGCTTTAGCGATGATCTCGATTACTACGATATTCTGGGGGAAGGAAGCAGCTTACCAGAGGCGATTGATATCCTGGACGTCTATAGTCCAACCGGTGGAGCCCAATATGTTCCAACGACCATCTTCATCACTCTGGCCAAAGGCCCGGATGGGAAGGTGGATGTGGCCTGGCACAGCGAAATTGATGCCATGAGCGAGGAAAGGATCGACGCTTATGTGTTGGACGCCATCTACTACTACAAGCAGAATAGTGCCGCCTGGATCTGAGAGTGATACTAATAATCGCCAAAACTAGCAAAAAAAAGCTGCATTCGGCAGCTTTTATCCTACTTTTCGCCCTGGCCTGCCAGGCCCTCTTTTTCAGCCAGGCCTTGGCCGCCGATGCCATAAAGGCCCCGCAGTTCACTGCCATTGGAGTGGACGGCAAGAACTTCTCTCTCTCCGACTTTGCCGGCTCGCCCCTCATCCTGCATATCACCAACATTGAGATTCCGCTGTGTGTGGAATGCGAAGAGTCCCTGAAAGGACAGGTAGAGGAGCTGGCAAAACTCAAGGCCGCGCATCCAGGTGTCCAGATAGCCACAATAAACATGAGGAAGAATTCCTACTCGCGTGATGGAAGGTCCCTGGCGGAAAAGTGGTGGAAGGTCAATATCACCTGGCCCTGGGCGGAAGATATTGAGCCTTACACTATCGCCAGCAAGTATCTGGACTACTGGAATGTGCGGGGCGGCTCCTCCAACCCCACACTCCTTCTCATAGACAAAGAGGGCAAGATCGCCGCAGTCTATCACGTCTACCGGGTAGGCGAGGGCGTGCAAGACGGCGTACAAAGTGCCGAGAAGCTTTACCAAAAGCTGCAAGACGTGAACGGCGGAGCGTGGAAGGGCCTGGAGGGGGAGGTCTTCCGGCAGGATGTATCCGCATTCGGCATGTTCTTGCTGGGAATACTCACGTCGCTTGCCCCCTGCTCCATAGCTCTCATGATCGCCGTATTCTCCTATGTCATGACTATCAGGAAGAAGGATGAATACCTGAGAAAGAGCGTCTCCACCTCGAGAGAGGGTTTTATGATAGGCATTGCTTTCACCCTTGGCATGGGCGTTGTCTTCTTTGTGCTGGGGCTGTTCATCTCTCAGGTGGGCCTGTTCATAAGAGACTCCAGGGTATTCGACCTCATGGCGGGCATAATCATGATTCTTCTGGGCATCAGCAACCTCAAGCCCCTGGATGAGATCTTAGAGCCCGTAACATCTCGAATTCGGCCCAATCGAGGTGAAGGAGAGTACTGTGAAACTAAGAAAAGCCTGCTGCAAAGGTCGGTTGAGGCAAGCGTTGCTCTATTCAAGCACTCCTCTTTCATTGGCGCCTTCACGCTCGGTATTTTCTTTGCCTTAGGCTGGGCACCCTGTGCCCTCTCCATGGTTTTGCCGGTATTGATCTGGCTGGCCTCGCAAAACGTAACCCCCCTGGCAGGGGGCGCAATGCTCTTTATCTTCGGAATCGGGCATGGCGTGCCCATCATTCCCATCGCCACCTTCTCTCGGGCGGTGGGGGGAAGGATTGGAGAGAAATATGTCTCCATCGGGGCCTGGACCACTAAATTCTTCGGGCTGCTGGTGATAGTGGTGGGTGTGGTTTATGCAGCGAGGTATGCGGGTTTCTTGCTTTGGTAGAAAAGATGCCGGGAAAAATAGACAGGGCGGAAAAGCGATGGAGGTGAGCCGCCCGGAGGTCCCGGTCCTCATGCGGGCGAACTAGCGAGCGCAGACGGATTGGACAATGCCGTTCGCCAGACCTAAAACTGATCTGAACAGTAAATTGCTCATTCCAGGAGTAGAAAACATGGAATCATTAGAGCCTTGGTCGAAAGATTATTTTGAAGATATGTTCGCGAAAACCGATCCCTGGAAGTACCGGACATCGCATTACGAGCGAAGGAAATACCTTAGGCAACTGGATATCATTAGGGATCGCAATCCAGATCCAAAAAGGATACTCGAAATCGGATGCGCGGAAGGCGCCCAAACTCTTCTTCTTGCAGAGCAATTCCCGAGGGCGAAAATCACGGCAGTGGAGATCTCCTCGAATGCCTTTAAAAGGGCGGAGGATAACATCAGGCCATTTGCAGACAGAATCGCTCTGGTCAATGCCGACATAGTAGAATGCCAGACTCTATTAAAAGAGAAACACTACGATGTTATCGTGTGGAGTGAGTCGATTTATTATTTAGGGGGACGTCTGCAATTGACTGCTACGTACAACCTATTGGGCAAGATCCTAAACAAGCTTAATGACACGGGTCTGCTGGTATTGGCCAACTCTGTGAACCTGCCGGAAGAACTGCCTGAATCAACTGTGACCGGACGAGCATTTATTGATTGTTATCATGCGATCCTATCCAGCTTAATCCTCCCAGTCTCTAAATCAACATACGTAGAAGAAAAGGCGGGCAAGATGTACGAATACCAGATCTGGGCATTTGCGAGATCCGGATGTGGGATCTCTTGCTTATGATAGACACAGGTAGAATTCTGAGGAAAGTATTATATGGTCTACTTCCTAGCCGACCTCTCCAGCACCTTGCCGCCTGCGCCATGCCCCCAAAATCTCCAGGTTCTTTGATATCGTAGACTATTCTTGACGATCTTCTTTATGTCCTCGAAAGAATAAGTCTTGCTCTTTTTGGCCGTGATATTTTCCATCTCAATATCGACCGCTTTTTGCACCAAAATACCAGTTCTTCCTCCTCGATCATCCGCTCGTAGGCCAGGATGGCCTGGCGTATGACCTCAGTTGGCTTCCAGCATATCCCTTCTCAATAATGCTTTTTATGGCGGCATCATATGGCGCGCCCAGATTGATATTCATGGCCCATCGCTCAATGTACGTTTAATGAGCATTAAAGCATATGAGCATTGTTCATCGATAAATAACCGTTCACATTGGGAATACGGTTCGACCAAGATTAAAAAAAGCATTACGAAAAATGGCGCTAATCCCACCCGCCCTGCGAGTGGGCCACCCAATTCCTCACTTCCTAGCCGCCGTTCTCCAGCACCCTTGCAGCCTGCGCTCCTGCCTCCAGAATATCCAGGTTCTTGGTGATGAGCTTGGGCTTCTTGGCAAAAGTCTCACGGAAGGCGTTCCCATAAGCCTCGCTGGGCAGACCCAGATTGCCGGCCTGCATCAAGGCCCCTAGCATGGCCGTATTGGCCGCCTGCGGGGTCCCTCGCTCTGTGGCGATCCGCGTGGCCGGAACGGATATGGCTTGCACGCCCTCCTGTGCCTGGAACTGGCCTGCCAAAGAGTCGTAGAGAATCACGCCGCCCTTCTTGACGGTGGGCGCAAACTTTTCCAGAGACGGACGGTTGAAGGCCACCAGCACATCGGGATGGTCCACCACCGGTGAGCCGATTGGCCGCCCGGAAATGACCACGGTACAATTCGAGGTTCCGCCCCTCTGCTCCGGCCCGTAGTCGGGATAGTAAGACACATAGCGCCCGCTGCCAAAGCCCGCCTGGGCTAGGGTCAGGCCCATGCTCAGCACTCCCTGTCCTCCAAAGCCGGCAATCTTCACGCCCTTGACCACAAACTCCGGATCCTCCCGGAACGAAACGCAGATCCCGCTCTCGCAGCCAAAAATCTTATCCAGTGCACCTTGGGAGAAGTCACTCTCCGGCCTGGTTATGGGCTCTGCCTCAGCAGATCGGTCCCGGAATCGCTTTAGCGGAAACTCCTTTTCCATCTGCTCATTGACGAACTTGGCTATGGCCTTCGCATCCATCCTCAGGATAGTGGGACAGGGAGAAAGCAGCTCGACAAAAGCATATCCTTTTTTGTCTCTCTGAATCTCCAGAGCCTTCTTGACTGCTCGGCGCGCTTTTCTGATATGCTCGATGTCCGAAAGCGATGCCCGCTCGATAAATACCGGCGCTTTTAGTGTATCCAGCAGTTCACAGATGTGAATGGGATAGCCCTGATCGCAGGCATTGCGTCCGCCTGGCGTGGTGGCCGTGACCTCTCCAATCAAGGTCGTGGGCGCCATCTGCCCACCAGTCATGCCATAGACGCTGTTGTTGACGAAGAATACGGCCAGCTTCTCGCCTCGGTTGGCAGCCTGAATGGTCTCGTTCAGGCCAATGGAGGCCAGATCACCGTCTCCCTGATAGGAGATGACTATTGCATTGTCCTCAGAGCGCGATATGCCTGTAGCTATGGCCGGAGCCCGGCCATGTGCGGCCTGCACGTGACCGCAGTCCAGATAGTAGTAGGCGAAAACGGCGCATCCCACCGGACTGATCACGACACACCTATCCTGAATGCCGAGGTCTAACATGGCCTCACCGATGAGCTTATGCAAAATGCCGTGACCACAACCGGGACAGTAATGGGTGGCCGTCGGAGCGGCACCACCTTTTCTGGGAAACTGCTCATATATGCCGGGATGCCCCCCGATAATCTTTTCATTTGCTGCCATTTTTTGCCACCTCCCTGATCTTTTCTAAGACTGAATCCAGACCAATCAAATTTCCTCCGTAGCGGCAGACCAGCTCTACCGGCATACAACCACTGGCAAGACGGATGTCTTCACGCATCTGTCCGTTGCTCATCTCCACAGAGATGAACTTGCAGCCGCGCTCGGCGAGAGATCGCACCGCTTTTTCAGGGAAGGGGAAGAGAGTGATGGGTCGGAAGAGGCCTGCCTTGATGCCCTCCTTTCGTGCAGCATCTATTGCAGATCTGGCGATCCTGCTGCTGATGCCGTAGGAGACCAGCACGACACCGGCATCTTCCAGCCGATAGCCCTCCCATGCCACTTCGCTCTCTTTTATGCGTTCATACTTCTCCTGCAGCTTGCAGTTGTGCCTCTCCATCTCGTCGAAGTTGAGCATAATTGAAGTTATCAGATTTCTTCTCGTCTCGGCTCGACCATTCACAGCCCAGGTGGTGTCAATGCTGGGCCGGAGCGCCTCTTTTGGAAACTCCAGAGGCTCGACCATGTGCCCTAGCACTCCGTCCGCCAAAATCACTACTGGATTTCTATACTTAAAGGCCAGATCGAAACCCTTACCAGTTAGGTCGCACATCTCCTGCACGCTTGCTGGCGCCAGAACAATGTTATGATAGCAGCCATGCCCACCGCTCTTGCAGGCCTGATTGTAGTCCGACTGCTCCGGCCCAATGTTGCCTAGACCCGGTCCTGCCCGACAGATATCGACAATTACGCAGGGAAGCTCTGCACCAGCGAGGTATGTTATACCCTCCTGCTTCAGGCTCATGCCGGGACCGGAAGATGCCGCAAGCACGCGATGTCCAGCAGAAGCCGCCCCGTAGACCATGTTGATTGCCGCTTCTTCCGATTCCGCCTGCACGAACTTGCGGCCCAATTTGGGAAAATTGTGAGAGGCTTCATGCAATATCTCGCTGGCGGGAGTGATAGGATAGCCAAAGAAGCAGTCACAACCTGCATAAAGAGCACCCACGATCACGGCGCTGTTTCCAGCCACTAATTGAGACGCCATTATCAGTTCTCCTCTGCTTTTTTCTCTTTCTGGGGCACATGAACCTCAATGGCCAGCGGCTCAGGACAAGTGTAATAACATGCACCGCAACCAATGCAGCCGTCACCTGAATAGAGCACATAGTGATAGCCTCGAGAATTCAGCTCTTCACCCATCTTTAATACATCTGCGGGACATGCCTCAATACACCGCTCGCATGCCTTGCATTCCAGGGTATTGATAATCGGATAGGGCTTGTCTTTATCCCTGATCTCCACCCGCCGGATCTTCCCGCTTATGGTCTTGGGCAGCTCCTCTACGAACTCGATGATTCGCGGGTACTTGTAGGGCGCAGTTACCCTCTTTACGTGGTTCTGAAGCTCCTTTTTCAACTCATCGGAGCTGGAATAACCGCGGGCCAGAACTATGGTTGCCTTTACCACCTGTCCCCGAATGGTATCAGGCACACCGGTTATGGCCACCTCCATCACAGATGGGTGAGACATTAGGGCACTTTCCACTTCAAATGGTCCCACCCGATATCCGGAACTCTTGATCATGTCATCCGTTCGGCCTATGAACCAGAAGAATCCATCCTCATCTTGCCAGGCGGTGTCTCCAGTATGGTAGTAATCGTCATGCCAGGTGCTCTTGGTCTTATCCGGATCGGAATGATAATCGGTGAAAAGGCCGACGGGCTTTCCCTTGTCCGTCTTGATCACAATTTCGCCCTCTTCGCCCACCTCGCATAATTTGTCGTTCTTGCCCACCAGTACAATATCGAATCCCGGAGCAGGCTTTCCCATCGAGCCGGGCTTGGGATTCATCCAGGGATAATTGGCAATGCAGACAACCGTCTCCGTCTGGCCGAATCCTTCCATGAGCCGCAATCCCGTAGTCTCCAGGAAGCTCTCATACACAGACGGATTGAGCGGCTCTCCTGCCGTGACCGCATATTTTAGCCTGGAGAAGTCGTATCTGGACATGTCGCTCTTGATCATGAACCTGAAGATGGTCGGGGGAGCACAGAAGGTTGTCACCCCATATTTACCCATCTCGTCCATCATCTTACCGGCATCAAATCGATCATAATCGTAGACGAAGACCGCCGAGCCGGCCAGCCATTGACCGTAGATCTTGCCCCAGGCGCATTTGGCCCATCCCGTATCCGCTACGGTGTAATGAAGACCATCATCCTCCACATTCTGCCAGTACTTGGCAGTGAGAATATGGCCCAGGGGATAGGTCTGATCGTGTTTGACCAGTTTTGGATATCCAGTAGTTCCAGAGGTAAAGTATCCAAGGAGGATATCCTCGTTTTTCGTCGCCTGCTCTCCAGTCGGTCGTACAAAATCTGCCGATGCCTCTGCCAGCTCCTTATTGAAATTGATCCAGCCCTCGCGCACACAATCAGCGCTTCCTACCAGGGCTTTGACCAGAGGAATATTGCCCAGACCCTTGTGGGCCTCATCAAACTCGCCCGGAACCCCATTCTCTGCTATGCAAATGATCATCTTCAGATCGCCCTTCTTGATGCGATAAACGAAGTCCTTGGCCTTGAGCATATGCGTAGAAGGAATGGAGATTGCCCCGATCTTGTTTAAGCCCACCATGCAGACCCAGAACTCCCAGCGGCTCTTGAGGGTAAGCATGACCGTATCCCCTTTTTTCAGTCCATATTTAGAAAAGAGATTGGCAGCCTTGTCGCTTTGGATCTTCAGATCTTTGAAGGTGATGATCAACTCTTCACCGTGATCATTGCACCAGACTAAGGCACGCTTATCAGGATTTTCTGCGGCATAGGCATCAACCACATCGTAGGCAAAATTGAAGTTCTCGGGAACCAGGATCTTCAGATTTTCTTTAAAATCCTCATATGACTTATAATCGACCCGAGAGACGAACTTAGGCAATAATGACGACATTTTTCCTTTCCTCTTTCTCTCCTACATGACCACAGCCAGAAGCTTCACCGGCTTGTCGTTTAGGGCTTGCATGTAATGATCATAAGACGAATCGAAGAATATGGAGTCTCCAACGTTTAGCACTACATCATTGTCATGAATGGTGATCTTTAGAGACCCCTCGAGCACGTATTCAAACTCCTGGCCCGGATGACTGTAGAATGACGGGCTACCTTTCCTAGGATCGATGGTAACTATAAACGGCTCAGCTTTTTTATGAGCGAACTTTCTGGCCAGGCTCTGGTAGTGGTATTGCCTTCTGCGCTCCACTTCCACCGCTTCCCCCTTTCGAGTAATGGTGAAGATGCTCATCTTGGACTCTTCGCCAGTGAGAAGCAGACCTGTATCAACATTGAGTTTTCGTGCAATGCCGATAAGAATGCTGGCGGGAATGTCCAGCTTTCCATCTTCATAGCAGTTGTATGTCCCTACAGGCACATTAAGGTGCTCTGCCATCTCCTCGGACGATACCAGATTTAGCTCCCTCAGCTCACGAAGACGTGAACCTATCTCATCAAGCCTCTCCTTCATGCTCATTCCTCAGCGCATTGTGACTGCCTCACATGCATATTTTAATCTATCTAATCATGAGCGATTTTCTTGCAGATGAAGCCTAGATTCTGATACTGACCGGTAAAGCATCCTTGACAGGTTCAGCTGCAGGAATAGAAATGTGCATAGGGATCGTGAAGCGGCATGTACGTGGCTACTAAAAAGCGCTAGTAATTAACTCAACGAATGACTAGGGCTAAATGGACCCTATGCATTCGAATTTCGTGTGATTTTCAGTAACCTTCACACACGACCCGTGAAGGTTCCCCCACCCAGAAGGACCGGGCTATCTATCGCCTTTGTGAAGAGATTTGCATCCCAATCTCAAGGGCATTATGACACCTAAGCGATTGTCCGCGATTGATAGATCTACTGTCGAACAAGTAGAAATATTATGGTTGCAGAGACTATTTAAACATCATGAGGTCCAGTCGTCCTCATCAAGCCAGTTTTGAGCCTTTTTCTTTGAGCTTGTCGGACTTTTCGTTGGGGACTGTTCGGCAAAATTGCGCGACGCTGATCGGTAGCCAGAATTTCCTCGCATCAGATTATAAGCAATTTCCGGATCAATGCCATGTTTATTTAAATATGCCTCGCGTGAGAGATGTTCCCCCATTCCGGAAATGTATATCGCATCGCCGATAATTGGGGTAATTTTTCCAGCAGGCAAAATCCATTCGAACCCCTGAGGAAGCGCACATTGCAGCCAATCGCTATTTCCTTCAAGATCCGCTTCGGATGCCACATTTACGACGCCGCAGTTTTTACAGATGAACTTCTTCATATCACTCACCTTCAGTCAGCATAATAAGTCTATAACAGTATATATAATTTACTTGACAAATATTTTAATTACGGCGCCATCATTTTTTATATAGGAATAATGAATATGATATTATTTGGACAAAATGATCGAGAAAGATTGAAGGTTTCGGTTGCTTACCACACATGTGCGGGACGGCAATAGTTCATCAACAAATCCAGCCAGGATTTGATACCAATGCGTTTTGCCATTCAGTGCTGAGAGTCTATGCAGGTCGCGAGGCATTTGTCCTTCCGGGCGAAATTGTTGCCTGGCAGGCCGCTGGAATGACTGCCGTCACTTAGATTGAATAAGATTATAACTCAATAAATTTTTTATCGATCGTAAAAGTTATAAACTTTAAAAAATATCTGTTTATGTATGAAGGACTTTGCGGGGTCGAGCATCACCTACTATGGTCTGGCTCGCGAAATATTGATGAATAAATATCCCAGGCTGATAAACGTTTTTGTGATATTGGCTTTGATCTGCATGACTGGTCTAGCCATATTTCTCATATCCGATCTCGTCTCTTTCGCCTTGAATCCAGATTATAAGGGTGCCAGCACCAGCCTTGATCTCAAGGGTCCGGAAAACGGCATCATACCCACGACAAACGATAAGGAGAAGAGCGAAAATACCAGTACGAATACTTCCCAGTCCTTGGAAAACACGAGCCGCCAATCCAAGGAACAGAGTCCTTCCAACTTATCGAAGATGAATGCTTCGCTGCTATCCAGTCAGACCGCAAAAGGAGTCGATGCTGCAAGCGAGTCATCGAGCGGCAGCACAAAGAGTTCTGTTGATAAAAAGGTGGGCAACTCACTTATTACAAGACATCATAGTTCATCATCATCTTCGTCTTCCACCTCGTCTTCTGCAAAGTCAGCAAAGAAAATTAACGACCCGAACAACTTGACAAATGAGACGGTAACGATCTTAGTGCCGACAGAACAATCGATGAACAATTCTCAAGAAAGAGAATCAACATTCTTGATTCTTCCGCCGATAGAAGCTGCGAATATCACGATCACAAACAGCAGCAATCTTTCCAGCGAAGGACAAGGTGGCATTCTGTCCAATGAAGAAAGTGCAAATTCTCAAGAATCCAACTACTCAGAGGTCGCGCCCAGTGCAGTTCCTACATCCTTGCCTTTAGCGGCCATAGGCAGTTCGACTATTCCAGCAAAGGACAAACCAGCAAGAGAGCCTGTATCAATAATTGAGTTCAAGACACAAGCGCCCCTTAGTCAGAAATCCGAACCGGCTCTAAGTCAGGATAACAGTGTGACCGATGGTGCGGCCGTCTCAGATAATACAAATAAGGCGCAAAGCCCAAAAGAAGCGACAAAAAAATCCAAATTGCAGGCCGCTAAAACGAAGAGTGCATCTTCGAAAAAGAGCAAATTGGCTGCCGCCAACCAAGCCGCAAAGGTGAAAGAAACCAAAGATAAGATGAAAGCCAATAAAGATCGGATTGAGCAGAAAATGAAGAAGAAAGCGGCTCAATTGCGTACCAAAATTGCATCAAATTAGTCTTGATAAAAGGCCGGTAAGTCCAGGATCCGCCTTGCAAAGAATGCACAACATGGCGGATCTGCATTAAGGGTATGCATCTGTCTATTCTTTAAAAATTTATTGATTAGAGATTCTCATGATGCATCCGTCTTCAGTATGCTCTACTTCGAGCTTTATCTTCAGATCAGAGAAGACCCTCTGCCAGTGGCTTTCCACGCAGGTCTTGCAGTGTTCCTTAGCAATCAGGCTGGCACCCAGCCGAGCAAAGGATTTGGCCCCTTGCATCAAGCCGCAGCGATGACGTTTGATCTCCACAACACTGTCCTTCTCCGTGACTTCAACCACGCTACCGAAGAGGTTCTTGTCGTTGGTTGCCATGGCCAGGGCCACATCTTCCGGCTTCTCCAGTCCCAACTGCTTGAATGTAGCCGCTACCTGGTGAGCACCGATACCCTGAAATTCGCGCAGACCTTTCTTGCCGAGCTTGCGAGCCACATAGCCGCTGCTGCCATAGAAGCTGCCCATCCACATGGCCACTACACGCTGCTGGACCTGTTCCAGGGGGATATCAGGGATGTCTGTCATGCCGTTTTTACTACGCAAGAGAGCATTATAATACTTTGCGTCTCTCATCATCTCAATTCTCACATCACTTCCACCAGGACGCTTCCCTGGGCGGTGTTGCCAGACCCATCAGTAACTTTTAAAATGATCACATGACCGCCTTTGCTCAGCCGAGAGGGATTTTGCATAAATTTGCGGCTGGTAGAGAGTTCTCCGTCGATGCTTGAACTCCAGCGATAGCTTATGGGGGCCTGTCCCGCACTTACCACGGCATCAAAGACGATGTCTTTGTTTCCCTGCAGAATCTCTCCCGCTTTAGGTGAAGTTATGGTCACAGTTGGCTCCTTTGCACTCTTATCTGCAACATTGCCGCCAGCATTAGTGGTGCTATCTTTTTGCTCCAGGCACCCTGCGCCGAATAGCAAAAGACACAATGCAATTAATAAGATCCATTTCATAGCAGAGTTAGAGATTCTGCATGGATATAATACTTTTTAAAAAAGCACCGCTATATGCTATCAAAAATCTCTAACCGCGCCCTTCAAGCTTCGCGGCAAGAGGGGCGCTGGAGATCGCCATTAAATGTGGCGTATGAGACTTAAGATTGGGCGGTAGTAGCTTCCGGTGCTGGAGTAGGCGCTGCTGTTGCCATGACCGGCTCGGACTTGATTTCAGTCTTGCGTACTTCCACGCGCCTGAGGGGATAGATAGCCTTGGCCTCTTTGTAGATATCCAAAGATATCTTGCCACCCACAGCTTCCTGGATCAACTGGTTTAAGTCCAGAGTCTTTGACCTCTCTAAGACGACCCTCTTGGAAAGCTCTCTGATGCTCTTGACCTGATTGGCCCGCGCCCTCTTTACAGTGAAGCAGCTGGGCTTGACCCGGACATGGTAGCCATCCGTGGTGATTACGTCTACAATGGAATCAATTCTTGATGTCCTTCTCTTGACCAGGGAACGCACATAATCCGTGGTCATCTCATGGCCCAGGAACTTTGTGTATGCCGAATCTCCGGCCACGCGATCTACTTTAAACTTGAGTTTGGTGTTCTGTTTGGAGAAGTTGTTGGTGAGATCGCCCAAGGTGGTCTCAACGATCCTTCCCACAACCCTCTCCGGATCGTTGGCTACCGTTTCACCAAAGGGAACTCTGCCGAACATCTCCGGACTTACAACCTTATACCATTGCTTGGCCTTTCTGCTCTCAGCCTTTCTTTGTGATCTTCTTGCCAATAAACATCCTCCGAGGTAATATCAATCCGAAGATGGTTCAAGCTCACGGTATTTAAACCGATCGCCCAAAAAAGATTTGATGCAAAAAAGGTCGGACCAAAAACCTAGTCTGCCGGCCAGACATAGATGTAAATGTAGTTGGACCAATCATTGCAGTGGTAGCTTAGTATATGCCAGCCGGGATTATTTGCCTTAAACCAGGTCTGGTACCATCCGGTGCTCTTGTAGCCGAAGTTCTTGACCTCAGGGGGGCAATAGTAGCCAGGTCCGCTGCTACAAGCCGTCCACTCAAAAGACCAGTAGGCGCCCGGTCGGCTTACTTTGGACCAGAGAGGCAGCCATGCCCCGCAAAATACGCCAGCCACTGTTGCCAGCCTTCCCGGGCAGCTCTGTACGTAATACTCATTGCATTTGCAGATGGATGGCACAGGATAGACAGCTTGATAGCTTTGCGCAGCGTAGCCGTAAGGCGCACTCTGGCTTGCGGGAGTGACGCAGGTGGGACAACCCCTCTCATAAGGATAGCTGCTGGAAACACCGCCCGTAATTACAGTAGAGCTTGTACAGGTAGTGCAGGTTTTGCGAGAAGAGCTAGCCTGGCCGGGAAGGATTGCTGCACCGGCGTAAGCCGCTTGATTAGGATAGTTGATCAATGCAGGATTCGCTATCGCTGGATTTTCGAGCTGTCCTGTCCCGCTTGATGAAAAGGGAACATTACTAGGATAACTGTAGCCACTCTGAGAGGACTGATCTGTGATCGGCCTGTAAAGGTTGAAATCAGGCAAGACAATCCTTTCGGCTGCTGGATCAGGTGGAATGGGCGCATCCAGGGGCAGAGACGCTGCGCTCATGCTTGGCGCTGCACTTGAGAAGTCCGATGGCGCTGATAGGACGGCGCCCCTAGGATGCACATAAATGTAGATGTAGTTGGACCATATGCCGCTGTTGTAGCAGAGGATATGCCAACCGGGGACATCTCCGCAAAACCAGCCCTTCTTCCAGCCATTTCCCGTCCAGCCCCACCATCGCACCGAGGGGGTGGACTGTCCTGGGTACCATTCATAGACAAAGAAGTTGCCGCTTGATTTGATATCCGCCCAAAGGGGAAGATAGCCTCTGTTGCTGCATCCTCCCACCGTTCTAAAGCCGGAGGCAGTCTGTACATAGAATCTGTTTGCAGAAACTACAGAACTGGGATAATACCAGATGCTGGAGCCGGGCTGTGCGGCCTGAACGAAAGACTGAGTAGAAGACTGCACAGGCGCGGATACTATCTGAGTTGTGTCGATCGGCTGAGACGCAGACACGAAGCCCAGATTCCCGTCAGGAGCGAAGCTCTCCATTTGCGGCTGCGAGAGTCCCAGCTTCTCTGCCGTCATTTGCTCTTGCATTGGCCCAATGATCTGAGGAGCCGGGTAAGCGGATTGCTGGCTCAAGGGATTATCCTGGCCCTGCACAGGATAGCCGTCATAAGACGACAATGATGGTCGGCTTATCGATGCCTGATCGGATAGTGTTGGCATGTAAGAATCTGTATCCATGCCGGCCGGAGATCTTTGCTCCTGCGGGATAATAGCGGATGTATCCGATATACCCACATCGCCTACTGCACCTAAGGCGGTGTTAATCATGACCAAAAACATGATTGACGACTTAATATAAAACTTCATACACCCCACTCCATGGGTTTGCTTTCTCCAAACTGTTTTAGAGCGCTCTATCTATTTAATACTTGGCTTGTGGTTCCGAGAGCAGGAAGCCAATTAGCATATAATAATATTAACAAAAAATGTGCTTGCTCTGGCAAGCTATTGACCACTGCCCCGGCACCAGTTGATTCTCACCATCTCTGCCAGACGGGGATTGGTAAACTGATTATAGATATCCAGATCGGTAGTATAACCTATAAATGGATCTATGGTGCCTTTCTCCAGGTTCATTATCCAAATCTTAAGACCTTTATCCTCTGCAGCCTGCCCATTCTCTTGGAAGAACTGCACAAATGGTTCCAATGTCTCGCTGCTTGGCACCAGGATGATATAGTCAATTCCCGGCTCGGGATTGTAATTATTGATATCCAGAGACTTTACGCTTGCGACTACAAACACCTTTGCCGTGCGTTTTGCAGCAGAAAATGTCAAATCTTGCCTGCTCCCTGCGGTGAGGATGTACCCAGCTTCATTCATAAAATTCGTCAGTCGATCTATTAGGCACTGGATCAGGATGACCTTCAGCTCGGGAAGAGAGCGAAGAAGCATGTCTGCCGCATTTGTAAAATCCTGTTTGCCGTATCTCTTGGAATGCGAAAAATGGAAGATGCGGCCATCAATTTGGGTGTAGGTATCAAGCGCGGGCAGGTCGGGGAATATTGGCTCTTTGCTCATGATGCTGGCAAAGATGCCGGAGGCAATATTCTCTCCCACGGTTTCGACCAGCTCCCTTCGCTCCTGGTCGCTTAATTTTGCAGATCGAACTATATCGTAGGTGCGAAGGAGAAGCTCACACCTGGCAATGATTTTCCTCTCTTGGAGCAGCTCTCTGAGAGGACCGGCTATTTTTTCAATTTCTGTCATTATCTGTCCCTTATTTCATCAATCCCTTTAACGCGGGCTAATTCTGCTCGCAGCTCGCCCATCTTTGCCGTTCTCTCCGCAAAGGCATTATGCTGGTGAATGCTCTCCTCATTGATCTGCTTTAAGGTCACCGCGGCGTCATCAGGAAGATCGGAAAAAGTCTCTACCAGCTTCTGGGCCATGGTACGAACGCAATCCTCCACAAACTTAGGGTTGCTGTGAGCCCTCTTCACTACTACAGCCTCGTCCGGACGTTTGAGCAGTCCAAACACTTTGGAACTCATGGACTCTTCAATGATCTTGATGATCCTGTCGATGGAAACGCAACGCCTGTCATGAATCTCTACAGAAATGCTGCCCCGGCCACGCTGATTGTGCGTGGCCACGGGCAGCCGCTCGGCCAGTTCAGCTGCCGCCTGTATAGAGAGCCCTGCTTTAGCCAGCTCTTGGCGTACCTGCTCTTTCATTATCTCCTGAGCGCAGGGACAGGCAGTCATGCCTAAAACCTCAGCTCCTACCGTCTTTCGCACGTATCCTGTGGGTCCGGCCCTGGCTACCGCCTCGGCAAAGATGTCCACTACTTCCTGGCAGTTGACTCTTGTCACAGGTGTCTGTCTGCGCACAATGTACTCGCTTTTCATCTTCACTTCCGCCCGGGAGGCATACTCATGCCTGGAAAGAAGTCTCTTGGCAATCTCCCCACAAAGCTCCTCAATCTCATAGACAGGGCAGTTTATGGCCTCCTCTAAAACTTCATCGATCACCTCAAAGTTGCGAGAGAGATTGGCCCCTTTGCGGTCAGAGGGAAGATCGACAAAGACCTCAAAATTGGATATGAGAACTACGGGCCTCTCATCGTTCCCACGCTCAACTTTCACCAGCTTTTTGACGCCGGTCACACCCACTCTGGTTAAATTGAAGGGATAATCTGGCTCGCAAGCTTGAATATCAGGTAGGTTGTCCACTAAATTCACCTTGTGCTCGATTACTTATCCTCGTCTTCGAGCGACTCGTCCTCTATTTCGTCTATGCGAGAGATGAGTCGGCCTACTTCCAGCATTAACTCATCGAGGGTATCGCTGATCCGCTGGTGGCGCTCATCCGAGAGTTGGAAAGACCTTTCCATTTCCGCCAATAACTCCTCATCGCCCATATCGAGCATCTTGCATATCTTTTTCTCGACATCATTGGAACCGGGCATGAAGGTTTATCCGGCGCAAACATATTTGAGACTTTGCTCGGCGGTCAGATATATCTATGCGAAGGGTCTACCTTAATAGAAAGGAGTTCTACTGATGATCAAGCGTTGCCCTCAACACGGTTTTTTCAGGGGAGAGCATTGTGAGTGCGGCTCTGCCGGTCAGCTTCTTTTGGATGAGACCAAAACGGAGCAGCTGGGTCGGCTGGTAGCGGGCTGTCTGCGACATTTCCCTGGTGATCTGGGCCTGGTTATGGACTCCCGTGGTTGGGTCGATCTCACCAAGCTCGGCCTTGTGGTAACGAGCAGGCACCGCTGGGCCGGCAAAGAATTGGTGATTGCGCTCGTAGAGTCTGATTCCAAGCAGAGATACGAGATTGCAGACGACAAAGTCAGAGCCAGATATGGCCATTCCGTGGATGTAGAACTTGATCACCCGAAAAATAAGCTACCTAAACTCTACTATGGAGCAAGTGAAGAGGAAGCTGACAGGATCCTGGAGATCGGCATCAAGTCTGCATCTCAACGGTACGTTCATTTATCCACCACTCCGGAAAAGGCCTGGCATGTGGCGACATTTCGCACCGGCAACCCCAGAGTGATTCAGGCCGATGCCGCGGCAGCGCAAGAGGCAGGGGTGAAGATGATGACAGTGAACGATGATATCATCATCTCGGAGACAATTCCGCCCCGGTTCCTTTCCATACTTGCCGCCAAGGACATTGCCAAACAAGGAATAAAATAGGAATATCTGAATACTAGCGGCCGAAGCGTCTCTCCCTTCGCTGGCAATCCCGGATGGCCCGCAGAAAATCGATCTTTCTCAGCTCTTGCCAGTTGACATCGGTAAAATAAAGCTCTGAATAAGCCGCCTGCCAGATCATGAAGTCGCTCAGTCTCTTTCCGCCCGCCCTAATCACCAGATCGGGCTTCTGGGAAAATCGCAGATGCGATTCAATGGTTTTCTCGTCGATCTCCTCGGGACGTAGATGCCCCGTTTCCACGTCCTTGAGAAGACCCCGGAATGCCTCTGCCACCTCGCGTTTGCCTCCATAGCCCAGAGATATTACTACCTTGAGCGGACCGCCGGTGCCCGTTTGCTCTACGCCCTCTCTGGTATGCAAGCTGATTTGGGCGGGCGCGGCCGCAAGTTGGGCGGCAATCTTGCGCAGGAGCAGGGGCGCATCATCGTTCACATAGAGCACCAGGGAGGTAAGACCAATGGATCGGCACCATTCCAGCAGCTGGCCGAGGCGCAATAGACCATCACCGAATAGATCGCCACTGCAAAGAACAATTGCCACACATCCGGGCAGATTGCTTCTTGCGATCCGGGATTGCTGGAGATGCTCGTAGATGCGGTAAATCATAGTTGGTCTTTGATGCACTTCTCCCATAGGCAAAGTATTTTTGCAATGAAAATTGTCATGTAGCCCTATGAAGCGGGAAGATATAGCCCGGATAGCTATTGGACTGATGGTCCTGTTGCTGCCTTATGCCGGAGCTTTCACTGTCGTTCCCCTGGCGGCCGTATTCTTCCTGGACCGTGGCTCTCGCCTGCTTTGTGCATCCCTGGCCATGCTGCTCATCATGAGGCCGGCCCTTTTCCTCACGGATACCAATCTGCCGCAATACGTCATCGCCATCTCTTTTGTGGCCTCAACGTTTGCCCCTCTCGCCTTCCGTAAGTTCGATTCTCTGGCAGGCAGCATCGTGTATCTGCTCATCAATGTGGGCCTTGGATATCCCGTCGCGAGCCTGATCTCCGCAGGCAGCCTCTCCTCGGAGAGGATACTGTTCCTGGTCATCCTGGGAGGACTGTCCGGCGCTTTTCTGCACCACGTCTCCAAAGAGCGGGACTTCACAGTGCCCTTTGGCACTGCCATGGTTATGTGGCTTTTTTCTTTCGATTACCCGCTGCCGGAGCTGCAGCGCATTCTGCTCATCTGCATCTTCGCCCTGGTACTGGGCATTGGCGCCTACTGGGCCAAAGCCGCGGACTCGGATGCCGTGCTCAGCGAGACCATCGTCTGCCTGCTGGTGATACTCTTTGCCGGCATCTCCTGGTTTATCCTGCTCTTAGCCTTCTATTTGCTGGGAGGGGGTTTTACTCGTTATGGATATTCCCATAAGCATAAGCTGGGCATAGCTCAGTCCCACGGAGGCAGACGGGGATACAAGAACGTCTACAGTAACAGCCTGGTGCCTCTTGTTCTGGCCATCTGCTACGGAGTTTACGGCAATGATGTCTTTATCTTTGCCTTCATCGCCTCTGTGGCTACCGCCAACGGGGATACTCTGGCCAGCGAGATTGGTGAGACCAGTAGATCCAAACCCCGCATGATAACCACGCTCAAAGAGACTCAGCCGGGCGTGGACGGAGGAGTAACGCCCCTGGGAGAAGCCGCCTCGCTTGCCGGAGCCATCATCATCGGCCTTCTAGCAACGGGCATGGGGATGGTGGGCGTCATTGGTATCGTCGTCGCTGCTATCGGCGGATTCCTGGGCACGAACTTCGACAGCCTTCTCGGTGCAACGCTGCAGAGCCGGGGCCTCTTGAGCAACAACGGTGTGAATCTGGTGGCTACAGCCTTCGGCGCTCTAGTGGGGGGCGTCCTCTGGTATATCCTGCAAATTATTTAGGAATAATTATGAAGATATTCGGAATCTTTGGGGACCCAATAGAGCACAGTCTATCTCCCGCCATGCAGAACGCTGCCCTGAGGGCGCTGGGTGAAGATGCCTGCTATCATGCCTTTCGCGTCGCCCAGGCGGATCTGGAGGCTGCCCTTCTTGGGGCTGCGGCCATGGGCTTTTCCGGACTGAATCTGACCATTCCGCTCAAGGAAAAGGCGCTGGAATTGGATTTCTTGCAGCCTGATACTCTCGCGAAGGCCATCGGTGCGGTGAACACGGTGAGCTTCGGCCCAAAGGGCCTAGCGGGCTACAACACAGACGGATGGGGGGCGCTCATGGCATTGCAGGATGCCGGGGTAAAAATCAGGGGCAAGAAGGTGCTGATAGTCGGCGCAGGTGGCGCGGCGCGGGCTATTGCCTACACTCTGGAGCAGGAAGGGGCGGATATCGCAATCGCGAACCGCAGCCTGAAGAGGGCAGAGGAGCTGGCGGCTCAGGTGAGCGCCAAAGGCTTTTGCCTGTGCGACCTCGCAAGGCTCGTCCCTCAGGCGGACATAATAATAAACTGCACATCGGTGGGAATGCGAGCGGGCGATCCCAGGCTGCTGGAGAGAAGTTTTTTGCAGAGCCATCAGGCGGTCTTTGATATCGTCTACAACCGGGAGACAGAGCTGCTCAAGGATGCCCGCGCTGCCGGGGCGGTGGCCGTGGACGGAGTGATGATGCTAGTCTACCAGGGAGCCAAGGCTCTGGAGATCTGGATCGGCAAAAAGGCTCCTGTGGATGTGATGGAGAGGGCGGTTCGAGAGGCTCTGGCTGCCAGGCGGGCTGGAAAGGGTTGAAAAGAGAGTGAATGCAGCTATTCGAAATATGCTTTATGGAATGGATTTTCGACAATTGCGCGTTATCGAAAAAAACGCAATCCATAGCGCCAAAAGATGAAATAGAATCCGGAGCGCACCATCAGACCTTACAGGATCGAAAGCATATTGCCTAGATGGTTGTATAAAATAGTGCGTGTAACACTCAGACCGAAAAATCTATTAATTAGTTTTAACTAATAAAATGGATATGGGCGCGGATGTAGGCACAGTTGAGGGCAGCGTAGGTAAAGTAGTTGGTGCCAAGCTTACCCGAAATGAGATTGTCCAGATCAATAGGCTCATAGAGGCTGGTTTCTACCTCAATCCCTCTGACTTCATCCGTGATGCTGTCAGGGAAAAACTGGCGGCAATAAAAGTCATTGAATACCGTGATGTAGACTATGATACCGCCAAAAAAGAAGTGGCTGGGTATTTCCGAATGAAAGGTGAAGCATACGCCTCCGATGCCAGCACCGACCTACAGCTAGATTACGAGCTAGTATGCAAGATTATGGATGATCTGGAGATGGAAGGCAATATGGAGACCATTGAATGAAAGGCTATGGAGTTGGCGACTCTATCCACGGTCACAGGATTATAGCCGAGGCCAGAAAGGTAAGCGATCCGGTAGTCATAGTCAAGAGTGCCAGGCACAAAGCACAAAGGATGGTATTAACAGAAAATGCTTTTGCAATAATTGACAGAAAGGGCCGATGGTGCGGCCAAGGCCCGTGATTATCCTGTGACCAGACTGGCTCCCAAGTATGCCTGGAGCAACAGAGAAAGCCGTTATACAAGATGCCAACGAGGCGGCCCTCAATGAATTCAAAGAGGGGGTAAAAAGAAGCATCAGGCAAGCGGACGCTGGTTTAGTTAAGACTTTTAAAACTAATGAAGAGTTCCTCGACCACCTGAAGAATCTTGAGTAAGACCCATGGTTTACGAATCCACGCCTGATTTTGATGCCAATTTATGAAAACTCAAGCGCCATAAGCTCAAACATGCCCGTGGTTCTCACGTATTAAAAAATATATAACTGATCAATTTATAACTCTGCTTCTATCGTCTCCAAATTTTGAGCAAATTTGCCCCCAGATCGATAGACTGCTGCACAACCACTGCCACCGTCTTCGGGGCAATCTCCAATCCTCACGGTAAATTGCGCATAGTAATTACCCGGATACGGTATACGTTTTGGTGGGATTACCACTTTCCCATATCCAGTTTCGTCTGTGATAAGAGGAAGCTCAAAGTCATAAGCTTCTACACATGCCGAGTTCCCTTCGCGTGTGATACAATTATCACCCTTTTTACGTTGTCCTGGAAATTCGGCAAATGCTGCACGAGTTTTGTCATTTAATTCGCTGGGATTCTTAGTTAGATCGTCCCTATTAAAGAGATGCACCCCGACCGTATATTTATGGTTCGGTTCAGCTCCGGCAAGTTCGAATTCAAAAATTATTTCGTTCTGATCATCAAAATACCATTTTACTGTTCCAACATCGAGCGGTCGATCAAATATATCCCATCCTTTGGTCAGCTCAACCATGTGAGCTTCACCAGATCCAGCCGTCAATGCAGTCAGCACCATCAATACTGCTACAAGCAATATACCAAATACGTTTGCTTTCATACTCTCCCCCTTAATCTTCATGCCGATCTCGACGTTCTCAGCTTTCGGGTGACTGTGTTCGAAATAAATAAAGATGACGGATTAAGCTATATAGTGATGAAGATTGATTTACGATTTTGGGCCAATTCCACACCAAGCAATATGTAATAACCTGTTATCTATCTCCTCTTTTTTCGATATGCCATAAACCACAGATATTATTATAGGGAACTCTCAGACTCAAACTCCCTAACGGTGAGCGAAGGATTACAAATGCAAAGCTTTACGAAGCTTAGAAGCATCTCCTATAATCAAACGAGGAGGAGGGCGAGGGCATAATGGCGAGCATACTGATTTTGGGCGGCACGGGCGAAACCGGTACCTGGTTTGCCCGCTACTTTAAGGGGAAAGGCTTTGATGTAGCGGTCTGGGGGCCGAGCGGCAAGGTGGAGGTGGCCGAGCGACTGGGGGTGCGCTTTGCTTTGGACATGATAGCAGAAGTGGAAAGGAGCGACATCGTTCTGATCAGCGTAACAATCGAGAAGACCGTGGAAATAATCCGTCAGGTTACGCCCCACATGCATCCCGGCAGCCTGATCATGGATGTCACCTCCATCAAGTCCGGGCCGGTAAAGGCTATGAAGACCTATGCGCCCAAAGGCGTTGAGGTTTTGGGCACACATCCCATGTTTGGGCCCACCATGACAAATCTGCGCGGCCAGACCATTATCTTCACGCCCGTGGAAGGCAAGACGGGAAAGTGGCTTTCCATTATGAAGTCGCTCTTCCAGTCGGACGGAGCGCGCGTCGAGATTTTGGATGCAGAAGAGCACGACGAGATCATGGCCGTGGTGCAGGCGCTCACTCACTTCGCCTACATCGGCATAGGAGCGGCGCTTCGTACCCTGGACTTTGATGTGCAAAGGTCGAGGAAGTTCATGTCCCCGGTCTATGAGATCATGATCGACTTCGTGGGGCGAATTTTGGACCAGAAGCCTGAACTCTACGCATCCATCCAGAAGAACCCCAAGGCAGCGGCAGTCCGCCAGACTTTTGTGGCGGAATGCATGCGGCTTTGTGAAAAAGTAGACGCGGGAGATCTGGAGGGCTTCAAGCAGATCATGGAGGAGGCAGCCGAGCACTATGGTGGAACGCACGCTGCGTTGGAGAGGTCGGACCGGGTGATCAATGCACGAATCCGGGAGAGGGAAGAAAGCTAATCGCTTTATTTCTTCCAGAACTCCGGCACCAACAAGACAAGTGCCGTCACAACCTCCAGCCGACCGATCCACATGCAAAAAAAGAGTAGCATCTTTCCCGCCGGATGGACCTGTGCAAAACTGAATGCCGGCCCTACCATGCCGAAGCCCGGGCCCACATTTCCCAACGTGGTGGCAACCGCTGAGAGGATGGTCTCGATGGTCATCCGCGGATCGTCATAAGAGATGATGGCCAAAAGCAGCGATGCCATGGCAAATATCATGACATAAGTGGCCACAAATATGTTGCTAGGCCGGAGAATCTCATCCCTTACCGGGACACCGCCCAATTTTAGAGGAATGACTGCTTTGGGGTGAAGGACATGGAGCAGCTCCCGATATCCGCTCTTTAATACTAATAATATTCTTACAACCTTTATAGCTCCCCCGGTAGATCCGGCACAGGCACCGATGATCATTAGCAAGAGGAGCGTGTATTTGGCCGCGGGAGTCCACAGATCGAAATTGTCTGTGGCAAAACCGGTGGTGGTCATGATAGTGACCACCTGAAAACCTGCCAACTGGATCGTTCTAAAGATATCTCCCTGCAATCCACCCCAGAGGACGATGATTGTCGTCGTCGCCAGCACGATCAAGGTATAGAATCTGAACTCGGCATCCTTGAAGAGGGCCTTTCGATCGGAGTTGAGCACTTTATAGTGCAGGGCGAAGTTGGCCCCGGCTAAGAAACAGAAAAGAGTGATGATGGCATCGATGATCCAGCTCTTGTAGGCCATTATGCTTAATGACTGAGGTGAGAAGCCGCCCGTGGCCATGGAGGCAAATGTATTGCAGAAAGAGTCGAAGAGGGGCATTTTTGCCAGGTAGAGAAGCACGATCTCAGCTACGGTCATAAGGATGTAGACCACCCAGAGCACCCGCGCGGTCTGCTTAATGCGTGGCGTCAGGGCATCCTTATCGGGACCGGGCACTTCTGCCCGGTAGAGCTGTCGTCCCGCCACACCCAGGCGCGGCAGTATGGCCACGAATAATAGTATTATCCCCATTCCGCCCAGCCACTGGGCAAAAGACCTCCAGAAGAGCAGTCCCATATAGGTCTCGTCCGGGCTGCTGCTGATCTGCAGCCGTGTGCTGTTGGCCGTCAGGCTCCTTACGCCAAGCTCCAGTTGATGGGCCAGGCTGCTGTTGGCCAGAGTTCTGTTGATGATCCAGTAGCCTTGGGCGTTCGATTCTGTGAGTATGGAGGAGCCGGTAGTAGTAAAGGCCGACATGGATTCGAATAGACCGTCGATGAGGCCGGTGCCGAGGAAGACATAAGGCAGAGCCCCGAAAAAGGCCGCTCCTAGCCAGCCCAAAGAGACAAGGGCAAAGCCCTCTTTGAGGCCCGGCTCCTCGCTCGAAGAGAGCCGTCCCAGGGCAATTCCAGAGGCCAGGGTGAGAAGAGATGTTATGGCGAAGGCGATCACGCCCCCCGTTTCTCCATAATAGGCGGCAACAGCCCCCGGTATCAGCAGCAAGACCGCTAAAATCTTAAGAAGCGAAGCAAATAGCCGAAGAAATACCCTGATCCTCATCGAATAATATCACCCTTTGGGGGCCGGGGTGCATCCTCCTTTTTTCGGCAACTTCCGTTCTCCCTGCTATAAAAATTTATGTGCTTGGATTGGATCAGGATATGAAGAGCTTCTTTACCTTGGAGACTACTTCCGGCATGGACATCACAAAGACGCGGTCTCCTTCTTTAACCCTGAAGCCGTCATCGGGCATCATCGGTCTTCCATCTCTCAAGATCATGCCCACCATGGAGTCCTTGGGCAGCTCTTTGGAGACGCTCTTTCCTATGATCTTGGCTCCCGCCTTGGCTATGAAATCCACCAGCTCCATTCTCTCGTCGCTCAGGGTTATCACCTCTTCTCCTCCGCTCACCCTCTGCAGCACGGCATCCGCAGTTACCTGCCCCGGGCTGACTGCTCTATCCACTCCCACCAGCTCGAAGAGCTTTATATAATCATACCTGTTTACCCGGGAAAGGATTTTTTTTGCACCCAGTTGCTTGGCAAGCAGTGAGCAGAGCAGGTTCTTTTCATCCAGGCCGGTGACAGCGAAGATCACATCCATGAATTCAGTACCCTCTTCCCTCAAGAGCGAAATATCGGTTCCGTCTCCATTGAGGATCATTGTACCAGAGAGTTTGTCTGCGATCTCCATGCACCGCTGCGTATTCACTTCTATCAATTTCACGTCCAGTCCCATCTTCTCCAGCCGGGTCGCCAGATAGAATCCAACCATTCCACCTCCGACGATCAGTGCCTTATGGGGCAAGGTATCTTCGTGCAACATTCTTCTCAGTTCGGGAAGCGATTTGGGGTCGCAAAGGAGGAAGAGGTGATCATTGGACATGATCAGATCTTCCTTCAAAGGTATGCTGATATCTCCTTTTCTGTTTATGGCCATGATTTTGCAGCCGTCCGGAAGGTTGACTTTAACTTCTCCTACCGGCCCTTGCAAAGGCATTTCTTCTGTGACCTTGAACTCGATCAGCTCGACCTTGCCCCCTGCCAGCTCCCTATCAAGGAGCATGGACGGAAAATACAGAGATCTGGCCATATCCTCGGCCATGGCCAGCTCCGGACAGATCATGAAGCTTATGCCGATCTCTTTTCGGTCCTGGACCGGCTGATCAATATACTCCGGATTGCTGACCCTGGCAATGGTCTGGCGCACGCCGAGGTGGCTGGCAATGATGCAGGTGATCACATTCACCTCATCATTGCCAGTCACAGCCGCTACGATGTCCGCTTTATTGATCTCGGCTGCAATGAGCAGACGGGCATTGGCGGAATTGCCCTGCAAGACCTTCACATCCATGTCCTGCAGTCTGGCACAGGCAGCCGGGTCCTTGTCTATGACGGTTACATCATGATCCGCGTAAAGCTCGCTGGCTATGAGAAAACCTACCTCGCCAGCTCCGGTAATCAAGATACGCATGTTATTTCCTCCACAGTTCCGGAATAAATAATAAGAATATGGGCATCAGCTCCAGTCGTCCGATGTACATGGCAAAAAAGCCGATCATCTTGCCGGCAGCGCTCATTTGCGACCAATCAAAAGTGATAATGCCAAAGCCCGGACCCACGCCGCCCATGCAGGAAGCTATGCCTGCGGCCACGACTTGCAGATCTACCCGTGGGTCGCCGGACGAGACCATGGCCAGCATCAGAGATAAAGCCAGCCAGATTGCGAGATAGAAAAAGGAGTAGAAGAGCATGGGGCGGAGAACCTCTTCCTGAACTCGAGCCTCTCCCAGGCGCACTGACATCACTGCATGGGGATGAATCATATGGCGAAGTTCGTTGTAAGCATACTTGCAGCCCACCAGAAGCCGTCCCACCTTTACGCCTCCGGCAGTCGAGCCGATGCAGCCTCCGATGAGCATGACCATGATCAAAGCCAGCTTTGCCGCTGTGGACCACTTATCGTAATCCAGCGAATTGACAAAGCCGCACGTTCCCATGAAAGAAATTACCTGGAAGGATGCAAACCTAAAGCGCTCCGTCAGCCCTCCATCTATCCCGCCAAAGAAGAGCAGGATTGCGGTGGCGATGGACAGGATAATGATCATGAACCTGAATTCCTCATCTTTGAACCAGGCCAGCCGATCCGAGGTTAGGGCTTTGTAGTGCAGCGTGAAGCTGGACATGCCAAGGACGATAAAGACTGCAACAATTGCTTCGATGATAGGGCTGTTGTAGGCTACGAGGCTGGATGCCTGTGGAGAGAAGCCTCCTGTAGCCAGCGTCGAAAAAGCTGTGCATACGGCATCGTAAAAAGGCATACCGGCTGCGTAAAGTAGTATTATCTGCAATCCGTTGAAGAGCAGATACACCTTCCAAAGAATTCTGGCCGTGGCCGTAGCACGCGGCGTAATGGTATCCTTACTGGGCCCCACAGTTTCCGCCCGGTAGAGCTGGCGCCCGGCGACGCGAAGCTGGGGAAAGATGGCTACCACCATCAAGATTATGCCCAGACCTCCGATGAGCTGCTGGAAGGAGCGCCAGAAGAGCAGGCCGTAAAATGTCTGGCTATTTATTGCCTGGAAGGCGATATTGATGCCCGCCATGTCGCCCGTCATCCCGTTAATAAGCGCGGTGCAGATACTATTATTGACCAGAGTGGAATTGACAATGTAGTACCCCTGGGAGTTTGACTCTACAAGAATCGTAGCTCCGGTTGCCGAGAAGCCTGATACTGATTCAAAGAGGGCATCGACTGGCCCCAGGCCAAGAAATGCAAAGGGCAAGGCCCCGAAGAACGTGGCAACAAGCCATCCCAGGGAGACGGCGGCGAAGGCTTCTTTGTTGCCTATATCTCCTTTTGTCCCCAGCCGACTGAGGATTATGCCCGTACCTATGGATAGCAGCGAGGTCAAGGCAAAGGCGGCAATCCCACTGGTTTCATGGTAATAAGCCGAGACTAATCCCGGCACCAAGAGCAACAACCCCATGATCTTCAGTACGGTGCCGATAACATCAAAGACAATTGCGAGCTTCATGTCTCCCATCCCCCAATTCAAGCCCAGAGTTCAGGCTTCAGGAGCGGAGAACTAAGTCCGAGCATCTCGGATTTGATTCGAAAAGGTCCCTCTTCTGCCAAGCTAAAATGGTCGCTATTTTTTTTCAAGGTTTCAAACCTCTGTCAACTGGCCTACTTCATTGGAGACGTGCCTTGCTGGATAGATTGGCATGCAGCGTTAGCTGAAATAGACATCCCTCCAAAGTGCCGTTGATTCTATCTGAAGCTCGCCGTAGTGGCGAGCTTCGCATATAAAAGTTTCCGTTTAATTTGATATTTTATCCCTGTGACTCACGAATTCATGGCTCCGATCTAAAGCCAGGGCCAGGATGTTCGTGAATGCTTCCAGTAACCTCTTCTGCTCAGGGAGCAAGAGCTGTTCCGCCTTGCCCAGTCCTACACCCAGCACTCCAATAGTGACCTCTTTGGTCTTGAGTGGGAGGTAAAAGAGCGTCGCTGAGGAAAGAGTCTCCGTGCCATGTCCTGCTTCCTGGCCGTGTCTGAGGACCCAGGTGGCCACGCCCAGCTTGCGCTCATCAAATATCAGGTGTTCTCCCATCTTGGCCCGTTCCTTGAGCCGTCCGGTTTCATCGGGCAGAAGGATCATCACTTCACATTCGAAGGCCTGTGCAATCTCTCGAGCGGCGCAGCTTAAAAGCTCCTCCCCGTTTCCGGCAGCCATGAGGTTGCGACTAAAAGAATAGAGGGCGGAGACAAAACGCTCCCTTTGCCGGGCGCTCTCGCCCTGCCATCTCACCAAATCTGCCAGAAAGCTGGTTATTATTCCTACTATTATGAAAACTATGAACACGGGCAGATAGCGCAGGTCTTCCACTGCCAGTGTCATACTGGGAGGCACGAAGAAGAAATCTAGGGAGGCTACGGCAAGGAGCGACGTGATCAGACCGGAGCGCTTGCCCCAGGTCATGCCGCTGTAGATCACAGGCAAAAGCAGGATCATGGCGATGTTAATGAGGCCCAGCTGGCTTTGCAGCGGCCAGCAAAAAGCAACCGTTGCCGCTACGATTAAGAGACTGCCGGAGAGCTGCCGCCAGTTCATGTCGCCTGCAAGCGACGCTGCCTCATGTTTAGCCGGATCGGCTTGTGCGCCGCCTATGACGAGCACATGGATCTGTCCGCTCCGTTTTATGATCTCGTTTACCACGGATCCTCTCCACCATCGGTTCCACAAACGGCGACGAGGCAGTCCAACGACGATTACCGTAATATTACGCTCTCTGGAGAAGGCGATGACCTCCTCAGCAATATTCTGTGCGCTCAGAACCTGGACCTTTGCACCCAGCTCTCTTGCCAGCGTCAAGTTGCGCGCCAGTTGATCCCTGGAGGCGGGTGTCTCATCTGGAGATTCTACATAAACCGCGAACCATTCGGCATCCTGGTCTGCAGCCATGCGCTGCCCTATGCGTATAAGGCGCTCGGAGAAGGTATTGGCATTTATGCAGACCAACAATCTCGATCCGGCCGGCCAGGGGCCCAGAATGCCATGCCCCTCCATGTAGGTGCGCATGTCCTCATCTACCATGCGGGCTGCATATCTCAGAGCGATCTCCCGCAGCCCCAGTAGGTTGCCTTTGCGGAAAAAGCGCTGCACAGCTTGCTCTGCCTGGGAGGGCACGTATACTTTGCCATCCTTAAACCGTTGCAGCAGATCCTCCGGAGTCAGATCTACAACCTCGATCTCATCTGCCAACTCTAATATCCTGTCCGGCAGTGTCTCTCGAACCCTCACGCCCGTAATCTGAAATATGATATCGTTAAGGCTCTCAATGTGCTGGACGTTCAGGGTGGTGTAGACGCTGATGCCCGCATCCAGCAGCTCTTCTACATCCTGGTAGCGCTTGGCATGACGAAGGTCCGGTGCGTTGGTATGAGCCAGTTCATCCACCAGGGCGATGGCCGGATGGCGTGCCAAGACACCGTCTAGATCCATCTCATCCATCTCCAGGCCGCCTCGATCGAGTCGGCTGCGAGCAGTGACCTCCAGTCCCTCCAGCAGGACTGCGGTCTCAGGCCGTCCATGTGTCTCCACCAGTGCGACCACGACATCCACACAGCTCTTTTTTAGTTGCTGTGCCTCTTCCAGCATTTGATAGGTCTTGCCGACGCCTGCCGCCGCGCCAAGGATGATCTTGAGATGTCCACGGCTGCTGCTGGCCACGCGCTCGTCATCTGAAAGTCGCTGCAATAATTGATCCGGGTCCGGACGGCAATCCTTCTCCATTGTCTAATTCACCTTTTTAACGTCATCCAGGGCCAGGTTAAGCCTGAGCACATTCACCCTATCCTGCCCCAGTATGCCAAACATGGCAGGCTCAACATTCTCATCGATCAGCGCCTGCACCACGGAATGCTCAAGGCCTCTCGCTCCGGCCACGCGCGCCACCTGTTCCCTGGCACCTTGCCGGCTTATGTGCGGGTCCAGGCCGCTGCCTGAGGCCAGGACCAGATCAGCGGGTATGCTCTGATCAGTCGACAGGCTATTCTCGCGGCGGACTTGATCTATCCTTCGGCTCACCTCTTCCATGAGCCTGGCACTGGTTGGCCCGAGGTTGCCGGCACCTGAGCCGTTGGCGGCGTAGTTCACTGCCGAAGGCCGTCCATGGAAATATCCGGGGTTCTGAAAATATTGGCCGATGAGCTCTGAGCCCACGATTTTGCCGTCAACTACAATCAGGCTTCCCTCAGCTCTGGCAGGCAGGGCGGTCTGGACTATGCCTGTTATGAATAGAGGATAAGCAAGACCGGTGAGCAGAGTGAAGGCTATAAACAGAATCACTGCAGGCCTTATTTCTTTTGCAAATTCGAACATCTTCCTCACTCCAAATGCAGGAAAATAACAAGCATGTCGATTAGCTTGATGCCGACGAAAGGCACTGCCAGTCCACCCAGGCCGTAGATCAGCAAATTGCGTCGCAAAAGCTCGGAGGCGGTCTTGGGCGTGTAGCGCACCCCCCGCAATGATAGCGGTATCAAGAGAGGTATGATAATGGCATTGAAGATAATCGCGGAAAGAACGGCGCTGCTAGGAGTTGCCAGCTGCATGACGTTGAGCACACTCAGCATGGGATACTCGGCTGCAAATACGGCGGGGATGATGGCAAAGTACTTGGAGACATCGTTAGCCACGCTAAACGTGGTCAGCGCCCCTCTGGTGATCAATATCTGTTTGCCTATCTCCACTATATCCAACAACTTGGCAGGATTGGAATCCAGGTCCACCATGTTGGCTGCCTCCCTGGCGGCCTGAGTTCCTGCATTCATAGCCACGGCCACATCGGCCTGGGCCAGAGCCGGGGCATCGTTGGTGCCGTCTCCAATCATCGCCACCAGATGCCCTTCCCTCTGATATTTTCGGATGGCCTCCAGCTTGACCTCGGGACGGGCCTGACCGATGAAGTCGTCGATTCCAGCCTCTGCGGCGATGGCTGCTGCCGTTATGGGATTATCTCCCGTGATCATGACGGAGCGAATGCCGACTTTTCGCAAATTTGACAATCGATCTTTGATACCGGTTTTCAGCACGTCCTTCAGCCGAATGGCCCCCAGAATCCTGGAGCCTTCTGCCACGACCAATGGAGTTCCGCCTTCCCGGGCGATGCTCTCCACCGCAGCTCTCATGCCTTCTGGCATACTGCCGCCCTGATGCTCTACATATTCCCCTATGGCATCATGTGCACCTTTTCTGATCTCCCGTTTGTCCCAGTCTATGCCGCTCATGCGGGTCTCGGCGCTGAAGGGGATGAATGAGGAGCCCTCCGGCGCCCGGATATCCCTGCCTCGAATGCCCAGAGTCTCCTTGCATAAATCCACTATGCTACGGCCTTCCGGCGTCACGTCCGCCAGCGAGGAGTACATGGCAGCCGTAGCCAGCTCCTCTTTCGTCACTCCAACTGCAGGCAGAAACTGTGTGGCCATCCGGTTTCCCAGGGTGATGGTGCCAGTCTTGTCCATGAGAACCACATCCACGTCGCCAGAGGCCTCCACTGCCCTGCCGCTCATGGCAATGACGTTATGAGAAAGCAGCCTGTCCATGCCGGCAATGCCGATGGCGGGCAGCAGGCCGCCGATAGTGGTGGGCATCAGGCAAACCAACAGAGCCACCAGCACAGGTACGGGAACAACGATACCCATGTACCCGGCAAAGACATTCAAGGTGATTACCACCACCATGAACAGCCCGGTAAGACCTATGAGCAGTATCTCCAGGGCCTTCTCATTGGGAGTCTTCTGGCGCTTGGCGCTCTCCACCATGCCGATCATCTGGTCCAGGAAGGTCTTGCCCGGCTGTGCAGTTATGAGGATCTTGATATTCCCGGAGAGGACTCTTGTGCCGCCCGTGACGCCACATAAGTCGCCTCCTGCCTCGCGAACTACAGGTGCCGATTCGCCTGTGATGGCTGATTCATCCACCAGTGCGACCCCCTCTACGATCTCGCCGTCGCTGGGGATGATCTCTGCATCCTTTGCCAGGACAAGATCGCCTTTGACAAGCAGCAGGGCCGCTACCTGCTCGATGCTGCCATTGGCCAACAATCTTCTGGCTATGGCCTCGCTCTTAGCCTGGCGAAGGGTCTCGGCCTGCGCCCGGCCCCGTCCTTCCGCCAGAGCCTCAGCAAAGTTGGCGAAGAGTATGGTAAACCACAGCCAGATGCTGATCTGGCCGTCAAATGCCACGTTTGCGCCCGTGATCAAATCACGCGCGGTAATCAGAGTGGTCAGGATGGCGCCAATCTCCACGGCGAGCATTACCGGGCTATGCCAAAGGCGGCGCGGGTCCAACTTGGGGATGGAATCCAAAATGGCCTGTCTTATCTGGGAAGTCTGCCATAGATCGGACTTACTGATGTGCATATTATCCCTCCTCAAAAGGTCCTGCCCGCCTGCATCATCAGGTGCTCGAGTATGGGGCCAAGCACAAAGATGGGAAAGAAGGTCAAAGCACCGACTATGATGACTGTGCCGACCATCATGATCACGAAGAGCGGACTGGCGGCAGGAAAAGTGGCCGTGCTGGCAGGGACGATTCTCTTTGCCGCCAGGGAGCCGGCTATGGCCAGAGCCGGCAATATCGTGGCAAATCTGCCCACCAACATAGCCAGAGCCATTGTCAGGTTGTAGAAGGTGGTGTTGGCATTAAGACCGGCAAAAGCGGACCCGTTATTGCCGCAGGCCGAGGCGAAGGCATATAGTATCTCTGTCAGTCCATGCGGCCCGCCGTTGTTCAGACTAGAGAGGCCCGATGGCAGGACTATGGCCAGGCCGGCCAGCATCAGCAGAGCGATGGAAGGAGCCAGCAAACCGATGACTGCCATTCTCATCTCGAACGGCTCCAGTTTTTTACCGAATAGCTCAGGAGTGCGGCCGATCATGAGTCCGGCTAAGAACATGGTCATGATGGCATAGAAGAAGATGCCGATCAGTCCTACACCGACTCCGCCGAAGATCACCTCGCCGATGACCATGTTGAAGAGCAGAACCAGGCAGGCTAGGGGCATCATGCTGTCGTGCATGCTATTCACGGCCCCATCGGAGGTTACTGTGGTGGAATGGGCAAAGAGCACCGATGCCGCTACGCCGAAGCGCACCTCTTTTCCTTCCATATTAACTCCTCCGGTCACGCCCAGCTTCTCCAGCAGGGGGCTCCCCTGTCCTTCTGCCCAGAGGGCGAATCCCAAACCCATGAGGTAGAGAATGAGCATAACCGCAAATATGGCCCGGCCCTGTTTGGGATTATTGACCAGTGCGCCAAAGGCGAAGGGAAGCGATGCCGCGATGAGCAGCATGGCCAGCACCTGCAGGAAATCCGAGAGTGGCGTGGGATTCTCAAAAGGATGGGCGGAGTTGGCATTGAAGAAGCCGCCGCCGTTGGTTCCCAGGAGCTTAATGGCCTCCTGAGAAGCCACGGGTCCCAGAGAGATGTCCTGCTCTCCTCCCTCAAGAGTGCGGGCAATGACATTGGGGCTCAGGGTCTGAATTACACCCTGGGAGGCAAATAGGAGAGCCCAGATGAGTGCCAGGGGCAGCAGCAGATAAAGCACCGACCTGGTGAGGTCGACCCAGAAATTCCCCAGGGTGGCGGCATTCTTGCGGGTGAAGCCTCGGATGACGGCCATGGCAGCCGATAGCCCCACAGCGGCTGAGAGGAAGTTTTGCACAGTCAAGCCCAGCATTTGGGTGAGGTAGCTCATTGTCTGTTCCCCGCTATAGGCCTGCCAGTTGGTGTTAGTGGTGAAGGAGACGGCAGTATTGAGGGCCGTATCCCAGCGAACTGCGCCCAGATTCTGAGGATTGAAAGGAAGAAAGCCCTGCAATTCCTGCAGCAAGAAGACGGCAGCCAGACCCAGGGCATTGAAGATCAAGAGAGCGGCAACATAGCTCTTCCAGGACATCTCTCTTGTCTCGTCCAAACCCGCCATTCTGTAAAATGCCCGTTCCACAGGCCGGATGAGAGGTGTAACTCGAGTAGGCTCGCCATTGAAAACTTTCGCAATATATCTTCCCGTAGGCAACGCCAGAACTATCAGGATGCCTAACAACAGGGCTATGTATGCATATTCCATTGACATTTATGTCGCCTTCGAAATGAATTATCTAAAGGAGATTATCTTAATCAAACTTAATAGTTTCTAAATTTATCTGGCACGTTGGCCGGATACAAAATTGCTTGACAAAGAAGAATGTCTGCAAATCTCATCATCAAGCCAGCCGGAGATCCTCAGATCTCCCTGTGCCATGCTAGGAATCGGTTGCATTATTGATCCTTCTTAATGGAGAAGAAACAGAGAGCTTCTCTCACTAGGCGTTCTTCATTCTCCATGAGAGGAATGCACATTCCGGTATTGATATATAAAGATATCCTGACATTCAGGAATCTAATATTTAATGTAGGAGATGCACAGCTATGCCTGATGACCGAGATCCGAGACCCCGTGCATGGTTATGTGTTGCTGGAAGGCCTTGCCCTGGAAATCGCGGACACACCCCAGATGCAGCGGCTGCGCTGGATCAAGCAGCTCGGCCTGGCGAGCCTGGTCTATCCCGGTGCCAATCATACCCGCTTCGAGCACAGCCTGGGCGCCTATCACCTGGCTGATCTGCTTGCGAACCATCTCGGCCTGCCAAAAGAGGATAAGATGCTGGTAGGCGCTGCGGCACTCTTGCATGACGTGGGCCATGGTCCCCTCTCCCATGCCACGGAGGCGGCCCTTGCACCCTACCTGCGAAAGGATCACGAGAGCATCATTGATATCCTGAAGAAAGGCGAACTAAGGACGGTTTTAGATAAATATGGCCTGAAAGGCTCTGAGATCCAGGCAGCCATAAATGGAGTCGGCCTGGGGCAGATCGTGAGCGGCGAGATAGATGTGGATAGGATGGATTACCTGATCAGGGATGCTCACTATACGGGCGTGGCCTACGGAGTGATCGACCGATTGCGTCTATTGCAAAAGATGACCCTTCACGATGGAGAGCTGGTGGTGGAGGCGGGAGGCGTGCAGGCGGCGACTTCCCTGCTCATTTCCCGGCTGCTCATGCATCCATCCGTTTATTATCATCATGTCTGCCGCATCTCGGAGTGTATGGTCTCCGCCGCCATCCGGCGTATGATTGATGAGGGGGCCAGTGCGTCCAATGTAAAAGATATGGACGACATCCAACTCTTCAATTCCCTGGATCGGTCTGGCGGCTACGCGGCGGAGATGGCGTCCCGCATCAGATCGAGGAGAATATTTAAGCGGGCCGTTTATGTCGGCCTGGAATGCCTGGACCCTTCGGTTCTCAAGGTAAGCGAAAAGATGCTGGCCCAAGAGATTGCCCACGAGGCTGGAGTAGATGCAGACTACATTCTGGTGGACAATCCTGCGCTCACAGACACGCCGGAGGGCAACTTTCCCGCTTTGGTCGAGGGAGAGGTGAGACCCCTACGAGATGTGTCTCCTCTAGTCAGCATCCTGGAAAGAGCGCACAGGGCTGCCTGGCGCTTCGGCATCTATTGTCGGGATGAAGATCGAGAGAATGCAATCCTGGCGGCAAGAAGGTGCCTGAACCTGAAAAAAAATACTGTGCAGCACACCTTTTCCGACATCGATAACGTCTGCCTTTAGGCAGCCCGCCAGGGTTTAATTGAACCAAAAAAAGGGGGCATCCCTTGAGCCCTGTATTTTGCATTTCAGTCTCGTTGGGATCTCCACCTTGTTATTTAGAATACATAGAGAGTTACATTGTTGCTTCTTTGGACTCCATTTTCGAAAGAGCTCACGTAGGCGCCTGGATTTTCTGCATAGACCCAAATATATTTGTATCCAGATAAGACCTGGTCAAATTTCTCGCTGCTGATCTTTCCATCAGGTGCGATTTTATTTGAGATCAGATTTCCGTTTGATGGAACGAAGACGAACTCGCGCACCCATGTGCCTTTTGGAGTTCTTGCGACCACATCCCAGCCACCCTCCGTTTCGACCCATGCGTAGATCTCTCTTCCAGAGAAGCTTTGTTGGAAAGCGGTCCACGGAGTGTATGCACCCAAATAATAAACTGATGTCGGCGGCTGTGCCACTACATTATAAGACCTCAGGGAGTTCTGTTCCGCCGCTAACGGGGCCTTTGTAGATGACTTAGCCATCGGCGGAGCGTTTGAACTCAGAGGGACGGCAGCTTGAGCACCTGCGCAGTATGGACCGCAAGTGGCGGAACATGTCGGCAGGCAAGTGGCCAGGCAGGTAGCTGAACAAGTCGCAGAGCATGTCGCCATGCAGGTCTGGGCGCAGGTTCTCTGACATGTGGCAAAGCAAGTGTTATAGCAGGTATTGCCGCAGGTTTGCGCACATGTATTGGCACAGGTGTTGCTGCATGTGCGAGCGCAAGTGCTGCGGCACGTTTGCCCGCATGTATTGGCGCATGTTCTGCCGCAAGTGCCTTCGCATGTGTTCCCACAAGTGCTCCTGCATGTGTAACTCAGCGTTTGGCCGCAACCACCACAGGTATCCTGGCAGGTGCTGCCACAGGTGTCGGCACCACATGAGAGAACGCAAGTCCGGCAGCTGAGCATACAAGTGCCACTGCAAGTGTCTCCGCATGTTCCGCTGCAAGTACTACCACAAGTATCCGAACAGGTGCTGCCGCAGCTATCAAAGCATGTCTGCTCAGTCTCCCACTGACAAACTCCCATCGTATCTATATCAGCTTGTTTGATCGTGAGCAAACAGCCTTTTTCTTGAGTTGTATCTAAAGGGGTTAAGCTTGCAGTCTCAATGCTTCCATATTCAAGTTTGCTTTCTGAAGTGCCATTCTCCAAGAGTCCCAACTCTTCTGCAACCTGATTGTATCTGTAATCGAATAGAGGTGTGTTGCCTGACGAAATTAAATTCGCATTTGACCCTGCATCCGACGAAGCAGCGGCGCTGCATGTTAATAATATAGAAACAACTATGAACAACTGCAATTGTTCCCGTATCATTCCTAACCCTCCCATTGATCCACCTCCCACTCAAGGCTAGCTAGCCAATTGAAACTCACTATAAGTCTTTCTATTCAGTCTCATGGTTGCATATAAGTACCTTTCGAAATTAATTTAAAATAATATCATTTTATATATTATTTTTGAAATGATTAAAAAGGTGCCAGCATAACCCAGCTGCGGTGAATCCAGGGCATAGCCGCATGAAAGTGAAATGCTGTTTAAGCGGATCAAGGCCTATGTTGGATACACCGCGAGAGAGGTTCTGGCAAACAGGCGCATTTCTCAAAAAGGTTTAAGGTCGAGATTAGACCAGGAACAAAAAAAATATTTAAAGCATACTGTTTAGCTCATCCTAACCTGGATCGAATTGAGCAAGCTTTCACTCAGATTCGTGGGTACTCTGGCTAGAATTTCCACACTGGTCATTCCAACTGTGATATTATAGTTCTCAATTACTTTGCTGTCCAGCCAATATTTTGCGATAGTCGAATTAACGACATTACCATCCTTCTCAAATAATTCGATAGCTACAAGGCCAGGTTTGCCATCAATTGTACTCTCGAATAATGCGCCATTTAGTATACCACCCAGGGCTTTTTCATAATTCAAGGCCAGGTTTAGGTATCTGAGATCGGGAGTTAGATCTGCGCATTTCCAAACAGTATCGTTAATTACGGCAATAACTGCCTGGGTATCGTTGGTAAATTTTATATTTATGGTTGAAGTAGTGTTCGCTTCATCCCAATTAGACGATACAGAATATTTCATTGTTGTATTCAGGTCAAATGAGACATTGTAAGGCCCAGCGGATATTTCATCGGTCTTTGCAGATGCGCCTGCCGCCAGCAAAACCATTATAATCAAAACATACATCGACTTCATATTAATCCTTCCGATTTACCTGTAATAAATTCCAGTACCTGAAGTATCAACTTCAAGTTCTAATATATATAGTTTAGGATTGATATTTAAGAGAAAATAGTGCAGTCAATGCTTATAGACATCTCCACCAAATTCTGGCTCCACAAATTGACCGATAAGAACCGGAAGATTTATATTCACAAAAACGATAACAACCAAAATATAATACATTACGAAGACAAGAATTGACAATAGATCGCCACGAGGAGTGCTTAACGATTCATGATCGGATCATTAACAGAGACAATTATTGTGATCAAGAGATTTGTCTCAATTATATTAATTATGCTTTCTCTTAATATTTTTTCTCTCAACATGGGTTACGCTTCGCCAATATTTCTGCGTTTCTGTGGACTTATGTGCCTGGTCATACTATTGATAATATACATTAGTTCATATAAAAAAATAATTATTAGAGCTGTTTCTGTTGCCGGCGTATCTCTGATATTATTATCCTTTATAGCTCTGATAAGTACAGACAAACCGGAATTCTGGATATTAAGCTTAATTATATTCATCATCGGATTTGATATTCTCTTAAGGTCGGCCGGAGAACATGAGGTACAGTTATCTAGTCTAGCATTGGGCAGTTTATTTTATTCCATATTATATATATTTTATATTAATAATCCATCTTTTTGGATATTTATCACATCATTGTCACAGGCAGTCTCTGCTATCTTGGGCAGACTCGAGGGAATCCCCCTGGCGCTCGGACCTACAATCAGCGGTACATTGATTCTTCTAACATTTGTCTGCTGTGCAGTTTCTTTTTTTATATTATCCAAAAATAGATCATCTTCCTCAATCGAGGCATTAACGGCAGTCCTGATCGGCTTCGCAGTGCTCTATGCTGCCTATTTCCTGATCGTTATTCAGATCTGGGTCACGGCGGATAAATACATGGACCTCGTATTTCTGATATTTTTTTTACTCATGGCACCCTTCTTGATATTTATATCGAAGATCCAAATCAAATCTCTTGACCTGGGGACCTTAATTCCTTCTCCAGGGCAAGGAGCCATTTTGGCAATGCTCTTCGTAGCCGTATTACTAATATCTATAATTCCTTATTTTAATTCTGGCGAAATAGGCAAAGCAGTAATTTATGAAAAAGACAGTGAAATGGGATTTGTTATTCCTCACTTTCCCGAAGCAAACCAATCCTTTGCATCAGACGATGGTTTTTCCGTGGGCGCCATAAAGCTATATTTAGAAAGCATGGGCGGCTTGGTAGAGAGCCTGAACCAGACAAATTCCCGCGATATGAAAGACGCCCTTAAAGATGCTAACATCCTTGTGCTGCTGAACCTAAAGAAGGGATTTTCATCCTCTGATCTGCAGAGCATTAGAGATTTTGTTAAAAATGGTGGAGGCCTCTTGGTCTTTGCTGAGCATACTTCTATGTTTGTCCCGGATCAAGATTTCGCCTCCGGAAGAGATTATCTAAGTGAAGTGCTTAATCCAACGGGAATTAGAATAAATCCTGACACTGCCGACTATATCCCGGATCACTGGCAGTATGCCGCTTCAGCCTTGCCTCATCCAGTCACCAGAGATCTGGATTTTGATCTGACCACATCATCCGTAGGCGCATCTCTCAATCTGAGCGGCACGGCCAGGCCTCTGATCATCGGACGGTTTGCGTTCTCGGACAAATCCAATCTGACCATGCCAGGACACCTTGGAGATAGGCTTTATGAACGAGGCGAAGGTCTGGGCGATCTGGTCATTGCAGCATGCGATACCTATGGCAAGGGAAAAGTGCTGGTATTTGGAGATACATCCTATATATTCAATAATGAATTACCGTTTAGATATAGTCTAGTCTATAATTCCGCTTCCTGGCTGGTGAGCCGCGAATCGGATTATGCCGCATATCAATGCTTTGCATCCATTTTCCTTCTTTTTGCCATTGCAGGTTATATTTTTGCTGTCCGTACTATTACCGGGTATCGACCCATGGTTTCCCTGCTATTCTTGATATGCCTTGCTTTTTCTGTAGCCTTCTCGCTGGGGCTATCCTCAAGCATAAATGATTCGTTGGTCAAAGCCCCTCAAGAACCTCTAGCGGATGTGGCCTGGATTGATTACACTCATCTAAACCAGTTCAATTTAGAGAACTACCGAGATGATGGCGTGGCCGGATTGACCTTGAATCTCTTCCGAAATGGCTTCTTGCCGCAAATTATGCAGAAAGATAATGACATTTCTGATATTCGCAAAAGTTCGGTCGCGATCATAATAGCACCCAATGAGCACTATACTGCCAAAGAAGCCTCTGAGATCAAAGAATTTGTCGAGGCTGGTGGATTGCTGATCCTGTGCGCGGGCCATAAGAGCGCAGATACAATGGAATTGATATTGAATTCTTTTGGTCTTCGTATTCGAGACCTTCCTTTGGGCTCTTTTCCCTGGATTGAAGAAACCCACGCTACCGGGGGCCAGGCAGTTGTATCCCCCGAAAATCTGAGACGATACTGGCATAAGCCCAAGTTCATGGAGGCTTATCCGGTCCAGGCAGATGGCGAGTACGAGCCGATAACCTGGATGCGCTACAACGGTGTTACCTATAATCTTATTATCCAGAAAAAAGTGGGCAGAGGGAATGTGATCCTTATCGGCGATTCGAGGTTCTTGCTTAATGAAAATCTTGAACATCTATCGCAGGGAGTTGGAAAAGAAACCAGAGAGCAGTATCAGCTCCAGTGGTTGGGCAATATCGAGCTCCTACGGAAGATTTTAGCTCTGCAAAAAGTTGGGATGGCATGAAGCAATTCTTATGGTTAGCACTGATACCATTAGCAGCATTCTGGTTGTTCTCAGTCGATATTTACGGCCAGAGAGCCAGTCCTGTCCTGGGCATAGCATCCCTTCTGCTGGGAATCGCAATTTCCCTTATATCTTTTTGGAGAACCGATGCTTCCATTGATCGGAAATACGGTGCCCTTCTGCTACCTCTACTCCTCTCCTGCTGGGCGATTCCTTACCCATATAATGCAGGGCTGATCGTCTGTACTATTGGTCTTGCAGTTGCCCTGCTCGCTCCCAGATTGCATTTGTTTTGGCTCGCAGCCATATTTTCGGGGATCGTCCTCATCCTGCATTCTCTCACCCTTTCGATATACTATCTTCTGGCCCCAAATTATCACTTTGCGCTCTCTCTGGCCTCAGGCATAGCGTACATCCTGGACCTTACGGGCATTGAAGCCGCAGCCAACGCGGGAGTGGTTTTTATCCTTGCACAGGAGAAGGTATTCCCCTTTACCGTAACCCTCGAAAAGCTTGGTTTCTATCCCTGGATCTTGATATATGTCGGTTCGTTATTAATATTATTCATAACCGCCCAAAATACTACTTCATTCCTGAAGCACGCATTTGCGGCTCTCATCGCCGGCATCTTCTATCTTATGCTAAGGTATATTATTCTTGTGCATATATTTTTCTTTAGAGACTTGCCGGAAATTGCCAATGTGAGGAATGAGATCTTCACAGATCCCTGGTGGCTGATATTGAGTTTTGTGCCACTGGTGTTGCTGTTCCTCCGTTTAAAAATTCCCGGAGACCTCAGGGTCGATTTCCAGATGCGTCTGGACAGAAAGCAAGCGGTCGCTCTGGCGGCATTAATGCTAAGCGTCTTTTGTTTGACCTCATCGGCACACTTTCTGAATACGGGGACAGAAAAGGACGGCCGGGTTTTGGTGGACGAGATTCACTCCGTCTGGGAGTTCTCTACGCTCCAGCTTGACCGGAATTGGTATGGGGAAAATTCCACTTACAATTCCTACAGCATGATCGAATGGCTCAATGATTCCTATCATGTGGACCGTATCGTAAGCCCGTCTTTTAAGGAATGGAATGTAACGGGTGCCCGGAAAGTCGTCCCCGATGTTATATCTGATAGTATCACCTATGAGATTCTAAAGAATTATGATATATTTATAATAAAAACTCCATCTACATTCCAATCGTCTGAAATTGAGGCGATAGTTCGCTTTGTGGAGAACGGAGGCGGATTGTTCCTGATCGGAGACCATACCAACTTCGCCGGCATCGGCACGAATCTGAATCAATTGTCCAAAAAATTCGGGATAGAATTTGGATTTGATGCGGTCAATACCATTAAGGGAAGATTATTTTACTTCCAGCGAGGGGAATTTTTGCATCCGGTCATTAAGTATATGCCCTATATGGACTTCATGACCGGCTGCAGCCTCAAGACGCCTCTCTGGGGCGAGCCTGTGATCATGGGCTCCGGCCTTCGTGCCGATCCAGGTGAGTTTGCCTCCGTCGGCTTCTTCCGAGAGACGAGGGATAACGATCCCACGCAGGTCACGGACACGGTCTGGGGTCTGATAAATCAGGCAGTGGCAGTGAAATACGGAAGGGGAAGAATTGTGGCATTTGCCGATTCCACCATAATATCCAATTTCAGGATCTTCTTCGGGGGCTCCAACAATTTTGTTATCGGAGCCATGGAGTACCTCAATCGCAAGAACTCTTACGAAAATGAAAAGCAGATCCTGCTCATCTTCGGATTGATCTTCGCGCTCCTGGCTGCCTTCCTTTTGGGAAGAAAGAGCTGGGGAGACCGGAAAATGGCGGCACTGCTGGTCGTTCTGGCCATCGGGGCTCTCGCTGCCGGCGGGGCGCTGCTGATTTTTTCCACAAAAGGAGAGAATAGCGTTCCGAGCCGGTTCTATGAGTACAACCATACGGTCGGATTTGACGGCGAGCATTCTGATAATATAACCAGCCGGGGTGATCTGCGAGGAGAGTATGAGACCTTTTACATATGGACACAGAGAGTCAATCTGACGCCGGCGATAGAAGACAGGATGAACGATGCCATGGCCAAGGGCAGAGCTATGGTCGTGATCGATCCAGTAGCGGCAATATCTTCGGATGAATTAGCCTCTCTGCAAGAATACATCAACCGAGGAAATAATGTTCTGCTCATGGTTTCAACAGAAGGACCCTGGTCGGAAATAATTGAAAATTTTGGTATGCAGACATATTATCTGCAAGAGCCTGATAATAGCAGCACAAACGTTTCCCAGATGGATACGGCTTGGGCGTGGAAAGATGGATTGCCCATGAAGCCCTGGGGATTGGCCATCAAAGGAGGCAGGCCTCTCCTTGCCATTGATGGACGGGTGGTACTGGCGCAGGCAAATTACGGCAAAGGCAAGTTCCTGTTATTTGCGGACTCACAGGTCTTTAAGGACGGCCTCTTTGCCAGGCCCGGTTTTATGGGATATCCCAAGGTCGATCCCAGCATGGTGGACAAAAGAAGCTACGATCTGGCGGCCCTGTATAACCTGGAGTACCGCATATTTGAGGAGTATTTGGGGTTTGGAGGAAGATAGCACGGGCGAAATTCCATTGCATCGGTTACCTTTAATATGCAAAAGCGCAAATGATACCAGAGATGGCGTTCTCCGATGATAGGCAGGGGATAAACAAGAACATCCTGGTCAAGACCATTCAGACCATGAACCAGCACCTGCCCATTAAGCGACTTAATTTGGCCGAACTCATGGCCATGGAAAAGCCCGGCATCAAGGGAAAGGATAATACTTTTTTCATCGTAGAAAAGGTAGAGCTTGATCTGATCTCAGAGAGCCTGCCCCGTTTTCTCTGGAGCCGCCTGCGTCTGCCCATGCTTATTGAGATGTCTCCCGACTACGGCAATGGCGCCGCCCGGGTGCAGGGCGAGCCGGAAGTGGAACTGGTGGCCAAGATACTGGGCAAGGAGAGGCCGCATGAAAGGCAGATCATAATCTATCTTCCAGAGGTAAGGGAGCTACGGCGAAAGCTTCCCACCACGACGCAGTATGCCTTTGTAACCAATCTGCGGGAAAAAATTGGGGACTGATAGATTCTTATTCCAGGGACAATAATAGTAATATAATGGAGTCTCTGTGAGTCCTCCGTGCGCTCTGTGTCTCTGTGGTGAAAGGTTCGTAACCATTGGTTATAACCAGCGGCTAACGACGTTTAACCACAGAGACACAGAGTTCACATAGGACGCACAGAGCGACTAACTGTTATGGAGGATTTCTATGGCTGACAGTAACCTGGCCGAAGGCGCAAAGCTTTTCGCCATAAAGATGAACCTGGGTGCTTACCAGGAGGCGGCCAAGATCAAGTCCGACTTCGGCCTGCCTAATGATATGCTGATAGAGGCCGTGCGCATGGCCTACGACGCCAATATGAAGAAAGGGGACTACTCCCTGGCCGCCGATCTGGCCAAGAAGTACGACCTTCCCGAAGATCTCCGCCAGGAGGCGGCTGAGCGCTCTTTTAATCGAAAGATCGACAGCGAGTTTTATCGAGCAGCTGCCGATTATGCCAAGGAGTACGGCCTTTCCCAGGATCTGGTCCGGCAGGCTGCCGTTCAGGCTTTCAACAAGAGCATGAGCTTTGGTCTGGTCAAGAACGCGGCTGAGATTGCCGAGGAGTTTCAACTGCCCGAGGAGATGATGCTGCTGGCGGCCACAGAGTCCTTTGATCAGCATATGAAGGCTGGTCTCTACCGCAAGGCATTGAAGATCGCTCAAAAGTACAGGCTGCCCGAAGAGATGATGCGGGCAGCCGAGAAGAAGATCTCCTAAAATTCGCTGGACAAAAAAAGGAAACAAAATGCCACAAGTAGTGCTTACCATAGGCGGCTCCGACTCGGGTGGCGGGGCCGGCATCCAGGCGGACCTTAAGACCTTCTCTGTGCTGGGACTGCACGGCACCTGCGCCATCACCGCCATTACTGCTCAAAACACCCAGGGAGTGCAACGGGTCTACGGACTGGGACCAGAAGTGGTAACGGCGCAGCTCAAGTCGATCACCGATGATTTTGCCATTTCCTTTGCCAAGACGGGCATGCTCCACTCCGCCGAGATTGTCATGGCTGTGGCCGATCACATGCGTTTGAAAGATATCCCCTTCGTCCTGGATCCGGTGATTGAAGCAGAAGCAGGCGGCAGGCTCCTTCGACCGGATGCCGTAGAGGCACTAAAGACATATCTTATCCCACTGGCCCGAGTTGTCACACCCAATATCTTCGAGGCCCAGGCTCTGACGGGAATTGTTGTTCGCGATAGGGAGAGTGCCCATCAGGCCGCCCGGAAGATCTTGCAGCTTGGAGCGAAGGCGGTAATCGTTAAGGGCGGACACTTGGACTGCACCGATCTCCTGATGGAAGGCAAAGAGGTCATCCTTTTGCCGGGGGAGAGGGTGGCGGGCGAAAACCACGGCGTGGGATGCACCTACTCGGCCGCATTAACAGCATTTCTTGCTCTGGGCAGCTCCCTGGAAGAGGCGGCCTGCCAGGCCAAGAGGTTCGCAGAAAGGGCACTTCTGGGCAGCATGCGCGTGGGAAAGGGCGTGGGACCGGTCAACCAGGCGGCAGCCGCAAATCGCTATTGCCTATGAACTCCGCTTCGGCAAGCGGTAGAACAAACCCAGAGGGACGGGAAGATATAAATTGTGGGGCAAGGATGCACAAAGAATTGCTCTAGCTGGAGTGTTGATTATGGGAAGTGTAAAACCTAGTTATATCAAGAATTTCGCGATGGATCTGTTGAGAACCTACGAAAGCTCATTTAGCCCGGACTTTGAACAAAATAAACTGGTAGTATCAGAGTATACCGACATTAAAAATAAGACCATACGAAATCGTGTGGCAGGGTATATTTCCAATGTGATGCGGCAGAGACGAACTCGCCGGGGCGAGGTCGAGATCGATGCTGCTTAAAGGCGTGTTTCCCGCTTTGATTACGCCGTTTTTAGAGGATGAGAGCCTGGATGAGGAGGGACTGAAGAAGAACATTGAGTACCTGAATAAAACAGGCATAGCAGGCATTGTTCCCTGCGGCACAACCGGTGAGTCGGCCACATTAACCTTTGAAGAGCATAAAAGGGTAGTGGAGATCGCCGTGGAATCTTCCAAGGTGCCGGTTATTGCGGGTACGGGATCAAACAATACCCGTGAGGCTTTGGATCTGACGCGCCATGCGGCCAAAGCAGGTGCATCTGCCGCTTTGTTGATTACGCCTTACTACAACAAGCCCAATGACCGGGGTATGTTCGAGCATTTCAAGACCATCGCCGCTAAGTGCGACATCCCAATTGTGCTCTACAATGTTCCCAAGAGAACTGGAATCGATCTCAAGCCGGAATTGGTCGCGAAACTGTCCAAGGTAAAGAACATTGTGGCTATAAAAGAGGCCAGCGGAAGCCTCTCACAGCAATCTCAGGTCATCGAGCAGACTCGTGGAAGCGATTTTGTTGTTCTCTCGGGTGATGATGATCTGACCCTGCCTACCATGGCGCTGGGCGCCCAGGGTGTGGTTTCTGTGGTGGCCAATGTAGCACCCAGAAAAACGGTAGCCATGGTGGACGCTATTTTGAAGGGTGATTTTGAGAAAGCCAGGTCGCTCCACTATGAGCTTGCCCCACTGGTACGAGCCATGTTCCTGGAGACCAATCCCATTCCCGTCAAGACGGCTCAAAAATATCTGGGACACGCCGGCGGACCGATGCGTCTTCCTCTGGCACCAATGGCTCCTGAGAAAGAACTCATCTTAAAAGAGATACTGAATAGGCTAGGCGAGAGAGCATGACGCAGATCGCCATTGCCGGCGCTCTGGGGCGCATGGGCACTCTGATCATCCAGGAAGCGGCCAAGGTTAAAGACATGCAGCTAGTGGCTGGATTGGATGCCATCGGAGCAGGGGCGATTCTACCTGGCGGCATTATCGTCAAAGATGCCTCGCAGCTGGAGTCGGTCTTAAGGGAGAGCAAACCGGATGTGCTCATCGATTTTACCATTGCAAAAGCTGCGGTAAATAACGCATGCACGGCGGCCGATCTTGGTATTGATCTCGTGGTGGGAACTACGGGCATTTCTTCAGAGCAGCATTCCCAGATGAAAGAAGCCATAGTTGGCCGTGTGGCTGCAGTCATAACGCCCAACTTCTCCTTAGGCGTAAATGTATTCTGGAAGCTGGTAGCCGATGCGGCAGCGGCCCTCAAGGACTACGACATCGAGATCATTGAAGCTCATCATAATCAGAAGAAAGATGCCCCCAGCGGCACTGCTCTGGCTACAGTGCAGGCGATAAAGATGGCTCTGGGCGAGAAAGAAGTTGTTTATGGCCGTCAAGGGGTCATGCCGCGAGGAAAAGAGATTGGAGTGCATGCCGTACGCGGTGGAGACATTGTGGGAGATCACACTGTGCTCCTGGCGGGTGCCGGCGAGCGACTGGAGATAAAGCACCAGGCGCATAGCAGAACCGCATTTGCCAGCGGCGCCGTGCGGGCGGCAGATTGGGTAGTCGGCAAAGAGCCGGGAATTTATACCATGGCGGACGTCTTAAAGTCGAGATGAACCAACTTGATCTGTTGAGTCATAATCTCATTTTTGAAGGAAGAAGGCTGCAACCCACCTCATTAGAGAATAATATGGTCGGATTTTGCAGCAAATGCGACCGGGATCTAGAGAGCCTGGCATATCATTCTACAGAATCGAAATGGCTGGTCTCAGCGCATTGCGATAATGAGCACCTTATCTTGATGTGCTATGACAGGCAGTGGAACTGGCAGGGTGACTATGATCTGGAGATCTGCAGGGAAAAAATAAGTGTATCCACAATTGCCAAAGAGAAGCTGGAAGCGGTCTTCACTCAGGCCGAGATCAGGGACATGCTGGCCTGTCAACAAGGCTTGCCCTATACCCGGCAAAACCTCTATCGAGCGCGGGCCAAGTATGAGAAATTCGATCAGCTCTTTGGCATAAAGATAGATGTCTAGCAATTGAATTTTAAAAAAAAAATTCTTCCCGGATAGTAGCGTCAATTTCCGGGATAACTAGGCATTCTTGCTGCTTTCTACCAGTTCTTTGCTGGTGACAAAGCTGGCACCTTTGCTTGTCGCATATTCTACGAACTTCTTGTAAGCATCCAGGTATTCATCCCATCCGGAGACCGTATTGGTGAAGACCACGACCATTGGCTCTCCCTTGCTGACGGACTCATCAAATTTGCTGACAAGAAGATTATACCAGTCCGTGCCGTTCAAGCCGGCATCTTTTGCCGATATGTCAGTCATGCGAAATGCATTGCTCTCGCTTACAGGGACCACATAGAAGGCAGATCCGTTCATGAGATAAGGCAATGTTTTGCCCTGGCTCTCCGGCAAACCTGCGTCATCTACCAGGTATAATATCGCCAGATCATCCAGAATCTTATAACTGCTTTGATTAAAGGAATTGGGCACTGGCAAGTAGCCAGCCACCTTGGACTGCTTTCCGCCGCATATATAGTCATCCTCAACGTACCTCTTGGTCTTGCGAAGCCTTGCATCCTGATCCTCAAAGGAGACCAATTCATCGTTTCTGCTCATACCTCCCATCATCAGTTCATGATTGCTTTTGGAACCGAGCATAGTGACATAGAGCGGATACACATTATTGGCAATATCTCCCGTAACAGATATTGAGACCGCAAGTTCTCGGGAGTCAGCCTCATTGAGCAGATTTGTGGTGGAGTTCATCTCCAAGTTCTCTTTTTCCGCCGGACTCTTTCCATCGGACTGATCCATTTTTATAATCAAATTCAAAACGCCTGATCCATTCTGCGCCGACACACCTGCAAAAATAAGCTCTGCTATTAGTAAGGCGAGTCCTGCAAATAACAGCATTTTCTTTAGATACATTTTCCTTCTACCTCAGTGTTTTATTTTATACATATTATGTTTTCAATTACGATATACAACAAATCTTCTAAATTATTTGTGAGTTTCCTGCTATTAATACTTGTGGTTGTTAAAATCTCAATCATCGCGCACAAAATTTAATGAGAAATCAATATCATTACAATATCATTTTCTTAGAATCTGTATAAAATAAATATAAAACTTTTGTTTTGCGAATTGTATACTGAATTAACATACTAATTGAAATTTAGAAGTTTGAATAATCATTCAGATAATATCGATTATAAATTGGATACAATATATAAAATTTTCAATTTCGAAAAGAAAGAGATTAGGTTAAAATAGGTAAGGCAAGGACCACCAATATGGTTATCCAGATTTGGTCTTTGACAAGATGTATCGAATGCTATAGCCTGCATCAATGAATAAAAACAAAAAACCAAGAAAAAGATTTCCCATATAATATCCACAAATCTAAACAGTTATGATAATTATGGGATCTGTTCAAAAATAGTGATATAGCAATAGAATAGATGCATCTGATTAGGATAACCGCATGCAATTGAGAGAATAGGATATAGGAGGGAAAGAATCGTGTTATATCGCAACAAAGCGATAACTTCGGTAATACTATTAGCGCTGGTTTACCTGCTGCTATTACTATCGCTGGGCGTGGCCGGCGGGCAGGCGGGCCTCACAATAAACCAACTTGTAACCTCTGGACAGACTGTGACCCTTCAAGCTCCTTCTGGAGATTACTACTACCAATGGGCCGCTGAGACCGGCGGAGCTACCATTGGCCAGGGGACGGCGCGGAGTTTTTCATTTAGAGCCCCCCTGGTAACTCAGGATGAGGGCTCGAAGGCAGTCACAATCTCGCTGTACATAAGAACCAAAGCGGGAGGTTGTGTCAACCAAACGAGTACAACGATTAATGTCTATTCCCTGCCGGTTTGCGGCATAAGCGGACCTGCACAGGTCGGTCCCTATGAAACCGCCACATACAGTTATACGGGCGGAACAAGCGGCAAACTGACGTTTGTATGGAATGTAGACGGCAAGAAGATAGATGGAACCACCGGGCCAAATGTCGCCATAGATTGGATCCAATACAATCCTGTCAATCACACCATCGACATGACCATGACCCGAGATTACTCTGATGTGGCCCCCGGTTCGACCAGCCCATTCCGCAGCATAAGCTGTACCTTCCGGACAAACGTCACCTACACCACAGGGATGCAGGTAACTAAGACTCCGTCGGCAGCTTCTGCAGCAGTAGGCCAGGCAGTTACCTATAGCTACACCGTCCGAAACACAGGAACAATAGGCATCAACTCTCTGGCCCTGAAGGATGACAAACTGGGAGAGATTAAGCTTGATGCCAATACGATCATGCCGGGAATGCAGGCTACGGGAACCAGCACTTATACCATTAAAGAGAGCGATCTGCCCGGGCCCCTCAACAATACTGCGGTAGCTTCCGGCGTTGAGGATAGAACGAAAAAACCAGTAAGTGCATCGTCCAGTGCCACCGTGGCCCTGACCTATAATGCAGCCCTGAATCTGACGAAGGTGCCCTCCTCTACAACTGCAAAGGTGGGAGATACGGTAACCTACAGGTTCACTGTGAAAAACACCGGAAACGTCACAATAAAGGGCTTAAGCCTGACGGATGACAAACTGGGTGCCATAAAGACCGACAAGAATGAACTTGCCCCAGGAGCCGTTACATCAGCTTCTGCAACCCATGTGATATTGGAGGGCGAACTGCCTGGACCGCTAATCAACTTGGCCACCATCCTGGGTACAGACAGTCAGAACAAGCCAGTTACGGCGACAGCTACTGCAACTATTGCTCTAACCTATACCTCCAGTCTCACCGTAACTAAGACACCGTCATCTAAGACGGCCAAAGTGGGAGATACTGTAACTTACAAATTCAGCGTGAGCAATAGCGGCCAGGTCACCATAAATGCTCTGACCCTGACCGATGACAAGCTCGGTCCCATTACCCTGGACAAGACAACTCTGGCCCCAGGCGATACGGCCACAGGATCGGCGACGCACACCGTTACTGAGACAGATCTGCCCGGACCTCTGACCAACACGGCCACAGTCTCTGGAACAGATAGCCAGGGCATAGCGGTTGCTGGTCAGGCAACGGCTACGGTAGATCTGACTTACACCTCTGCCTTAGAAGTAACCAAGACACCTTCCGCCAAAACGGCCAGAGTAGGCGAGACGGTTACCTACCAATTCCTGGTGAAGAACACGGGATCGACTACGATCAATGCACTGGCCCTCGCAGACGATAAGCTTGGTCCCATTACCCTGGACAGAAATTCTCTGCCTGCAGGCGAGACGGCCACGGGAGTGGCTACATACACAATCCTCCAGACGGACCTGCCCGGACCTCTGATCAATATCGCATCGGCCACAGGTACCGACCGCCTGGGAGCGACAGTTTCGGCTAAAGCCACTGCCTCAGTAACGCTTACCTACACCGCTGCTCTGCAGGTGACAAAGACTCCATCGGTGAGCACGGCTGCCTTGGGTGAAACTGTAACCTATCAGTTCTCCGTGATGAACACGGGAGACGTAACCATCGATTCTCTGTCCCTGACCGATGACAAGCTCGGTGACATCTCCCTCAATAACGTCCTGCTTGCCCCAGGTGCAACTGCCACAGGATCGGCGACGCACACAGTCATCGAGACGGATCTACCCGGACCTCTGACCAATACCGCCACAGCCAAAGGTACGGATACCCAGGGCAAGGCAGTCACATCTCAAACCAAGGCCTCGGTAGAGCTTACCTACACGGCCACGATGGAAGTCACCAAGTCTCCATCCGCAACTTCGGCCAGAGTAGGAGAGAGCGTAACCTACACCTACACGGTGAGAAATACGGGAACTGTTTCCATTAAAGGACTGAAATTGGATGACAACAAGCTCAAAGGCATAAAAGTGGACAAAGATGCGCTGGTACCCGGCGATACGGCCACTGGAACGGCTACTTACACCGTCGTCGAGACCGATCTGCCTGGACCTCTGACCAATGTCGTCACAGTAACGGCAACAGACAGTACCGGAAAAGCAATGACTGCCGAAGCTCGGGCCTCAGTGGAATTGACCTATTCGGCAAGCATGGAAATCGTAAAGACACCATCCACTGCCACCGCCAAAGTGGGAGATACTGTAACCTACTCCTACACCGTGAGGAACACGGGAACTGTAACCCTTAGCGATCTGGCGCTAACCGACGACAAGCTTGGCGCGATCAAGATCAATACGAATAAACTGGCTGCAGGTGATACCGCAACCGGAACATCGTCTCACCTTGTGGTTGAGGGCGATCTGCCTGGACCTCTGACCAACGTTGTCACAGGCACGGCCACAGACAGCCAGAAACAGCCGATTACTGCCACAGCCACGGCCACGGTAACATTGACCTACACAGCCACGCTGAGCGTTACCAAGGATCCGTCCGTAAAATCTGCTGCCATCGGTGAAACGGTAACCTACAAGTTTACAGTAAAGAACACGGGAGACGTTACGGTTAATGGTCTGACCCTGACAGATAACAAGCTCGGCGCCATCAAGCCGGAAAGGGACACCCTGGCACCGGGCGAATCCACGGCCGCCTCGATGGATCACGTCGTCGCTGAATCGGATCTTCCAAGCCCCCTAACGAACGTGGTTACCGCTGCGGCCAACGACATCCTGAGGCAGCCAGTCACATCTACCGCCACTGCTACGGTACAGCTGACCTACACCGCAACTCTAGAGATGACTAAGGTAGCAACGCCTGCTTCTGCAAAAGTGGGTGAGACGGTAACTTACGCCTACTCCGTAAAGAACAGCGGAAAAGTCACAGTCCGCGATTTAGTCCTGACGGACGATAAGCTGGGCAGCGTTACTTTGGATCAAAAGTCTGTAGCACCGGAAGGAACCGTTACTGGAAAAGCAACTTACACCATTGATGCAAAAGATGTACCAGGACCCATAATCAATAACGCACTCATCGAGGGCAAGGATCCGGTAGGCGGCAGTATCAGCGTCAAGGCCACGGCAACTGTCACCATAACCAGGGATGCCATCACTCCAGCGGTGACATGCGTTGCAGCCAACAGTGACGGCACATTCACCGCATTCTTTGGCTACAGCAACCCGAACAGCTATCCTGTAACCATCGAAGTAGGAAAGGATAACCAGTTCACGCCATCCCCAGACAGCCAGGGACAGACCACAACCTTTGAACCAGGAAGCCAGACAGCAGTCTTTACAGTCGCATCCAAGGGCGATTCCTTAGTCTGGCATCTGGACGGCAAGATAGCTGAAGCCAACAAGAACTCCGGCGGATGCTCCCAGGCACCCTGCGCAATGGATGGGCCTTCTGCCCTCTGCAAGAATAAGGAGGAGACCTACAGCTACACTGCAAAAGAGGAGCCCCAGTTCAAGCAGAGTTATGACTGGTCCATGGATGACAAACCTCTGGGATCCGGCAAGAGCATTACCATCTCGGGAAGCAAATTCGAGATGGGAGATCACAAGCTCAAGGTGAAGGTATCCAGAAGCTACAAAGAAAATGCCTGGTCCAGTGCAGAGTGCAGCATGGCTGTAAAGGTCATACCCGAACCATCTGCGGACATATCAATGACGGAGGAGAGCTAAAAACTGGATGATGAAGTGCCTTACTCACCTGGTGCCGCTCTTGGCATCAGGCGCAAAAATTTTCATTGTTTTTATTTTTTATAATATATATTTCAAATAATTTTGTGTTTAAAAAATTAACTGCTTATGAGCTTTAAACTGCATAGAAATATATACGAACATATGCTAATCTCAAGAAAAAAAGGAGAATGACTCATCATCTTGTACAGGCGGATTGTGACTATGACTTGGACCAGCGTATTTGGTCTCATCCTTCTTACTCTTATCACGCAGCTCTCCCACTGCGAGGACTGGCCGGACTGCAAATTCCAGTGCCAGGCCAATGATGTAATTGTATCACGGCTATGGCTGGGCGATGATAGGGGAGATGATCTACCGTCCGCGGTAGTGGGTGAAAAACAATCCTGTTATCTCTGGGCTACGCTTCGCAATAACGCTAATGCGCCCCGCTATGCATGCATCCTGCTGGCAGATCTGTATCTGGGTGGCAAATTAAGCAGATCTTTTTATAACGATGGCCTTTGCGTCCTGGAGAAGATAGAAGCAAAGTCCACTATGGACTATCCCATCTACAATATTATATGGACAGGAGGAGAAGGGGTTGTGCTCAAGAAGCTTGTGCTGAGTTGGGAGACGGCCAAAGGTACAACCTGCGACCAGGCAAATCGCAAATGCAGCAATCGCAATACAAAGTGCTATGATGGACAGGAAGCAGAATTCTTGGCAGAGACACCTATTTCAGCTTTTTTTACAGAAAATCTACAGGCCTGCTCTGGCGTCGTCAAATTCGTTGACCGGACGACCGGCGGAATTGGACCGTATAGCTACGATTGGGATTTTGGTGACTCATTTCACAGTGCTGAGAAGAACCCGGATCATAACTATGATCTTCCTGGAAATTATCCCGTGAGACTGCAGGCGAGAGATCGATCCGGTAAGGTGGCATATTTCAGCCGACAGCTCGTCATTAATGTCTGTCCATGCACTATTATCGGACAGGATCACGCCTGTCTGGGCAAGACTGAGACCTACAAAGTCAGTGCGACCGGCTCGATTCATGGCTCAATTCGATGGTATTTGGACGGAAGAGAGATCGACGAAGGTGAGAGCATAGACATTGAATGGCTGAATTATGGGGTGGGCCAGCATGATCTGATGGTTTATGTGAATGATGAAAATTCCGTGAATTGCCCGAAGCTGCGGGCTATGTGCAATATGACCATAACCGTTACGCCTGAGCCTGTAGCAGTAATTGGCTGGGTAGCGTGAGACTGATTGGATAAGCGCTCTTATTCGTTTAGGCATTATGAGCGATTTTGCCACCGTTGGGGTATATCCGTAATCTTGGCGTATGCTCTGATTCTGGCATTCTTGAGCACTGCTACTGTCCTGGCCGCCATGGAAAAAGAGGTGCAGTCCGGGACCATCTGCAACTTTGTTGCCCAGAACATATCTCAAGAAGGTGCGACAATCGAATGGAATGCATCTGATGGAAGCCCAATGATGTCCACAGGAAGATCCATGCGATGGACGGCTCCGTTAGTCGACTCTCCCAAGAACGTGCTCATATCGGTTAATATAACCAATTCCTATGGTTGCTGCAAAAATTATAATAATGTATATAGTATTCATGTAGTCCCTAAACCAGCTGCCAAGATCGTTTTGAAAAAAGATTGCCTATTTACGGCGCCCGTCAGAATAGGAGACCGTGTATTATACACATATAATGTAACAAACCGGGGAACTATGTCACTCATGGACCTGAATCTCACCGACCTGCAGAGCTGGGGCCCGGACTGCCTGCCGATTTATAAATCAGGGGATGATGGAAATGATTTGCTTGATCCGGGAGAAACATGGAGATATGAATGCGATTATCAAGTTTTGGATCCTTCCGATTATCCAATCCTGCGCATCATGCAAAGTAATAAAGGTTCCACACAATTGTCGGAGACCGTACAAAGACTGATGGAAAAAAAGGAACGCCTGCAGATTGTAATGGATAACTTGCGTCGATCTGCAAGCCAATTCGACATGCTGGCCGCCACGCTGGTCACAACAAAGCGGATCCTGGGAGGATTAAACTATACGTATTACAACTACAGCAATGAAGTGACCGGTGAATCCTTTAGCAAGATAGTTGATCTCAAGGGTAATTTGAATAGAACCGTCTACCTGGAACCCACATCTGGTGCAGTGCTAACTGTACATTATACGACATTTGGCAAGATACTCGCCGAAGAACTCTACTATCCACCACCAGGAACTCTAGAGTACTTCAAAATAGAGCACGATTTGCCATCCCGGGGATATAATACTATTACGATAATTGATTACAAATCAGGAGATACCATTATACTAATTGTGGACGGCCAAGGAAATATTTTGAGCAAGGAGTATAAAAGAACTCCGGGATATCAGCTTTACGTAGAGAGATTTTTACTCAAGAATAAGGCCACAGTCATGGCTAGAACCAGAGATGGAAATGACGTATCCGACTGGGATTCGTTCACATTGGAGGTCTTCCGGCCCATGCCCAATATGAGGGTGACGAAGACCGCCGAGCCACAATCGGCAATTCCAGGCGGTCTATTAAACTATTCCATTCTTTACGAAAACACTGCTGGTTCAGATGCCCATGATGTTGTGATCAAGGAGACTTACGACAAGAACCTCACTATTCTTACCTCGGATCCTGCACCTGATACGAGGACCGTGAATCAATGGAGTCTGGGAGTCCTCAAGATAGGAGAGTCGGGCAGGATACAAATCCAGGCCAAGGTCAGCGCCTTTGCGCTGCCCGGATCAGAAATTATCAATCAGGTAGCGATGACTGCCCGGGAAAACTCTTCAGCAATCAGTATCATCAATACCACTGTGGGAAGCAATGATTTGAATATTAGCAAGATCGCTTCCGCAAATTTCGTGCCGCCCGGCAAGAACCTGACCTATACCATAATATATCGAAATAATGGTTCCACAAAGCAGACCAATGTGACGATTCATGATTGGCTGGACCCATACGTTGATCTGGTCAATGGCAGCACTCAAAGAGATCTCACCTGGCGCCTGGAAGATTTGAACCCAGGCGAGGGAGGCATAATAACCATAAATGTAAAGGTAAAGAATGCAATTCCGGCGAATACATCTAAAATCACCAATAAATATAGAATAAATTCCCTTCAGTTTGCCGGAAAGACAAGGAAATTGGTGACTCACGTGATGAACGGCGGGTTGAATATCACCAAGATCGCGTCCTCAGATTTCGTGCCGCCCGGCAGAGAACTGACCTATACCATAACGTACCGAAATGAGGGCTCTGTAAACCAGACCGATGTGACGATTCAGGATTGGCTGGATCAATACGTTGATTTGGTTGGTGTAACCGCCAATCCGCCTCTTGATCCGCCTCTTGTCCCTTTGGACATCGGCAAACCCGGAATTTATATCCGCTTGCACCGGGGAAATTTGAACCCAGGCGAAGGGGGTACAATAACCATAAAGGTGAAGGCAAATAGTACAATCCCAAAGGATGTCTCTCAAATTATCAATACTTATAAAATAAATTCCACTCTGCTCATAGGAAAAAATGCGACGCTAAAGACGGATGTGGTTCATTCCCTCTGGATTCGAAAGAAGGCAGATAAGAGCATCTACATCAGGGGAGACAACATAACTTACACCATTGATTATGGAAATGCCGGAAATACGCCAGTCTATTTCGTGAATGTCACAGACCTTCTTCCTGAGGTGACTCTAATCAGTGTGTATCCAATTCCCAGTACCATAATCGGCAATAATCTGACCTGGAGAATTGGAACTTTAGGTAAAAATGAATCGAGAACCATTCAAATCGTCGTCCAGATACCAAAGAAAGCAAAGGCGAATTATTATGAGACGTCCCTAGTGCAAGGAAATGGCTATACTTATGTTCGGAAAGGATTTTCCACAGAGGAAAAGAAGGAAGCTCTCATAAACAGAGCAAAAATATCAGGATACTATGGAAAATACCTGTATAAAGCCAGCATCAATTCAACGGCAACTATTCTCGGCTCCCCCGGCACCAGTATTTCCAGTCTGGAGCATGGAAGCGGTTACTACAAAGAAGAGGCAAAGAGCAGCCTGCATCAAGAAAATAAGAGCATTCGCCTGGAAAAGAATCTGTTTGCCAAATATGAGGTGACCGCATTTCTCCTGCCCGGGAATCGAAGCCTCAATTACAATTCATTGTGGTCGGATAGGACTCGCGTTGAAAACAAAATACTGGGAGATTCCATAAATGAAAAATATCTCTACGCAGATACTTTGAACCAGAACAGCACATTTTTGGTAGATATGAATCAAACAGTTTACAATTCGGAAGCCGACTTCATATCAGGCATGGCTCAGATAAACTATAAAAAGCGTATACCCGAAGGAAGGTCAGCCCTCCAGGAGATAGACGAAAACTACCATGGCAGCTTCCGGATAACGGAAGCCGTTGACTCATACGGAGAGAACGTCAAATTCGCCAAATCAGGATTAGGCAATGGATTTGTCTCCAGAGATAAATGGGTAAAAGGGCTGCAAAGATCCTACGAATCGGGCAGCGGTTACTACTCATCTTCGGAGAAATCGGAACTTGGCTCTGTTGACAAATACATAAAGATGCAATATGCACAGGTCCATCTCAAGGCAGGGTCTCAAAACCTCAGTTATGCCAATTTATGGGATGAGGGGATGCGGACCAAAGATGAGGAAATGGGCGTGCTAATTAGCAAGGATATCCGTTATGCAACATCAGTCGATATGGAGGCCATGATGGAGAAATCCTCACTTTCCATTCTCGGTAATTTCAATGGAACACTCGATATAAATATGGAAAACGGGCCGCGCATCGGTCTGGATCAGACACTCATTGGAAGCTTTCAGATAGATACCGCGATAGGCATCCATGACATGCCGCGCCATCTATATCCCCACGTGAATATCAGCAAGACGGCAGCTATGCTGGACGAAAATACCGTCCTCTTTTTGATCAATGTCAGCAACGACGGCAACAAACTGCTCAAACCACTGAATGTAACCGATTATCTTCCCAAAGGCTGCAGCTACATCAACTCCAGCATCAGAGCAAAGACAAACGGCAGTATGGTCAATTGGACGATTCCCTCCCTTGATATCGGCAGAATGCTGACCATAAAGATGAGGGCCAAGGTGGATGGGGGGCGCGCATATTACACCAATACGGTAAGCGTCAGGGCGGTCTGCAAAGAGAGAATAATTGAGGCCAGGAACGCCACCACCTTTGAGGCTTACGATCAGTCTCTGCCCTGCTGCCTGGGAGGAAATGGCAGCGCGAACGCAGACAACAAGATCAATACAACCAGTCTTTTTAACATTACACCGACTGTTGGCTATTGGGGTTCATGGAAACCGTCTCCGTGTTTCAATATCACCGGCAATATGACGGAATGCTCTGCTGAGTCGGAAGCCTATTATGATGAGCTGGAAAAAATTGCGGGCCTGTGCAGTTGCGCATCCAATTACGAGGTACCGTGAGCGGCCCAAATCCAGGAAAGTATTATGTTTCCTGGACCAGGGACCTGCCCGGATTTTTTGTCTTATTCTGAAGACCTTTGCTTGCTTACCCTCTTGTGGTGGCGGTACATGATGCCCAGAGCATCAGCAACCTGTTCGGGCGTGCCAAAGACAGGAATGCCAGCATTTTCCATCTTGATAACATCTGTTTGAGCAAACTCCTTTCCCGCCACACAGGCGATGATGGGCTTGCCTTTGTAATTGATCTTCTGGAGAGTATCCACGTAGCTGCCCAGAATCTCCGCCTGCAAGACAACGATAAAACTGCCCACGTCCTGGCTGTCGACACCGATCTCAATGGTCCTCTTTACGGTCTGCGCATCCTGGCTGAATGTATAGTCCACAGGGTTCGTGCCGCAGACATAATCAGGCAGCAGGCTCTTCAGCCGCTCCAACAGGTGCGGCTCCAGTTCAGAGAGGCGCATGCCGTTGTCGGTGATGGCATCGGCGGCAATGACCCCCAGAGAGCCCGCATAGGTTATTATGAATACGCCTTCCCTCGCAGGCAGCGGCTGCTTGGAAATGGCTCGAGCCAGGTTGAACATGTGCTCATAATCGCGGGCTCGTATGATCCCGGATTGGCGGAAGACGGAGCTGAAGATCTGGTCGTTGCCGGCCAAGGATGCCGTGTGGGATGCCACCGCCTTTTTGCCGGCTGCGGTTCTACCGGATTTGAGAACCACGACCGGCTTGTCCTGAGTGATGCGCCGGGCCACATCAATGAAACGTCGCCCGCCTTTCACAGACTCGAGATACATGCAGATGACATTGATGTTCTCATCTTTGCTCACCGCCTCCAGAATATCAGTCTCGTTGATGTCCAGCTTGTTGCCGATGGTAGCGATTATGCCGAAATCCATGATATGGCGCAGCCCCCAGAGCATACCGGCCGCACATACACCTGCCTGCGAGACCAGGCCGATGTTGCCCATGGATAGAGCATCCACAATGCCGATGGATTGGACCATGCTGCAGTGCGTATTAATGATGCCGGAACAATTGGGTCCGAGCAGCCGGACGCCGTACCTGTCGGCAATATCCTTCATTAGCAGCTCAATCTTCTTGCCGTCCTCGCCTAATTCAGCGAAGCCGGCCGACTCAACCACGATGTAGCGCACACCGCACTTGCAACACTCCTCAACTACATCCGCAGTCACACCGGCCGAGACGAGGATAATGGCGACGTCCACCGGTTCAGGCACGGCGCTGATGCAGGGATATGCTTTGCAGCCGTGAATTTCATCAGCTTTGGGGTTTATGGGATAGAGCTTTCCCTTGAAATTATGACTGACAAGATTGGTAAAGACATTCCAGCCCAGTTTCCCCGGCGTGCCGGAGGCTCCGATGACGGCAATGCTCCGGGGATAAAACAGGTCGTGCAAGTCCTGTTTTACGGCTGCCGCAGGCGCTGCCCGCGGCTGCCCCAAGATTATGCGGGCATCAACCACCAGGGAGCCATCCGGATAGAGGAATACGGGATTCAGATCCATCTCCGAGATGTCAGGATTCTTGATGACAAAGTCCGATATGGCCATCAGCAATTTTTCCAGCGCTTCGATATCAGCCGAGATGCCGCGATATCCGCGGAGCAGAGCATACCCTTTGATCTCTTCGATCATATCTCTGGCATCAGAGGCAGAGATAGGAATGGAACGGAAGGAGACATCCTTTAAAACCTCAACAAATACTCCGCCCAGACCAAACATCAATACCGGTCCAAAGGTTGCATCATCGGCCACACCTACGATGGCCTCCACTCCCGGCCGGGCCATCTTCTGCACAGAAATGCCCGCGACATTTTTGTCCAGGAATGCCTGAGTGATTTCCCGATAGGCTTCTCTCACTTCATCAGCATCCCTTAAATCCAGCTTAACTCCTCCGGCATCGGTTTTATGGACTACATCCACAGAGAGCACCTTCATAGCCACAGGTGATGCCAGGGATTGGAATATCTCTACAGCTTCCTCCTCTGACTTAGCTACCCCGGCCCCGGTGGTGCTGATTCCCAGGCTTTCCAGAACTGCTTTGCTCTCGTGCTCCATCAGGTAGGTCCGGCCAACTGCCAATGCCCTATCAATAACCTCTCGATATTCCTTTACCATTTTGACCCCTAAATTAGCATATTATCGTTTGCAGCTATGCATTTGCTAATCCAGGATTGCATACATAAAAAGCTTGCCCGAAGCGATGCTCTTATCTCCGATAACAGCCCAATAATTTTACATGGATAAGGAAATCGTCCAGGTAATTCTTGAGAAGGAGCCCACCGTCAAGAACCCCATCTTGATAGAGGGATTTCCGGGAATTGGCCTGGTAGGCAACATCGCCAGCCAGTACATAGTCAACGAATTGAAGATGACCTATCTGGGGGCCATGAGCTCCAGGTACTTCCCTCCGCTGGCCGTTCTCCTGGGTGGCGTTGTAAACATGCCGGTTCGCATCTATGAGGATGCGGCCAAGGGCCTGGTAATTCTTACTGCCGACATCCCCGTGCATCCCCTGGCCTCCTTTGAGATTGGAAAGGAGATCGTATCCTTTGCCCAGTCCATCGGTGCCCAAGAGATGATCTGTCTGGCAGGCATAACGGTGATGGGTGACGAGCACCGGGTCTTTGGTGCTGTGAGCCGGCAGGATTTGCTCGATAAGATAAAAGACAAGGCGGAGGTCTTTGAGCTGGGGACAATTACCGGCATCACCGGAAGCATCATGAACGAGTGCCGCATAAAAAATCTGCCTGCGATCTGCCTTTTGGGAGAGACGGCTTCGGCGGATCCCGACCCAAGAGCGGCTATTGCCACTATTGAGACGCTCAATAAGATCTACGACCTAGGGATAAGCACTGCCAAGCTCTCCGAGCAGACGGAACAGATCGAGGTGCAGATGGCGCAACTGGCCCAGCAGATGAAAGCGGCCGCACCTGAAGAACAGCTGTCTCAGATGCCCAAAGAGTTTCCCATGTACGGGTGATGTCTCATGATCTACATTGCACTAACGGGATTGGCAAGACATGTGATGAATGAGCTTACTGCGGCCAGGGTCAGGACGGTGGAGATCCAGAGCCCCAATAACTTCTTTGCGCTTCTGCGTGTTCAGCCTGGAGACCGGATATTTCTTACGCAGTCCAGTGCCCCGGATATAGTTCCAGGAACTGGGGGGCTCATCGCCGGCATAAGAGCTCTACAGATTATTACTCACCGCACGGTTCAATCAAACGAGGACTACTACGAAGAGCGTGAGTCTCAGGCGGCCAGAGCCCAATTGCAGCTGGTGGGCGTAGGAAAGGTGAGAAAGATCACCAACTTTGAGCCCGGCACGCCACTCATGCTGGATGTGGATGAGGTGAGGTACTGCGACGCACGCTGAGGTAGGATCCTTGGGCTGAAGAGCAGACAATGCAGTGAAAGAGCAGCGAAAGAGCAGCGAAAGAGCAGCGAAAGAGCAGCGAAAGAGCGGCGGCGCAGATGAGCAGCAAGCAATGGGATATTCAACATTCTACTCAATTTCCGCTTAATGTATCGCAAGCAGGACAATTGGATTCGTCTCTGCTGCCCGATCCGGGAGTGCGCCGCGCCGGTAAAACGCACGGGTGGAGCCGGGGCACCCTCAACGCCGGGCAGGCTTAGAAACAGCATGCATGAAACGATTTATGGGACTGGCTGGCTTTACAGAAAAATGGGTTTTTAAATTGGAATTTGGGGCACCTCGCTATTTTCTGTGGGTAGCTGGGTAAATCTTTATAGTAACTCCTACTAGAAAATATGCTGTGTCGATCTCACAGGAAGACCTCTTTAAAATAGCACTGAATCTCGAATATCCCTGGTATATCACGTTAATAGATTTTTGTGCCGAAGGCAAGCAACTCGATATTCATGTAGATTTCAAATCCGGCAGCAAATTTCCTTGCTCAAAATGCGGCAAACCAGAGTGCAACGTGCATGATACAATCGAAAGAACCTGGCGTCACTTGAACTTCTTTCAGTTTAAAACCT
>CAZWHG010000006.1:0-70996 GCA_964633785.1 uncultured Methanotrichaceae archaeon
TTAACTCGTGGGATAACAGGGCCGACCAATTTACAGAAAATTCGGCACACTACCACTATTTTGGGCCCAAGGCGGTGTACGATCACTTCATGAAGATAACAACAAAATTCCATCCCTCTCGTGATGAAGCTCATCCTGATGATGGCAATGAAGATGAAGTTCGTGAATACGTGGCTGGTTGCGCCAACAAAATTGATAATATCGAAACGCCTATTTTTTACGAGCCTGATGCAACGGATGCAGGCAAGCGGGTTATCGTTGTTCGCAGGAAGGGGTCGGGGGAATATTCCGATGCACCATACGTCACCCTTCAGGCGCACATGGACATGGTATGTTTCCCTAAAAATGATATCTTCCCCTTAAAGGTTTTTGAATACAATATCAACGGCGAGAAATGGGTAAAGGCGGGCAGTCCGGATAGCACCGAAAATCCAAAGAATGGCACTACTCTGGGTGCGGACGACGGCATCGGCGTTGCAACGGCCCTGGCGCTCCTGGAGGATGAGGCGCTTAAAGAGTACCCTCTGGAGTGCTTCTTTACCGTCCAGGAAGAGAATGACATGGGCGGAGCAGAACACTTCGATAAGAATCTTCTTCAGGGCAGGAAATACATCAATCTTGATGCTGAGAATATAACGACCATATTCTATGGATGTGCAGGCGGCTGTGATGTCTCATTTTCAGGAACCGTTGAGCGGTCCGATATTGAGGAGGGTTTTGTCGCTCTGAAGGTCTCGATTTCAGGCCTTCGTGGAGGGCATTCGGGGGTCAACATCAACAATGGAAGGCTCAATGCCATTAAAGGTCTAACTGAAGTCCTCATCAATCTCAATTGCCGGATTACTAATCGAGATGTTGGAGATATCGCCGGTTACGACCTGCGCCTTATTTCCATGGAAAGAGATGAGCAGACCAAGATGAATTCCATCCCCAGCAGCGCCAGCGCCCTCGTTGCCATCCCGAAGGATAAAAAGGAGAGTTTTGAGAATAATTTTGCCGCTCAATGCAATGCATTAAAAGCGCTCTATCAGCCTGAGGAGGATAAGTTCAGCTGGCAGGTCTGCTGGCAGGGAGGTGTGCAGGCAAAACCGCTGAGCAGGATATCGACTGATGCACTTCTTTGCCTGCTGAGCCAGGTACCCCACGGCGTCATCCGAATGATACCGCAAAAAGATAACGTCAAGCTGGTCGAGACATCGAGCAACCTGGCGGGAATTGAGATAGGCAATGACTCTGTCGTCATCAAAGGGTCAAACCGCAGCTCCAATGACTCTCATATGGTGTCTCTCAAGAACATCCAAGAAAACATAGGCGCCTGCTTCAATTATACTGTGGGATATACCGATGGATATCCATCTTGGCAGCCGAACGAAGATTCCCAATTGCTTGCATTAGCAAAAGACGTTTACGGGGGCAAATATCCTGAATACGATGCGACTGTGATTCATGCCGGTCTGGAATGCAGCCAGGTCGTGGCTAAATACGGCAGCGAGATAGATTGCATCTCCATCGGTCCCACCATAGTCAATCCCCACTCGGGTGCCGAACGTCTCAAGTCATCAACGGTGGAACAATTCTATGATGCAGTGACACGGATTCTTCATAGAATTTTCGAAAAGGAGTAGAGAAGCAAAGGAAATATTTGTCGGCAAAGCCAACCCTTTTTAAGGAAGGCAGCTACAGTTGATGATATGGCCGAAAAAAACCGAGCCCAAGGCAAAAGTAAAAAAGCGATGACTAAAAAGGAAAGGCAAAAAAAGAAGAAAGATGCGAACCCGATCATAGCGAGCAAGTGAGCTTTTCCTTTTTTGCGTGGGAAAAGTTTTATGTCATTTTTTTAGATAAGTGCTAGTTCTTTATCTCTCCGCCTGTCCCTGTGGAAGAATCTTTCCAACCTTTTGTTTTGGCAAAGGGATTTGATGCATTCTCGGACAGAGTTACATTAGTGGTCTTCTCGGGAATGCTGACCGATTCGTTGGTAGTGTTGTTAGACAGCGTTGCATTAACATCCTCGGTTGCTGTACTCTCTGCATAGACTATGCCAAATGAGAGAACGAGACACATAAACAGGATAACAAACTCCACTTTTAGGTTGACCATCATTATATCTTACCTCTTTTGGTAAGGGGTTCAACGGATTGGATTTAAATATTTCGAAAAATATTATGTAATTAATAAATATTAATTTCATGTCGCCATAACAAAAATACATAGCGTGCAGTGATATTGGTTCGAGATCTCAGCGGGACTATTGTCTTGACAGTGATAATACGCCCCGAAAAACATAATGAAAAGCTGAGAAAGGTAGAGCAAAGCGAGAGCCCTGGCGAGGCTCTCTCTTTTCCTGTAAATCAACGCCCGGACCGGGATTCGAACCCGGGTCGAAAGCTCGACAGGCTTTCATGATGGGCCACTACACCATCCGGACAGTAGACAGATCCCGCCTCCCAGATTCGAACCGGGGACATCGCGGTGACTGCGCGTAGCACCTCTACGGTGCGAGACATACTACAGCCGCGCACTCTACCAGGCTGAGTTAAGGCGGGCCTCTCGCTACCAGGTTATTCCTTGTACTTAAGCCCTTCGAGCCTAACACCTGAAAAACGCTTTTTTTGCCGGGGAGGGCCTATGGCAAAATATAATTAATGGATGCTATTTTGCAGGTGTTTAATGTTTATAGGAATTATGTCCGATGCCCACGATAGTATCCAGGGCGTCAAGGATGCTCTGCGGGTCTTTTCTCAAAGGAAAGTGGATCTGGTGCTCTTTGCCGGTGATATGATCGGCTCAGGCAACTGCTACACCTTCGAAGGCTTTGGCATTCCCCTCAAGCTTGTCTACGGAAACAACGATGGCGACCGCGTTGGCTTGGCCCGCGAGTTCGCTCGCGTAGGCGGCGAGTACCTGGGCGACTTTGGGGAGATCGATGCCTGCGGCTTGAAGATCGCCCTCATGCACGGCACCGAGGAGCCGCTCGTAAAGGCTGTGGTAGCCTCTCAGCTCTACGATGTCGTGGTCCGCGGGCACAACCATTGTGCTGAGGCGACAAGGCAGGGCAAGACGCTCCTGGTCAATCCCGGCGAGATCTGGGGCCATTTCACCGGACTCTCCAGCATCGCCATCCTGGACACTGCTTCCCTGGCGGTGGAGATAATCGAACTGGGCCGCTTCAAGACCTTCTGGGAGATCATTAAAGAATGACGTCAGGCATCTTTGTTCCGTCTTTAGGCCGCTATCTCCTGGTGCAGACATCCGGGCTTAAGGTAAAGGGAATACTTTTTTCCGATGAACGGCCAGCAGAGACTTCCCGGCTGGCAGAAGAGATCGCCGCTTACTTGGAGCAGGGCGCACCCTGTCCCCCGGCAGAGCTGGATATGTCCCATTGTACCGATTTTCAGAGGCAGATTTATGCACTGGTGCAGGTGATACCGCGCGGCGAGACCAGGACCTATGGCCAGGTAGCTGAGGGCGCAGGCAGGCCCGGGGCGGCGCGGGCGGTGGGCCGGGCCATGGCCACGAATCCTTTTGCTATCCTTGTGCCCTGCCACCGGGTAGTCGGCAGGAGCGGCCTGGGCGGATATCTCTGGGGCATAGAGATGAAGGAGAAGCTACTCCGTTTGGAAAGGAAATCGAGTGCGTAATAGCCTTGTGAGGGGGCAGTAATCCAACTTTCGTGAAAAAAACCTGGGCTGCCCCCAGACGACTGCTATCGTCCCTGGCCACGGTGCAGCCGCATGAAGCCGCCGCCGCCCACACACACGCGTGCGCGGGCGGGGCAGCACGTGCAGAGTGAGTTCAAAACAAAAGGCGGTATCTGAGCCTCACGCTTTCTCGGTTGAGTGAGTAGAATGGCTGAGATTTATGGTCAATTCTCCGATGTTCATTATGTAGTCAAGCATGCGCTCCAGGCTGCTGGCCAGGACCAGTCGAACCACCATCTCCGAATTCTCTTTGCATTCTCTGGAATTGGCAATTCCTCCGGCATGCTTCTGAATATCCCTGATCCTGTCGATAAGCTCATTGGCCTTGTTGGAGTTGGTCTGCAGCAAATAGGATATAGAGTCATCAAGCAGGCCGCACAGCAATGAATCCATGCGAGAGAGCTCGTCTTTCAAATCCTCGGGCAGGTTGTAGCTTCGCTGGCTGGCGATCTCGGCAATACGATGGGCATGGTCCGCGATGCGTTCCAGGTTGGATGCCGCCTGCATATAATTGAAAGCAGTAATGGGATTGAGTGTCTCTTGCCTTACAGAGCCCGATCTAAGAATCTCGGTGAACTGTCGGGCGATAAGAAGGTTGAGCCGGTCCACGTCATTGTCCCTCTGGATCACATCCGCCGCCAGCTCTTCGTTATTATTTAAAAGGCTGGAGAGCGAATCGGAGATCATGGATTTGACTACGGTTCTGATTCTCTTTAAAGCCCGTTCGGACTGAAGCTCCTCGGAGCTTAAAAGATCCTGAATAACTACCTTGTTGATGGTCTCTTCTAAAATTTCGGGGCCGATAAGCTTGTTGACGATCTGGTGCAGGTCCTTTTTCTGCATAGAGGACATGTGTCCTGATGTGACCTCAATGGTTCTATAGCCGCCCACATAGCATCCGATTATATCTCTTATAAGGTGTTCTCCCATTTTGTCGCCGATATCGAGTCGCACTCGCAGGTCTCGCTCCGAGCGATCTGTGGACAATGTGAGAGCTCCATTATCCCCCTGATTGATATAAATTATGGAACCGGCGGAAATGCCGTTTTTCGTCGCCCAGCTTTTGGGAAGTGAGACAATAAATGTCGATTTGCCGGTTCGCTGCACCTTTCGTGTGTCCATAAATTGCCCTAATTGAGATGTTCTCTTTTTGCTTCCACCATATAGACGATGGTCTCACAAATATTACAGATATGATCGCCGGTCCTTTCCAGATGCCTGTTCACCATGAGCAAAGCCGTTCCCTCATTGATCACTTCAGGTCTCTCAATAATTATTTTCAGGAGCTTGGTTCTGGCTTTGACGTACAGCCCGTCAATCTCATAATCCCATTTGGTGACCTGCCTGGCCAAATCTGCATCGCTATTCATGAGGGCCTCCATGGATTGTTCGAGCATCTTTTTGCTAATCTCCGCCATGCGAGGTATATACTCCAGCTTTGTTATCTGGATCTTATTTTGTGATTGCGTGGTAACTCTGGCCACATCTACCGCCAGGTCTCCGATCCGCTCCAGATCTATACCTATCTTCAGTATGCCGATAATGCGTCTGAGGTCCTTGGCCATCGGCTGCTGCAAAGCCAGAAGCTCCATGCATAAATTCTCTATCTTCAGGCCCAGGTCATCCATTTCTTGATCGTGTTTGATGATATCTTTGGCCAGGTCCATATTATAATCACGCAAAGCTAAAACAGACTTGTCTATAGCTTCGCCCCCCCGATTCGCCAGATCTATTGTAAGATTCTTTAGCTCTTTCAGATCTCTGTGATACCGCTCTCGATACGGGCTCATCCTATCTCTCCTCAAAGCCTATTTGCTATTTCTCTTCCAGTAAAGTTCTCTAGCCGAATCTTCCTGTGATATAATCTTCTGTGCTTTTTACTTTCGGCATCTCAAAGATATGTTTTGTCTTTCCCACTTCGATCAGCTCGCCTAGCAAGAAGAAAGCAGTGCAGTCGGATATCCGAGCAGCTTGCTGCATGTTATGGGTCACAATCACCTGGGTATAGTTGTCCTTTAGAATCTCCATCAGGCTCTCGATCTTGCCGGTGGAGATAGGATCGAGGGCACTGCATGGTTCATCAAATAGGATGACATCGGGCTTCATGGCCAGTGTTCTGGCAATGCAAAGTCTCTGCTGCTGACCGCCGGATAAGCCCATGGCCGGTTGGTCCAGCCTCTCGCAGACCTCTTCCCAGAGGGCGGCATCCACCAGACTGCGCTCTACAATCTTATCGACATTTTTCTGCCCATGAATTCTGGGACCATAGGCTATGTTGTCGTAGATGGACATGGGAAAGGGGTTCGGCTTTTGAAATACCATACCGATCCTCTTGCGCAGTTCCACGACATCGACATCTTTTCCATAAATATCGATATCGTCATAGAGGACCTGGCCCTCAATGCGAATCTTTGCCACAAGATCGTTCATCCGGTTCAGACAGCGGATAAAAGTCGACTTGCCGCAGCCCGAAGGTCCAATTAATGCGGTAATTTTTTTCTCAGGAATCTCCAGGCTTATATCCTTGAGAGCTTGCTTTTCTCCATACCAGAGATTTAGATTATTTGAGATGATCTTCGATGTCACCGCGTATCCCTTTTAAACGTCATTCGCAACAGGCATTTGCTGATTGGCTGTGATCGAGAGATGACTATATAGAACTTCCTATATAGACTATATATATGCTGGGCTGCATACAAATATCGTCTCCAATCATGCGAATCTTTTATATAGAACTTCAAACTGGTAGTATGAAAAAAAAAAGTCGGGGAGGACTACAGATTTGGCAGGTTTGAGCGGCGTACCGATAATTATACTGAAAGAAGGAAGCAAACGAGAGACAGGAAAAGAAGCGCAGCGAAGGAACATCTTAGCTGCAAAGGCGGTCGCAGAGGCTGTTCGGACCACTCTTGGACCCAAAGGGATGGATAAGATGCTCATCGCCGGCGAAGAGGCAACCATCACCAATGATGGGGCCACCATTCTCCGAGAGATGGATATTGAGCACCCAGTGGCCAAGATGATCGTCGAGGTGGCAAAAGCCCAGGACGACGAGATCGGAGACGGCACCACCACCGCAGTGATAATCGCCGGCAAGCTGTTGGAAAAGGCCGAAGCGTTACTGGATCAGGATATCCACCCCACAGTCATCGTGCAGGGATATAAGCAAGCTGCAGCCAGGGCGCAGGAAGTGCTTCTTGCGATGGCGATTGACGCCACAGGCGACGAAGGCGTTCTGCTAAAGATTGCCCAGACAGCCATGCGGGGAAAGGGCATAGAGATCGCCATGGATAAACTGGCAAAAATCTCAGTGGACGCAGCACGAGCCGTGGCCGGTTCTGAGGGCAAGGACATTGAAGAAAATGTCAAGATAGTCCTGATCCCGGGCGGCAAAATCGAGGACTCCATTATAAACTACGGCATAGTAATCGAGAAAGAGAGGACATCCCAGGAGATGCCAAAGCGCATTGAAAATGCCAAAATAATGCTCCTGGAAGGTACCCTCGAACTTAAGAAGCTGGATACGGATGCCAAGATCACTATTACGGAGGCCAAGAATCTCGCCGGCTTCAGAGAGGGCGAGGAATTGGTAATCAAGTCTCAGGTTGATGCCATTGTTGCAGCCGGAGCCAATGTTATCTTCTGCGAGAAGGGCATTGGAGTTACTGCCCAAAACTATCTGGCAAGGCTAGGAATTCTAGCCGTTCGTCGGGTTAAGAGAGAGGATCTGAAGATGTTGGCCTTGGCCACAGGGGCAAGGCTGGTAGGCGACGTGATGGTCGTCACTTCCAAGGATCTGGGAACGGCAGCTCTTGTGGAAGAGCGCAAGATTGGCAAAGATAAGCACATGATCTTTGTGGAGGGCTGCGAGAAGGCCAAGGCGGTATCCATCATCTTGCACGGTGTCTCGGAGCAGTTCTTAGAAGAGATGGAGCGCGCCCTGGATGATGCCCTCAATGTGGTAATGGACGTCATTCGCTCCGGAAAGATTGTGCCCGGTGGAGGCGCTCCGGAGGTCGTTGTAGCCGAGAACCTGAGACAGTATGCTTCCACCCTGGAAGGGCGAGAGCAATTGGCTGTCCGGGCCTTTGCCGATGCAGTGGAATCGATCCCCCTGACTCTGGCTGAGAACTCTGGTTTCGATCCCGTGGACAGCTTAGCGGCTCTTAGAGCCAAGGGTGGTCAGGGCATGAAGAACTTCGGGCTGAACCTGATTACGGGCCAGCCCGCAGATATGCTGGCCCTCGGCATTGTGGAGCCGTTAAAGGTAAAGACTCAGGCTATTAAATCTGCAACTGAAGCTGCCACCATGGTTTTGCGGGTGGATGATGTCATTGCCGCCAAGAGAGAAGAGATGGCCCCCAAGCCCGGCCAAAGCCCGCATGACTACACCAGGCCTCCTATGCAGATGCCTCATTACTAATGGAACAGGGGACTTGAAAAAGCGCTGGCAAAAGCCGGCCACATTCTTCCCCGTGATTTCGATAAGGCCAACTTTGGGTGGATATTATGGCGGATGTTGATGCAAAATCTGAAACGAAACCGGATACTTCAGGCATGAATGTCGAGGAGCTGCAGCAACAGCTCTCCTCAGCCCAGAGCTTGGCGGAGGAGCGGCTCGACCTCTTGATGCGATGTCGGGCAGATCTGGATAACATTATGAAAAGATCGGCCCGTGAGAAGGAAGATAATATAAAATATGCCTCTCTGAAGCTCGTCTCAAAGCTTCTTCCCGTGCTCGACAGCCTGGAAGTTGCCGCAAAGCATGAAGAGGGCAGCAGGGTGCTCTACATGCAGCTGCTGGACATACTGCAGGGGGAGGGGCTCGTGCCCATAGAGACCAAAGGCATGAAGTTCGATCCTTACCGGCATGAGGCTCTCTTTCAGGTTGAGACAAAAGGGCTGGAAGAAGGCGTAGTGGCAGAAGAGATACAGAAAGGCTATATCTTCAATTCCCAGGTCATTCGCTTCTCAAAAGTTGCAGTGGCGAAAGGATGAACGGTGCAGATATATGATCGCAGCGAATTGATGATAAGCTTAAATATTTACAAAGTAGTGTTAACTTTCAAATTCAGGAGATGAAATCTTGTCAAAAATTATCGGCATTGACCTTGGGACCAGCAACTCGGCGGCTGCAGTTCTAATCGGCGGCCGACCCACCATAATTCCCAGCGCAGAAGGGACAAGCATCGGCGGCAAGGCGTTTCCATCCTACGTGGCCTTTACTAAAGATGGCCAGGTTCTGGTGGGCGAGCCGGCCAAGAGGCAGTCGGTCACCAATCCGGATGGCACAGTCACAGGCATAAAACGCAAGATGGGCACGGACTACAAAGTCAGGGTTCATGGAAAGGAGTACAGCCCCGAGGATGTGTCTGCCCAGATCCTGCGCAAGATCAAAACAGATGCAGAGACTTACCTGGCTGATACTGTAGATAAGGCCGTTATAACCGTCCCTGCCTACTTCAATGACAACCAGAGGCAGGCGACCAAGGATGCAGGAACTATTGCCGGCCTGGAGGTCGTTCGTATCATCAATGAGCCCACGGCCGCAGCTCTGGCCTTTGGCCTGGATAAGGTGGGCGAGCATAAGATCATGGTATTTGACCTGGGTGGTGGCACACTGGACGTTACTATCATGGAGATAGGCGAGGGCGTCTTCGAGGTCAGGTCCACCTCCGGTGATACTCAACTGGGCGGCCGGGACATGGACGAAAGGCTGACCAACTTCGTCCTTGATAGGTTCAAGCAGGAGTCGGGCATCGACCTGAAGGGTGACTCCATGGCCATGCAGCGTCTGCGGGAAGCGGTCGAAGTGGCAAAGATCGAGCTTTCCAGCGTGATGCAAACCAACCTGAATCTTCCCTATATCACCGCCAACGCCAGCGGCCCCAAGCACCTGAGCATGACGCTGGACCGCTCCAAGCTCGATGAGCTCATCAGGGATGTCATCGAGCGCTGCCGCGGTCCTTTGACTCAGGCCCTGCGGGATAGCAAGCTGGAGAAATCCGATATCGGAAAGATCATATTAGTAGGCGGCCCCACCAGAATGCCTATTGTGCAGGAGTTCGTGAAGAGCTTCATGGGCAAGGACATAGAGCGAGGCGTGGACCCCATGGAGTGCGTGGCTATGGGTGCTGCGATTCAGGCAGGCGTCTTGGGTGGTGAGGTCAAGGATCTTCTTCTCTTGGACGTAACACCCCTGTCACTGGGAATTGAGACTCTGGGTGCTGTTTCTACCAAGCTGATCGAGAGGAATACCACCATTCCCACTCGAAAGAGTCAGATTTTCACCACGGCTGCAGACAACCAGACCAGCGTCGATGTTAATGTGCTTCAGGGCGAAAGGCCCCTGGCAAAAGACAACGTCTCTCTGGGAAGGTTCACATTGGTTGGCATTCCTCCAGCTCCTCGCGGCATTCCCCAGATTGAAGTCACTTTCGACATAGACGCCAACGGTATTATTCATGTCTCTGCCAAGGATCTGGCCACCAAGAAGGAGCAGAAAATGACCATTACTGCGCCTCACAAACTGAGCAAGGATGAGATCGACTCCAAGATCAAAGACGCAGAGCGGTTCGCTGCCGACGACCTGAAGCGGAAGGAAGAAATTGAGGTCAAGAATGCGGCTGACTCTCTGGTCTATGCCTCGGAGAAGATGCTCAAAGAGGCAGGCGATGTGGCCACGGCCGAGCAGAAGGAGAAGATTGAGAAGGCCATTGCCGACCTGAAGAATGCTCAGACGGGTGGCGAGATCTCCGAAATCAAGGCTAAAACCGAGAGCCTGCAAAATGCCATTTACGAGCTGTCGGCCGCCATGTACCAGAAGGCTGCACAGGACGAGCAGGCAAAGCAGCAGGCCCAGCAGAGCCCGGGCCCCGAGCAAACCTCAGGGCAAGGGTCGTCGGATCAGACCGTGGATGCCGACTATGAGGTAGTAAACGATAAGAAATGAAGAAGTGAACCACACTTAAGCAAAGCTTGCCCACAAGGAACTGAATAAAATATGCCGGAGAAGAAGGACTACTACGAGATCTTGGGAGTACCCAAGGATTCGAGCGAGAAGGATCTCAAGGGAGCTTACCGCAAGCTGGCCATGAAGTATCATCCAGACAGATCGGAAGAACCCGATGCAGAGGAAAAGTTCAAGGAGCTGTCCGAGGCCTATGCAGTCCTCTCCGATCCGGAAAAGCGGCAGAAGTACGACCAGTTCGGCCATGCAGGAATTAATAGCCAGTACTCGCAAGAGGACCTTTTCCGCGGGGTGAACTTTGAGGATCTGCTGCGCGGTTTCGGAGGCGGAGGACGAGGTGGCGGGGAGAGCATATTCGATATGTTCTTTGGGGGCGGCGGCCGGGCCCGTGGGCCCGAACGAGGCCGGGATCTGCGCTACGATATAAACATCACATTAGAACAGGCGGCCACTGGTTTAGAGCCAACCATTGAGGTACCGCGTACAGAAAACTGTACCACCTGCCATGGCAGTGGCGCCAAACCCGGCACCAGTCCCACCACCTGCAGCAACTGCCGGGGCACGGGCCAGATTACCAGAGCCCAGAACACTCCCTTCGGACAGATGGTCACCTCCTCGGCCTGCCCTAAGTGCGGCGGCCGGGGGCAGATTATTGTCACTCCTTGCACAGATTGCTCCGGCTCGGGAAGGGTGCGAAAGAACCGCAAGATAAACATCAAGATTCCGCCCGGCGTAGAGGACGGACAGCATCTTAAATTGCGTGGCCAGGGTGATTCGGCAGGACCGGGAATGGAGAGCGGAGACCTTTATGTGGTCATAAACGTCCGGCCCCATCCATTGTTCCAGCGCGTGGACAGCGATCTGCTTATGGAGACGCCCATCAGCTTCACTCAGGCGGCATTGGGCGCTGAACTGGAGGTCCCTACCTTAGGCGGGCGGGCCAAGATGAAGGTGCCGTCAGGAACGCAGACGGGAACCGTCTTCCGGCTGAGGGGAAAGGGCATGCCCAGGCTGCAGGGCCTGGGCAGCGGCGATCTTCATGTCAAGGTTAAGATTAAAACGCCTTCCTCCTTGACGGAGCGGCAAAAGCAGCTTCTAGAAGCGCTGGCCGTGGAGTTTGGCGAGAAGAAAAAGAAGCAGACCGAGAAAGAGAAGAGCCTCATCGACAAGATTGTGGATGAGGTGAAGAGCGCAGTGCAGTAGCGTTTCTTCTCACTCTTTTTCATTGACTTGTATTTTGGAGTTAAATTGGAAGACTCTTGACGATCCTTATTCATTCCGGTTTGTATTGGGGTGATTGGGAAGGCCGATCCCTTCCGCATTCAAGGATCGACAATCGATACAGTGTTTGCCCTCGCTGTCGTGCACGATGCATCCTCCCTCCTTTTTGGCCTCTCCCCTCTCAAAGTCCTGATATCTTTCCAGCAGAGCGATGGCCTCCTGAATCTCAAAGAGATAGCGCATAATAAGCTGCTTTGCCAACTTAGTCGCCTCATCGTCCTCAATCTTGCATCCCAGGCCCCGACACTCTGAGCACATCAATTCACCGTTATCTAGATAGAAGGGGTAGGTGCGACAGAGCATGGGCCGGCAGGGATAGACAGAGCAGCGGCCATTTTGATAAAACCGGCAGTCTTCACCCTCTTTTCTTAGCCTCCATTCCAGGGTATGAAAGCAGCCATCTCTGTCCCACTCACCTTCCTCCGGCGGGCCCGCAACCTCCAGCCACTCCTGGCTCGTGGCCATCTGGATGCTTCTTATCTCCGCAGGAAATACGACCACGCTGTTGTCCTCTCCCCTGCAGCATTCCCCGCACTCTTGGCAGTGAAACCCCAACTTCCGTATGCTAGCGGCCAGCGTTATCAAGGAGAGATCTTTCGCCGCCAATAAAGCCTCATTTAGCCCGGCAATCCTATCTTCCAAATGGTCGCTTTTTTTGCTCATCTCTTGCATAGAGCAATGAAGTTGTCCAGAAGCTGCGGGCCGTATTCGGTATGCACGACCTCTGGATGCCACTGCACGCCGTAGAGCGGTCTTGTCAGGTGCTTCATGGCCTCGATCTCGCAGACATTCGACCTGGCCAGAATCTCAAAGCCCTCGGGAAGCTCGGACACCTGGTCCATGTGCGAGGCCCAGGTCTTGAAATTGGCCGGCAAGCCCTTTAAGATGTCATTTTCCTTGAGAACCTGCACATTTACCTCAGCATATCCGCCCATGTTGCCGGCATCTACTTTCCCTCCAAAGGTGGTGCCCATGAGCTGCATGCCCAGACAAATTCCCAAAATGGGGATATCAAGATCCTTCAGGTAATCCGCGCAGCGCCCGGCGCGCTCCAGCGCAGGCCCTCCACCCAGGATAAGGCCGTCGGCATCAATCTTCTCCGGCGGCGTCTGGTTGGAGATGAGGTCCGTTTCCACCTTTTCCCGGATGGCGCGCCGGATAAGATGATTGAACTGTCCATAGTTGTTGACTACAAGTATTCGCATTGTCTTCAACTTGGTGCGTATTATAATGATATATTTTTTGGCGATAGCTTAGAGTACAAATTTATATGAAAAATGATTCTAAGATATATGTATGAAACAATCTTTTGATAGCATACTGATTGGAGAAGCATTGGTAGGGGAGGGTCCGGAGATCGCTCATATCGATCTCGTAATTGGGCCTAAAGGCAGCTACGTAGAGCAGGCATTTGTAAGTGCCCTGGCTTCGCCCGCGAAGGGGCATACTCCATTGCTCGCGGTCTTAGAGCCCAACCTGCCTGCCAAGCCCGCCACCCTTTTGGTAAACAAGGTTACCATCAAAGGCGCAGGACAGGCCGTACTCATTTTTGGACCGGCTCAGGCGGCTGTGGCCAAGGCTGTAATGGACTGCGTGGCGGAGGGGACTCTGCCCCAGGAGCTGGCCGAGGAACTGAGAATAATTGTATCCGTGTTCATAGAGTGGGATGCAAAGGACAAGAAAAAGGTCTACGAATACAACTATTCGGCCACAAAGCTGGCCATCGAGCGTGCAGTTGCCGGGAATCCCAAGGTATCGGAAATACTGGCCAAGAAGGACTTTGCAAAGCATCCCTTTGCTTAGATGGGATTCATATGAAATTGACGAATAATGGCGTAGCGCTAACAAGCCATCAATGTGAAAAGAAGGTTCATAAACGTCGGATCTAACTTTTAGTCATGAAATTTTCGGGTTTGAGTGGGATAGTTAAGAAAAGGAGAGTGAGGATATGAAAGAAACGGGTAGCAATTGCAGACGCAAGACCAGATTCAAGCATAATTGCAGGGACGTAATACCCGTCTTTGCAGTGTTAATGATAACCGGAGTGCTCCTGGCGGTATCAGCCTTGGCACAACCCGAGCTGTCGCCGGGAGCTTTGGGGCAGGGAGATCTATTCTCTCCGGATAACGCGGGTGGAGCTGGCTCCAACCAGCAGCCAATGCTCACCGCCCTGGAGAGCGACAAATCCAGTCCCCAGGAAGCAGGCAGCTCCATAAAATGGACGGCCAAAGCAGAGGATCCGGAAAATGATCCCATGTCCTTCATATTCCGGCTAAAAGGACCATCTACGGGAGACGTTTGGAAGCCGGTAAACTCAAATCCCTCCGACAATACCTGGAAATGGGATACCAATCCAGAAGATGCCGGAAATTACCAGATAAGCGTCTCTGTCAGGGATGAAACGCATGCCGGTCCCCAATTTACTCCGGATGAGAAAACAGCCAATTTTCAGTTGACGGCCCCTCCGGCACCCGCAGAAGTCCAGGCGCAGCCAACTGTTGAGCCTTTGCCAGATGTGGCGGCCCAGCAGCAGACCTATCAACCGCCCGTGCAGGAGCAGCAAACTGCTGGGCAGGAATCTGCAGCGCAGCCGCAGGTAACAGAGCCTGCAAATCAGCCGCCTGTCATGATCAGCTTGACAGCGGACCCCGCCAGCCCCCAGGAAGCCGGAACAGCCGTGACCTGGGAAGCAGTTGCCAGTGACCAGGAAAGCGACCGCTTGCAGTTCCTATTCCTGCTGGACGATCAGCCCGTAACCGATTGGCAATATCAAACTCAGTGGACCTGGGTTACCTCTGCCGACGAAATCGGTGTTCATAGCATCGAGGCAAGAGTTAGGGATGGGGCACATAATCGGGATGGAGATTCCTCCAAAAAGGCAAGCTTCACCATAAACAAGCCAAATGAGAAACCGGTAATATCCGATTTGTCCGCTGACAAGGCCAGCCCTCAGGAGACGGGCAGCATTGTGACCTGGACGGCCAGAGCGTCTGACGCGGAGAATGATCCAATTTTATATAGGTTCTTTTTAAACGGACTTCCTACAACCGATTGGCAGTCCAGCAATCAGTGGTCCTGGACGGCAACCGAGGGCGAAGCCCAGATAGAGGTTCAGGTTAGAGATGGCAAACACGCCGAACAGAACGGATTTGATGACAGCAAGAGTGCAACGTTCATTATATTGCCGCCCAATCAAAAGCCTGCCATCATCAATTTCAGTCCCGACAAACTTAGCCCCCAGGAGATCGGCTCGACTATCACCTGGACTGTAGAATTCATGGATGCCGAGAACGACCCCCTGCAATTCCAGTTCTTTTTAGACGGACAGGTAGTGCAGGACTGGTCGGATAGCCCCGTCTGGATCTGGACTGCGACCAAAGAGCAGGTCGGAGCGCATGTCATCGAGGCCAGAGCTAAAGATGGCAAGTATAATCAGGACGGAGACAGCTCGAAGAGCGCCAGCTTTGAGATTGTTCTTCCGCCAGACAAAGCTCCGGTCATGAGCAGCCTGACGGCAGACAAAGAGAGCCCGCAGGTGACGGGCAGCGTGATCACCTGGACGGCATCAGCATCCGATACCGAAAATGATCCCCTGCAGTTCCAGTTCGCCCTGGACGGACAGGTAGTGCAGGACTGGTCGGATAGCCCCGTCTGGAAATGGACTGCGACCGTAGAGCAGGTCGGAGCGCATGTCGTTGCTGCCAATGTTCGGGACGGCAAGCATAATCCCGAGGGAGACAGCACCGCCAGCGCCAACTTTGAGATTGTTCTTCCTGCCAACAACGCTCCGGTCATGAGCAGCCTGACGGCAGACAAAGAAAGCCCGCAGGTGACAGGCAGCGTGATCACCTGGACGGCATCAGCATCCGATACCGAAAATGATCCCCTGCAGTTCCAGTTCGCCCTGGACGGACAGGTAGTGCAGGACTGGTCGGATAGCCCCGTCTGGAAATGGACTGCGACCGTAGAGCAGGTCGGAGCGCATGTCGTTGCTGCCAATGTTCGGGACGGCAAGCATAATCCCGAGGGAGACAGCACCGCCAGCGCCAACTTTGAGATTGTTCTTCCTGCCAACAACGCTCCGGTCATGAGCAGCCTGACGGCAGACAAAGAAAGCCCGCAGGTGACAGGCAGCGTGATCACCTGGACGGCATCAGCATCCGATACCGAAAATGATCCAATGAGCTATCGCTTCCTGGTCAACGGCACGCCTGTCACCGGCTGGCAACCTGAGAACCAGTGGACCTGGACGGCTACAGAGCCCGGCACCAGCCGGATCACGGCGCAGGTAAAAGACAGCCTGCATGACGGACCGCAAGGAGAGGGCGGCAATGCGAGCCGCGAGTTTTCCATAAAAGCTCCTGCACCGGTGCAAGAGCCTGTGCAAACCGAGGTCGTACCTGTAGAAGTCGTACCGGCCAAGCTTAATGAATCGCCGGTAATTGCCGGCCTGACTGCGGACTTCGAAAGCCCACAACCATTGGGGAAGACAGTGACTTGGACGGCCCAGGCCAGTGATCCTGAATCAGATCCAATCAGCTATCGTTTCCTGGTCAACGACACGCCTGTCACCGGCTGGCAACCAGAGAAAACGTTGACCTGGACGGCTACAGAGCCCGGCACCAGCCGGATCACGGCGCAGGTGAAGGACAACCTGCATGACGGACCGCAAGGAGAGGGCGGCAATGCGAGCCGCGAGTTTTCCATAAATGCTCCTGCACCGGTGCAAGAGCCGGTTACGGTTGAAAATGAAACCGCGCCTCAAGAGAATAAGACCGAACCTGTGACGACGGTTCCAGAGAACCTGGTACCTCCGGTGACCGAGAACATAACCACACCCGTAGCACCGGAAAATGGGACACCGCAGCAAACCGTCAATGAAAGTCAAGCCGTAACGATTGCCCCGGAGACAGTTGTACCCCCGGCCACAGAGAACATTACCACGCCCATTGCACCGGAAAATGCGACGCCGCAGCAGCCTGTCAATGAAACGAAACCAGCAGCAGTGATTCCTGCGGCAGTTAACCAGACACCTGTCCTGAATTCTCTGACGGCGGATGTCACCAGCCCCCAGATTCCCGGCACCACCATAACCTGGACTGCCAACGCCACCGATGCGGATAAAGACCAGCTGTTCTTCCGCTTCTTCCACAGCGGACCGGCCACAGGCAGAGCCTGGCAGCCTGTTACTGAGTGGAGTGGGGCCAACACCTGGACCCAAACGACATCCTCCGCAGATGCAGGTGAAAATCAGGTCAAAGCCCAGGTTAGAGATGGAAAGCATGCTGCAGAAGATAGTTTTGACAGCGAGCTGACTGCATTCATGACCCTCAGCGAGCCTGCTCGGAACATCTCCGGCACCGCTTACGAAGACAAAAACGGCAACTCCGTAATTGATAGCGGCGAGGCCCTGTCCGGCTGGACAATTCGTCTTACCGGGCCGGACGGCGAGGTTGGAGCATTAACCGGTGAGGACGGATCCTACCGCTTCGAGCATCTCAAGGCGGGAAGCTACACGGTTGCCGAGACATTGCCCACCGGCTGGAAGGCAATCAATCCTGAAAGCGGATCTTATAGCGTGGATCTGTTGGAGGGAGACGCCGCCGACAAGAACTTCGCCAATAAGCTGACATCTTACAGCATATCCGGCATGAAATATAACGACCTTAACGGCAATGGGGTCAACGACGGCGAGCCTGGAATGGAGAACTGGAAGATAACACTCTCGGGTACAACGCAGGGTAATGAGGCTGTGCAAAAGGAATTTACAACCGCAAAGGACGGATCTTACAGGTTTGAGACACTCCTGCCTGGCACCTATACCATCGCTGAGGTCGAGCAGTCCGGCTGGGTCAGGACCGCACCACACGAAGGATCCTATTCGGTCGTTCTTGTTGATGCCGATGTAACCGGCAAAGACTTTGGCAACCACGGATCCTGGTCCATCTCCGGAGCCAACTTTAACGATTTGAATGGAAACGGTGTAAGGGATGGAGATGATACGGCTCTTGGCAACTGGAATATCCAGCTCGCTAAGGATGGCAGTATCATCAATGCCACGACCACCGGCCAGGACGGGTCCTACGCTTTCAAGAACCTGCCTCCCGGCAAATACACGGTAAGCGAAGTTGTCCAGGATGGATGGACTCAGACTCTGCCCCAGGGATCTTACAGCGTCGATCTATTGGATGCGGATGTCTCTGGAAAGGATTTCGGCAACAAGGGAAATCTGTCTATCACGGGCAAGAAGTTCTATGATGCCAACGGCAATGGAGTGCAGGACGAGGACGAGCCGGGCCTTCCTGGACAGGAGGTCAAGTTAGTGGAGAGCGGCAAAGAGCTCGCCAGTGTGACCACCGGCCAGGACGGAACCTATACCTTCAGCAACCTGGTGCCGGGAACCTACGAGGTGGATGACCCCATTCTGGTCACAGTGACAACGCAGGTTCGTGCCGTGGTGAACGTTCCGGCATTCAGTCCCAATATCATCTCTGGAATGAAGTTCAATGATCTGAACGGCAATGGAGCAAAGGACACCGGAGAGCCAGGTGTCCCCAATTGGGAAATCGATCTGGTATACGTGGTACCGGGACCTGCTCCAGATATTCTGTTGGCCCAGGCCAGTACAGATGCCGGCGGAGCCTACAAGTTCATTAACATCCCGCCCGGCAACTTTGAGATCAAGGAGCTGGCCAGACAGGGCTGGACTGCGACCACAACAACGGTGCGCTCAGTTCACATCCCGGGAAGCTCCAGCAATCAAGATTTCGGCAACAAGCTGGCCACACAACCCTCTTTGGGATCGATCTTTGGATTGAAGTTCAATGATCTCAACGGAAACGGAAACAAGGACGGCGGCGATGCTGGTCTATCCGGCTGGACCATTGAGCTTCGGAATGCTACGACTCTGGCCGTTATCAGTACCACAAACACAGGATCGGACGGCTCCTATGCTTTCTTGAACATCACTCCCGCAAACTACGTTGTGAGCGAGGTGGCAAAACCCGGCTGGACTCAGACCAAGCCGCTCGCAGGTCCTGGTGGACAGGTCTACTCCTTTGCTCTGGCAGCGGGAGAGAACAAGCAGGGAATCGACTTTGGCAACCGCAACAACAACTTGCCGCCCACCAATCCCACGCTGGTCTCAAACCTGGCCAGCCCGCGCATGGTAGGCACGCCTGTAATTTGGACCGCTGGAGCCACCGATCCGGAAGGAGATCCCCTGCAGTTCAGATTCATTGTGCGCGGACCGGCGCCGTCACCTGCCGTCAGGGCCGACACCGGATACTCTACGAGCAACGTCTGGACATGGAGCACCGTCGGGTATGTGCCGGGAACCTATCAGATTGATGTTTGGATAAGAGACGGCAATCACGCGGGGCCGTCAGGCTTCGACGTCAAGAAGACGGTTTCCTTCAAACTTGCCAGCGCAAACCAGCCGCCACACGTCAACATGCTGTTCTCCGATAGGCCGGCGCCCCAATTTGTGGGAAGCTGGATCAAGTGGACAGCATTGGCCTCTGATCCGGAGGGCGATCCTCTGCAGTATAAATTCTACCTGCGCGGGCCTTCGACCAATGGATTTTGGATGGACCAGACCGGCTGGGGCAAAAACAATCGCTGGATCTGGAGAACCACTCCCTTCGATGTCGGCTACAGCGAGGTGCTGGTGGCAGTCAGGGACGGCAGTCATGCCGGACCGGGAGGCTCAGACGACTACGAAATAGCGTCCTTCCCCATAATCAACCAAAACCTTCCCCCGGTTATCACCGGTCTGGCCAGCAATGTGTTGAGCCCTCAGCCCATCGGTGCCACTGTATGGTGGAAGGCGTCCGCCATGGATCAGGAAGGAAACCCTGTGTTCTATAGGTACTGGCTGAAGGGAGCTGCTACCGGAGGATTTTGGAGAATCGTGCGGGATTGGTCTACCGACCCGACTTGGGTTTGGCCCACCTCGCCTGCTGACGCAGGAACAAGCGAGATTCAGGTGCAAGTGAGAGACGGTCTGCACTCCAGCCCGTCTGGATGGGATGATGATGCTGGGGCCCTCTTCACCGTGCTAAGGCAAAATCGGCCGCCAGTTCTCGTCTCCTTGGTGCCGGATAAGCCTGGCTCACAAGCTGCCGGCACGCCCATAAAATGGACGGCGATCGCCTCAGATCCGGATAGAGAGCCGGTATTCTACAAATTCTGGCTGAAGGGTCCATCGACCGGAGAAGCCTGGAAGATAGTACAGGATTGGTCGACAAAGAACCAGTGGACCTGGACCAGTTCCGGTTATGATGGTGGGGCCTATACCGTCTATGTCTATGCCCGGGACGGAAAGCACAATCCAGTCTCCGGTTACGATAGCGCACGGGGAGCATCTTATCAGCTTATGGCCAATGCGCTTCCCAAGCTGACGGCACTGACCCCCGATAAAAAGAGCCCACAGAGCGCTGGAGCGACCGTGAAATGGACGGCAACGGCTTCTGATGCCAATAAAGATCCGATGCTTTACCGGTTCTGGCTAAAAGGACCTTCGACCGGGGGTGCCTGGAAGGTAGTAGCAGATTGGTCGACAAAGAACCAGTGGACCTGGACCGGTTCCGGCAGCGATAGCGGAGATTACATGGTCTATGTCTATATTCGGGATGGATTGCACAGTCCAGCAACCGGTTACGATAGCGCACTGGGTGCATCATATCAACTCATGCCCAATGAGCCGCCTGCGCTGACGGCTCTTGTTCCCGACAAGAAGAGTCCGCAAAGTGCCGGAACTGTCGTGAAATGGACGGCAACGGCCACTGATGTCAATAAAGATCCGATACTCTACCGGTTCTGGTTAGTTGGCCCCTCCACGGCGGGAGCTTGGAAGGTAGTGCAGGATTGGTCGACAAAGAACCAGTGGACCTGGAGCAATGCACCAACCGATGCCGGAAGCTACCGGGTTTTTGTTTATGCTCGGGATGGCAAGCACGCTTTGGCAACCGGTTATGATAGCGCAGTAGGTCAGGACTATGTGCTTCTAAATCAGGTGGTGAGCAATAAGGTAGTGAGTAAGGTGGTCGTTGTAAAGAGATAGTGAGAAATACCATTATGAGATAAGCATAGCACATAGATATACTTGAGACGGGCAAAAGGTCTTGCCCTTCTCATCTCTTTTTCCAATAGGTTTAAATCCAACGGATGTCTGGGGGAGAAACTATGATGAAATATATGATAGCTTTAGCTGTTCTCTTAATGCTGGCCGGCGCCGGACTGGCAACGATGTGGACTTATGATGATCCCATGTTCTTCCAGATGAACTATCCTGTAAAGACGGGAACATTCGCGGCAGCGGACATATCCATTCTGGAAATCTTAGATGCTCCCTATTTCCCTCTTCTTGGCCAGAGCTTTTACTACAATGCCATTCCAGTTAAACTCAGCAACAATACCAATGCCATCCAGATCGGCAGCAAGGCTCCCGCATCCATGTCTCCTGTCCAGGTAACCTTTGGCGGACACCTGGAAGATAACCTCAAATATGCGCAGAGCAAGTCCTCATTGAAGATCGGCTCGCAAGGTTCCTGGGGCACTTTAAATACTCCGGGAGTGCTTTAAGGTAGTTGAACGGCCAGAATCGTTTCCGATCGCTTTATTTTTTAATTAGTAATTTGCTTTATCCGGTTCTCGGACGAATAGGGCTACAAGGGTTATGGCAACCGCCAATAGTGTGAAGGCGTAGACAGAGCCCTTGACTCCATGCAGATCCGCAGTCAATCCCGCAATAAGAGGCCCGATCACCACACCGCTCATCCGGGCCGTATTAAAGATGCCGTAGACTTCACCTCTCCGGGCGGCACAGGTTGTATCAGCGATCAACGCTGCTGCGGCCGGGTTTGCCATGCCAAGCCCCATTCCCAGGCATGCGAAAAGGATTGTGACGGTTATCATGGCATTTGCCATGGGGAGAGCCGCAAAGCTCAAGGCTCCCAGCAGGCAGCCGGCGAAGATGAGTTTCTTTTTGGTTCCCCTGTCGGCCTGGCGGCCAAAGTAGATATTGAAAAGAGCTGTGCTTCCTCCATAAACCAGGTAGATTATGCCCACATCAGTAGCATCAAATCCCAGGCCGGCTGCAAAGCTGGGCAGCATGGTGAAGTTAAAGCCGCCCACAACACCTGCCCAGAGGACGACAGAGGAGCATGCCAGAAATGTGAGCCGATAGCCGGGAGCAATAAGCGCAACATTTCCCCGTGAAGGTAGGGACCCCATCAATACACTAATCTTCTCCGGCTCTTTAACCTGGAAATAGACAACCATAAATGAAACTGCTCCCAGAATAGCCCACAAATAAAATGGAGCATCAAGGCCGAGATGGTCGTAGAGCATTCCTCCGATAAGAGGGCCTAAGGCTAACGCTGAGAAGAATGCGGCATTGTAACGGCCCATAGCTGCCCCTCTATTTTCCGCTTTTGCCTGATCGATAATCAGTGCCATAGCAATGGGCCAGACGGCCGATGCCCCCAGTCCCCCCAAAGCTCTGATAAAGAGGAGGGAATTGACGCTCTTCGCATCGATGTAAAAGAGTGGTAGGAAGGAGAATGTGGCCAGGCCCAGGAGCAAGATCTTCTTTCTTCCCATCTGGTCGGATAGGCGGCCTATGGGTATCTGGGTGAGAAGCTGCACTGCTCCGTAGACGGAGACAACAAATCCAAGCATAATGTAAGACGCGCCCAGATCCATGACATAGCGAGGAAAGAACGGTGCAACCAGGGAGAATCCCAGGACGGCGACGAATACGGCCAGATAATGTGGCGTGAGCGAGCCGGAATCTTTGAGCGAGGGCATTGATCTCTAGAACTTCAGCTCCATGCCAAGTATCGTCTGAGTATAGGTCACTCCATTGATCTCTCTTACGCTCAGAACAGCCCGGTTCAGGTCGGATATACTCTCCACATCAGCAATAGCGATGAAATCTCTCTCTCCATAGACCGGCACAACCTCTCGAATGCCTTTGATGCCCTCCAGGCAATCGTGGACCGCCTTTTCCGTTCCCGGCTCAACGTTTATCATTATGAAGCCTTTCAATATCTGTCCCCCAAAAATTGTGCTTTAAGGTGCCATGCATTTATTCTTTTTCGATAATATCACTCTTTCCCCTGAAGATCTCTCAGAAGGGCTCGCTGATGGGCTATCTCCGGGGGGGCCCTCTCCTGAGGAACGGCAATGCCTTTTTGTTCCATCAGGCCTTTTACCATCTCAATCTCATCTTCCAAGCGCTTCAAAGGCATTGCCTCCCTGGCCAGATACAGGCAACTCAATGCCTCTTCCAACCGCTCTAATGCCGTCAGTACTGCCGCCGTGGATTCCATGTCAAAAGCATCGCCTCCTTTCTGGAGCACGCAGTCGTAAACTACAAGCGCCTCTTCCAGCCTCTTTTGGTTTCTCAGCAAAAAGCCCTTGTTCCTCAGAGCATCCAGATTTTCGGGGTCTATGGCCAGGCATCGATCATAGCTTTGCATGGCCTCATCTAAGTTGCCAAGGCCGTAGAGGGCCACACCTCGGTTGTTCCAGACTTCCGGTATATCCTGGTTCAAGGCCAGCACTCTTTCGAAGATCTCCAAAGCCTCCTCAAGCTTTTTCTGTTTGACCTTGTCTATGCCTTTGTGCAAGAGCACCTTCTCTTTGTTGTTCATAGCTGCCTCACATGTACCCCTGAATAGCTGCCGACTCGCTGCCCTTCACTGCGGTGGCGGGGCCCTGTGATACAGATCCCGGCCGCTTTATCTCTCCGAAGACCTTCTCGTAGTCTTTAATGTGATCAACCAGCCAGTTGGCCAGTTCCTTGGCTGCCAGGGGTGAGAGAATAATCTCCGTATCGATCTTTCTTTCCATGACCGTCATGCTCTTGCCGTCCTCGACTAGCGTCTTTGGCGAGTCGTTGTAAAAGGCAATGCGAAAGTCGTAAGGACTGTGGCCTCCGATCGCGCCAATGGCATAGACCTGGCTAAAATCGGAGCTTTTTGAGATCTCCACTTTAACTTCCATGCATGCTGGATAGGGCTCCAGCTTAAAAAAGATGATGATATCGAAATGTATTTAGGTGACCTAGCTTCTTGTGTTGCCGATACTATGATTGGGGTCTTAGGGTTAGAAGACGGTACGAGGGTGGAAGGTACCGGTTTTGGTGCGCCCGGCACGGTCTCGGGTGAACTGGTCTTTACTACCGTTATGTCCGGATATGAGGAGGCATTAACAGACCCATCCTACCACGGACAAATGCTCATGTTCACATATCCTCTACAGGGAAATTACGGCATAAGCGGCGATGATTTTCAATCAGACAGGATGTGGCCGCGCGCCATGGTCAGCCGGGAATACTGGGATCGTCCAACACACTACCGTCATGCAAAAACGCTCAACAGATTCCTTATTGATGAGGGCAAGCCTGGCTTATGTGATGTGGATACCCGCATGCTCACTTTGAAGGTAAGAGAGCTTGGCGTGATGAAAGCCACGCTTGCCGTTGGCGAAAGGAGGGATGTGCAAGATTTGGATGTGGTGGCAATGGCCCGGTCCCAGGCTGATATCTCGGCGCAGGATCTGCTGGGGGATGTAACATGCAAATCAGCTTACCGTATTGAGGGCCATGGTCCTCGCATGGCGGTGCTGGATTTAGGCATGAAAAGGAACATTCTAAAAAGCCTTTCCTGCCGCGGATTCGATATAACTGTGCTTCCTGCGCATGCCAGCGTCTCTCAAATCGAGGCGACAAGGCCGCAGGCTCTCTTTGTCTCAAATGGACCCGGCGATCCCGAAAGAGCCACGCAGGCCATCTCTGCCGTCCGACACTATGCTGGACAGATTCCCGTCTTTGGAATATGCTTGGGACATCAGGTCATATCCCTGGGTCTGGGTGCCCAGACCTTCAAGCTCAAATTCGGCCATCATGGTGGCAATCAGCCCGTTAAAGACCTGGAAAAGAAAATAGTCTACATCACCTCTCAGAACCACAACTTTGCCGTCCGGCCCGGCTCTGTGGAGGGCACGGACCTGGAGATCACCCAGTTAAATGCCAATGACTGTACAGTCGAGGGCATAAAAAGCGACAAACTCAATGTTCTGGCGGTTCAGTACCACCCTGAAGCCCATCCCGGACCACTCTGCACCGAAGACCCATTCTTTGGATCTGTCTTGAGAATTATGAATGGCGTGACCGGCGAAGCTGGGAGGCGGTAGAGATGCCCAAAAGAAATGATATTCATAAGGTTCTGCTCATCGGCTCGGGGCCCATTCAGATTGGTCAGGCCGCAGAATTTGATTTCTCTGGATCTCAAGCATGCAAATCTCTGCGCGAAGAGGGGATCGAGGTTGTGTTGGTCAACTCCAATCCCGCCACCATCATGACCGATCCGAACACTGCCGATAAGGTCTACATTGAGCCTCTGGTGCCGGAGATTGTTGCCAAGATCATCGAAAAGGAGAGGCCGGATGGAATTATTGCCGGCATCGGCGGCCAGACGGGTTTAAACATCACATCCGAGCTGGCAGATATGGGTGTACTCGATAAATTCCATGTCGAGGTATTGGGTACGTCCGTCAAGTCCATCCGGGAGGCAGAGGATCGCGATCTTTTCAAAAAGGCCATGGAGCGTGTGGGGGAGCCCGTTCCTAAGAGCCTGGCCGTCAACACCCTGGAGGAGGCCTTGGCGGCCATGCAGGAGCTGGGACTGCCACTGGTAGTTCGTCCTGCTTACACGTTGGGCGGATCGGGTGGAGGAATTGCCAGGACTCGCGAGGAACTGCTATCCATTTGTGAGCTGGGGCTGAAGAGGTCTCGTATCAGCCAGGTTTTACTGGAGGAGAGTCTCGGTGGCTGGACTGAGCTGGAATATGAAGTGATGCGGGACTCGAATAATACCTGCATCACTATCTGCAACATGGAGAACATGGACCCCATGGGCATCCACACCGGGGAATCTATTGTCGTCACGCCCATCCAGACCCTGACTGACAGGGAGATTCAGATGCTGCGAAGCTCTGCCATCAACATTATTCGCACTTTAGGCATTGAAGGTGGCTGCAACATCCAGTTTGCATTCAAGAACGGTGAGTACCGGGTCATAGAGGTAAATCCCCGAGTCTCCCGATCTTCGGCTTTGGCCTCCAAGGCCACCGGTTACCCCATTGCCCGGGTCACTGCCAAGATCGCTATCGGCATGACACTCGATGAGATCAGGAATGATGTGACCAAAGAGACGCCCGCTTCTTTCGAGCCAGCGGTGGATTATGTGGTAATAAAAATTCCCCGCTGGCCGTTCGACAAGTTTGTCAAGGCCAACAAGACACTTACTACGGCCATGAAATCGACCGGCGAGGTCATGTCCATTGGGCGCAGCTATGAGGAGGCTCTCATGAAGGCCATCCGTTCCCTTGACATCGATAAAGATCTGGGATATGCGGGAAAGTACACCGTCTGGACGGATGAGGAGATAAGAAAGCTATTGGAAAATCCCACAGACGAGCGGCTCTTTGCCATCTACCAGGCCTTGAAAAGAGGCATGTCCTCGGAGGAGATCTCTAAAATTACAGGCATTGAGCCTTACTTCCTCTACAGGATGGAGAACATCATCGCCATGGAGGAGGAGATCAGAGCCGGGCTCGATGGCCAGGTTATGAGGAAGGCCAAGCGCACCGGCTTTACCGATGAGCAGATAGCCCGCATCGTGGGCAAGAGCAGGGAAGAGATAACCGATCTGCGTATCTCGCTGGGCATCATTCCTACTTATAAGATGGTGGACACCTGCGCAGCCGAGTTTGAGGCCAAGACCCCTTACTACTACTCTACCTACGACACATCCTGCGAGCTGGCGCCCTCGGACAAAAAGAAGGTGCTGATATTGGGCTCAGGCCCCATTCGGATCGGTCAGGGCATCGAGTTTGACTATTGCACAGTTCATGCGGTGATGGCACTACGGGAGCAGGGCATCGAGACCCACATCGTCAATAATAATCCGGAGACTGTCTCTACGGATTACGACACCTCGGACAAGCTCTTCTTTGAGCCGGTTACCTTAGAGGACGTCATGAACATCATTGAAAAGGAACAGCATTATGGTGTGCTGGTTCAGTTCGGCGGCCAAACGGCCATAAACCTGGCCTTCCCCCTGGAAAAGGAGATCGCGCGTCGCGGCCTGAAGACGAAGATCCTGGGCACCAGCCCGGACAGCATTGATCTGGCTGAGGACAGGGAGAGGTTTAATGCTCTTATGAACCAGTTGAACATCCCCCAGCCTCGTGCCGGCATTGCCTACGCTCCGGGCGAGGCCAAGGCAGTTGCTGCCAGGATCGGCTATCCCGTGCTGGTCAGGCCCAGCTATGTTCTGGGTGGCCGGGCCATGGAGATTGTCTATGACGAGGCGGGCCTGGAGGTCTACATGCGTGAAGCAGTGCGCGTCTCCCATGATCATCCGGTTCTTATCGACGATTTCCTGCAAAACGCTGTGGAGATCGATGTGGATGCGGTTTGCGACGGCAAAGATGTTCTGATTGGGGCCATCATGGAGCACATTGAGGAGGCGGGCATCCATTCAGGTGACAGCGCCTGCATGATTCCGCCCCAGACATTGCCTGGCGTGGTTTTAGAGGTAGTGAGGGACTACGTGCGCAAGATCGCGCTGGGCCTTAATGTGGTGGGAATTGTAAACCTGCAGATGGCCTACAAAGATGGAACGGTTTATGTGCTGGAGGCCAACCCTCGGTCGAGTCGCACCATACCCTTCGTTTCCAAAGCTGTAGGCCTGCCCCTGGCCAAGATTGCCGCCAACGTCATGATTGGGAAATCCTTGCAGGAGCAGGGCATTCTCAGGGAGCCAAAGACGCCTTACGTCTCAGTCAAGGAGGTGCTCTTGCCCTTTGACAAGCTGCCGGGCGCCGATGTTCTTCTGGGGCCGGAGATGAGGTCTACCGGTGAGGTCATGGGCATAGACTACAAGCTGGGACTGGCCTTCTTCAAGGCTGAGCTGTCTGCGGACAACCCGTTGCCTTTAGAGGGCATGGTCTTCATCTCTGTCAAAGATGAGGACAAGGCGGCGGTGGCTGTGGCCGCCAAGAAGCTGCATGAGGCGGGGCTCTCTATCATTGCCACAGATAGCACCGCCAAGTACCTGCGCCGCTCGGGGCTGCCTGTGGTGAGGGTGAATAAGATCTACAACGGAAGCCCCAATATCATGGACTATGTCAAGATTGGTGAGGTCAAGCTGATTATCAATACGCCTACCACCAAGCAGTCCGTCAAAGATGGCGTTCAGATCCGAAGAAGCGCCGTGGACTACCACATCCCTTACATCACCACCATCCAGGCGGCCCAGGCTGCGGCAGACGCCATTCTCATGGCCAAAAAGGACCAGATAACCATCAAGGCGCTCGATGAGTATCACAAAGAGGTCTACTACAATTGAAATTTGGATAGGGCCGGGTACGATGCCGGCCCTATCCAAATTTCATTTTAGCTACTCCCAAGTCGGACCGAAGACTTTATCTGCGAGAAGGCGATAGGGAAGGTGCTTGCGGGCCCGTGGTCTAGCTGGTTATGACGTCGCCTTGACATGGCGGAGGTCATGCGTTCGAATCGCGTCGGGCCCACTTGAGCCCAAGTAGCTCAGTTGGGAGAGCGTCAGACTGAAGATCTGAATGTCCCCGGTTCGAGTCCGGGTTTGGGCATGTATTTACCTGTAAGTAACACCCTTTTAAAAGAGATTTATGCTATCTAAGTCTATCGAACATTTTTTCAAGATTCGGCCTGCGCAGGGAGCTGATCTTAATCTCATTCTCCGCCCAGCATTCGATGATATTCCTCCCGGCCAATCATTTCTGACGGATCCTATCGCAATCTTCTTGGGATAAGCGATACACTCAATGATCGTGAGGCTCAAATGGCCAAAAAGTTCTATCGTTCGAAGAAGGACCGAGTAATTGCGGGTGTATGTGGCGGTATGGCTGAATACTTTGATATTGATCCAATCATTGTCAGGCTGATTGCATTGAGTTTAGTGCTGTCTGCTGGCGGTGGAATGATAGCATATATTATTGCCTGGATTGCGGTCCCGAATGATCCCGCAGATCAATATCCCGTCTCCATTCAATAATTCTTTTAATGACGGTTTGGGTAGGCCGCAGCAGGAAGCCGCGAAAACCGAAAGAATGCTCTGGATATCGTTGGGGATGGCCCATAAGCAGTTTAATAATTTTTAGTTACGGAGTTACATACAAGAAATAAGCCAAAATAGGGTTCTTAGGCTAAAATAACCATTATTTCGCTTAATTCGAGATGGTCGGAATCGTTTGACATGAAAGGTCAACACCTTATTCCAGCTATACATGGGTAAACCAGCCAATAAATCTCGGTGTTAACGAGTACCGTTATTATCCGTTATGCCGATAGGGATAATAAGTAAGGAATAGGTTTCGGGTTCTTGGATTTCACTAAATAGCTCCAAAATAGTGCTACAACAAGCTACGTAGTGGTGGAGTAGGCGGCAAATACAGAATTAATATTATTATGCTTTTAAATAAATCAAGAGCCTTCTGTAGATTTAATTCTTTAGAAGAAGTCTCTGCCTTGTTATCAAACAAAGATGGAGAATTTATAGGGGTTGCAACTATTAGTCACATAGAGACAGAACTCAAATAGCTATTTCGGGTAAACATGTATTGGCCCTTATAAAAAAGGACTCTGGGGGTATGAGAGCTAATTTGGGAATGCCGTAAAAATAGGTTTCTGAACAAACACGTAACGAGGAATGCCCTTAACTTTTGCCTCCAGGTATTCCAGGTTCGTCACGAACTTTCCGCTCTCCGTTTCCGAACCATATCTCGCTCCGACAACCAGAACAAAAATGTCAGCCTTTTCCTTGACCCCCGCTAGGCAGTTTTCAACCGCACCAAGACCAGGGTTAACGGGAAATGATTCGAACTCGGACAAGATCGGGAGCACACCCAATGACTTGAAGAACGAATTAAGGTTCTGCCGTACCTGCGCAAGATCGTAACACGTGGAACTCACAAAGACCGAAGGAGGATGAGCGATTGACATGAATCATTGAATCCTCTAAACACAGAACATCCTTGTGGAAAGTGAGAATCTGATCCCGCCCAAATCCCGACTCAAAAGCCGGGACAGAAGCAGACAAAGCATTGGAATTACACAGAGTCCGTTAACAGGAAGCTGCACCACAAGATGCCAGGCACCCAAGTGTTACTAGCCATAACGGCTCTGTGCCTCGCCTTACAACGTGGCGAGAACTCCGGATCAGGCTTAACTAAGGCAATGCTTCGCGGTTGAGTTTTATACCTCCAAAGATAAGGGCAGCAAAGGCATAATTCTGCCCAGCGACGGGCATACTATCGAACCGGTATGGAAAGCCTCATGAATTAAAACAGCAGTAACAGTTCTCATAAAGAAGGCGATAATCATGAAGTTAATCAAAGTAGACCAAGTACCTAAAAAGCCATGGTCAGATAAATTATTTACCGGTCCGGTCACCTTGCAGGCGATTATTGGAAATGGCCTGAGTGAAAAATTCTTGATACAACAGGTAAACTTCAGCAAGGGTGTAAGGAACAAATTTCACATCCACTCCACCGAACAAATACTCATTGTCACGGAAGGCGAAGGTATCGTCGCCACGGATAAAGAAGAAATAACCGTCAGACCTGGGGATGTCATATTCATTCCGGCGGGGGAGAAACACTGGCATGGTGCCGCTAAAGATAGCACCTTCTCGCATATTTATGTTATGTCACCTGATCTGAAAATAACGCAAATTGAGGATTAAGATATCCACCAACAAGTTCCATCTGGAGTTCTTGTCTGCTGCAACACCATCCAGGAGCCTTGGATCTGCCTTGTTGAGATATGGCTCAGATCTCTGCCTTCAAAGACATAGTCTCGACTGCTCGTCCTTGAAGATGGACCTCTGGGGCATCCAGGCAGGCTTGGGATAGATGGGAGCGCGCTGTTTACCACCCTTGCCGTTCACAATGTGCAGTATCCTCTGGAGCCGCCAATGTGTTCCTGCTTCAATACGGCCACCTCAAACTGCCAGTGGCACTTTCAGATGATTTCCCTAAAAAGTCTACAAATTCTCTGTTCAATATGTCATAATTATAATGAGAATGTGTACTTTCTGTAGATTTCGAGCCTCCAGCTTTAGCGACTTCCGCCCCAGAATCTGAGATGATGACACCGGTTAGCGAAGAGCCTTTATCTTTATCCGACGGATTATCAATAAGAGAGGCGCAAGTTATGGTCGAGATTGGATATGTAGCACCCCAGTTCTGTCTGCCTTGCGGGGACGAGCAGGAGATCTGTCTGGAAGACTACCTGGGAAGATGGCTGGTGCTTTATTTTTATCCCAAGGACAACACCAGCGGCTGCATTCGTGAGGCTATGGACTTCACAGGAGCCCTCCCCGTCCTGCGGGATTTGGGAGCTGAGGTATTGGGAATAAGTCGCGATTCGCCTGCAAGCCACAGGAAGTTTGCCGAGAAGCACAGTCTAGGAGTGAAGCTGGCCAGCGACCAAGATCACAAAGTCACGGAAGCTTACGGAGCCTGGGCACTCAAGAAGATGTACGGCAAAGAGAGCTATGGCGTGGTCAGGTCAACCTTCCTCATCGATCCGCAAGGAAAGATCGCCTACATCTGGAAAAAAATTGCCGTAAAAGGGCATGCTGATGCTGTGATTAAAAAATTGCAGGATCATCAGCTATAGGTATTGGACACAAACATTTTTTAATTTAAACGCTATAAAACCAAGACGGACGCGAAATAATTTCAGGACTACAGTCTTCATAAATTGAAATGATCTTTTTTTAAAGAAATAAATTTATTGGTGCTTATAATATATTTTGTTGTGCCATCTTTTTTTATAGGATTACGTCACCATTGCTTTGATGATTAAGTGAGGCACAAAAGGCATGACCAAGTACTTCGAGGTAGTCCGCCGCGACGGCCCGGCCCGCATGGGAAAGCTGCTTACAGAGCTGCAGATCAGCACCCCTGCCCTGATCACCAAGGACGATTATGTCTCAGCGGGCAGCGTCTACAGCTGCGCTTCCCTGCAAGATGCCATAAATGCTGCCGAGGCTCTGCGGGATCAAAAGAAGCTGGCCATACTACCCTTCGTGCCCGCTGCTCTTCGCTCCGAGCCGGCCCTGGAGCTGTCGCCCCTGGAGTTGGCGGGCCCCAAGGGCATAATGGTCCATCCCTTTAGCGCTAAAGAGCCGGAAAAAGCCGATGTCTATGTACTGGGCAGCAGCGGCGCCCTGAAAAATCCCAGAGACCTAGTGGCTGCCATAGTGAGCGTGCGAGAGAAGATCCCCCCGGACACGGCTCTTTACGGCCCGGCGTTGGCAACGCCAGCCAACCTGGCCCTACTGGTTTACCTCGGCATCGACCTGCTGGACGGAACGCGCGTCGTGGCCGACGGCCTCTTAGGCCGTTACCACACTCGCGATGGCGTTTGGAATGCCGCGGAGCTGGTGGAGTTGCCCTGCCGCTGCAAAAGTTGCCGGGAGATGGCCACGAAGGGAAGGAAGGCAGAGCTGCTTATTGCCCACAATCTGCAAAAGCTGGAAGAAGAGCTGCTCGCCGTTCGTGAGGCTATTCGCGCGGAGACCATACGCGAATACATTGAGCGACAGGTGCGTGTGACACCCGAGCAGACGACGGCCCTGCGCCTGCTGGACGGCGAGCACCAGTACCTGGAGAAGAGGACGCCCCAGAGCCGTCGCAGCACCTTTTATGCCAATTGCGCCGAATCCTTGCAGCGGGTGGAGGTCACCCGTTTTGCCGAGAGGGTGATCAACCGCTACAAGGCTCCGGAAAGCGATGTCTTGCTGCTCCTGCCCTGCTCAGCAAAAAAACCTTACTCATTCTCCCGATCGCACCGGCTCTTCGCCGAGGCGGTGGGAGGCCACCGCCGCTATCTGCATGAGCTGATTTTGACCTCGCCCCTGGCCCTTGTGCCACGCGAGCTGGAGGAGGCTTACCCTGCTGCCAGCTATGACGTTCCTGTCACCGGCCGCTGGGACAGAGAAGAGAGAGCATGGCTGACCGGTTGTTTAGAAGCCTATCTCAAGAAGAACAAGTACGCGCGGATCGTGGCCCATCTCGATGGAGAACTGGAACAGGCGGTAAAAGAGAGCGGTATTGATGCCACCTTTACCGGAGGCGGCACCAGAGGACCGGACCTGGACCGCCTCAGCGCCGCTGTGGCCGAGGCCTGTCATGGAGCGGCACGCCTGCCGGACCTGCGCCTCCTCCGTTACCGGGCCCATGCCGATTACTACTTCGGAGAGGGAGCCGGCGACCTTATCCTGGAAGGAAAGATCATAGTGAAGGGACGGGAGATTCAGGACGAGAAGAAGAGGTCCTTGGCAGCGACCACACCCAGCGGCATGATCGCCCTCTCCCTGGCTGGCGCCGGGCGGCTGGAGCCGCTGGGACGCTACATCGTCAAGATCGGCGACTTCCTGCCCAAAGGCTCCTTGCTGGCGCCCGGAGTGATAGACGCAGACGAGCAGATCCGCCCGGGAGACGAGGTAATAGTAGTAGGTGAGAAAGCGTTCGGCGTGGGAAGGGCCAAGATGTCCGGCTGGGAGATGAAGACATCCCGTCGGGGCGTGGCTGTGGAGATAAGACATATCAAAGGAAGATAGAAGAAGATTCTATTTCAGGACGATCCTGTAGCCTTCCTTTTTTAGCGCCTCCTCGATGCTCTACAAATTCTCTTTTATCCTCGATCCGCCCGGCGGCAGGAACTGCACCATCTGATCTACAGAGGCGACGGATTTCAGGAAGGCTCTGTCCTCCACTTTATCGGAAAACAGTCTATAGATCTTCTTGGCCAGATCATCAGCATTCAGCTCGCCTGGCTCGATCTCTACCACCGGGTCAGCTCCGGGCTTGACTGCCGAAACCGGCCCGCCTACTAGAATACCGTCAGCTATGCCCAGGGCCAGGCCCAGAGGCGTATCTTTAAAGTAAGTACGCTCCCCGCGAATCACGAAAGCACCCTTCTTCAAGAATTCCCCGGATTCCGGAGTCTTGCTGACCTGATCGCCCGTGATCATGTAGCAATCGGCAGCAACAAGCCCGCCCTTCCAGACCGAGGAATAGCTCACGGCAAACTGGGCCGCCTCTTGCAGAGTGCTCTGGGGGACAGGCTCTCCTGCAGTCTTGATCACGGTGAGCGGTGCACCAGGGGCGTCGGTATGAAGAACAAGGTCGCGCCTTTCCATATATTTGGTGTAGATTTCCTCGTTAGTATCCGCATCCCTTCCCCCCAGCACCATAAATCCGTCTGAAGAGAAGAACCAGCGGAACCTCTCATACCACTTGGGCTTGCGCCTCCTGTAGAAGGAAACTGGACGGGCCTTCTTTGGAGCGGCGGCCTTTCCTGCCCGAAGCTGCTTCGTGATGGCCAGAGCTTCTTTTGCGCCGCTCCCCTTTCGAGCCATCTCCTTGGCCTTCTCGTAGTACCTTTGCGCATTCTGGGGAACGGTGAGACCGGCATGCAGCTGCAGCTCCTCGCCCTCCAGAAGGACGCGCATCTCGCCCTGCCCATCCAGTGAGAGGATGGTCCTGGCCTGAGGCAGGCCCGAGCTGCTGATCCTCTCCCATATCTGGTTGTAAGAAAAACCCTTGGCTTTGGCATCAGCCACCACGCGCAAAATCTGCTCCACGCTGCCGTAAATCTGGTAGACCAGCTCGCCCTTGTGAATGAATGCCTTCTCCTGGGCCTCAAATTCCTCAATCGCTTTTTGCTGCACTTCGATCCTGCGATCAAGGGGATTTTTCTTCTTGTCTTCGTCCCCCTCTTTTTCTACGAAGAAGGCATCAACGGCCTCACTGAAAGTAGCAAAGCGCTTTTTCTCCAGGCCCTCGTAAATTTTGAGAGGACGGGAGAGGACATCCACCGGTTCGCCGTGATCGAGAACGATGTGCGGATCGAGAGTGTCATTCAAGAAGACCTCTCGCAGGGCCTGATGGACCCGCTCGATTTCCTCGGCGTCCAGATCAGCGGCAGGCTTATTCTTATCCACACCCGCCACCAGGCAAACCTCCTCGCCGTAGGTTCCGCCCATGTTCAGTCCTCGCACCATGGATCGAACCAGGTCCTGACCGGCGCTGGCGAGCCATGCAGAAAGCTCTTCCCGAGAGATGGTCCTGGGATCAAGCTGGCCGGGATGGTAGAGGTACTTCTCGCCGGCTGCCATTTTGCTGCCCCGGTAAACCATCTTTTTGAGCATAGAGAGAATCTGTCGGTTCTCATCGAGCAGAATTATACTGCCTTTGGGAAACAGCTCGATGACAAGATAATGACGAGAGCCGCTGCGCTCTACAGCAATCTCCAAGACACGATCCAGGTCATGCTGCAGAATCTCGACGATCCTGCCCCCGGAAATACGGTTCCGAAGCATGGTGGGAAATTGGGGTGGTGTTTTAGATACGGGCCGCTGACCTTTGGTGATATTGACCCTTTTGCCGGCCACGAGGAGCAGATCAAGCCTGCCTTCCGCTGGGGAGGCAACCGAGAGCCAGATCTTGTCCGAGGACTGCTGGTAGGCCTTGCCCATAAAGCCGCCCAGGATCCTGTCGGATAGCTCCGCAGCCATGGCGGCGACGTCCACATTGCTCATCGCCTTCTTCATAAGAGAAGTCACCGAGATCAATCGATAAATAGTTGCGGATGGCTGGAGAGAAAGGTGCCAAGTGTGTCTGAGGATAAAAGTGAGGATATTGGGCAGCGTTTTTTGGTGGATCTGATGCTCATGCGGCTGGGCAGGTGGCTGCGGCTTTTGGGGCAAGATGTGGCAAATCCTGAAGGCAGCAGAGACGCACAGCTTCTGCTCCAGGCAAAAAACGATTGCAGGACCATAATTACCAGAGACAAGGAGCTTTTTCTGGCCTGTATCGGTGCAGGAGTGAAATGCGTGTTCATTCGGCAATCGGCAATATCCGACCAGCTCCTGGAGATGGCCGATGTGGGCGTGACCCTGCGACTTGACCCGCAAAGGTGCACGCTGTGCAACGGCCCTTTGCAGGAGACGGAAGTCTCGGGAGGGTTGAGATGGCAGTGCCGGGCCTGCAAAAAGATCTACTGGGAGGGCGGCCATTGGCAGAAGATGGAGAGTATGCTGCAGGCAATTCGCTCCCAAAGAGAAAAAAATGCCATGCAGTATGATAGCGGAAGGTAAATGGGACTATTTTTTAAGGAGATGTTCGAGGGTATGACCTCCAGGAATCAATTTCAGAAGAGCCTCTTCTTGGGAGCCTTCTGCTTCACCTGTATCCTGCCCCTCGTCTTCAGATAATCATTAATTTGCGTCTTTGCAGCTCCCATCGACCAGATGTGAGTATTGTTCAGGCAGAACAGTGGCTGGTACTGATATTGACTGCCCGGCACAATAAACGGATCAGCCGGCGTCAGCTCCGAGGGAATGGCATCCAGGGTTGACTCCAGCAGGCACCAGCGTCCGGACTCATTTTGGTAGACCACCCAGGCATGGCCGTAAGATCCGTCCGGTGTGGAAACCGTGCCCAAAACGACACGCACGCAGTGCTCGGAGATGCCGCTGGCCAGAAGAAGAGTGGCCAGCAGGAAGGACGAGTCCTCACAGTCGCCCTTGTGCAATACAAGCGTCTCCTCGGGAAAGAGCCAGAAGTCCTCCAGGCCGAATAAGCTCTTGTCGGTGACATACTGCACACAGGTGGCCACATAATTCCAGATCTTCCAGGCGCGCAGGTCAAAGGTACCCGCCTCGCGAGCCGAGGGAAGACCGATATCCTGTAAGGCCCTCAGTATAACCTCGCTGTTCGTGGATGAGAGCCAGGCTCGAATGTCGGTGGGAATGTAGAGGCCCGAGTTGCCGATAACAGTTCTCTTGTCCCACATTACCGAATCCCTGATAATTGCATCCCCTGCCCAGTTAAAGATCGTAGCCATCTAGTACCCACTCCAAATCTGATATAATAATTTTAGCTAGTTATATTTAAAATTTTGCATCATGTAGTTAACGCTATATTATTGGCGAGCATTTTAGGCGACATGGCCCGAGATCTGAATGAGAGGGACCTGCAGATTCTAATTAAGCTGGTTCCGGAGCTGGAAGTGCTGCAGAAGAAGGGAATTGAGATTGAGTATCTGAACATTCTGCCCCCTGTGGCCAATCATCACTCTCGCAGCATGCAGGAGTTCGAGCAGCGTCTGAAAAAGCTCTCCGTCGAGGATATGCGCTATCTGGCCGACCTGGTAATTGAAGGAACGGAGAGTACCGGCTGCCTGCGTCCCGATTTTGCCGAGGTCTTCTTCACGGTTGCCGGGCAGATGCTTTCGGAGAGTGTGGCCGACCAGCTCCGGGAAGCGTACGAGGAGGGCGGGGAGTGCGGGGGATAAAAAATATCTGGGGAAAATGCATTTGGAGAATCCGGCAATATCCTGGTCGTTACCCCGTTCGCGTGAGCGGGGCCGCCGGAGCGCGCACGCACTAGCGCTCGGGCATAAAAAGATAGATTCCGGATGGCGATTCATCGTCCTCTGGCGGCAGGCGCGGTTACGTCTATCGCTTATGGCTTTCCGATCTTTCCTGGAGCAGCAACTGGGCATCAGCATGCATGCCGCCCAGCTTTTTGGTGATGGGGTGCGACGATCCGTATTCCTGCTCTGCCAGTCCTTTGATCCGCCAAATCTCGGAGAGAAGCTTGCCGATCTCCTTTATTACGTACTTGCGGTTTTGCTCGTTCATCTGTCTTGCAGCTCCGGAGTTGTCCTTTAGCCCCATCTCCATAAAATCACATCGCATTTTACCTTTTTCGTGGTATTCAGGTGCCAGTAGGGATATTTTGTCACCTAGGGGAATGGTCAAGTCGTTATCCTGCAGCCCTAGCTATTCCCACCTCCACTTACCACTTTCCTCCGCCGTGGCTTCCCCCACCCATGATCCCGCCGCCGAAGCTTCCCGAACCGGAACTGCCAAATCCGGTATGATGCACTGGCGTATACCGAGCCTCCTCAATGGCCTTTTCCACCGCTTTCTTATGATGTTGATGGCCTTGCTCGGTATTGCTGTTGATACTGTTCATGATTAAATAGAGATCAATTGTATTCAATTTTCCCGAACGGTATTCCTGCGCCCGATCATATTCTGCCCTTGCAGCCTTTAGATCCGGTTCTGCTGCACCGAGCGGTCCCAAAGTTCTTTCTGCCGTATCCAGATCTTTTTTCATCTTAGTCAACATCTCATCAGGATCCTGGCCTTGAATCTTTTCGAAGATCGCCCGGTCTCGCACTGCATCTTTGCTGACCTGTTCAACAGCTTCCCGAATCTTGACCAGATTATCTAATAAGACGATCCAATCAACGCCATTCGCGGGCTTCGTTGACAGAGACAATGCTTCTTGATGAGCATATCGCGCCGTCTCCAGGTTTAATCTGGTGGCGATGGAGATCTGATCCACAACTGACTCCTTTTCGGCCTGTAGAAAAGCAGCATCCAGTCCAGCCAGAATCGCGGCACATTCTTGCTGTGCGCTCTTTGCCTCGGCAAGCTTGCTTATCGGGGCTTCTACATTTTCTTGGGCTTTTTTGAAGCTGCTTTCTAGCTCACTGATCTGAAACTGGGCAGCACGAACTCTGATTAATCCGCGCCGTGAGGTTCTTTCTGCATTTAGTAGCTTCAGCTCCAGACTTCCATGATCCACATGGCTAAATGCTTCTTCTGCGTTCTGCCATATTGATAGGACGTAATTTGCCTTCAGCTCTTTTAGTGCTTCAAATGCAGCCATTTCTCTGTCTACCAGCTCATTGAACAGCTTCTTAAAATCGCTAATTCTTGCATTATTTTTCTTTGCCTGCCACCACCAGATGATGCCTAGTATCAAAAGTATGCCCAGTAGCACGAGGAGAAGCACATATGTAGCGAGCCCAAAAAAGTTAGGATTTCCAAGGTCGCGATCTTGGGAAGATGCAACAATCGGCACAGTCTGCTTGGTGCTTGAAACGCCGAAATGACTAATGATGCTGTGAACTCCGTTGATGACACCAAGATCCGGCCGATTGGCCCGGAATTGAGGAATGATGACATTATCTGCGATCTGCTGGACCTGATGGTCGCTAAACTGGCCTGACAGACCCTGGCCAACTTCGATCCATATATCATGGGACTGCATGGCGACCAAAAAGATGATGCCATTATTCTTGTCACGCTTTCCAACTCCCCAATAATTGGCAAGATTGACGGCATAGTCCTGTGAGTTTTCATTGCCAATCGAATTTACTGTGACAACAGCAACCTCGATCGTAGTGCGATTGTCAAAGTCTCGCAGTTCCTGGTTCAAAGCAGATGCCTGTGGCGCAGAAAGTAGACGTGCATAATCATTCACATATCCGACAAAGTCGGGATAATCTGATGCCTTCGATTATGTGCAGTACATATTTAATAAAGCTGCGTAGTTCATGCCTTACACTTCTGGATTTCACAGGCAAAATGGCATGGCGAGGCACATGGTTAGAGAGCCAGAGAATAGTTGCGCGATAATGCAGTGATGTTTTAGGCGAGCCAAGCACCGATCCGCAATGCCCTTCTCAAAGGGACCAACCACCGTAGTGGCGGCCTTGAGCCCGCCCTGCGCCATCACACAGGCAACGGCGAGGCAGCACTGGATTTTGACACAGCGCCCTTCTTACGGGGACACGTCATCAAAGATGAAGAGCCTGCACCCGCTTCGCCTGCACACATTTCGATTCTTGCCGCGCTCACACAAGAACTGAAGCGAGGTACGACAGATCCTCGCATTTACCGAAGACTTCGCAATTAAGCGAGGTGCCCAATTCTCGGAGCTTAATCGGCTACAGCCTTATCTCGCAGCAAGCAAGCTATCTAGTCGTTATAGATAATACAGTTTTCGGCTGAAATGGGATTAAAGGAATTTGTTCTAGGTTTGCGTTTGATCACAGGCACATGGATTCTGGATAACTGCAATTTCAGCCCACCTCGCCCCGCCTTCATATCCCCCGAGCCACCCTATCCTGTGATGGAAATGAAACTCCATATGTGAGGCGGCAAAAGTATTTCATGAGGTCCATCGTCCACACTAAATTGATTGATATGAAGAACTGCAATGAGCTAATGGTAGCAATCTTGTTGCTCGCTGCGACGGTTTTCGTCATGCAACTGGCTTTGGCAAAAGAAGAATCGATAGGTTTGGCCAACGAATCATTAACCACCTCATCCAATAAGACAGAACTCGTCTCATTTGTTGAGGCCGCGGTGGCCTATGCTCAAGAGAACGGCAAAGATAAAGCACTCGAAGAGTTTTCCAATAAGACCAGCTCATTTGTCCGCGGAGACCTCTACATCTACGCCTACGATTTCAATGGAACTTGCCTTGCGCATCCATTCAAACCCGATTGGATCGGCAAAAACAAGCTGGATGTAATCGATTCCAATGGGGTCCCATCTCTTCGGAACACCCTCAACGTTGCAATGGAAGGGAAAGGATTTACTTACTTCATCTTCCCAAACCCAGCGCACGGCAACAGAGATGAGTTCAAGATCGCTTATGCTATGAAAGTAGATAATAATTGGTTTCTAGGTTCCGGAATCTACATATCCTGTTCGTTATAAGCAAAATATTGAGAAAAAAGGCGGAAAAACTTCATATCATTCCCGCCCTACGTTTTGCAGAATAGTATCCGCGGCTTTTTTTAGTAAGTGCTCAGCTCTCCTCTGAACAGCATCTGTTGCAGCTTGGGGATATTGGCCAGCCAGTCGTCCAAAATCTCCGTGGCCCCTGCATCCAGACTCTTCATGTCCACGCCATTTTTGGGCACAATCTGCACACTGGCGATATGAGGCTCGTCGATGGGCTTGCCGATCTGCGAGAGCATTTTGATGTAAACCTCTTCAATACCCTGCACCTCGGCGGCTATTTGCCGGGCGGCCTCCGAGGAGAGCAGGTTGTAAATCTTGCCCACGTGGTTGATGGGATTCTTGCCGCAGGTGGCTTCCAGACTCATGGGTCTATTGGGTGTAATCATGCCGTTGGCCCTGTTTCCTCGCCCTACCGCTCCATCATCTCCCATCTCGGCTGATGTGCCGGTGACGGTGATATAGACCGAGCCCTGCTCGATGTTGTCGGCCACATTCATCTGCGCATTTACTTTTCGCTCTGTGAACTGCTTGGCGTACTCAATTATGTGGTTCACTATGGCGTTCTTGGTGTCCACATACTCCTTGAGGCTGGCCACGTGCCGATCAACCATGGCGCAGGCAATGGTTAGATTAATAACATCCCCCTGGCGCATGCCCATGACTTTTATGTCCTCGCCTATGGCCGGAACGCTCTTCTTGAGCCTCATCAGCTCGCGCTCGGTATTGAAGACGATGTTCTCCGTCTCGGAGAGAGGCGCATATCCCACTCCAAAAGATGTGTCATTGGCGGAGGGAACCTTGCGGCCGAAGACATCCCGCAGATCGGAGGAGCCCATGCCTATCTTGGCATCAAGGATGACGTGATTATTGACATCCAGGTTGGAGAGCGACTCGCTCAAAAGCTTTCTCCCTGCCTTGATAGCGATGGTGTCCACAGGAATCTCCACATCCTTGAAGACCCGGGTGGCGCGGCCCGTAAGAAGGATATAAAGCGGACAGATGACCTCGCCGCCCCCAAAGGCAGGCTTGGACCGGCCTGCTACGATTTGCGTCTTGTCAGTGTTGTGATGCAGTACCGCTCCAAATCTATCAAGGTATTCCTGGCAAAGGGCCCGGCTAATGGACTCTGCGAGGCCGTCCGCCACGCTGTCCGGGTGTCCAATGCCCTTGCGCTCTACCAGCTCGATCTCCTGCTGCTCCAACGGTCTTTGATTGAGGCGTTCAACCTTGATATTTCTCTTCATGACCTTTCCTCGATTAATATAGTCCAACAATTCTCTGAAAGCTTCAGAATTACAATATCATATTAAGGCTTTGCACCTGGGATATGCACTCTACTGCGTGAGTCCCACGCGCCACTTGAGCATCCTATCCTCTACCACATAACGGAAGGTGCGATCGATGGCCAGACCCAAAAGACCCAGCACAATCATGTACATGAATACCTCGTCCATTCGATAATGGCCGTAAGAGTCCCATATCTTGAATCCGAGACCATTCTTGCTGACCCCGAACATCTCGGCAGCCACAAGACACATCCAGGCAATTCCCATAGCAATCCTTATTCCGGCTGCAATGGAGGGCAGAGCATAAGGCAGAGCTACATATCTTATCAGATCGATATCCTTTGTTGCACCCAAGACTTTTGCCGATTCGACGTACACCCGTGGCAGGCTCTTAAAGCCCACATAGGTGTTGATCAATATGGGAAAGACAGCTCCGATGAAGATAATAAAACCAGCCGCGACGTTGGTTATGCCAAACCAGATGATGGCAAATGGAATCCAGGCTAAGGGAGGAATGGGACGCAATATCTCCACAACGGGATCCAAAATATTGTCAAGAAACTTGAACCATCCCATGATCATTCCCACGGGCAGAGCAATTATTAGACCACCAGCCATGCCAATGGCAAAATGAAGAGAGCTCACGGGCAGATCCTCTGTTAAAATCGACCACCAGTTATCCAGAAAAGCAGCAATTACCTGGAAAAAGCTGGGCAAGGTCAATTGATCGTTGACCAGGAAGGCAGCCAACTGCCAGATCGCTATCAATCCAAAAATGGAGAGGGCAGAAATGCCCTGATTTCTCAGGACATTCATGGTTCTACTGACTCTTCTCTGCACCCAACACCTTCTCATAGAAGCTGGTATCAAAGAGATCCTTCTCAGTCAGTTCCCTCTTAGTATACTTCATCTTGTAGTCGACCTTTGCATACTCGACAGTCGAGGGCACCTGAAGGTGCGGATCGCTGACCCATTTGCCATCCCAGTTCTTCACAGAATACTGTATTTCCGTGATATTAGCTTTGGTCTTCTTGGCGTATATCTGGGCGGCCTCTTCTGGATTGGCATTGATGTAATCGGTTGCCTTGATATGAGTCTTGATGATCTGCTCCACCAATTCCGGCTGCTCTTTGATGAGCTTGTCCGTTATTACCAGGCTGCAGCAGGCGTGGTTCGGCCACATCTCGCCCGAAGCTACTGCTTGATTGCCCTTGCCTTTCAGCACAATTATGGCTGGCGCTGGATGCGGCAGAAAGATCGCATCGATCTTGCCTGCGGACAGAGCACTGATCGCAGGTCCCGGGTCCATGGCTTTAATATCGACCTTCGAGAGATCCACCCCATTTTCCATAAGCCATTTCTTCATGACCGTGTCCTGAATAGATCCGGGCGGGAATGTGCCTATGGTTAGGCCCGCTAGCGAAGCTGGTCCATTGTAGACTAGATCCGGCCTGAGGACCAAATCCGAGCCGTTGATGTTGACTGCAGCCACGATCTTGGCCGGCAATCCTGCAGATATGGCAGAAATGGGCGGAGCGGTTCCCACATATGCTATGTCCAGCTCTCCGGCGACCATGGCTTGCATCTCCGGAACTCCAGTGGGAAACTCAAACTCCTTGATCTCAGTTATGCCGAAAGGCAACAAATCTTCGGCCCACCAGCCCTTCTCGGAAGCTACCATCTCTGCGATTTGATGGGTACTGGGCTGGTACCCTATGTGCAGGGTAGAAATCTTGCCGGGCATCTTCTCTTGGAGAGAGGCGTTCTCCTTATTGGTATCATTGGAGACGGCCTCTTTCTTCTCCGGAGCTGAGATGCAGCCCAGCGACATTACTACCACAGCCGCCAGGACGGCCATAATTATGAATTTCTTCAAATGCGATCACCTGAGTTATCGACTTTGCCAGACCCCAGCGAACGATCGGTATAAAGCAGTTTCCAGCCGCCCGGCATTATCTTCACATAATGGATAATAATCGGAAATAATCCCACAATAGTATTAATAGAAACAAAAAGCAGGCGAAAAGAGTTTCTAGAAACAGCCACTTATGGAATGTGAATGCAATAGCGCTAATCTATGGCGCTATAATAGAGGCGGCGTGCGGTCAATGGTTGGATCTTATTTAGAAATAGTGGGCAAGGTAGAGAACAAAGAGGCCGTGATCATGACGGCTCAGGAGATCTCGGATCTGGTGGAAGACGGCGAATCATCCCGGCTGTGCGAGGTTGACGTTGTCACCACTGCCACCCGGGCGGTGATGAGCGGCACCTACGCTGTCCTCTCCTTTCCCGTGGCCGGGCCGGCATCTTTTCTCCGAGCCAAGAGAGTCTGGATAAACGGCATAGCCGCACAGGTCGGACCCTGTCCCAACGAGAACCTGGGCGTCTTGGATTTAATTGTCCTGGGAACGGCCCACAGCCGAGATCAGCCCAATTACGGAGGAGGCCATCTCTTTCGGGATCTGGTGGAGAGAACGAGAGTTCAGGTCGAGGTGGAGACCGATGATGGACGCAGCCTGGAGGCCGAGGTCGGACTGGATGAGATGCCCCATGCCCGGCTCTTTGGATCGCGTCATGCCTTCAAGAACTACTCAGCCTTCATCAATGCGGGAGCGGAGCCGGTCAACACCATCTTTCACTCTCGCGGCTTTGCCCCCTTCTGTAAGGAGGCGACATTCTCCGGTTGCGGTCAGATTAATCCCTTAAAAAATGATCCTTTTTTGGAGAGCATAGGCATAGGAACACGCATTCTCATGAACGGCGCCGAAGGGTTTGTCCTCGGTACTGGTACTCGCAGCAGCAAAGAGCGGCCCAACCTGTCCGGTTTTGCCGATATGCACCAAATGGCGGCGGAGCAGATGGGCGGCTTTGTCACCTCCGCCGGCCCGGAGTGCATCTGCTCCTGGGCTGTCGCCATACCCGTTATCAGCAAGACAATTCTTGAGGAGATTGCCCGGCCTGACCGGGGCATTGCTCTGCCAGTAAACGATGTCAACAGCAGGACAGTCATCGGCCAGGCCGATTACGGCGATGTCTGGACGGATGTGGATCTTGAGGTGGAGTTTGCTGCCGAAAAATGCTCGGGCTGCTCACCTTGCCAGGTAGTGGAGGCATGCCCCATGCGGGCAGTGAAGAGCGACACTGACGGAGTCCGACGCAGCGAGGCGTTATGCTTTCACTGTGGCCTGTGCTCTACAGTATGTCCATTTGCGGTCTTCTCCTGCCGCCTGGGAGCCATCCGGCTAAAGACCGCCACGGGCATTGCCAGGACCGTACCGGTGGTGCTGCGCCAATCGGACCGGCAGCGGGCTATGAGACAGGCAGAGGAGCTGAAAGAAAGGATCTTAAACGGCTCTTTCCGAATGGCGGAGCCGGTCGAGCCCATCGGATGAGCTCCTCAAAGATAGCCTTCGCCTAAAACCCGACTGATGGGAATCATCTTTTTCGCGCCAATCAAGGCTTCGCATGAGATTCAACCTTGGTCCGGTTTCGCGCGAAGGCACGAAGCCCTGATGAACCTATCGAGGATCTCCTCCGGCGAGAGGCTGACGATGGGCACATTGGCATTGCCGGTCTCTACCTTTACTATTACTACTACATCATTTCCGAGCAAGGCCGAAGCAAGGTCTTCGGCCCGCTCGGCCAGGCTCACCTTCTTGACCCCGGCCGCTTTCGCCAGGGCGAAGAGGTCAGTTCCAAGGTGGGTGCAGGTGGGCTGCGAGCCTGTGGAGCCATAGCAGCAGTTGTCCAGGATCACTAGCTGATAATTATGGGGCGCATGATGGGCAATGGTGGCCAGCGTCCCCAGGTTCATGAGCACAGAGCCATCTCCGTCCAGGACGATTACCTTTTTCTCCGGACGGGCCAGGGCCAGGCCCAGACCAATGGAGGAGGCGAGACCCATGGAGCCGAGCATGTAGAAGTTTTCCGGGCGATCATTGACCGAGAAAAGCTCCCGGCTGGGATAGCCTATGTTAGAGATCAGCAGGGCCTTCTGGGCATCAGCCGCTTCTGCTGCCAGGGCGATAGCTTCGATTCGCAACATTATTGTCTCCAAAACTCTAAACCCAGGAGCACGGCCACGGGCCTGCGAGCCGCGCAGGCGCAGCTCCAGGCTTGCGCTACGATCTCCTCCGCCTCTGCCGGGTGGGGCTCAAAATGCGGGATGGCCATGGCGTCCAGCAGGGGCACGGTGAGTCGGCCCATGGGCACCTGACCGATAATCGGCTCGCCCACGACGCCACGGTGGCTGATGATCATGAGCAAAGAAATGCCGTAGAGCATGTCCAGAGACGCGAGGGCGTTGATGCAGTTTCCGAGGCCCGAATTTTGCATTAGTAAAGCCGGCCTTCGGCCTGCCATCCAGGCCCCTGCACAAATTCCCACGCCCTCCTCCTCGCGAGTAACTGGCAGATGGATAATATTCGGGTCGCCGCTAACCAGACCGAGCAGCTCTTGCAGGTTGACGCAGGGCACTGAGGTCGCGAAGTTGATGCCGGCGCGCTTCATACCCCGATAGACGGCGAGGCTGGGATTCATTTGCATTCCGTTTGTCCTGTCAGGCAAAAAAACCTTCTGCAAAACAGATTGATTGTATTAGCTCTGTTTCAGGAGTTTTATTCGTTTTCAGATATTATATAACTTAACAAAAAAATTTAAATCCTGAAAATAGCTCAGTACTTAAAATAGGTACATTAAGAAATTTATTTAGGGTGATATGAATGTCGTTTACTCTGATCAAAGGAACATTCCATGTGCTTGGCTACAGTCCTGATGGCGATTCTGTTAGATTCAAGGCTAAAGACCCCTCCCTTTGGAAGAAGTTATCCGGCCCGGCGGTGGAGCTGAATGCACGGGGGCACGCACAACTGCGCATTGAAGCCGTCGATGCTCTGGAAACACACTACCAGGGCGTCTGCCAGCCGCCGCGGCCCGCGCGCGCAGCCACCAACTGCCTTCTCTCTCACCTGGGAATCAATGAGGTCGTCTGGGATGAAACGCATAGCGCCGTGGTCAAGGCCCAGGATGGCACGGACGGATTTATTCTGGCCCGCAGCACAGAGAGCAACCGCCGCCCGGTAGCCTTCGTCTTTGCCGGTGAGTCTATGGAAAAAGACGGATCAGAGATCATACTGGATGAGTCGATTCTTAAAGAGAGCTACAACTACCGGCTCCTTACCCAGGGCCTCGCCTATCCCATGTATTACAACGGTCTTTTCTCAGATCTGCGCCGTCCTCTGACTGAAGCCGTGACAAACGCCCGAGCGGAAGGGAAGGGACTATGGCCATACGACAAGACCAACAAAGGGTTCTCCGTATCCAACTTGAAGGCCATCACAGAAGAGGTAGCTATCTTGCCCAAACTCTTTCGCCGCATTGTGGACTATATGGGCGCCGGTGGTAGGATTGATGGCTTTAAAGAGCATCTCCAGAAAGGGTGCGAGCCCTTAGTTCGGATACAGCAAGTCCACTTCACGAGGCTTGATGCTATCGTTGATATGCGGGGAGAAAAGGTGAGGCTGGCAGAATTGCCCGAGAATTTGATATTCATGGACAAGGTGCTCTGCAAAAAGAGCTGATGCTGCAAGATGTACAAATGATTACAGGTTAATAAATCTGAATAAGTTCAACTATTTATCCAAAGAAAGCCTATGTAACCTCATGCCTATCCTTCGCGAAGACAAGGACCTGAAAGAGGCCCTGACGAGCTGCCGCACCATCTGCGTGGTCGGCATCTCCCCTGATCCCTACAAGCCCAGCTACTTCGTCTCCGATGTCCTGCAAAGCCGCGGCTTCAAGCTCTATCTCGTCAATCCGAATTATGCAGGCAGTATCATCCTCGGCGAGAGGGTTTACGCTTCCATGCAGGACATACCGGATGAGATCGATATTGTGGATGTATTCCGAAGACCCTCTGTCGTGCTCGCCTTGGCCGAGGAGGCCAAGCAGAAAGGCTTCAAGGTCTTCTGGATGCAGCCGGGTACAGAAAGCCCGGAGGCCATAAAGAAGCTGGATAAAGAAGGATACAAGGTGGTAGCAGGAAGATGCGCCAAGATAGAATCCAGCAGATTGCTGTGATTTATTTTTTTATCTAATCATATTTTTAGCATAAAGCTATAATTCTCTGCCGCCAGGACCTTGTTTAGTATTGCCTCCAGAGACCGACAGAGCTTCTCGCGACGCTGTTTGTCGGTATTGATATCCGGCTGGTGGAATATATAAACCAGGGCAGTACTGAGAAACTCAATCGTCTCTGTGGGATTTTCGATATCGAAACGACCCTTAGCATTTCCCGTAATCACTAACTCAGATAAGATGGGCACTATTCGCTCAACAGTTGCCTTTTCCAGCTTGGCATGCATTACGGCATTTATGTCTTGATGGAGAAAGTCTATGAAGTCATTGCGCTGAGACACGAATCCAATGATTCCATTAATAGCGGCATTGAGCCGGATTGCCTCATCTATCTCTTTATCTTGAATGAGCTGAATAACATTCTGCTCCAAGACTGCAATGCTCCTCTCAACTACTGCCTCCAAGATATCTTCTTTGGAGCGGAAGTAGTAGTAGAGAGTCCCCTGGGCGATATTGAGCTCTTTGACGATGTCGCTAATTGCGGTATGCTCATATCCCCTTTCCATGAAGAGACGCTCAGCAGTATTGATCAATTCCCTTTTTCTTTCTTCCGGGTCTTTGGTAATTCTTTTCATTTCCCGAGTACTCTATCCAGTCCCGACTATTCTCTTTCACTTTTTGCAGGTACCACAAGAACCGGAATATGAGCGCGGCGCACTACTTTCTCGGCTACGCTGCCCAGGAGGAAATTTTTCAGACCGCTCTTTCCGATAGTACCGAGCACGAACAGGTCAAAACCCGGATCACGGCAGAGCTTGAGCAGTTCCTCGGCTGGATCACCCTCTGCGATCACACTTTCATAAGCAACTCCTGCATCCCGGGCTATATCGCCAATTTCCTCCAATGCCTCGCTGCCTTCCTTGAACATGAGTTCCATGAGATTGTCTTTAATACCGGGCATCGCTGCATAGCCGGGAAGCTGAGCCAGTCTATGCACATCTACAACGTAGACTGCCGTTACCTTAGCACCTGCTTTTTTCCCGACACTAACGGCTATATTCGCAGCTCGCATGCTTGTTTCCGATCCATCGGTAGCTGTCAATATCCTTTTCAGCATAATAATCAAACCTCGCAAATATTGGGTTGGAGGTCTTTTTTCTCCTGCTCACTGAGCAGGCAGCCGCAAGAGCCATCTTCTGCAAGGGCGCAATTGCAGGGCTCAATATGAATAGTAACTGTAGTCCCGGGATAGTGCTGTTTGATAGAGCAGGTTATCATGTCGGCAATGCGATGTGATTCGTCCACGGACATCGATGCATCTACTCTGATGTGAAATTCCACGAAACGACTGGCACCAGCTTTTCTCGTACGTAGGCGATGAAATCCCCGGATGGTTGGAGCAAACGCCCTTATGTGCCTGCGCACATCGGCCACCTCTTCAGAAGGAAGGCCTACATCCACCAGGTCGCGGGCAGATTCAACCGTTAGATGATAGGCAGCTCTTATGATGAGCAGAGCAACTCCAATAGCTGCTACTGGATCCACCCATCTTAGATCCGCTCCGGGAAGAACGAGCCCGCCTGCAAAGATGACAGCCAGTCCAGCGAAAACGCCGAGCGACGTGTAAACATCGGTTCGCAAATGCCATGCGTCCGCCATCAGAGCTATTGAGTCCGTTTCTTTGCCAACCCTAAAGAGATTCTTGGAGACTATGATATTTGCCATGACGGAAACAAGCATCACGACAATGCCTAGCCATGCTTCATCCATTGGCTCGGGATTTCTCAGCTTTTTTACTGCCTCAAAGATGATCCAGCCTGCCGCCAGGAAGATGAGCAAAGCCTCCACCGTTCCGGAGATATTCTCAACCTTGCCGTGGCCGAACGGATGGTCTTCGTCTGCCGGTTTGCCGGATTTTCTCACGGCAAACAAGGCAATGACAGCCGCCAGCAGGTCCACTCCCGAATGGATGGCCTCAGAGATCACAGAGACCGAACCGATCATTGTTCCCACAACAAGTTTGAGAATCACAAGACTGAAATTTGAGATAACGGAAAGCAAAGCCACGTTCGACTTTCGCCTATTTTTTTCTGCATCATTGATTTCCATATTTTTTCCTTTGCAGCATGACTGACCGTCAGTCACCGTAGTAGTATATAATAGTTCAGCCGAGGAAACCGGGACAAAAAAGAGGATTGACGATTTCCTTAGTTTCTTCGCCGGAATAAGCCAACTGCCGCCAGTGTGGCCAATACGGCTAGAACAGCATCAAATCCCGGTTGCTTTTGAATCTGTTCGCTTACCTGTTTCTTCAACTCCTCTGTTGCCTTCTGTTGAAGCTGCTCGGGGCTCAGGTTCTGACTTATCTGGTTGATTTTTGCTGTTGCTTGCGCCGTCAGGTTTTCTTTGGTGGCATTGAGATCTTGGGCGATATGCTCTTGGGTTAGATTTCCTTCAAGAGCATGCTTTGCAGCGTTTTCCTGAAGCTGTTGTCCGGCGGTATTCATCTGTTCCTGCAGGGAACTGGCAGCAGCCTCAAGGGGATTTTGGGCCAATGCCGTCGGAATTATTGCGAAAAGGCCGGCCAATAGAATTAGATGTAAAATCTTCATTTCTCTTATCTCCAGATTTCATAGTTTTTCAATAATCATGGATAACTATTGTTAACCTAAAAGGCTTTCGCTTCATATTCATTACTACTCAAAATATTCGCATTAGCAAAAGCTAAATAGCCAGGCCGGCAGTACCTCATTCGATGTTCTCCGGCTGGGATGAATACAACCTCATAAACAAGCAACTCGCCGAATTGGTGAGGAGCCTGCCAGATTCTCCCCTGGGAGAGATAATCAGCTATGTGCTCTCCTCTCCGGGAAAAAGGGTTCGGCCCCTTATTCTGATATTCTCCGCAAAGGCCATGGGTGGCAGTGCGCCTTCAGCCGTGAAAGCGGCTCTGGCCATTGAGCTGGTTCATGCCGCATCTCTGGTGCATGACGATATTCTCGACCAGGGTTTAGAGCGAAGAGGATCGCAAAGCGCATTGCAGCGCTTTGGCCCGGACGTCTCTCTTCTCGCCGGGGATTGGCTCATATCTCGATCCATAGAGTTGATATCTCATTATAGCCAGCCGGTAATAAGCACTTTTGCCTCCGCCTGCATGGACATGTCGGAAGGGGAACTGATGGATTTGTCTTCCGCCTCTTCCCAGGACGACTACTACCAATGCATCTCCAAGAAAACCGCAACTCTCTTTTCCGCATCCGCCAAGATGGGCGGACTCATCGCCGGAGCTAGTTCTGTGGATGTGGCCAGGCTGGAGAGTTATGGGACGCACCTGGGTCTGAGCTATCAGGTACTCGATGACCTGGAAGAATTCCTGGGTCTGGATCAGGGAAAATCGTCCAAGAAGATTTCGGTTACGCTTCCCATAATCTACAGCAAGCAGTATCCGGATGACGTAGCAAGACAGATGTGCGTCAAAGCCATTGACGACCACAGCAACCTCGCAAAGAAAGAGCTTCTTCTCTCAGCAGGACGCGATGAGATGTTATCTCGCCTGGAGAGCATCGTGGACGAGATGACGCACCGGGGACTAGAGAGATGCAGATTACAAAAAAGCCTCTGCTGAGGGTCGAGGCTTTTGCCGAAGGAAGAGGCATCCGGCTTGCTGCCCGTGGCGCGCTCGCGCCTCTGGCCCGGCCGGTTATGGACAGGATCAATAAGATCTTCATTGACGAGAAGCCTATCAGTTCCGGCCCGGAAAGGTTCATCTTCTCCACCTGGATTCCGCCCGCGCCGAGTGTTGCCTTTGATCGCATGCTCTCCGCCCAGGTGGCGGCTTTAACCCGTCGACCTGTGCCTGATCAGTTTTCCATAGCCGTTATGAGGGCCTGCCCGAATGACTGCATTCATTGCAGCGCTCCCTCCCGCCAGGGAGAGATACTGGAAAGCGGTGTCGTAAAAGACGCCATCTCCCAGGCTATGGATATGGGTTCTTACCTGATAACTTTTGATGGGGGCGAGCCCATGCTGAGAAAAGATCTGCCCTATCTGGTCTCCTCCGTGGACGAGCGGGCCATTGCCACCTCATTTACCAGTGGCTACCACCTTACACCCGAGATGGCGAGGCGATTGAAAGGGGCAGGGCTCTACGCAGTGCGAATCAGCATCGATAGCCCCTTTGAAAAAGAGCACGATCGGGTGCGGGGGCGCAGCGGCGCTTACGGCGATGCGCTCGATGGCGTCAAAAACGCGCTGGAAGCGGGCCTACTGGTGGATCTTTTCATGGTGACTTCCCCCCACAACATCGACCATCTCGAAGATGCATTTTCTCTGGCCACGGATCTGGGCGTTCACGAGCTCTCTTTTTACGAGATTGTGGCCGTGGGCCGCTGGGCATCGCATGAGGATGAAGTGCTGACCTCAGCCGATGTGCTGCGCCTGGAAAGCTTCCACAAGGAGAAGAACCGGGCCCCAGGCCCCAGGGTCACAGCTCTGCCCTATCTCCTCGGTCCGGAGATGTTCGGATGCTTTGCCGGGCGAAGATGGATTCACGTGGACGGAGCAGGCGAGGCCCTGCCCTGCGCTTACATGCCATTATCCTTTGGGAATATCAAAGATAAGAGTCTGAAGGAGATCTGGAAAGAGATGACCCGATATCAATGGTTCCAGGGGCGGTGCTCCTGTCAGATGAGGGAGCACGGATTTAGAGAGGCGCACCGCAATATCCTGGGAAGATAGCAGCCGGTAACTATTTAAAATACTATAATAATATTCAATGTCTGCCTGCAAGCGCTAGATTTATCCTTGATTGTATTGCCTGAGTTTTCCTGGATTTAGTGGAGGTTTGGTGAATGTTCAATTTGAGAAAGATCATGTTAATGCTGGCCGCTATTGCCTGTATTGTGGTTGTTGCTTATGCATCACCGACGCCAAGAGTAATAGTGCCGGCCGGCATGGACCTGTCCCTGGGTGGAATGCAGATATCCGATCCAGAGCATACAGCGGAGTACTTGGAAATGACCGGCGGCACAGCAAAGCCCGGCCTGCAGACCTATGGCCGCAATCTGGCAGGCAATTGGAGCTTTGAGCTGAAAAATATGAAATCCCTGCCCATAGGCGACATTGAGGTGCGACTTTACCAGTCGGAAGCGGCCCTTTTCGGCACGGGTGTATTCAAGCAGGGTTTAAACCGGCAAATGGCAACCGCCGAGGGCTCTCTTCTTGAGGGAAACGCCATGATCCTCAATGTCGTATCCCTGGACAGCGTCTTCCTCTACCGAATGACACTCAACAGCGCTGACGGCAACAGCACATCGGGAGCCTTCACCCTCTACCTGCCTACCGGCGAGGCACCGGTGAAAGGAACGGTCTCCGGTGGCAGAAGCGATATGCGCAGGATCAGCTAAAGAAGTTAAATTGGAATTCAGGGAAGCGTCTTGCTTCCCCACCAAATTTTTGCCTTTTGCTTTTTGTATTAATTTTGTCATTTCAGATTCCCAGGGCCAGCCTCAGGGTATTTCGCACGGCTGGCGCCAAGCCCAGAGTGATCATGGTTAGTTTGGTGAGATTTCGCAAAGAAGGTTCCTTCATAGATTTATCGATCATGTAGAGCACGGGCAAAAGAACGAGCAGCTTGAGAGGAAACATAATGGCGGCGGAGCCGGTCAGGTTTATGAGAAAAGTGGGAACGACGTGTTTTTCGTAATAGGAGAACCAGTCCACACCGAAGTAAGTTGAGCTGGCATCCAGCATATGGGCGGAGACGATCATTTGATTTAATCTTTCGTCCAAGAACTTCAGAGCAGACAGACGCCGCCCGCAAAAGATAACGCCTCCTGCGAGGCTAAAGCCCAGCAGGAAGACGGCGGCTATGACCCAGATGTTCTTAAATCCGATAGTGGAAAGAACTACCAGATTGAAAAAGGTCCATAAAAAGCCGATTGCTGCATATTTTGCATGAAACTTCTCGCCCCAGATCTTCCGAGTGATGATCAAACAGGAAGCGGTGATGAAAAAGACCAGGAAGAATATGAGCGGCGTGATCAAAAGATATCTCCAGGGCGCTGCAACCAGATTTGCGTCCTCGATCACCCTCAGACTCGATCCCGCTAGAACGTAGGGCAAGGTAGAGAGCAGCAGCCGCTCATCCATCAATATACTCAGGTGGCCAAGCAGCTTTATCAGACCAATTATAGCCAGACCCAGTATTATCGCCCAGGTAATAGTATCCACTGGATTATAGCCGGTATCGTAGATTATGGGATCAATGTAGTATTTCTGGACAAAGGCGGCAAGGCCGGCGAGGTCGTTCACATCCAGGATCATGTACGGCCTCATATTTCTTATTTCCTAAAGTTCAATGCGGAGGCGTGGCGGCGGAAAGTATTTATATAGCAGAAGTAAAAAGCATATTGTCCGTTTTCTAATTTTAGTTGAGGTAATTAGATGGTCGAGGTGTTCAAAGGTACAACTACGGTAGGTGTACTCTGCGATGGAGGTGTAGTCCTTGCATCGGAGAGCCGTGCTACCATGGGCAGCTTCATAGCCAGCAGCACTGCTAAGAAGATCTATCAGATTGATGACCTGGTAGGTCTAACTACGGCAGGAGCGGTAGGTGATGCCCAATCACTGGTTAGAATGGTTCAGGTGGAGGCAAGGCTCTACAAGATGCAAAGGGGCGAAAGCATGACCGTCAAAGCAGTGACTTCCATGCTGGCCAATATACTCTCCTCCCGCCGATACTATCCCTTTATGGTGCAGCTTGTCATGGGTGGCGTAGACAGATACGGCCCCAAGATCTATTCTCTTGATGCTTTGGGCGGACAGATCGAAGAGCGCAAGGTTGTAGCAACCGGTTCGGGATCTCCTGTAGCCTACGGGGTGCTGGAAGCCATGTACAAGCCCGGCATAAGCATCGAAGATGGAACGGTGCTGGCAGCCAGAGCGATTCATAATGCCATGAAGCGCGATTCTGCTTCAGGCGATAAAATCGAACTCGTCAGAATCACAGATAAGTACCAGGAGGTAGGCGAGCCGGAGTTTTCAGAGATCATGAAGCTCCTCTAATCTTTTTTGGATGTGTTCTATTGTCTGTTGAAGAAGTACTTTTTGAGCTCAAACGCAAGGTGCAGAGCAAGCTGCCTCCGGACATCAATGTCACGGGGCTGGAATTCGAGGGCCCGGAGCTGGTCATTTATACCGACGACCCCAAGAAGCTGGCGGACGATGGCGATATCATACGTAACCTGGCCAAGGAGCTTAGGAAGCGCGTGGTGGTGCGTCCAGACCTGAAGGTATTGGCAGAACCTGAAATTTCCATAATCAAGATCCAGGAAGTTGTGCCCAAGGAAGCGGTCCTCACCAACTATTACTTTGACGGCGAAACTGGGGAAGTGCAGATCGAGGCGGAAAAGCCGGGCCTGGTTATAGGTCGTCATGGCGCAACACTACGCGAGATAACCAAGCTGATCGGCTGGACACCCAAAGTGGTCCGAACTCCACCAGTACGCTCGACGACCATCGCCAACATTAAGGATTATCTGCGCAGTGTGCAAACGGAACGAAAGAGCATCTTGCGCACGGTGGGCCGGAAGATTCACCGAGATATAGCTTCCAAGGATCAGTGGATCAGGATCACTACTCTAGGAGGCTGTCGCGAGGTAGGAAGAAGCTGCATGCTTCTCTCCACACCCGAGTCGCGCATTATCATCGACTGCGGAGTAAATGTGGGATCGGACGATTCAGCAACGCCATATCTCTATGTGCCTGAGGTCTATCCGCTAAATCAGATCGATGCCGTGGTCTTGACGCATGCTCATCTGGACCATGCCGGTCTGGTTCCCATGCTCTACAAATACGGCTACGAAGGGCCTATTTACTGCACTCCGCCTACCAGGGATTTGGCTGTGCTCTTGCAGCTCGATTATATTGAGATTGCCGGGCGTGAGGGAAAGAGACTGCCTTATGACTCGTCAATGGTTCGCGAGGCTCTCAAGCATACGATCACCCTCAACTACGGAGATGTGACGGATATTGCACCCGACACCAAATTGACCATGCACAATGCCGGTCACATCCTGGGTTCCTCCATAGCCCATTTTCATATTGGAGACGGCCTTTACAATGTAGCTTTTACTGGAGATCAGAAGTTTGAACGAACCAGGCTCTTCGATCCAGCAGTATGCAATTTCCCAAGATTGGAAACCCTGGTGACGGAGGCTACCTATGGAGGTACGAACAGCATCCAACCTTCCCGTAAAGACGCGGAAGTAGCTCTCATGAACGTTGTCAAGGAAACCATCAACAAAGGCGGTAAAGTCATCATTCCCGCCTTCTCTGTGGGACGCAGCCAAGAGGTAATGGTTGTCCTGGAGGAGGCCATCCGAAAGAAGGTCATAGATGAGGTGCCAGTCTGTCTGGACGGGATGATCTACGAGGCTACCGCAATTCATACCACGTATCCCGAGTACCTTAATAACGATCTTCGGGATCTCATATTCCACAAAGGGATCAATCCATTCCTGGCTCAATGTTTTGTGAAGGTGGAGACGCCCAAGCAGAGGACGGAGATAATTGAAGGTCCGCCCTGCGTGATATTGGCGACAAGCGGCATGCTCAACGGTGGGCCGGTCCTGGAGTATCTAAAGCGTCTGGGCCCGGACGAGAAGAATACGCTGGTAATTGTAGGATACCAGGCAGAGGGAACTCTAGGAAGGCGCATTCAGAAAGGATGGAAGGAATTGCCGCTCTCCGTTGAGGGCAAGACCCAGACGGTGAAGATTAATCTGGAGGTAACCACGGTGGACGGCTTTTCCGGGCACTCCGATCGTCAGCAGCTCATGGAATACATGCGCCGCATCTATCCCAAGCCCGGCCGGGTCCTCACCAACCACGGTGAAGAGGGTAACTGCCTCGATCTGGCAAGCTCCATTTACAAGAGATACAGGATACCGACTATGGCGCCCATGAATCTGGAGACGGTAAGGCTGATTTGAAGAATCCAATTCTTCAAAAGCTTTATCAAATTTGAGAGATAAAACCAATGCGAGGTTCTTTGTGACGGGAAAAAGAACGCGGATCATCAACGATCCATCAGATCTGGTCCCTTTGTTGCAGGCCTTCGGCTCCGATGTCCATAAGAAGATCTTTGACGAATTGAGTCGAGAATGGCATACTGAGCGCGAGCTGGCAGGGTTTATCGGCGACGAAGCAAGCGTTCACAGAAGCGTGGCACTGCTGCGAAAGAGCGGCCTCATCGAGACCAAATGGAGGGTGCCGGAACCTGGCGCAAGTCCAGAGAAAGAGTATCATTCTACGTACTCTCGGGTGCAGGCCAGCTTCGGGGCTACCATGGAAGATCTCAGTGAGCTGATCAGCCTCACCTTCATGTCCGATGAGGAGCTACGAACTGTGATCGAGAAGCTGCAAACGATGGTCAATGGCGGCAACAATAGTCTATCCAACCTTTCACGAGAGCTGGGACTCAGCCAAATATTTATTCGTGGCGTGGCCAAGAGGGCAGAGGGTCTGGCAGTGAGGGGCCAGCGCATTGAGCCTTACGTTGAGGATTTTTAGATGGCCAATGTCTTGCAAAGCAAGCGGGAAAGCTCTCGTTTTCAGATTCTTGTGGAAATCGCCGCCCATCAGCCGAACCTTCGACAAAAAGAGGTGGCGGAGAGTATGGGTGTAACTCCCCAGGCCATATCCGAGTACATCAAGGAGTTGGTAGCGGATGGATTGGTGACCACCGATGGGCGTATGCGCTATCGCATCACCAAAGAAGGTGTGGAGTGGCTGCTGGAGAGTGCCGCCGAGCTGAAGCGCTATGCAAGAGTGGTGATGGAAGAGATCATCAGCCATGTCTCTGTCTGGGCGGCCATCGCTGAGGCTGATCTGGCGGAAGGCGAAAGGGTATCCCTGGAGATGCGTAACGGCCTTCTTTATGCCAATAAAAAAGAAGGGATAGATGCGAGCGGAGTGGTCATTGCCGACGCGCTGTTGGGAGAAGATGTGGGTGTATCAGACCTGCGGGGATTGATAAGCCTTGATGAAGGGAGGATTCTTCTCTGCAAGGTGCCGCGAGTGCAGAATGGTGGCTCCGGAAAGGTCGATTTGTCGACATTGCAGGCTCAGCTCGCCAGAGTGAAGAATGTGGGCTGCCTTGGTATCGAAGCATTGGTGGCGCTGCGGAAAGTGGGGCGCGAGCCGGACATCATATTCGGGGCCAAGGAGTTCGCAGTAGAGGCGGCATATCACGGCATCAGCTCCGTGATCGTCAGTGTGGATGAGCAGATTCCGGGACTTCTTACCCGCCTGGAGTCGGAGGGCCTGAAGTACGAGCTTATTGACCTTACTTTGGGATAGATCGTTTTTAGAATGACTTTTCAGGTTCTGGCTCAGGCGGACCGATCCCGCATATTGTTGCTGCCTCAGAGTGGGAGCAAGGTTCTTTTCGAGGGATATCTGCGTTTAAAGGATATGCCCCAGGGACCGAGGGCCTTCAAATTCCTGGTTAAGAAGGATGAAGAGGCTGAAAAATTTCTACCTCCGGAGGACGCTATGCGAATGCTGCGTAAAGCCGGGGCCATTTATCTCGCCCGGGGTGATGCTTCTATGGAAAAGAAGTTCATCGAGCTATTGGCGTCCTATCAGCTCAACTACCGATTCGTACAGGTCTGCAATCATTGCCTCGGCCAGAGAAAAGTCACTTACGTTGAGCAGGATGCGATAACTTACAAGGGCAGGCGCATCTGCGAGAACTGCGCCGCGGCTGAGCTTTTGCGCGAGGCGGACTTCCGGGGATTGGGACGTGCTGCCAAGGCTCATCTGGCTCGGATCTTGAAGACGCGGCGCAGCCTGGACGATGTTGTGGGCCTTCTATCTTTGCAGAGGCTGGAGCCTGAGCTGACCCGCTTTGACACCATACCCGCCAGCAAAGAGGAGCCCACGCTGCCTTTGGAGTCCATTGCTCTACCTAAATCCCTGATGGAACTCCTCAAGAAGAGGCTGACCAGGCTTTTACCAGTGCAGTCGCGGGCGGTGAAGGCGGGCCTTTTGGAGGGACGAAATCAGCTAGTCGTCTCGGCCACAGCCACAGGCAAGAGCCTCATCGGTGAGATGGCTGGAGTCAAGAATCTGATGGAGAATATGGGAAAGCTGCTCTTTTTGGTGCCGCTCGTGGCATTGGCCAATCAGAAGTTCGATCAGCTCAGCGCATACAGGGAATTGGGCTTTCAAACCTCCATTCGCGTAGGGGTCAGCCGCATCCGTTTGGGAAAGGGGCGCAATGTTCCCCAGAGCCTTAACGCGGACATCATTTCCGGAACTTACGAGGGCATAGACCAGGTGATTCGCACCAAGAAGAGCCTGGGGCGCGTGGGAACAGTTGTCATAGACGAGGTGCATATGCTGGAGGATGCCGAGCGGGGGCACAGGCTGGCGGGGATGATCGCCCGGCTGAAGAATGCTGCTCCCAAAGCCCAGTTCATCTTCCTCTCCGCCACGGTGGGAAATCCCGCAGCTCTAGCCAAGCGCCTGGGCGCAACGCTGGTCGAGTATTCACTGCGACCGGTGCCCATCGAGCGGCATCTAATCTTCACCACCGGGCCGGAGAAGCGCAAGCTCCTCCGGGAGCTGTCCAAAGAGGCGCAGGCCCTGACTTCCTCTACCGGTTATCGTGGTCAGACCATCATCTTCACCAATTCCCGCAAGAACTGCTACAACCTGGCCGATGCCATTCCCGGCGCTGCTGCCTATCATGCGGGTCTACAGTACCCGGAGAGAAAGAAGGTCGAGGAATTGTTCGGGGCGGGAAAGATTCATACCGTGGTCACCACGGCGGCCCTGGCGGCAGGCGTGGACTTTCCTGCCTCTCAGGTGGTCTTTGAATCTCTAGCCATGGGCATCGAGTGGCTGAATGTGCACGAGTTCAACCAGATGTTAGGCCGGGCCGGAAGGCCGGGCTATCACGACAAGGGCCTGGTCTATATCCTGGCCGAGCCGGGCAGGCGTTTCTCTTCCGGGCGCAGTGAGTCGGAGGACGAGATGGCCCTGGCTCTGTTAAACGGCCAGATGGAGGATGTGGCACCGGAATTTTCCGAGGCGCAGCAGCAGGAGGAGGTTCTGGCCAATGCCGTGGCCGCCCGCACAAGAGAAGAGCTGGAACGGTTGCACCATCTTACCGTAGGTCTGGATGACCTGAACAGCGCTCTTGCTGCGCTGGAGAAGGCGGGGCTGATGAAGGGCATCGTGCCCACCCGTTTAGGCGAAGCGGCGGCAGCCCATTTCCTGGCGCCTGAGCAGGTGGCCACCATTGTCAAGTTGATCGGCAAGGGCAAAACTCCCCTGGAGGTGGCGGTGGCACTGGAGAGCTTTGAGGCTCTTTACCTCAAATTCGCAGAACGCATCTCCATTAAATTGCACATGCAGATCTCCCAGAGGGCGCTGCACGGCTCATTTTTGGACCTATTAAGCAGCGCCGACCTGCGGGAGCTGGACAATAAGCTGCAGAGGTACTGCATGGACTTCTCCCGCGACTTTTTGCGCTGCACCTGCAAGGAGTCGCCCTACTGCGGCTGTGTTCAGAAGAGCATATCGCTGCGCATTCTGGATCTGCGGGCGGAGGGCAAGAGCCCGGATGAGATTATCGAAAACTTCTCCGATCGGTACGGCATGTACGCTTACCAGGGAGACCTCATCAACTGGCTGGACCAGATGGTGCGCTACCTGGAGGCCATCGAGTCGGTGGCGCGGGTGCTGGGCAAAGAAGCGGCGGCGAAGGAGGCAGGGGAGCGGAAGAAGAAGGTGGAGGGGGAGTGAAAATATGAGAAGCAATTCCCCACGGAATTAAAAGAAAAATCGCCTCAATAATTCCAGGAATATATGCTCCACGAAATCGAGGATTATTATAGGTTGGAAGAATCTTAGCTGCGCAATTGGATTTATTCATTCTGCCTGAAGGTTTCGCTTGGGAGAAATACATACAAACGACTGTTTATGAAATATACTGCCTGTTTGCAGATATCTGTGCATTTAAACTTGGAAAAGGTCGATGGGATGCAATACTTCGCTGCATATATGTTAAGGATCCTGCTGCGACAATGAGAAATAGCATATTCTTCCCCGCCACAATTGATCCAGATCTTGCCTTAGACAGAGGTATCTCTGATGGTATTCAGAACACGGCCTATGGAAAGGATGAAACATCTGAAAAACAGTCCCTTAACTAAGCAATTGGGAATTGAAACGGATACTAATCCCTCCTGATGGCTTCATGCCTAGCAGAGGCTAGGCGGCCCAGCCCAAGGGCAATAATGGCCATGAAAGCAGCCGGGACTAGGAATACATGACGGCAAGAGGGACTGCCTATGATGCTACTATTCTATCAAAAGCCATCCTTGGAGAAACACAAGCATGCGCCCGAGCGGGCCCGGCCGGGCGCGAGCAGGCGAACGAGATACAAAGGCAGGCAATAATTCGTCTCACTCAAGGAGTCGCTCGATCGCCTCTGAGATAGCCCCCCACCTCAATCATTACCTTCTTCACTTATGCGCCTGAAATGGGCATCATTGGTGATCAAGATCACCCCTCCTAAATTCCGGCGAGGCCCCCGGCGATCGTCTCTCGCCCAATCGTAAATTAGCAGATCGGCTAACTCTTTCAAAAAATAAGGGTACTGCCTTTAGAAAATCTCCTTCCAGTCGTTTTTCATGCTGACCACCTGCCAGCCCCATTCCCCAGCCATCTCAAGCCCTTTATCCAATCTTCCCACAACAGATACATTATCGTAGGCGTACTCGCGGATAGGATCATCGTGGCGGTTTAGTAAACCCAAAGCCTGCCGATTGCAGGTTGTGAATTTTAGCATGGGGATATCTCCATCCGAGTTGCCGTAGGCAAAGATTGGGCGACGCCCGATGTTCTGTGTAATTTCCTTAGGCTTCTCCTGACCATCATCGATAACCAGGATTTCCGGAAGCTTCACCACCAAGCAGCTGCTATTATTCTCGACGAACTGCAGCTTAAAGGCAGAACCTATCACCTTTTCTGGGGGAATTTCGTACACCTCTTCCGAGAAGGCACGCACGAAGTCCTCGTCTCCTCCTGTCACGATATAGATCTTGAAGTCTCCTGCTCGCAAATAGCTCAATAACTCTAACATGGGTTTATATACGCACTTGGTATACGGGAGCCCGAATTGAGGATTCTTGGATCTGTTGAGCCAGTCTTTTGTCAAACTTATGTATTCGTCAGGCGTCAAATTCGAACAGGTGGTGACATAGATTTGCATTGCCTCTTTGGCGCTGAAGTTGCCGGTGGCGAACCGTTCGCCGGAGAGGATAGAACGAAACGGCTCCGTATCATTCCATTCAGGGTGTTCCGGGGCCATGTCCTTGACTCGATCAAGCATGAAGCGAGACTGGACGTAATCGGGATACTCACACCACAAAGTGCCATCGTTGTCAAAGGCGGCGATTCGCTCCGCAGGTTCTACATATTTCGGATTGCTCCTGTTTGTAACATTTGCTACAAAGCCGAGAATTGCAGTTTTTGACGATCCCTCATTCCAGGATGGCAGAGGATCTACGACACCCTGACTGGATGATTTAGGTTTAGTATCGACTATATCAGATTCAAATGCCATTGCTAACGATGATATAAATACAAGGGTTAAAACAAAGAGGACCAAATATTTACTAATCTTCATATTTTCACCACTTCCATTTTGATGATCTGCATTTTTTCAAATCGAATATACATGCGAGATATATTTTAAATTTGTGCAACATATCTGCAGGACCTAAAAGCACCACCTACCAATAAAATATTTAAATGATATGATCCATAGGCTACAAAATAGAAAGGAACAAAGGTGATTGTGATTAAATACGCTCTGACTTCAGGACTTATTATCATTTTAATATTCTCCGCGCTTTTTGCCGAAATGGTCAATGCGGATAGTGATGCCGCCACAAATGAAACACAAATGAAGACAATCGGCATCATTGGAGGAGTAAGCTGGGTATCATCAATCGAATACTACCGATTAATGAACGAGATGGTCAATAATGAGCTTGGTGGACTGCATTCTGCAAAGATCCTGATGTATTCCATTGAATTTGGCAATTTTTCAAATGAGGAACGACTGGCAGAAAAGGGCAACTGGAACCCCCTGAATATGACCATGATTGATGCAGCACAAAGGCTCAAAAATGGCGGGGCAGATTTCATTGTAATTGCCTCCAATACCATGAACTCACGCGCTGACGACATTCAGGCGAATGTCAATATCCCCGTCCTCCACATCGCCGATGCAACCGGCGAAAACGTGAAGGCAAGCGGAATTGAAAATGTAGGTCTATTGGGCACGAAATACACCATGGAGCAGAACTTTTATCGGGATCGGCTGGAGAAGAAATACGGACTGCATGTGATTATTCCCAATGAAACCGAACGGGATTGCATCAACTCAGTGATATTTGACGAATTATGTGCCAATAAGCTCACCAACGAATCAAGAGAGCGATTCAAACAGATTATTAATCGTCTCGTGGATGAAGAAGGGGCGCAAGGAGTCATACTGGGATGTACTGAGATCCCATTGTTGATCAAACAGGAAGACGTAGAGGTGCCGGTCTTTGACACTATGAAGATACACGCACAAGCAGCGGTAAAATACGCCTTGAATAACTCATAATAGTAGTTGCTCTGCAAGGTCCCAGCATGCAGGCGAAGTGGGGGGATAGGTGTCAGCCGACAGGCTTCGTGAGCACCCGTTTCTGCAAGCTCCCATCAGACGAAGATGACTTCGTCGGTCCCGTAAAACGCAACCTGATTTAGAAAGGGGACAAGACCGGGATACATATATATTGACCTGTGCACATATGAGACCAACAATGGCATTTCTAATTGGAATGATGATGACTGCCGCTGGGGTTGCTCTGCTGGGTAAGGTGCTGAAGGAAAGCATCTGGCCGGCGACGAACTCAATGAAAGGTGCTCGCAGTTCCAGGGAAAAGATCATTGAAATCGATGATTACGAAATCGTAGATGAAACGTCGAATCAATCTTCTGATGGATACAAGGTGGAGATCCGCGATTAGCACATTGATCCAGGGAGCATTTTGACCTGTCGGAAGATTTAAGATTTCACTTTCAGTCCACGCTGCCATAGTTTCTATTGCATACCAGTAATCGAGCGGAACATGCATATACAAGTCAATAATTATTAATAATGGTTATTTCTTATCGGTGATTTGCAGTTGCATTCCTATTCTTATGGGGCACTGGGCATCTTGATCCTCTCCGGATGGAAAGGACTGGTTAGATTTGGGTTATCTCTGCCATTGCTAGTTCTAGCCATAGAACGTTTGGCTTCTCTGAGAATATCATAGGGGTATCCGATCCATCTGGCAACGGCTAAGAGAGCCTCCTATTTACCCAAAGCTCTTGAGGCCACAGCCCATCATCTTCGCCAGGGGGCCTTCCTGTCAGAGTCTTGGAGCGGCTTTGGATCATCTCGTCCACCTCCAAAAGCCGGACTCCGAATACTTCAGCCAGAATCTCCCTGGCCGCTTCCAGCTCCATGGCCTTTGGGCTCTACATGGAAGAATGGCATAGCATGATAATGGCTGTTCACTCCCCCAGAGAAGCATCCCTTTGGCTGCTTGGTGGAAGCAGGCCTGCCCGTTTCGGAGATGATGGCATAGAAAAGGGTTCTAAATGAGCACAATGATTGTGGAGTTGGCCAGGGAAAAGAAAGGACGCTTCCCGTAATTTTTTCCTGGGCGCTGCTTTTATGTGGGACTTCTGGTATCAATCTGATCAAAAAGGGAGGAAGAGTTAGTGTCATTACCGGGTAGCGTTGCGGAAGGGTTTATAGCACGTGTCGCCGGGCCGATGGGCCTTCGATTTGTCTTTCAGCCACTGGTAGGATTGCTTCTTGGAGTACGAGATGGGATGATGGACGCAAAAGCGGGTGAATCGCCATTTATCTTCGATTTGATTGTTAACCAGAGGAACCGCAAGGCCAAATTGGCCAGTCTCTTCAAATCCCTATCCAAGACGATTATCATTGCACTTGTGCTCGATATGATCGTTCAGTACCTTATCTTCGATCAAGTTCGCATCACCTCGGCAATTGTAGTTGCCGTAATGATCCTGATCGTCCCCTATTCGCTGGCGAGGGCAATCACAAACAAGATCGTCACAAGAAGAATATCAAGTAAACAGGGGTAAGCAATAAAAGAGGAAAGATGTAGAATGACCGTCAATGCAGCGAAAGTTCCTGCCTGGAAGGGTGATCCTCTACCAGACCCAGCGACCCGGAAACGCTGCCAACCATCTCTCAACCGTTAAAGAAAAAAAGCATCACAGGAAAAGTAATAAATGGTTCCAGCGCGAAAATATTGAAAAATGTCTGAGGATATCTCAGGGAAAGGGTAATAGATGAGCATGTCTAAAAGATGGCCAATAGGAGAATTCGTATGGCTCTGAAAGTAGAAATCAAGGATAACAAGCTCTTCATAGAAATTGACCTGGAAAAACCAACGCCATCGTCATCCGGAAAGACCCTCGTTGTTGCAAGTACACATGGGAATATCGTTACTAGCGCTAAAGTTGATGGTAAGCCGATCACCATCGGATTGAATGCTTATATTAAGCCTTGAACAACCGCAGAGCTGCTCTATACCACATGGCTGGCTAAGGTCGAGATTAAGGTATGGTTGGTTTATGCTTCTCGGCCATTGCCCCCCCGTTAGCCCCTAACCGGTGTCACCATCGCGTATACAGGAGCTGGAGGCGGGAGACTCAAATTTTATCTCCCATCATGCCTTAGACCCATAAAATTTACAGTATGTCAAGGTAAGATTGAGTTTTGGAAATGTGTCCCAAGGATAAAACAGATCACACTAATGCTATTAATGCTGGTCATCTTGGCCGGCAATGCCAGTGCGACCAGTGGTGGGAAACTTGACAAGAACACATCTGCTGACCTTCACGATTTCAAGGTGTGACAAGGTCGCCGGACGAGAAGTTTCCTGTGATCCTTGAGATGACCCCCCTACAGAAAGGATGACCAGTTCTACATCGGCGATTACGATTACTATACATTATTTGCCCGGCACCGGATCCTCCGAAGGGAGACGGTGTCACATGAGTATTCACCCATAGAGCTCTCCGACGGCGAAGAGCTCATCGCCCAGTTAGCCCGCCTCCCCTGGTGCAACGGCAACGTTGGTATGCTCGGCATATCCTGGAGCGCCAACAATGCCATCATGCTGGCGCTGAGAAATCCACCCGCCCTCAAGGCCATCATCGTGGCCCATATGAGTGATGATCTATTAGCGAGAAGATTCTTTCTGGAAGAACGAATCAGCACGCTACCGCTACGATAAATTGCACATCCCGGTGTACATCCTTGGAGGGCTGCTGGATGGCTATCGGGATTTCAGTCAACTGAGTCCTGGAAGGATCGAAGATGACGCTTTCCAGCTTTTCCAGAGCACGTCTCATGATGATACGAACGAGCAGTTTCATACGCCGGGACGGGAATAGGGTCTCTGCGCGATGAATGATGCTGGCATTGGATTTTAGACCGCTTGTTCACCTTGTATGGCACCTGTAATCATCTGCCCTTGCTTTATTAGCTCTTCCAGCTCCCTATTTTTCAGCAGGAAGCAAAACTTCGCCTCTGGATTGGCCCTGATCAGATCCTTCGTGATTTTCAAGGCATGCTTCATTGCCGCATCATCTGCCTCCTCGGGAACCTCGGCATTGAATGGATAGGTCTCGGACAGCTCCGCCGGATAGGGCCCGAAGGGCGGCTTGAAGTGCAAAACGTTCCCAAAGCCCGATGTGTCTGCCTGGGGGTCATCGGTGATCAAGACGTCGCCCTGCAAACGGATGCGGTCTATCCTTCGCGCATAGCGCATTACCTCTGGTCGGCTGGCGCACTCCGGACTAAGGTAAAAGAAGGTGGACTTGCTGGCAGAGTCGAGGCTCTCCAGCCAGCGGCATTGGCCGCCCAGCCTTTTCAGGCCGTCCAGCATGCGCGGATGGGACCGGCAGCGCGTCTCCAACAGGTCCCACAGCGAGCCCTCGCGAATGCTCTCCTTAACCTGTCTCATCTCCTGCAGTGAGACGTAGAGATTATGCCGGGCCAGGAGCCTGGTCTTTTGGGGGCTTTCTATCAGTTCCTTTAGGGTATGCTCCTGGCAGACTGGGCAGCAGCAGGGAAGGTAGCTCATCTCCTCCAGCTTGCCGGTTCCGTGCACAGTCAGATACCGATCCTGCCGGGCGTAGAGTGCGTACGCTGCTGAGTCGAAGAGATCGCAGCCCATGGCTGCTGCCAGTGCAAAGATCATGGGATGCCCGGCGCCAAAGAGATGCACCGGCCGGCCTGAGCCCAAACCCCTTTTGGCGGCCGTTACCACATCAACCAGATCGCGATACCGGTAAGCTTCCATGAGGGGAACCACGCCGCCCACAGGATAGACATCAAAGGGAAGATCTGCCGCGAACCGGCCCGCTTTCTCTCGGAGATCAGGGTAGGTTGAGCCCTGGATGGGACCGGCAAGAAGGCCCGACCTTTCCTGGGATGCAGCCTGCACCAGTCGCTCCTCAGTTATCTGCAGCTCCGACTGCGCCCGCACTCTGGTGACGTCCGGGGGAGTTGGTATGTCCAGGGGTACAGATATATCTGATTTTATGGCGAATTGAAAGTTCAAAATCTCTAGGGGAGAGACATCGATATCCCCATAAACGGAGAGCTGGAAGGCGCCCGAGTCGGTCATAATCGGCCTGGAAAATCCCAGGAGATCATGCAGCCCGCGCTCGATTGCCTCCATCTTCAGGTCGGCATCCTGGTGAATTATGTAGCTATTGGTTATGATCATATCTGCCCCCATCTCTTGCAGCTCTCCCGGCGGGATGAGAGGAAGATGGGGATTGACCACAGGCATAAGTGCGGGCGTCTCGACGGTTCCATGCATTGTGGAAAGCCGGCCGATCCTTCCGGCCAGATCTTTATGCAGTATTTCGAAGCGGTCCGGCATAAGTTCTCCCTTACCAATAAGGAATAAATAGGTTGGGACAGATTTTCAGCATAGGATATCAACTAAATAAAAAAGGATGTATTCATATGAAAACAATTGTAGTACTAATAGCATTGACCTGTCTCTTTGGCCTGGCCGCTGCCCAGACAATTGGCATGGGTGAGGGCTACAGCAGCACTCAGCTTGCATTTTTCAATGCACCCAGCTCATCTACCTTTGAACCCAATGTCGAGACGTACTGGGGCAATTATATCGCCAACCAGCAAAATCTGAGCATCAAGAGTGCGTCTTCTAATATGGACATCTGGATGAACACTTTCCCCCTGAGGTTCGATACACCCCTGCAATTCAAGGCCACGAGCTTTGCCGCAAATGCTGCTGCACCCACTCTTACAGCTACAGAGAGAAACAGCCAGTTTCTGACCAGAAATGTCAACAGTCAGTTCGGGGTCAATCAGATCTGGTCATATCCCCAGACGAGTGGAAGCTTAATGGTATCCAATAGCACAGGCACGCCCAGCAAGGATGCCAAAGGGCAAATGCTATCGCAAAATATCTTAACCCTCTTTAATAACTAAAAAGATAAAAGATTCTATCTTCCTTTTTTTGCTCCTTTGCTTGCCTGTACGGTGAAGGGCAATAGTCCGCCTGCCAACAGTATATCCCTTTGCCTTTTGGAGAGGTTCATTTTCAGGGTGATTTGCTTATTGCCGGCCAAAGCTATGATATTTTCCTTGCCGCTCTCCAGTGCCTTGCGAATGTCTGGTATTCTGACATCGGTTTCTTCCGGCAGGCTTTCCCAATCCGATTCCTGGGCAAAGGTTAAGGGCAATATTCCGAAGTTCACCAGATTAGCCGCATGTATCCTCTCGATGGATTTGGCAATCACCCCTTTTACACCGAGATACATTGGGCAAAGAGCGGCGTGTTCCCGGGAAGAGCCCTGGCCATAGCTCAGACCTGCCACAATCAGGTTATGTGTGCCCTGATCGCGTAAGGCGGATGCCCGGTGGCAGAACTCTTTATCCAGCGGCTCAAAGACGAATTCCGAGTACTTGGGTACATTAGACCTGTATTTTAGGCGTGAGCCGGCCGGCATGATATGGTCTGTGGTTATCAGATCTTCCACTCTTATGGTTACCCGTCCTGAGATATCTTCCGGCATAGGTCCATTGACGGGAGGCTCTCCGATATTCGGGCCTCTGCATATTTTCGTTTCCGCTCGCTCTGCTTTCGATAGGGGCGGAATAATCATGCTGTCATCAATCTCAAAATGCAGAGGCATATCTATTCTGGGAAAGTCTATTCCCAGTTCTCTCGGGTCCGTCAGCCTGCCGGTGATAGCCGAGGCGGCGGCGACCAACGGGCTTGTCAGGTAGACTTGTGCACTGGGTGTGCCTGATCTACCTTTGAAATTGCGGTTGCTGGTGCGAACAGATACGGAGTCTGTGCATGGTGACATGCTGTTGCCGATACAAAAGCCGCAGGAAGACTCCAGGATTCTGGCACCGAAGGCTATCATGTCGCTTAGGGCGCCGTTCCTGGCGATCGTACTCAGCACCTGTCGCGAGCCGGGCGCAATGCCTAATGAAACGCTTGCCGGAAGATGCTTGCCTTTCAGCATTGCTGCCACGGTCATGAGATCCACATAAGATGAATTGGTGCATGAGCCGATCATCACCTGGTCTACGGGCAAATTGATGTCTTTGATCCTGGCGATGTTTCCCGGGCTGTGAGGTGCGGAGGCAAGCGGTTCGATTTCTGATAGGTCGATCTCGAGTGTGCGATCATAGATTGCATCTTTGTCTGCAGCCAGAGCTACCCACTGCTCTTCTCTTCCCTGCGCTTGCAGAAATCGCTTCGTCTGCCCGTCGCTGGGAAAGATGGATGTGGTGACACCGGCCTCGGCGCCCATATTGGTGATGGTTGCTCTCTCCGGTACCGTCAGTTCGGCGATGCCTTCGCCGGTATATTCGCAAACGTAGCCGACATTTCCCTTTGTGCTCAGGATGGAGAGGACTTTCAGGACGACGTCTTTAGCGGCGGCCCAAGGCATCAGCCGGCCTGTAAGGTGGACATTTATGACGCGTGGAGTTGTGAGGTAGTATGCGCCTCCGCCCATGGCAACAGCTACATCGAGTCCTCCTGCACCCATGGCCAAGGATCCCACGCCTCCTGCAGTGGGTGTGTGGCTATCGGACCCCAGCAGGGTTTTGCCGGGCCTGGCAAATCTCTCCAGGTGGACCTGATGGCAAATGCCGTTTCCGGGTCTGGAGAAGTAGATGCCGTACTTCTTCGCGATGGACTCCAGGTAGGCATGATCATCAGCGTTTTCGAATCCCACTTGTATGGTGTTGTGGTCGACGTAGCTGACGGAAAGTTCGGTGGCGATATCTGAAAGCATCATGGACTCAAATTGGAGATATGCCATGGTTCCCGTTGCGTCCTGGGTAAGTGTCTGGTCTATCCTTATGCCGATCTCTTTACCAGGCTCGTAGAAGCCATCCGCGAGGTGCTGCCTCAGGATTTTCTCAGTTAATGTGCAACCCATAAAAGACCTCCAGCAGGCGTGTTGATCTAGAATTGATACTCGATTCTCTATTACGATCATATTTAAAACTAAGCGATAGCGTCAGTCGATAGAGCAAAAAGGTTATATATGTCTGAGTTATTGGATGAGTTCGGCCCGCCTGAAAGGGTGGTGCAAGGGTCCTGTAGATAATGATTATAGGGCCTAAGTATGACATCGGCTTAAGAATGCCTAGGATTCTCTCTTCTTTCCGTAAATGGGGGGGAGGGCGAAATGCTTAAATACCTCGGCTGACAACCTTAATGGGCCGATGAGGCGTCGCAATCTGAAGCCTTCCCTGCAAAGAACTGCAGGAATGGATTGAAAGTTGCGATTAAAAAGAATGGAGACGCGAGATTTTTCGTGTCTGACATTGGT
>CAZWHG010000007.1:0-66241 GCA_964633785.1 uncultured Methanotrichaceae archaeon
TGTGGATTCCTAGATTCTTGTATGATAAGTTAAATTTGTTGTGTTAAAGACTATAGTTATCAAGCTACGATTATTAACCACTGAAGGCACGACAACTCACAGTGACGCGCAGCTTTTTAATCCAGGATCAAAGGAAAAAAAACGATCTCCGTGTTCATCCTCTGTGCGCTCTGTGCCTCTGTGGTTATATTCCGTAACCTTGGGTTTAATTATCGCCACCAACTCCTTACTTAGCTTCTTCACCTGTATTTTATTGCAAACTCAGACTCTGACATGCTCAAGAACTGTATTCCTTCAACCAGACTGATGAGTGCCGGAACCAGTGTCCAGCAGAAAACCAGGTAGATCAACCCCATTCCTGTTCTGCCCAGGTAGAACTTGTGCAAACCGATGCCTCCCAGAAACAGAGCCAATAGGGCTGCGGTTGTCTTGTTATGTTCGCTGCCTGCGAGTGTTGCTGACCTGACCCCGCACTTGGGGCAGACCTCAGCCTTGGCACTGATCCTGGCACCGCATTCACTGCAAAATTTGCTGTACAGCGGCACACTTTCCGAAGCAACCGGCGCGACTGTTGGCATGGTTTCGGGTGCCTCGGTTTGTGTTGTCTGTGTTGACGTTTCATTCGATTCGTCATTATTAGTATCCTGCAAATCAACCACCTCTTCGCCTATATGCAAAAATTGCCTATAGATCTTTAAAGGGCGGCCAGCCGTAAGACTGACAACTTGAGATTTCTGTGACAATGCCGTCCAGGCTTTCGATGCCTAGAGCTAGCATCGAAATGTTTAACGCTCCATTCTTCCCTCGGCCTCTGGATCAGTTAATGTTAATGAATGTCTTTTCCATTACCTGAACGTCCCCCCCGCACCTACTCCCACACCCACAGCCACGGCCCCGCACCCGCGGGCCACGCTGCTCCCTACGCCGCTGTACTCCGCAAACTTGGCCAGGGCCATAATTCCGTTGCGCAGGCCCTCCGGGGCGTTTCTGGTGAAAGTGTACTGGCAGCGGCCTGTGAATCCCTGCTTCATAATGGGTCTCGCGTGCCCTTTGACCCTGTCGAAGACCGTGTTTACTACTATGCTGTGCGTCTCGTAAGCCAGTGGCTTCTCGATCACGAAGCGGGCCATATCGTCCCGCTCCATGCTCATCTTCAACTCTTCCGGGCAGACTGCATTCCACTTGGACAGGAGCGAGTGAAAGACTGCTTCCCTGTGCGGGAACATCTCATAAACTTTGGTATTTTTGTACTGGATGCAGGCCGGAGATTTAAACTGAAAATCCAGACATGGCTCTTTGACCTCACCTGCAGAGATGATCAGCTCCTCGAAGCTTGCCGTAGAGCTTTTCAGCTCCTCCACCCGCAGCTCTCCTTTTTCCATCCGGAGATTTCGCTCCTTTAAAACTAACGGTGAAATGATGGCGCGGAAGATCTCAACCTCTTTTTGTTCAGTTATCCCCACCACCAGTTCATACCTCTCCCCTGCATCGACGGCCTTGTGCATGGCCCGATCAGAGCGGCGGAAGCGGCCTCCAGCGGCCCAAGGGATATGGAGCTGATGGGCGAGTCGTGCGTGTGTTTAGCTATGGCGGAGTCGCTCTCCTGCATGATCCGAAGAAGTGCCGAGTAGAGCTGGTAGCCCTCGCTGTAAGGCATCTCAAAGCCCGCCACGGGGCGGAAGGTCAGTGTGATCTTTTGCGGCATCACACCGGCATTACATTCCCTCGCATTTAAACCTGTCGATTATTGCATCAATTTCATAATTTTGCAATTAAGTGTGATTGCTCCCAAATACCTGCAAGGGAAATCGTTATGATCCAAAATTACAGGTTAATCGTCGTCCCCATTCGTTCGTCTTCTGTGTTCTCTGCGGCTCTGCCGGTATAATTTCCGTAAACCCCCTGGTGAATAGTTCTTAAACTGCCAATTGAAAATTTGCAAAAGGTATGCAAAGCGTGAGATTAAATAATGATAATACCCGATAAAAAAGGCGATGAAAGAGGACTCAACCGTCTCATGTTACGACAGACATGCTCAGGACTACGACCTCTACCAGCATGCTGTGGTTCCCGGCTATCGGGATATGCTCGACCTTGTGGCCGGGGCATGCAAGCGCTATCTACCGCAAGAGGCGAAGCTCATCGATCTAGGCTGCGGAACAGGCAATGCCTCTCTGGCCGTACTGAAGAAGATTCCTTCGGCCAGGATCTATCTCCTCGACGGCTCGGGAAGGATGGTTAGGGTGGCCGAGGAGAAGATCTCCCGCGCCCACCCGGAGGCGATCCTGGGCTGCAAGGTGGCAGATCTTGCGAAAAGCGATTGGGACGAAGGCATCGAGGGCGAGGGCCTGAATGGCAACGGGTATGATGCCATAGTCTCCACTCTGGTTTTGGAGCACTTGCCCTTTGATCGCTACCAATCGGCCATTGCAAAATGCTACCGGCTGCTTATGCCCGGGGGCTGGCTCCTGGCAGCGGAGGGCTACGCCGAGGAAGGAAGCGACATGCAAGAGTGGTTTTTTGAGGAGATGGAGGAGCGGCGCATGGCCGTCGATCCAAAGCTCTCCGACTTCGTAGCCCGGCTGCGGGACGAGAAGGAGACGCACTACTACTGCAGCAAGGCAGAGAAGGAAGAGTGGTGGAGGCAAGCGGGATTTGAACAGGTCAAAGTGCTCTGGCAGTACCTTTGCATTGCCCTGATGGCGGGAAGAAAACCGTCATAGCATTGATCCAAAAAATTTCCGCCAGCTAGATAAACCAGTAGCCCCTGTAATCTATGGGGAAACAAAATGGCAGCTATAGAAGTAATCTCTAAAGTCACTATCGCATTGATTCAAACCTCTGTCTCTGAGGATCCCGATCTCAATTTGAAAAGAACCACTGGATTGGTGAAAGAGGCGGCAAGCAAAGGGGCACAAATTGTCTGTCTGCAGGAGCTTTTTCGCACGCGCTATTTCCCACAGTGGGAATTCCAGGATGCCGCTGCCCTGGCGGAGACCATCCCCGGTCCGTCCACACTGGCCTTCTCCGACCTGGCAAAAGAGCTGCAGATAGTGATAATAGTGCCCGTCTTCGAGAAGGACAAGTCCGGATTCTACAACTCCGTTGCCGTGATTGACGCGGACGGAAGCACTCTTCCCACCTATCGCAAGGTGCATATCCCCCACGATCCTCTCTTTTACGAGCAAAGTTACTTCACCCCTGGAGAGGAGATCCAGGTTTACGATACCCGCTATGCCAAATTTGCCGCGCTCATCTGCTACGACCAGTGGTTCCCCGAGGCGGCTCGCGTAGCAGCTCTTGGCGGAGCACAGATCATTTTCTATCCCACGGCTATCGGCTGGATAAAGGGCGAGGAGGATCCGTTCGAAGGGGATTGGCATGATGCCTGGGAGACGGTGCAAAGAGGCCACGCCATTGCCAATAGCGTCTTCGTGGCTGCGGCCAATAGGGTGGGCCGGGAGGAGGACCTGGTCTTTTGGGGGAGCTCCTTTGTCTGCGACCCATTCGGCAAAATCCTGGCCAGGGCCGGTAGCAGCGTGGAGGAGACGCTGGTGGTAGAGCTGGATCTGGCCAAGAATGAGGCGGTGCGAGAGGGCTGGGGCTTTTTCCGAAACCGCAGGCCGGATGTCTACTGGCCGCTCATCGAGATGGTGCAGGAGGAGGATAAGCCGAAACCCGCAAAAAAAGAGGGCACAGGGCTGTGCCTTCCAGACACGCCTCGCTCTCTGGGCTACCACATGCCAGCTGAGTGGGAGTGCCACGAGGCCATCTGGCTCTCCTGGCCCTACGACCTGGACAGCTTCCCGGATATCGAGGCGGTGGAAAGTGCCTACGTCGCCATAATCAAAGCCATTCACGGAAGCGAGATTGTCAACCTGCTCGTCAAGGACGAGATAATGCAGAGCGTTGTAGTGGACCGGTTGAAAAATGAAAAGATAGACCTGCACCGGGTTCACTTCCACGTGATAAGTTATGCGGACGTGTGGTTCAGGGACTACGGCCCCACCTTTGTGGTGAACCGGGAGACGGAAACTGGCAAGTGCGTGGCGGCGGTAAATTGGATCTTCAACGCCTGGGGCGAGAAATATGCGGAGCTGATGGGAGACACAAAGATTGGCGGTCTCATCAACGAGGACCTCAAGATGGATCGCTTCTTGCCGGGCATCGTCATGGAGGGCGGCTCCATCGATGTGAACGGCTGCGGAACTGTGCTCACCACGGAGCAGTGCCTGCTCAATAGGAATCGAAACCCATCATTGAACAAAGAGAAGATCGAGAGCTATCTCCGGGAATTTTTGGGTGTGAGCAAGGTCATCTGGCTTAAAGAGGGCATCGCCGGAGACGACACGGACGGGCATGTGGACGACATTGCCAGGTTCGTAAATCCGACCACGATCCTCTGCGCCTACGAGGATGATCCCGAGGATGACAACTACCCGGCCCTGAAGCAGAACTACGAAATGCTCTGCCGGGAGACCGACCAGGACGGCCTTCCCCTGACGGTGATTAAGCTGCCCATGCCGGGAAAGGTGGGCGCAGAGCGGCGGCTGCCCGCCAGCTATGCTAACTTCTACATCGGCAACGATGTGGTCATGGTGCCGGTCTTCGGGCACAAAAACGATGGTGTGGCGCTGCGGATCATTCAGGAGGCATTCCCGGACCGGCGGGTCATCGGCATCAACTGCCGGGAGATGGTGCACGGGTTGGGAACGGTGCACTGCATCAGCCAGCAGCAGCCGACGGGGTGAAAAAGTTATTGATCATATCACTTTAGATGCTTAGCCTGATGCCAAGCTGATTATATAAAAATTAATATTATAAATATGCATATCTGATTATACATATTAAAATTATATTGTATGTTTTTTTTTATAGAATTAATCGCTTGGCTTTGGCTAGATCGAAACATCGCGAGTTATTTATTATTATTAATTTCGCAAATGATTTAATCTTCGGACCGCTGCCAAAAGACTGCATTGCGGTATTTTATGGTTATAACTGATGGGGTTGCGAAGGGTGAAGCGACCCCCTCTCCACCTTAATGGCTTGAGTGGAGTTCGCTTCTTCTTCATATCACAATTCAATCGATCCATTTCCCCCAATCGCATCCGTATAGCCGTAGGCCGGATATGACATGCTCATCCCGGTCCAGTGCGCCTCAGGCACCTGACCGGATACCTCTCCCTGAGCCTGCACGGTTATCGTCTTTCCGCTAACCGGCCCATCAACATTTACCTTCCAGGTTGCCCTGGCAGTTGACCCTGCGTTCATGTCTTCCAGGGTCTTTCTGGACCCGGAGGAATCAAGGCTCATCCCATCCGGCAAAGCTATCACAGCCACAGCATTTTTGGCTGGATACAGGGATGAGTTGAATGGCACGGGGCATGGGTAGGTAACATCTGCCGTAACCGTCGCCGTTGAGCCCAGCTTTAATGATCCTGATGCTTTGACAGAAACATTCCAGGGCATCATCACCATTCCCCAATACGGATGAGATTCACCTTCCGCTGTGTAGTTCCAGCCGCTTTGCAGCTCCTGATAAGTCCAGGCGGTGATTCCTGTATTGTTGGTCAGGTGCTTCTGGTCCCTGCCCCAGGGGTCGCTGAAGTAAATTATGCCTTTTGCGTCGTCGTATCCTATGGCTGTCCGGTAGTGGCCGCCCCCGCCATTCGGCTCGAAGGTCATGAGCAGGATTACCGGCGTGTCAGCGGCAATAAGACCCTTCAAGTCCGATAGCCAGAACTGGTCCGAGGAATAGGGGAAAGAGGCATAACCCAAAGCCCTTTCCGGATAGCCGGCGCTGGGAGCCTCCTGCGGGAAAAATCTACCCTGGGCAGAGCTCATGGTGCTGAAGTGGCCGGCTCTCACCATATCAAAAGACCAGGTGCCGGCGGAAGAGCTGCGGGCCACATCTGCGATCTCCTTTTGATCGATGTCCTGCCCGTAATAGTCGTATACCCCTTCCAGAACCCCTTCTCCGCAAAATAGGCCGTTCATTTGCTGGTGCCAGGGAACATTGGCAATCATGTGCGATGAAGGCAAGAGCGCGCTCGCACCTGCATTTGCCTCCGCTGCGTCAATTCCCATCAAAATGCACGAAATCAATATTAATAGAGGCGTTACAGCTAACATGAAATGTTTTTTCAAATTAATCCCCCTTTCTTGGATATATTTTCTTTGACTATCTCTCTGGTATCCATTCCTAGCTTTCTTTCTATGATGGCCTCGGCGTTCTCAGTCAGGATATGCGTTGGGCCTTATGCCTTCCAGTCTTTGCCATAACATGCGGGTCGCCGATCTTTTTTCACCCTACCGTCTCATGAAATCAATAAATCCCTGCTCCACGTCCACGGACACCAGCTCTACCAAGACCCGGTCTCCCACGTCAAGGCCCTTACTTCCGCTCTTGAGCATCCCTTCTACGGGAATATCCAAAAGCCTTACCCAGGTGCCTTTCTCAGATGCGCCGGTAACCATGGCATCAAACCTCTCTCCAATTCTTGATTCGAGAAGAAGGGCAGCCGCGGATTTACTTACCTGCCTTTCCACTTTGTTGACTGCATCCTCTTTTTTTGTGCAATTCTCTGCCAGAAAATCCAGCTCTTCCAGGCTGTAGGGCAACGGTCTCTTTTCAATAGCAGCTTTAAGCAACCGCTGAGTGATCAGATCGGTGTAGCGGCGGTTGGGGGCGGTGGAATGGGTGTAGTCCTTGACAGCCAGGGCGAAGTGTCCGGTGGCTTCCTCTCCGGGCTGCTCGGCCACATATTCGCCATTTCCCAGAAGCTTGATCACAGCTAAAGAGAGATCCGGGAAACGTAGCGGATCGGCCGATTTCATCATAGTCAGAAACATCTCCAGCTTTCTGGGATTGGGACTTTTGGGAAGCCTGAAGGCGTGCTCAGCAGCGATCTCTACGATTCGGTCCCATCTTCTGGGAATGCGCACCACGCGACGGATGGAGGGAATATTTCGTTCAGCGAGATAGCGCACCGTAACACCATTGGCAGCTATCATGAAGTCCTCGATTATCTGCTTGGCCCGATTCATTTCTTCCACCTGCAGACCGCTGATCTTGTCGCCCTCGAATACCGGCTTGGCCTCGATAGTCTCCAGGCTGAGAGCTCCCTGGGCGTGCCGCAAGCTCTTCATCTTCTGGGCAGCCTGATCCTGGAGAAGCAGATTATCTGCCAGACCCTGAGCGGCCGTCACCGCCTGGGGCGCAGGCGTTTTTCCTTCCAGCCAGGCAGCCACGCTGTTGTAAGCCAGCTTGGCATGGTTTCTTACAGCCGCCCGGTAGACATCCGAGTCCAGGAGCGAGCCGTCCGGGCTGATTGTCATATCCACTACGATAGCCAGCCGGTCCTCGTTCATATTCAGGGAGGTAAGGTTAGTGGACAGCTTCACCGGCAGCATGGGGAATATCTGGGCAGCGGTGTAGATCGATGTGGTGTTGTGCGCAGCGTCCTGGTCAATGGCAGAGTTCTTCTTGACCAGGGCATCCACGTCCGCAACAGCTACGCGAATCCTCGTCATTCCCTGCGCCAGCTCTTCGGCAAAGGTGAGCTGGTCTAAGTCCTCAGAATCATCATTGTCGATAGAAGCCCAGAGCAGATCCCTCAAGTCCCGAACCTGCGTGGTGGGGCCCACTTTTGCTGGCTCCTGAATCTGGGCAAGCTCGGCCAAGGCTTGAGAGGAAAATTCGGGAAGCAGCCCTCGCATAATCAGGGCTTTTCGGGCAATGTTCTGCAGAGTGATGCGATTTTGGTTTTCATCGGTTTTCGAATCTGAATTCAAATTTGCATTCATTTGATGCGTTCTCCTTTCTCAAAGGGCATGAAGTTGTTGGACAGAGCCCCCGTATTATGGCTATCAAGTTCAGCTCTCAAGTATACCGTGTGGTTTTAGGGACTTCCTCCTTCAAATTCTTTCTCCAGCTGCCTCCACTTTTTCACTCCAATCAGCTCATTAAATTCGGACCAGTTTATGCCCAATTCGCCAACTTTTTCCAGATCGCTGCTTTTCAATGCCTGCAAAGCATCTTGCATGGCTTTGACGGCCGGATAGAGGCAGACCATGGGAATAGAAAGATACTTGACTCCGATGCTTTCCAGCTCAGATAATGAGAACTTGGGCGTCTTGCCGCCAGGAATCAGGTTAAATGCCAGAGGTATATCTATTTTCTTGACGAGATGTTCTACTTCCTGCAGAGATTGCGGGCATTCCACGTAAATATAATCCGCTCCAGCTTTGGCATAGGCTACGGCGCGTTCGATGGTTTTATCGAATCCTTCTATCGCTCTGGCATCTGTTCTTGCTCCAATTACCAGATCAGAGCCTTCTTCATCTCTTGCCTTAATCAGGGCAGCAATCTTAGAGACCATCTCTTCCTTAGAGATAATTGTTTTTCCGCTCATGTGGCCGCAACGCTTGGGCCAGGTTTGATCCTCGATCCTTATGCCTGCGGCATCGATCCAGATGAAATTTTTAGCAGTCCAATAGGCATTCAGGGCATTACCGTAACCAGTATCAGCATCAACATCAACAGGTATTGAGACGCTATTAATTATATTTCTGGCTCGTTCAAGCAATTCTCCAAAGCTAATCAGACCCAGGTCCGGCTGTCCGATTGCCGATGCGGAAATAGCATATCCCGATGTTCCCATCAATTTAAATCCTGCTTTTTCGATCAAAAGGGCAGATAGAGCATCATAACCGCACGGCCTCAGGACGAGACCAGGTTTTTCCAGCAGTTGTCTAAATTGTTTTGATCTTTGCATATTTGTCACCACGGCGAAAATTTTAAAATTACATACTCATGTGTCTCTTCAGTTGATATAGATTTAGGATGAAAGGTCGGGAAGAAGGCCGCTGGAAACGAAAGTCATGAACATGCCTGACATCAATTGTGGTTGTCAAAATCGTGAATATTAATTTATGACTATCAAACTTTTTTCCATTTTAAGGAGACAATAGTATTACAAGCGTAAGACTATTAGCTTGGGACTACGATTATGAAACCAGAAATCATATGCGAGATAAGCATACGGTTAACGAAAATATTGGGCTTAGGGATTTAGGTGGGTGATGTGAAGATCAGAAATGTGTTAATGGCCATCTTGTTGTTGAGTCTGGCGAATACGGTAATACTGCCTATTCTCGGGCAGGATGAGGCCATAGGTGTGACAAGTTCATCATTTATTGCACCATCTAACGAAACCGAGTTGGCCGCCTTCGTTGAATTTGCCGTGTCGCATGCAAGGGATGTTGGTAAAGCTGAAGCCATAAAGGATTTTATGGACCTGAATGGCTCTTGGGTCAGGGGAGATGTCTACATCTTCGCCCATGATTTTAATGACACCTCGCTGTGCCTGCCATACATGCCCAAGGAAGTTGGCACCAATCGCATGAATATTCAGAATGACAAAGGCATTTACATCAACCGAGATATGCGATCCATTGCTTTGAATGGGAGCGGCTTTTATGAATACGACTGGCAAAACCCCCTCACCAATCAAAGCGAGCCCAAGATAAGCTATGTGATGAAGGTGGATGATCGCTGGTATCTGGGTGCCGGTATCTATAAAGCCGAATTAGATTCTGATAGAAATTCAGAAAACGCCACTATTGGAACCGATAACGATATGGCATATTTCCTTTTGCAGCTCCAATCAAGTGTACAGGGCCAGCTAAATGATCTTGATAGGGCCGTGGCAGATTCGTCCTATCAGCTCTCGGCTTCCGGAATCGAGGGGGAGAAAGCAAGAAGCATCCTGCGAAATTTGACCGATTCAAGCCCAGATTTTGCTGAAGCAACCACCGGCAGTCCTGAAGGAAAGATTGTAACCGCTGAGCCTGCTGCATACAGAAATTCAGAAGGGGCAGATACCAGCAAAAATGATGCCACAATTCGCTTAATGAAAACCAAGAGCCCCATATTCAGTCAGGTGTTTCGCCTTGTGGAGGGCTATGATGCATCAATAATCTCATATCCTGTCTTCTCTGCCACCGGTGAGTTCATCGGCGGGATCGGAGCAATCATTAAGCCTGCCGAGCTTTTAGGATCGATAATCGCACCCATGTTAAATGAAACAAATTACAGTGTCACAGTCATGCAAAAGGATGGCCTGTCGCTGTACGATTCGGATCCAAGCCAAGTGGGAAGGATTCTATTTGACGATCCCATGTATCGGCCATATCCCCAGCTATTGGCCTTGGGCAAGAATGTGGTGGCGAAACGTTCTGGAATGGGAAGCTATGTTTTCCTTAATAAACAGCATGACCGAAATGTCACCAAGGAGGTATACTGGACGAGCGTAGGTCTTCATGGCAACGAGTGGCGATTAGTCGTCTCTCGCCCAATCTTTATAACAGGATAATAAGATAAACGCTCCAGCCAACAGCGGTACGGTTTATACACAGGTCTCCCGGCAGAAATCTCGCGCACAGCATTTAATCATTATTGGCGAATCATCTGTGGTGGCATTGGCGCAGGAGAAGCAGTACTGCCAGCATGACGAATATTTTATTTGCTCACCTTATCCGAGGTTATATTATTTATCTTTAAGAAGCATATCATAACGTATGACAGAAATAGCGGTCGAATCGGTCTTTGGCATGAATGCTGGCATCGTGTGGGAAGCTCTCAATGAGAATGGCCCTTGCGCTATCGACAATCTTGTGAAAGTGACAGGATTGAGCCGAGAATTAGTCTATGGTGCATTGGGCTGGTTGGGTCGCGAAAATAAGATCGTTTTGGAGAAGCGAGGACGGGCATTTGTCATCTCATTGATGCCTTAAAAAATCGCATTTGCATCATGCTTTCCCACCAAAAAGCATATAAACGCTGCCACAAGGAATTAATCTCTCCCATGAATTTTTTGGTGAGCCAAATCCTGCCTCATTCATCCGAAGGACAGAATTTCGAGATTATTGCGATCCAGCCTTTCATCTGGCAATCTTCATATCTCCTTGATCTTATGCTTCCCGTGCTGGGGGATTCATGTGATGCACTCCTGTTGTTTCATGGGCTGCGATACTGTTGCGGTATTTCTGTTGCTGAGATTCTTCCCGGTCTATGTAAAGCGTCTTAACTAACGCAATAAATATAAAGATGTGATAAAAAAATGAAAACCTGGAATGAGCTCATGGCATTAATCCTGCTGCTGACTGCGGCATTTTTTGTCATGCCATCGGCTGTGGCAAGTGAAGAATCAATGGGATTGGCGAATGAATCACAGATGGATGCATACAACAAAACTCAGCTAATATCATTTGTTGAGTCTGCGGTGGCCTATGCCCGTGAGAGCGGCAAAGATAAAGCGCTCGATGAGTTTTCCAATAAGACCGGCTCATTTGTCCAGGGAAATCTCTACATCTATGCCTATGACTTCAACGGGACTAACATTGCTCATCCCTTCAAACCCAATTGGATCGGCAAAAACAAGATAAATGAAACTGATTCCAATGGCGTTTCCTATATCAGAAACCTGATAGAGGTTGCTAAGGAAGGAAAAGGATTTGCTTACTTCATCTTCCCAAATCCGGCTCACAGCAACAGAGACGAGTTCAAGATAGGCTACGTAATGAAAGTGGATGACACTTGGTGGCTGGGATCTGGAATCTACGTATCATGTTCTTGATGAGCAATAATACGGTCCACGCCGGCTTATCTCAATCAAGAGATTCCTCCCTTGGCTTTGCTCCGCAGAGTGGAAAGCTTTTGCAATGCATCCTGCAGAGTATCTATCTTCTTGGCGAAGTGGAAGCGTATCAAATGCCTAACGTCTTCCCGGAAGAAGCTGGATCCCGGAACGGCGGCCAGGCCCACCTCCTTTGCCATCCATTCGCAAAAGACGGTATCGTCCGGACACCCGAATTCGGATATATCCATCATTACATAATAGGCTCCCTGAGGATAGGTGTACGTGAGCCCTTCTTCATCCAGACCTTTGATGAAGAAGTCCCTCTTCTGGGTGTACATTTCACGCAGTTCCTCATAATACTCATCAGGAAATCCTAGCGCCGTGACTGCCGCCTCTTGCAGGGGTGCGGGCGCGCCTACCGTCAGAAAATCATGCACCTTTCTCACGCCATCGATGATAGCAGGAGGAGCTATCAGATATCCTAGTCTCCAGCCAGTGATGGAATATGTCTTGGAGAGTGAGCTGCAGGAGATGGTCCTCTCAAACATGCCAGGCATTGATGCGAAATAGATATGTTTGTACGGTTTGTAAACGATATGCTCGTAGACCTCATCGGTTATTACGAATACGTCATACCGATCAGCCAGCTCAGCTATGAACTGTAGCTCCTCTAATGCGAAAACCTTTCCGGTAGGATTGGAGGGATTGCATAGAATCAGAGCCTTGGGTCTCTGCTCAAATGCCGCAATTAGCTCTTTTTCATCAAATGAGAAGCTGGGAGGATGTAGCGGCACAAAGATAGGCTCGGCGCCGGATAGTATGGCATCTGCACCATAATTCTCATAAAAAGGCGAAAAGACGATAACCTTGTCTCCCGGATTGCAGACCGTCATCATGGCGCACATCATAGCCTCTGTGCTCCCGCAGGTGACTACGATCTCTCTCTCCGGGTCGATGGGCATGCCCATAAATCTGGACTGTTTCCTGGCCAGAACTTCGCGAAAATTCTGAGCGCCCCAGGTTACTGCATACTGATGCGGTCCATTCATGGCCACACCTTCCAGAGCTCGCAAAAGCGGCTCGGGCGGCTGGAAGTCCGGAAAGCCCTGAGAGAGGTTCACGGCTCCATGGGCGTTGGCAATTCTGGTCATTTTGCGGATGATCGATTCTGTGAAATATTCCAGGCGGCGGCTTGTTGACGGCATAATGCATTTGACCTCTGAAGCTATGCAATCCAAACACGTGCTAGATTAATCTGTGGGTATGATGCCGCATCTGGTAGAGGACCGTTTATGAGGAAAAAAGATAGAGAGATCAGCGATGCCGGAGAAGTGGAATCGATAATTTGCGAAGCCATCGGTTTGCAGACTGGCGATGTGCGAAGAATGTTCGCTATACGTAGTGCCTCTATGTTTTGGGTAAGGTAAGAGAGCACTCTATTTTCATTCTGCGACTGAAGGGCGAAAGCTGCAGATTCTCAAGATTGATACAAATGCGGAAAGACTAAATAATAACAGCATACAAAACTGGAGCAGGATCTACAATGGATTTCAAAGATTGCCTGAAATTCGCCAATGATAACCCCGTCAGCTTCGTCTCTACCATGGGTGGGGAAATGCCTCGGGTGAGGGCCTTTTTGATGTGGTTTGCCGACGAGAGCGGTTTTTACTATCACACGGCAACGGCAAAGAGCGTCTGCAAGCAGCTCAAGAACAATCCTCATGTAGAGATCTGCTTCTACCATGCCGGTAGTGATATGATGGCCAAGAATATGATGCGTGTGACGGGAGAGGTCGAGTTTGTGGATAATGCCCTTCTTCGGGCTCGGCTCCTGGAAGAGAGGCCATTTCTCAAAGCTTTGATGAAAAGCCCCAGTGATCCTGTGCTGGCCATTTTCCGTATTCCTAAGGGCGAGGCGTGGTTCTGGAGCATGGCAGAGAATATGAGGGACGCGGATATCCCCCGGATAAGGTTCTGATGAGGAATTGTCAAAATTTATGCCGCTAGATCCCTATGATTATCTGCGCATCCAAATCCAAATGGATTTTCAGTGCCAACGCTGTGGCCATTGCTGCCAGGTAGCCGAGCCCATTGATATCTATCCCAAAGATATTCGCAGATTAGCGAGCTTTTTTAATACATCTGAGGAGGACACTATCGAAGAATACACCATCCCTCACCCTAGCGAGTCCGACCTCCTGGCCTTTAAGATAGTAGCTCCATGCCGATTTTACGACGCTGCGCAGAAGGGATGCAAGATATATCAGGCAAGACCCATGGTATGCAGATGCAGCCCATTTCTCAGCCCCGGCCAAATTGGCCTTCAGGGCGTGGAGATCTATGAGGATTGCCCTGCTTCAGGGGAAAGTTACATGCGAATTCAAAAGGATTTGGACTTTCTGCTCGCACCCAATGCCAAAACGCAAAAGAAACTGGAGAAGGCTCTAGCGAAAATGATGCAGATAGAATGAAATTCGATGTTGCTGTAATAGGAGCGGGCCCAGGAGGATCTATGGCTGCCAAAGCCGCGGCAGAGTCGGGCCTGAATGTTGCACTACTGGAAAAGCGGCAGGAGATAGGAGAGCCGATCAGATGTGCTGAGGGAGTGAGCATCAGATCGGAACTGAGAGATTTGATCAAGGTGCAGCCCGACTGGATATCGACGAAGATAAATGGAGTCAGGATGCACTCCCCCAATAATGATAATGTGTCTATGACTGTGGATCGCAACGGAGAAGGTGGCGGATACATTCTGGAGAGGAAAAAATTTGACAGAGGTCTTGCCCTCCAGGCTGCCTGCGCTGGTGCCAATGTCCTGGTCAAGACCCGGGCAACTGGATTGATCAATAAAGATGGCCTGTGGAGAATATCAGCCATTTGTCAGGGCGACCCTCTCCAGATCGAAGCACCTCTGATAATAGGTGCGGATGGCGTCGAGTCAAAGGTAGCCAGGTGGGCAGGAATAGGTGCCAAGCTAAAACCAGAGGACATAATGGTTTGTGCGCAGTATCTGGTTATGGATGAAAGCATCGACCAGGAATACTGTGAGTTCTTTTTTGGAAACAAAATGGCTCCGGGTGGCTACGTATGGATCTTTCCTAAAGGGGGCAGACTTGCTAACGTGGGCATCGGTATACAGGGCTCTAAATCCGGCCCAGGCGAGCCCATAATGCTGCTGGAGAGATTCATGCATAGCAGGATGCCCCGGGCCAAGATCTTGCAGATAGTGGCAGGAGGAATTCCTACCTCAGGACCGATGAATAATACAACATCAGACGGCATAATGCTGGTTGGCGATGCCGCCCATCAATCCGATCCACTTACAGGGGGCGGGATCATAAATGCCATGAGAGCGGGAGTAATGGCTGGGGAGACGGCAGGCAAGGCAGTATCTTCTGGGGACGTGACTGCCGCCGCCCTAAAAGAATATGAAGGTAGGTGGAGATCATCCATCGGCAAGCAAATAGAGAAACGCTATCGTGCTAAAAAATTTTTCCTGAAGCTTACAGATGACGATCTGAACCATCTGATCGGATCGCTGCATGGAAAGGATGTCTCCAGGATGAATACAAGAAATCTGCTAAGCGTTCTGTTCAGGCAGAATCCAAAATTACTCTGGAGACTGGGTGTCTTAAACTTAATTGAGCAGCTATAGAATCGGACGAATGCCGGGAGGAGGCGAAAAGCTCAAATGGACTACACAGATGTGCTCGATAGCTATGGGACAATTATTGAGGAAGACCTCAAGAACCGATTGAATGAGATGGTCAGAGATGGCCGAAAGTACCATCCTTTCCTGGGTGATGTTTATGATGCCACCCGTGAGTTTGTGCTCAGAGGCGGAAGAAGACTGTCCGCATGCAGCACGCTTATTGTCTACCAGGGCTTCACCGGCAAAATTGATGATAGAATCGTCCGGGTGTGTTCCGGGATTGAACTGTATCGGCACAGCATCCTCATACATGACGATATAGTGGATGAGGAAGACAAAAGAAGAGGCGGGGACACGCTGCATAAGACTGTCGCCAAGGGATTTGATGAGCGCTTCGGCATCGCGTCGGCCATGTTTGCTGGAAATATTCTTTATGCTCTGGCCATAGAGTGCCTTTTGGAATCCAGCTTTGAGCAAAATAAGGTTGTGGATGCTACAAGACTGCTGGCGGCAGAATTTCGGGCCGTCAACGAGAGTCAGATCCTGGATATGCTCTTCGAGTACAGGGATCCGGATGTCAAGGAGTGGGAGGTCATGGCCGCCAGAAGAGCTGCATCTCTCTTCAAGGCGTCCATGCTAGTGGGGGGAGTGTTGGCATCAGCTTCCAAAAAGGATCTGGATCTGCTTTATGATGCCGCCAGGCACATAGGATTTGCTTTCGATATTCAGGATGATATCATCGATACCTTTGCCACAGAGGAGCAGTATGGGAGAGTTCCCTGCGGGGACATCGGCAAGAGGAAAAAGCCGCTGCATGTCATTCTGGCTCTGCAAAAGGAGAAACGTCTTGCCGAAATCATGCAGGAGGGCAGAAGCCTTGGTGGCGGAGAAATCAAATTTGTGCAGAGTCTTATCAGAGACTGCGGGGCTCTTGAGGTGGCCAAGTCATTCTCAAGAGAGCATGCCGGTCAGGCAGAAAAATTGATCTTCGAGACAGGAATGAATCAGGATGCAAAGGACTTCTTCATATCATTCATAAGATTCGTGGATGATAGCCTTGACTGGTATAAATAGGCAGATGCAGGAAAAAGTAAAAAATGGGATGGAGCAAGAGGGCAGAACATGAGAGTTTTGGCAGTGCTGGGAAGCCCCAGAAAAGGCGGCAACACCGAGATTCTTGTGGATGAGATACTCAAGGGAGCGGAGTTGAAGGGCCACAGCACAGAAAGACTGCGACTCTATGATTATGATATCTTGCCCTGCCTGGACTGCCGCGGCTGCAAGAGGGCATCGTCCGGCTACAACTGCACTCTCGCGGACAGAATGAGTGAGATCTACGTCCGGCTGGAGAGAGCCGACCTCATCATCTTGGGAACGCCCGTCTATTGGTACGGGCCCACCGCCAAGATGAAGCTTTTTATCGACAGGCTGCGGCCCTATATCGCCAGCCGCAAGCTGGCAGACAAGAAGGGATTGGTGGTTACCCCTTCCGAGGAAGGAGCGGCATGCTGCGGGCCGCTTCTGCAGATGTTTGCCATGTCCTTCGACTATCTGGGCATGGTGAATGCGGGCAGCCTGCTCGCTCAGGCCTACGAGAAGGGCGAGATCAGAAAGATGTCATGGGAAATGGAGAGAGCGCGGGAGATGGGATTGTCGCTGTAACATATATTTTGATATCCGTCCCCAGACGAAAACATTCATTATTAATGCAGCCATTTTATTGCCATGAGCTGGTGATTTCCATGTGTCCGAAAAGATATATCCCAATTGGGCTTTTCGCCCTCATTTGCGCTTGCATCCTGATGCCCGGAACAATGGCATCAAGCATCCAAAATGATTCTAATGGGTTCATAGATGCCGGTTGTCTTGCAGATGATTACAGTCTAAACTGTGATAGCTTGGGATTTAATCAGAAATTTGGTTGCATGCAGATATCTAATGCTTCCCTGGCATTAGAAAACCTTTCTCCGCCGTTACCTATAGTCGAATGCCTCTTTCGAAGCGAAGACTACAATTCTCAAGAGGGCATAGTCCGAGAAGGCTGCATGATGCCGTTGTTCCGGAGATATATCGCCAAGCAGGGCGAAGAATTCAAGTTGATCGAAAGTATCGAGGATTTCCGGTCGATATTTGCGCCGGTCAATACAAAAGAGGAGGCATTGGCTTTTGCCGTAGCCCTGACCAGCTCATTGCCAAGATATGATACATCCGTTCCAGAGGATTACTTCCCGGCAGCGGCTTCAATAACGCCGACATACGCAAAAGAGACCGATGGGGGCTACTTTGTACATTTATTCGATAAAGAAATATGTGGCTGCGGCTCGCATCCATATTATGCCATCGATTATCTCGTTACAAGAGCCGGGAATGTCACTGAGTTGTCGAGGGAAAAGGTCTACGACAGCAATATGACAATCTGCGTGGATTAATTTTGACTTCGCGACTTCGTGCCTTCGCGTGAACCGGACCAGGGTTGAATCTCACGCGAAGCCGCGAAGAACTATCAGCCTCTCATAAATAGTCATGGCTTCGATTGGCCCAGATTTTCTAGTGCTTTGATGCCGTGGCATTTCCGTCGCCCATGAATTCGCCTCCGACACTCAGAATATAAGTTCCCAACATGGTACTATTTGAATTTGAAGTATTATTTGCCAAGATCAGGCTGAGATCATATCTGTCAGAATTCTGGCCCGCGTATTCTGATTCAGCAGATTGGACGGCTAGTATGAGTTCCTCCCCGGCAAGAGATCCGCTGGCAGTGACCGAATTACCTGTGCTTCCTTTTGTCAATGTTCCATAGCCCATGATTTTAGTTTTGCCTGACGACCATAGAGTCAGATCAAGTGACCTATCCGGCCGGTCATCGAATTTTATCGACCACTTGCCGCTCAAATCATCTGACTTAGCTGCTGTCACTGGGATCAGATCAGTAATTTTGTCGCTGGTTTGGTTTGCGTTACTATCCGGAATGACCTGCTGCTTTTGTATTGGCTCAGGTATACCCATGTTCGGACTTGTGATAATCGGCTTTGGCATTTTCATATTCGCAGCCTTAATGCTTGGCTCTGCGATATCGCCTGGTTCAATAGCACATGTTTGAAAGGATATACCGGAAAGCAATATTGCGAATGACAATAAGCTTGCCAATCTCATTTTGCCAACCTCCACCATAATGCTGTTGCAGGCGAACAATTTTAAGTTGTCCATTGATCGCCTGACGCAAAAATAATAATACCAGCATGACCGCATCAAAACCATGGTGATCTCTTCTTGAGCATGTGTGAATCGAAAACCATCTGGTGGGATGACGGATTGTGGCTGATCGATCAGACCCGTCTGCCTGGCGAGCTAATGCCGCTGCGCATAAAGAGCGTCCGGCAGCTCATCGAAGCTATCCAGACCCTGCGTGTGCGCGGCGCGCCGGCTCTGGGGGCTGCGGGGGGCTACGGGATAGCGTTGGCTGCCAGGCTCTCCCCGGCCTGCAATGCACAGGAGCTGATAGATGAGCTGGAGAACGCTGCTATTATGATCAAGGGCTCGCGCCCCACCGCCATCAACCTCTCCTGGGGTGTGGATAGAGCCATGCGTGCCGCAGCCCTTCACGAGACGGCAGAAGATATTCGTACGGCAGCGCTTCGTGAGGCGGAGGAGATCGCAGAGGAGGATATTCGCATTAATAAGCTCCTGGGCAAAAACGGAGCCAAGCTTCTGGATGACGGCGACCATGTCCTCACTCACTGCAATGCCGGTAGGCTGGCTTGTGTGGGCTGGGGGACGGCTCTGGGAGTCATCCGCTCTGCCGTTGCCGCAGGCAAGCACATTCACGTCTACGCTTGCGAGACCCGGCCTTTGCACCAGGGATCGCGCCTGACTGCTTGGGAGCTGGCCCAGGATGAGATACCGGTCACTCTCATCTGCGAGGGTATGTCCGGCAGCCTGATGAGGAAGGGTAAAATCGACAAAGTCATCGTGGGTGCCGACCGCGTCACCAAGGACGCCGTTTTCAACAAGATCGGCACCTACAGCCATGCAGTTTTGGCCAGGTACCATAAGATCCCCTTCTACGTGGCAGCGCCTCTCTCCACCTTCGACCGCCTGCATGAAGAAAAGGACATTTTGGTGGAGGAGCGAGGGGGCGAGGAGATCTGCAGCCTGAACGGAAAACGCCTCGCGCCCCAGGGCATAGATGTCTACAATCCGGCCTTCGATGTCACACCCCTGGAACTGGTATCAGGTCTGATCACGGAGAAAGGCGTCTTCCGGCCGCCGCTTATGCCGTCGATCTGAAAAAGCATTTGAGGAGGAAAGACTATAATGCGCCTTATGAATCCTGATCTGGCTGTAATCGGCGGTGTTGGCTATGTCCTGGATGGGCTGGAGGACGAGGTGGAGACACCCTACGGAAAAGTGTCCATCGTTCGCAGCCGGATGAAAGGACAAAAGATAATCTTTATCTCTCGCCACACAGGCCGCCACCTTCCTCCTCACAAAGTCAACTACCGGGCCATCATCTCCGCTGCCAGGATAGCGGGCGCAAGAACTGTCATCTCCACCAACACCGTGGGCAGCATGGCCGGGCACCCCTTGGGCAGCATTTTTTTGCCGAGCGATTTTGTGGAGTTCACCAAATACCGGCCCAATACCTTCTTTGAAGATAGAGCCATCCATGTGGATATGAGCAGACCCTATTGCCCGCAGCTTCGGCGTTCTCTGGCCGAGGCAGCCCGCTCGCTGGGCCGGGAGGTCGCTGAGGGCGTCTACGTCTGCGCCGAGGGCCCCCATCTGGAGACGCCCGCCCAGATAAGGATGATGCGCCGGTTCGGGGATGTGGTGGGCATGACCGGCTATCCTGAGGTGGTCCTGGCCAGGGAGGCCGCCCTCTGTTATGCGTCGCTATGCGTCGTCACCAATCCCGCGGCGGGAATGGCTGGTGCAAGCGACCTGGCCATCTCTGAGATCACTGATCTCATGAAAAAGTATCAAGAAATTATTGGGGAGATAATTTATCTGGCAGCGCAAAGAATTCCCCCCGAAGGGCGATGCGGCTGCCAGGATGCTCTGGAAAATGCGGCGCTTTAGGACGTTGCTGATGGTCTCAAGAGGCGTCATCAATAACTTTATATTAATTTATGCAGTTCGCTATTATCTATGTATTCCATACGAATTGCCGGATTTCTTTCCTTCGTCGGTGCTTCGCAATTCCTCATCTGCATGCTCATCTGTGAGGCGCTTTATCCCGGCTACAGCATCTCCGAAAATATGATAAGTGATCTTGGTATCGGCTTCACGGCAGGATTATTCAACAGCTCCATAATCCTCCTGGGCCTGCTGATAATTTTCTCTGCAATTGCATTTCATTCTTTTCACAAAAATAAAATATTCACAATTTTAATGATCTTAATCGGTACAGGTGCAATGGGCGTTGGCATTTTTCCTGAAAACTTAAGACCTTACCATGATATCTTCGCCGGTATTACTTTTATATTTGGTGGATTATCTGAAATGTTGTCTTTTCTCCTCATAAGATTTCCCATGTCTATAGCGGTAATCTTCCTGGGAGGGTTGACTTTAGGCTCCCTGGTATTGTCGGTTCTTGGAGTCCACCTGGGGCTGGGACCGGGCGGTATGGAGAGGATGATCGTTTATCCGGTAATCCTCTGGGGAGCAAGCTTTGGAGGATATCTGATGGCCTCGGAGCGAAGATAAGAATGCCTGAACTTCCCGAGGTAGAGATGGCTCGCCGATATTTGCGGGCCACAGCGCTGCACCGGACCATTCGGGCGGCAGAGGTCAAAGATGAGCGCATTTTGGCCGGTGTATCGGCAACAAAGTTAGAGGATAACCTGGCCGGCAAGCAGTTTCACTGCGCCATACGGCACGGCAAGAGGCTCTTTTTAAAGATCACTGAAACTCTTTATCTCACACTTCATCTGGGCCTCACAGGAAGGCTGATCTATCTGGAAAGCGGGGCAGAAGAGCCCCGTCACACTCGCCTGCTCATTTCCTTCGAAAACGGCAGCAACCTGGCCTTCGATGACCCCCGGATATTCGGCGAGGTGGGCCTCGTGAAAAGCCCTCAAGCATTCCTGGTGGAGCGAAAGATCGGACCGGATGCTCTGAAGCTCGAACTGGATGGCTTTTTAAAGATCATGAACGGCAGAAAAGGCCTGATCAAGCCTGCGCTGCTCAATCAGAGGCTTATCGCGGGTCTGGGCAATCTCTATGCGGATGAGGCTCTCTTTCAGGCGGGCATCTGTCCCAAGACTCGCGGCCTGACGATTGGGCAGCTTGCATCCCTCTTCTCATCCATTCAGGAAGTGCTGAATACGGCTCTTGCAACTCATGCCGATCTGGAAAGACTGCCCGATTCCTATCTCTTGCACCATCGCCACCCAGGAGGAAGATGCCCACGAGATGGCGCTCTTCTCCACCACGAAAAAATCGGCGGGAGGACCATGTACTATTGCCCGGTGCATCAGAAAATGAAAAAAAGTTAAGGATAAATAGTACGAAACATGTAAGTAAGTAGTCAGCAGCTCTTGCAAAAATCATGGCTGCCGGCGGGGAAGGGTAGGAGAATGAAAGAAGGAGAAGTTTCCTGCGATGTAATCGATCAGTCGGTGCTGGCCAGCCTTCGAGAGCTGCAGGATGTTGGGGATCCGGACATCATCGCAGAAGTGGGCGGCCTATTCATCAAGCATTCGCCTGACAAGGTAAACGCTATTATGCAGTCTGTGGAAAGCGGGGACGCCAAGGGCCTGCACATGGCAGCCCACAGCCTGAAGTCCAGCAGCGCTTATGTCGGGGCGATGCGTCTTTCGGCTCTGGCCAAGGAGCTAGAACTGATGGGTCGCTCTAATTCATTGGAGGGGGCAGGAGAGTTGTCGCAAAAGCTGAAAACTGAGTTCATGCTTGTCATGGCCGCTCTCGAAAAGGAGATCAATGTGCCGAGCATTGGACATTTGTGATCGCGTCTACGTCGTCGGCGGACCGGACCTCTCCGCGCCTGAAGACGCTTTTGTCTATCTGGTGGATGCCGGGTCAGAGCTGGTGTTGATTGATGCCGGAATAGGCTATGGCATAAGCAGAATCGAGGACAATATCCGGTCGCTGGGCTTTGAGCCGGCCGGAGTCTGGCACATAATTGCCACCCACTGCCATATCGATCATATCGGAGGCCTCCTCGCCTGGAAGGAACGCTACGGTTGCAAGATAATTGCCCACGAGCAGGACCGGGCAGGAATTGAGGGCGAGAACGATGCTCTTACTGCGGCCAGCATGTACGGTGTAGACTACAAGAAGGTCTTGGTGGACACACTCCTCAAGGGCGAAGCGCAAAAGCATACCTACGGTGATTTGGAGTTTAATTTTCTGCACACGCCTGGGCACACACCCGGCAGCATCTGCGTTTACATCGATACTAAGGACGGGCGGGTCTTATTTGGACAGGACATCCACGGGCCGTTCTCAGCCGCCTGGGGCTCAGATCTAAAGGAGTGGCGCGTCTCCATGCAAAAGCTGCTGGCTTTGCGGGCGGAAGTGCTCTGCGAGGGGCATGCAGGCGTTTTTCGAGGGGATAAAGTAGGCAGGTATATTGAGTCGTATTTGAAGAGATACATCTGAATTGCTGATACGAATTGAGAAAGGTGGGGCGCATTATCAATAAGTTATGGCTCATAATAATTGCAGTATTGCTGATCACAGGTGCATTATTTTTTTCCGGTGATCCAAAATTATCGACATCCGATGGGAGCTATAAATCGGCAGGCGTTCCTGAGAACTATTATTTCGGCATGAATGCCGCCGACATAGACAGCCCCATAGAACTGGTCCGTTTTGCCACCAGCATAAAACCGGATGCAAGCAGCCTGAATGTCCCAATGAGAGCAGCCTACTACCAATGGTATCTGAAGAATCGGGGCTTTAATGTGAGTTTCGTCTACAGCAATAATTTCCGAAATCAAGGCAATGATCATGTCTGGCTCTTGGTAAAGAATCAGCAGGGTGAGAGCATGTACGTCGATCCCAGCTCAGATAAGATGAAGGCTGATTCCATCTGTCCCACAATGCCTGAGTACAAGAGCTATCAAAATACATTCAAAGATATCAATGAGCTTTGTAGCAATACGGGCGGCGTGAATAAATACGCCTGGTGGAATACAGACGACGGAAAAAAGCTGTATGAAAACATGGTCATGCTGCTGAAAAAAGAGCAGCTTTAGCCGTCTATCATCTTTCTTTTATTCTAGCACTTTAAGTTCTGCTCGCGCTGCCAGCCGGGCAAGGCGCACCGGCTCCGGCACTCGTCCGTCTCGCGTGAATTTGTTGAGCAGAATTTTTGCTTCATCAAGTGTTGCCCCCCAGACCCGGATGAATACCTCGTGGCCAGTCCTGAGCTGGACGCGCTGGCGCCCACCGAGCTTGTGGTAGAGATGAAGCTTCTCATCAGGGCTTTGGAAATGCTCGCGAATATACTTTTCCAGGCCGGGGGATTCCTCATAGGTAAGGCTGACCAAAGGCCTTTGTGTTTCTTCGAAGACGCGTTCCAAATCGAGGATGTTAAACCAGCTCAATGCCACGCCGCTTAAGAGCAGAGCATTCACATCCGACCGGTCCAGTTGCCGGTAAAGGCTGAGCACCGCATCTGTAACATCGTCGCCACCTACAGTGGCGTGAGCATATGCCATGCCGTCCACGCGCAGGTCGGCACGCATGACCACGCCGGCAATTGTTGAAGTGGAGCGAGAGCATACAAAGCTTTCCGAAATCCCTAAAACTCGCAACGCAGGCTTGTTGAGGTGAAGAGACACAGATGTATTCTCCTCAATCCTGCCCGGCTTCGCCTGCCTTTTCCAGGACATCCCTCAGTAGCGGCGCCAGCTCTAAAATGGCCTCGACAGTCATCGGCTCGCCTGCAAAGGATAGTGCGTACGACCCTACCGGCTCGACGATGAGCATAGCAAGAGGAGTCATCTGAATTGCCTGGATCTTGTCCTCACAGCCCTTCAGGACTGTGATTCTTGTCACAGGCCAAATCGTCCTGCCGGAAACTTTTATCTCCTTGCCAACCAAGACCTGCATATCTATCTCGGGAAGCCCAATTTTCTCCATGATCACGTCCACCCCAATATCTCTTTTAAGAGTAGCCTGATCTCCCTTACTCGCATGGCCTTGATCATAGCAAAGATGGGCCAGAGCAGTCTGGCCTCGATCTCGGCTATGATCTCCCCCTCCAGCCGTTCACCCTCAAACCAGGGATCGATGATTATTTTGGCCGGAAAAGAGCCGAGCGCTGATGATAAGAACCAGAGGTATCCGCTGACAATAGCAGTCTGAGCGGGATCGTTCAGGCCAAAGCATAAGTGGCAAGAGCTCTTGTTAAGGTGAATGGACCTCTTCAGTCCCCAGAGAATCTTCGCCAGAGCGGGAGCGGCATCAATCAGAGGTTTAATGCCGGGAGGATGAATAGTATCTGTCTTCTCACTATCAATCACCTTTCTAATTCCCTCGCGTCCTCCAACTGGTTCTTTCTCATCTTGTTCCTGGCCTTTGATTTCCCTCTGCTCATTCTCAACGGCCATCACCATACCATCGGCCATTCTCCTACCGACGACTCGCTCCTCTTTTCCGGCTTCCTCTTTCCAGATGGTGGCCAGCAAATCGTCGGCTGACTGGGGGGTAATCTCCACCTTCCTCAAAGTTATCCCAAGCCAAGCCAGCTTAATACTAACCCACGCCAGCGGTCCCTTCTTGCCGATATTAAGGGAGAGAGAAAAGGGTGCAAGGAGAATGACGGCCAAAAGAATGATGAAAAGCAAGATAAATATAGCAAGAATAAATATAACGGGATCGGAAAACAGCATCCTTAAAGCCTCAAGCAGGTGGCGATTCTACCTTGATGGCAGTCATATCATCCGTTCTCTTCTCTCGCATCTTCTTACGGCTCATTATCTTACTTAAAAGATCATGAGCGATGTCGGATAACGATTCCCCCGGCGGCGACAGGGCCACAACCTTCGTGCCTTGCGGGCCAGAGATTCCTTTGAATATGATCACAACAGCGACGGGAAAGACCACTACCCCACCTGCGGCGTGCCTTGCCAAAGCTTCTTCTTTTACATTCGCGTCTGTCCGGTTCATGTTGCTGCCAAAGCCCAGGCCCATATTGGCGACGGGTATGATGATCTTATCCTCCAGCTCTATCGGCTCGCATATTAACTGGGCTGAGATAGCCTCGAATAGTTTATCAAGAGCGTCTCTATTGGCATCAATGCCCGGCATCTATATCTCCTTTAATAACTATAGTCACTTTATATATACATTTTTCTGCTTGAATACGCCAACTTTCGATCAGCGAGCCAGCACAATTTTTCCCCTCACCGAGACAATATCATAGCACAGAGCTTCTAATATTTTCCTAATAATTTTGCAAATCCTGCGTGCATCGTATGGATATTCAGGCCGCGGCTGAGATACATCATAGGGCATTTGCCAAGAATGCACTGCATCTGCAGCTGTTCGCATTTCTGTTTAGCCTGAACGGTCTGTGTCCTCCAGTGTATCCAGCAATTTTTAATGCCTCTCTTCTTAAGTTCAACAATTGCATTTTCCATGTTCTCTTTTTTCAGACCGATAATAGCACAATCGAGATCATACGGAAGGTCCGAGATGCAGCAAATCATCCCTTTGTCTGGGACGTCCGACAAATCAACGACATAAACCCTTTTTTCCCTTCGTGCCAATTCGTCTATCGTCAATTTCATGGCCGGTTTGGTCTTATCTGTGACAATTGCATAGCTGCTATTTTCCCAGAATGACTCTTGCTCCAACATACGAATCACTTCGTTCATTGCAATATAAACCCAAAGTATAAAAATAATGCCGCAGACGATTATGTGGGTGAGAAGCATTCCGCAAGGAAAGACAGGAAACAGCGGCAGCCTGCCGGATATGCAAGGGGCCTGGATCATCTTGCAGCCAATAGAGGCAGATCTACAGTTAGTGCAGTCCGGTCATCTTGTTAGCGGGACATATTGCAGCGCAAGGGTCACAGGCACGGTCGAAGGAACTCTCTTTGTAGAGGGAGAAGACATTATCCTTATCGGAAAATGGGCCGACCATTTGGGCAGAGGCGACTTTAGGGTCTTCATCAGTGATACCGACCACCATCATGAAGAAGCTGCGCTTGGCATAACCTTTTTCCAGGGAAATTGGAAGCATTCCCAAAGCCAGACTTGGGACGGCGAATTTTTGGGAGAGAAGAAATAATGCAGATAACAGATCGCATTCATGCCCTGAAAATCCCCTTTCAGATAACCGATCCCTCCGGCCAAGAGATCGCCAGATTCGTTTACGCCTTTCTTATTTATGGGGATAAGATTTGCCTCATCGACAGCGGCGTTGCCGGCTCTGAGAAGATCATTCTGGACTATCTGGAAAGAACCGGCAGAAGCCCGCATGATGTCTCCATGCTCATCCTCACTCATGCTCATCCCGATCATATTGGATCCGCTGCTGCCATCAAACGCATCTCCTGCTGCACCGTGGCCGCTCATGCTACAGAAAATGCATGGATCGAGGATGTGGATCTGCAGGCAAGAGAGCGCCCCGTTCCCGGCTTTTTCTCCCTGGTAGGCGGCTCGGTCCGGGTGGACCAAACATTACAGGAAGGAGATGTCCTGCATCTGCAGGGCGGCCCTGATTTGCAGGTGCTGCACACGCCCGGCCACTCTCCCGGCTCCCTCTCCCTGTGGCTGGGCGAAGAGGGAGCACTCTTCACGGCGGATGCGGTTCCCATTGCCGGAGATATGCCCATCTATCAGGACATCCTGGCATCCATCCGATCCGTGCAGAGGCTCGCCTGCAATCCAGAGATTAATCTCCTTCTGGCAGCCTGGGATGAGCCGCGATTGGGAGGTGAAGCTTATCGCATCATGGATGAAGGGCAGCAATATCTGCAGCGTATCCATAGCAGCGTTCTCAAGGTGGCGAGAGAAAATACCGCGCTGTTGGAGATGGACAGTATGCAGCTATGCCGGAGGGTATTAGTTGAGCTGGGCCTGCCCCCGGTCATGGCCAATCCTCTGGTGGCCTCATCTTTTCAGGCCAGCTTGAGAAAAGAGGTGCGCGATCAGTATGAATCCGACATACAAAGATGAGGAGAAGATAATCTGGCTCAAGGATCATGATGCTCTTGCCGAAATGGATTACGTACGGGAGAGATGGTTACTCTGCCCCCTTCGCACGGGCCCGGTCAAGGCTCCGCCGGGTGAGATGCTCATCGGCTATGCTGTTTTGAAGAAGACTACTGCCAAAACCGACGAAAAGGGCTTTTGCAGAAGGATCTTCACTCTGCTGCCCGAGGATCGATTCTGCGATCCCAAAGGAGGCTTTAGTGATAGTATGCCGCCTGACGCAGTCGACCCGCTTCAGGTAGAGGCAGCAAAGCCCAGCCCAAAGCTTAATCGAGCAAAATATAGACCACCTGGCCCTATCTAACCGCAAAGATCAAAGCCCGCCAACACTTACGAAAAAACAAGATGTTAGGAGAGAAGAGATGCCCATCAAGCTACGCATTGCCACCTTCAACCTCATGAACCTGGACGATCGGCATGACCAATATCCAAGCCTTGAGGAACGCATACCCATCCTGCGACCTCAGTTGGTTCGCCTGGATGCGGACATTCTCTGTCTGCAGGAGGTCTGCGGCCAGCACAAAAGTGGCAGAAAGGTGCGCCTTGATGCCATGAACCGCCTCCTGGAATGCACACCTTACGAAGGCTACAAGAAAGTCAACACCATCGATCCGGAAACAAAAGAGCCCTTTGAGCATCACAATCTGGTCATCCTCAGTCGCTACGATATTGTGGAACATGACCAGTACCTGCACGAGTATGCCCCCTCTCCGCGCTACAAGAAGGTCACGGCGATTCCTGAGGAAAGCGAAGCCAGGGAGATCTCCTGGGAGAGGCCCATCTTGCATGCCAAAGTGCGTCTTCCCAACAACATGGTGATAGATGTGATCGACCTGCATCTCAAGAGCCGCCGGCCTACCAACATCCAAGGGCACAAACTCACTCCCAGGACCTGGAAGACGGCCTCCGGCTGGGCGGAGGGCGTTTTTATCTCAAGCATGAAGCGCATCGGCCAGTCGCTGGAGACGCGCATTCTCATCGATAATCTATTCGATGTAGATCCGTGCGCCCTCATCGCCGTCTGCGGAGATTTTAATGAGGAGTTTGATGAGGTTTCCATTGAAGCCATCCGGGGCGACGTGGAGAACACGGGCAACATGGACCTGTCCATGCGGGTCATGGTGCCAACGGAAAGAAACATCCCAGAGCCGGCGCGCTACTCGCTCCTGCATAACGGCAAGGGCAAAATGCTTGACCACATCTTAGTCTCCAGGACAATGCTGGCCTACTTCCGGGGCTCCGAAGTGCATAACGAGCTGTTGCATGACGAGTCCATAGTCTTCGCCTCCAGGATCTTCTATCCCGAGTCGGATCACGCTCCGGTGATCGCAAGATTCGAGATGCCGGAGACGAAGATCAAATGGTCCACGGAAACGGACGGCGGCGAGAAGAGCAGGCTGGCTTGATACCTATTTCCGAGCCGAAGATATTCTTTCAGTAGAAGTAAGCTATTATCCCGATAAATGGTCTCGGGAAATGAGCAGGATGGCCAACAAGATCCATTAGCTGCAAATTAGATCGATGTGTATTCCGGGAAAAAAAATATGACTAGATTTATGATGCTTATTTTGGCAATTTTAGTGATCATTAATCCTATTACGGCGAAGGGTGAAGATCGTGCGGTTTCTGAAAATAATGGAATCAAAATTCTCGGGATTGATTCGACCGCTTTTCCAACAATAATGGTCAACATCTTTCTCGATAATTTCTGTGCTGTTTCCGGGAACCTCAAGAAGGAAGACTTCAGGATTAGGGAGGGTGACAGCAGTGCTGCTATTAATAAATTCTACTTCACGGGCAATGCAACAGGTCAAAGACTTGACCTAGCAATTGTCTTTGATGAAACAACCAGCATGGATAGCAAAATAAATACATTAAAATCGAAGATTAAGGACCTGACCCAAAAAATCAATTCTAGCAGGCTTGATGCCAGATATTCGTTGGTTACATTCAACGGGGCTGATGCAGCAGTTAAGATCAATTGGACTAACGATACTGTCTCTTTTGGAAATACTATAGGCAAACTCTCTACGTCCGGCGGAAATTCGGAATTACCAGAAAATTCTCTTGACGGGATCGAGAGTGCGCTGTCTCTTGGATTTAGGCAACATGCTCAGAAGGTTATCATCGTGGTAACGGATGAACCATCCCAGCAGAAAAGCGACGGAAAATCCAATTCAGCTTATTCAATGGATGATGTTAAGAGGGATCTAATGAACTCAGGTGCCATGCTGATCGCCGTATCTCCGGATTTCCGTAATGCAAATGTTGATGCTAAATATGCAGATATGAGAGTACTGGCGAATGAGGCCGCCAGTCTCTGGATTGACATAAAAACGGCCGATTTCTCAGAAATATTGAGGCAAATCCAAGGGATGCTCACCGGGATATATGTGATTGAGTACACATCCGGCGACCAGACACCTTTCGGCAATAGGACTGTCTTCGTCTCGGTTGATTCACCCGGATGCTTGAAAGGCAACGCCTCAGTTACCTATACCAAGGCTGGAAGCGCACCGGTAATCAATGATCCACCGGTGGTAATTAGTCTGGCGTCGGATAATGCAAGCCCACAGAAAGCAGGGGCAGTCGTATTATGGACTGCTAATGCATCAGATCCAGATGGCGATTTAATACTTTACAGGTTCTTTTTAAACGGGCTACCCACAACCGATTGGCAGCTGAGCAACCAGTGGCCCTGGCTCACATTTAGTGGCGAGTTTCAGGTAGAGGTTCGGGTTAGGGATGGAATGCATGCCGGGCCCAATGAAACTGATGACCGGAGATCGGAAATATTTGAGATAAATGCGCCTGCAATAATTGAAGAAATTGAAGAGCCTCATTCCGACTCTTGGCAGAAGACCTTCGGAGGATTGATGGATGATATTGGCGCTACGGTCCTGCAGACCCCGGATGGCGGCTATATCATGACCGGCCATACATCATCTTATGGAGCAGGTGGGATGGATATCTGGATGATCAAGACCGATGCCACAGGTAATGTGGTCTGGAGTAGAACTCTTGGCGGCAAGGGCGATGAATTTGTCACTTCCGTCCAGCAGACTTCTGATGACGGCTATATCATGGTTGGCATTACATCTTCTTATGGCGTGGGCGGAAGAGATCTCTGGATGATCAAGACCGATGCAAAAGGTTACAAGCAGTGGGATAGAACCTTCGGAGGATCGTGGGATGATGGTGGCATTTCTGTCCGGCAGACCAGGGACGGCGGATATATTGCAACGGGTGCAACAGGCTCTTTTGGCCCAAGTGTTGTCTGGTTGATCAAGACCGATGCAAAGGGTTACAAGCAGTGGGATAAGACTCTAGACTCTAAAGGAGAAGTTATTGGACAGATGTCCACCGGATCCTCTGTTCTACAGACGAACGATGGAGGCTATATCGTTGCTGGCGACTCCTCTAAGGAGTGTGTCTTGCTGATCAAGACAGATGCCCAAGGTAACAAGCAGTGGGAGAAGATCTTCGGGGGATTGGCAATTGACGGTAAAAACGTCAACGCCAACACCAGAATCTTGCAGACCTCTGATGGCGGCTACATCATAGATAGCTATACTTCTTCAGGTGGTGCCGGTGGGATGGATATCTGGCTGATCAAGACCAATGCCACAGGTAATGAGGTCTGGAGTAAGACTTTTGGCGGTAAGGGCGATGACTTTGGCACCACTATCCAGCAGACTACGGATGGCGGCTACATCATAGATAGCTATACTTCTTCAGGTGGTGCCGGTGGGATGGATATCTGGCTGATCAAGACCAATGCCACAGGTAATGAGGTCTGGAGTAAGACTTTTGGCGGTAAGGGCGATGACTTTGGCACCACTATCCAGCAGACTACGGATGGCGGTTATATCTTAACTGGCCATACATCTTCCTATGGTGCCGGTGGGATGGATCTATGGATGATCAAGACCGATGCTGCAGGTAATGAGGTCTGGAGTAAGACTTTTGGCGGCAAAGGCGATGACTTTGGCACTACTGTCCAGCAGACCTCTGATGGCGGCTATATCATGACAGGACGTACATCATCTTATGGTGCCGGTGGGATGGATCTATGGATGATCAAGACCGATGCGAACGGAAATGTTGAAGGAGCTCAAGAAAGTACCGAAAATTTTCCGGCACCATTTTATCCGACCTCTGGTTAATCATCCTCATTGCTTTGTATCTATCTATGGTCCAAGAATAATAAGCATTCGTTACTTTCGTCCTTCGTCATGGCAAATGTTCGAGTTCCTTTTTTATCGGGATGGGCCTTGTGCTTAAAATATACTCATGATGTGGCATCATTCAAGCATTGGACCGATACCAGCATTTTAGAGCTTCTCGATGAAGTCCAAGCGCGATCATACACATGATCGTGCTTGCTATTAGCAGAAAAGGCGGGTCCAGAATGGCGCCCGAAATTAATCCTGCTATCAGGAAATAGGCATGAAATCCGAGAGGCACAAGAAATATAAATGCTCCCTGAAACTGAGCTGAGATTTTTGGGCGCAGTGCCAGCACCAATAGCAGAGCGCCTCCCAAGACCGCGATGATAACGGAATAATGCACCAGTTCAATAGGGATGCTGGTGATGAGACGATTGGTGATGAGCACGCCCGCAGTGCCGCAGATTATCGCTCCTGCCGGAGAGAGCCAACGCCCCCAGAAGCCGGGGAGTCTTGATAGCAATCGAAGGCTGAATGAAAATGAGAATACTACCCAGAACCATGCCCAGAAGTTGTTGTAAGGAACGCCGAAGTACTGGTAATAGAGACCATTTCCCCAATCCCACATACCCAGGCGAATGGCTATGGCATCCATGGAAAGGTCGATGTTCAAGGCCAGCAGGCCGTCAAGCACTGGCCGAGCCCATTCGGGAAGGTTGGTGCTATCGGAAAAGGCGCAAACGCTGTAAATGATGGTCCCCCAGGCGACGCCAATGACAACCGGAACGGGCCCAAGCATTACCAGAAAATGCCCATACTCGTAAGCATTGAGCTGCTGTATAGTAGCCCATTCAAGAAGCAAGCCGAAGAGCACCCCGGCAAGGAGCCGCCAGACAACCCATGAGCCTCGATGCCATGCATTTAACAGACTGGTCAGAAAGAGCACAAAAACCAGAAGCTCGAAGGCGAGAAAGTATAGATTTGGCCAAGGCATATGCATAGAATACCAAAGTATGCTTAAAAAAGCTTACGAGAAGGATCATTATCTTGATCTTTGTTGTATTGTTTCAGGCAACGATATAGAACATCCGCAAATTGACTGGTACGGTCATCTTTGCCGGACATCGAAAAAAGAGGATAAATAAAGGGTTGCACGTACAAGCGCTGCTTGCAACGATATGAGCTGTTTGACTAAACGTAAATTCTGTCTTTCCCGTCAAATGGTGGTGCGAAGATAGAGATGAGCTGCAAAGTCTCATTGCCGGTTACTTCAGAGCCGTGTATCATTAATGCCGGTATGTACATCAGATCTCCGACTTTCATCACTAATTCCTTGCCGGATACGTTCATGACTGCCTGGCCTTTAAGGCAATAGGTTATCTCATCTCTGTTTTGATGATAGTGCATCTTTAGGATCGAGCCGGGTTGACCCATTACTAAATTGACGCTGGCATTCTTTCCAGATGCCACTTGAGTTATATTGAGACCTGCATTCGTGTCCACACTCTTTTGTTCCGCCAGATCAATGAGATTAACCTGAGCAAATTCAAATTCGCTTTGATTGCTCCGTTCTTCTGCTACGACGAGGAAACAGGTGCATAAGATAGCTAGCGACAGAGCCGCAAATATTTTTTTCATGCCATGCGTCAATATTCTGACTTTATCTATACCTTTCGCTTCTATCATAATTAAAGAAGCTCTCTTTGACAAGGAGCCCCTCGCATTTCGCTCAACGTATTGCCATCTCATCTTTCATCTTCACCAGGATCCATCCTCGCTTTGTGCGGGTGAGAGCATAACCGCCTTTGAGCTTTTTGCCCTCCAGCCAGAAGGTAGCGTGGCCGCTATGCAGGCCCTCCCCCATGGAGATCTCCTGCTGGCCATCTCTTTTGGTCATATTTATATAGGAACCTCTATCCCACACGACTACAGTTCCAGCTCCGTACTGGCCTTCTGGGATAGTGCCTTCAAAAGAGGCATACTCGAGGGGATGGTCCTCTGTCTCTATGGCCAGGCGCTTATCACTGGGATCAATGGAAGGCCCTTTGGGAACGGCCCAGGACTTGAGAACGCCGTCTACCTCCAGGCGCAGATCGTAGTGGAGACTGCGGGAATGATGCTCTTGCACAACGAATATGCCGCCGCCTGGGGCAAAGCTGCCGCAGGGGGGCTCGGAAGTGACAAAAAAGTCTCTTTTCTCCCGGTAGGTTTTTAATGGGTCAGATATCTTCGTGCCTTCATTCATTAGAACACCATTAACTTTTTTCTCGCTCTTTATTTATAGATTTTAGGATCTTTACTCCCGAATACGATCAATGTCATCTTAACAGACAAAGGCTTTTTCTTCTCAGGAATAATAATTACTATCAAGAGTGATCCCCTTGAATTTATCCCATTCGCATCATGAATCCATGGATCATGAGACCGTGGCAAAAGCTGAAGAAAAAAAAACCACGCAAGACAGGGAGGTGGTTAGTGAGAAAACTCTGGCGGAAAATGCTAAGAAAGATAAGCCTCAAATTAGACACTCCAGTCATGCAGGCCAGGGTCATCAGGGCATGCTGGCGGATTTCAAGCGAAGGCTGATCATTTCACTTATTCTTACCGGGCCGGTGCTCTTGCTCTCTCATCACGTTCAGCAATTCTTTGGCTATCACTTCCAGCCTTACGGCTCCGATATCATTCTTTTCCTGCTTTCTTCGACAGTCTACTTCTATGGCGGCTATCCATTCTTTGTCGGTCTGAAGACCGAATTTGGTAAGAAGCAGCCGGGCATGATGACACTTGTAGCAGTAGCCATAACCGTGGCCTACGTCTACAGCTCTTCTGTAATCTTTGGCTTTGCCGGCATGGACTTCTTCTGGGAGCTAGTCACGCTGATAGATATCATGCTCCTCGGTCACTGGATCGAGATGCGCTCTACCATGGGAGCCTCGCGCGCTCTGGAGGAGCTGGCAAAGATCTTGCCAACCCAAGCCCATCTGACCAGAGACGGCGGCGTGCAGGATGTATTTGTTGCAGACTTAAAAATAGGGGATCGCGTTTTGGTGAAGCCTGGAGAAAAAATTCCTGCTGACGGAAGGGTGCTGGATGGGGCTACGGATGTGAATGAGTCAGCGCTTACCGGGGAGTCTTTACCGGCGATCAAGAGAGCCGGAGACGAGGTCTTGGCCGGGTCGATAAATGGCTCGGGTGCAGTGACGTTGTCCGTTAGGAGGACCGGCGAGGACAGCTATCTGTCTCAGGTGATCCAGCTCGTGCGCGCTGCCCAGGAGAGCCGCTCAAAGACGCAAAATCTGGCTGACAAAGCGGCATTTGCGCTTACGGTTGTGGCAATAGCGGCAGGCAGCATTACCCTGGCCGCCTGGTTTGCCTCCGGAGTAGGTTTTGCCTTTGCCGTGGAGAGAGCAGTGACCGTCATGGTCACTGCCTGTCCCCATGCCCTGGGATTGGCCATTCCGCTAGTAGTAGCCGTGTCCACCTCTCTGGCCGCCAAATCCGGGCTTTTGGTTCGAGAACGTCAGGCCTTTGAAACGGCCAAAGACATCTCGGCGGTGGTCTTCGACAAAACAGGCACGCTCACGGAAGGGCGCTTTGGTGTCACAGATATTCTGCCTCTGGCGGAGGCGGATGAGAACCGGATCATAGAGCTGGCGGCATCTCTGGAGAGCCGGGCGGAGCATCCCATTGCCCAGGCAGTCATGAATAAGGCTGCAGAGATGAATTTAGTCATCCATATGCCCCAGGAGTTTCGGCTTATTCCCGGTGTTGGAATCGAAGGCCAAATAGAGGACCGGAATCTGAAGATCGTCAGTCCTGGCTATTTAAAAGAGCTAAAAACCGATTTTCAGAACAGGCATTTGAAGCATCTTCTCGGGCAGGCAAAGACCGTGGTGATCCTTTTGGAGGGCGAAACGCCTCTGGGTGCTATTGCCCTGGCCGATGTGATCCGAAAAGAATCCCGCGAAGCGGTGGACCGGCTCAAGTCCATGGGCATAAAATGCATGATGACTTATAAGTACTAGTATATACATGACTAGCGTTTTGTTGCCATATTCAACTAAAAAGAATTAAATCTGTAGAGTTCCTATAATGTATTGTGTTGGGAGAGGAAATGGCAGAAAATAAGCCGAAACCAGAACCGCTAACGATGGGGATGGACCATAAAATGCATAGCATGGGCGAAGGCCCAGATATGAATGATGTAAGGGAAGAACATAAAATGCAGGAGATGGGCCTTCGTCCGATCCAACTCCATAAAACACATCGAGGCAGGCATGAAGGCCACGCAATTGAGGATTTTAAAAGACGATTTTTAATTTCCTTGATTATCACAATCCCTATTCTTGCCCTCTCTCCTTTTATTCAGGACCTATTTCGGTTTAAATTGGAGTTTTCAGGCTCCCTCTACGTATTATTCCTGTTATCCACGTTTGTATATTTTTATGGTGGATACCCATTCCTGAAAGGATTTTTCAATGAAATAAAGGACAAAAATGTGGGCATGATGACGCTTATTGCCGCTGCCATCAGTGCGGCTTATTTTTACAGTTCGGCTGTGGTTTTTGGCCTAGAGGGAGAGATCTTCTTCTGGGAGCTGGTCACGCTGATAGACATCATGCTTCTCGGCCACTGGATCGAGATGCGCTCCGTCCTAGGAGCTTCCAGGGCCTTGGAGGAGCTGGTCAAGATCATGCCCTCTGAAGCCCATTTGATGAAAAATGGTCAGACGTTGGACGTAAATGTTGAGACTCTGAAACCCGGAGACAGAGTCCTGGTCAAGCCCGGTGAGAAAATACCTGTCGACGGAGTCGTGATCGAAGGAGAGACAAGCGTCAACGAATCGATGCTCACAGGCGAATCCAAGCCAGTCACGAAAAGGGCAGATGATAATGTGATAGGCGGGTCAATCAACGGTGAGGGCTCGATATCAGTAGATGTAAGAAAGATTGGCTCCGAGACGTACCTCAATCAGGTTATCGAACTGGTAAGGCAGGCCCAGGAGAGCAAATCAAAAACTCAGGATCTTGCTGACAATGCAGCTCGTTGGCTCACAATAATATCTCTGAGCGTTGGGGCTATTACCTTGGCAGCCTGGCTTTACTTTGGAAGGGACTCCGCATTCGCCGTCGAGAGAGCAGTTACGGTTATGGTCATATCATGTCCTCATGCTCTAGGACTGGCAGTCCCCCTTGTAGTTGCTGTTTCAACCTCATTAGCAGCGAAAGCAGGTCTCTTGATCCGAGACAGATCCGCCTTTGAGAGAGCTAGGGACCTCCAAGCAGTGGTCTTCGATAAGACAGGAACTCTGACAGAAGGCCGATTTGGCGTTACCGATATTGTACCTCTCGCTGAGCTGAATGAAACGGAGGTCCTGCGAACGACCGCGTCATTGGAGGCGAATTCTGAGCATCCCATTGCAGCGGGAATCGTTAATAGTTCTAAAGAGAAAGGTTTTGAGTTCGTTCATATTCATGAGTTCAAAGCAATTCCTGGGAAAGGAGTTGAAGGTCAGGTCCAGGGAAAGAGATGGATGGTAGTGAGCCCTGGATATTTAATGGAAAGCAAGATCGATCTCAAGGATGATAGGCTGGATAAACTGTCGCAGCAGGGAAAGACCGTCGTTTTCCTGTTGGAAGAAAACAGGCTCGTCGGGGCAATAGCTCTGGCCGATATCATAAGAACGGAGTCCAGGGAAGCCATCGATAAGCTGAAGTCGATGAACATTAAGTGCATGATGCTCACTGGAGATAACCGCTTTGTAGCCAAGTGGGTAGCGGAGGACTTAGGTTTAGACGATTTTTTTGCTGAAGTATTGCCTCACGAAAAGGCCAAAGCCATAAAAAATATTCAGAAAGAATATGTCGTGGCCATGGTTGGGGATGGGGTGAATGATGCTCCTGCGCTGGCTCAGGCGGATGTTGGCATTGCTATTGGAGCTGGTACAGATGTGGCTGTTGAGTCTGCGGACATAGTCCTTGTCAGGAACGATCCCAGGGATGTAGCAAACATAGTCAGCCTATCGAAGAAGACTTACACCAAAATGGTTCAGAACCTAATGTGGGCGACGGGATATAATGCCTTGGCCATTCCGCTGGCAGCAGGCATCCTCTACAGCTATGGGATACTTCTCAGTCCCGCGGTAGGTGCAATTCTCATGAGTGCCAGTACCGTAATAGTGGCCATAAATGCAAAGCTACTAAAGATGTAGCAACAATTTTAAAGTCGTATTCGGCAAATGGAGATGCATGGACAAAAAACATACCTCAAAACTCTGCGCTCCGTTTTAGGAAACTAAACGAGGAATTTGATCACAAGATAAATCTAAAAAGAAAAAATTTAGAATGCTTCGAGACCCGAAAGGATATTTGGCGATGAGCGCCAGAAGAATCGAATGATTCCTACGCCCGCCGTTACCACTGGCTTTCCGATCGAGTGAAGAGCTTCGTAGAGGAGTTCTATAATGCCCACTGCTCATAGCGCCGAGAGCGTAATGTCCTGGATCTAACGGCTGCGGAGAGCCGCGAAAACCGAAAGGTCACTCTTGGCCATCGCGAAGGATATCGATTGGATCTCAACTCATACAATTGTCTTCCAGACTTCGCGAGCATAATCCCAGCCCCTGCTCCAGAGCTATCTATGCCCAGGCGGCACGACCATATGATTATAATGAGGCCATCGGCGGAGATGAGGTTCTGGCTCCTGATGTGACCAAGCTTGCTTGCGTCATGCCATAACCGGGTAACTGATTATTTAGCATACTACCAGGATATCTCTCATTATAAGCAGTTTAATAATTTTCAGTTACTGAGTTACATACAAAAAATAAGCCAAGATAGAGGTTCTTAGGCTAAAATAACACCAAATTCATGTAATCAGAAAGTAACCAGAAGTAACTGGCAGGTGGCTCATGATCATATGCTCGCAGCTAAAACGTCTAACTACGACTCGCTGGCTCATTAGGACTCTAAGATCGAACATCAATGAATAGATATAATATTATATAATAAATTAAACTTATTTCAAAACAATCTTAATTTATTTAACGGCATACAACTTTTTTCCGGATCGCGACACGACCGAAAAATTCATGGATGCAGACTGCCTAATAAATGTATATGAAGACGATTTGGTCTATTTGTCTGGTGCTTCTGGCTCTTTCAACCACAGGAATCTGTGTAGCAGAAATACCAGACCTTGTGGGGAATTGGGCAGGTAAAGGGCCTGGGTATAATGAAGAGGCTGGCTATGTTTTGGATGAGGATAACATCCTTAACTTTTTCATCACGGAGCAAAGGGGTCGTCTCTTCAACGGAGAATTGACCTACCATTTGAACGGGACCGATGTAGTAGAGGGCTTTGCAGGAACTATCAGTCCTGATAACAAGACGCTCTACATCGCAGAATTCATCTCTGGCTACGACGTGGGAACAGTCATCTCCGAAGACGAGATAGACCTGATGTACCTGCTGGAAGGCAAGGCTGGCGCGGTATTCATAGAAACACTTCGTCGCGTTGCGAAGTAAACATCAACTCCAGGGAACAGGAGGAAAGGTCCACAGTCACCAATCATTCGGTCATAGTCAGCCATATCATTTCTTGAATGATAACTCACAAAGGCTCCTGGAGTTAGGCCTGTTGGCTGGCCGGGTCGATGATCTCCATAGTAGCTGCTTTCTCCCTCATTACATTCGCCCCATGCACGGCTCGCTCTTATATCTGGAGAGTCATACATCCTTTATCATGGAAATAGAACTACATCCGGCAGTCTCTCTGATCCCCGAAACATTCAATGTCCTCGTTGCCCCAGTTGAGATGAAAATGCTCGGATCGCAGGCCACTCTGTAGGCGTACTCATGAGATTTTGGAAACGAAAAGCATGCATTGTCCAGCCCCGGCGGGTCAGCTCCAAGCAACTGGAATTGGAAACTGCAAAGCAAATCCTGCAAGAAGTCTTCCATGCACGGCCATCGGATGTGGAAGAAATGATCCAAGGGAGGATTGAAGAGAAGAACTATCCTGTGAAGTGCGAGGAAGGACTGTGGCCAGCGACATTCGGTCTGGAGGAGTAGAATGGGACGTAGCTTCGAGAGCATCAGGATGGGCATGAAGGATGTCTCGGCCAGGTGGCTCAAGGCCAGTAGGGCATTGAAGAAGGAAGATCGGATCTATGGTCATAAGCTGGCTGAGATGGCTGAAAAGCACTCCCGCGAGGCATTCTATGCATTGGATGACCCGTTGGAAGCAGCGGTATTATCAGTGCTGTTGGAACTGGTAAAGGAGATGGATAGGCTGGCCACGAGAAAGAGAACTTCCCATCTCGAACGTAAAGGTAAATTCATAAGCTATTTATAGAAACGGCGAGGCCAAAGTGAGTAAGGCGCACCAGGAAGATGAGTAGCGATTTCATTATGCATTGCTCCTGTATTCGTCGCGTTTTCTGCATAAGCTGACTATATTCCTGCTTCTATGGCCTGTATCGTCGAAATACTCCAATCTATCTTGCACGAAAATCCATCAGATAACATCTTTCCGTTAGAATAACTTTATATAGATATAAGTTATGTACATTATTTATAATGTCGTCTAGGAGGGAATAGGATTTTTCAAGAGAGATTTTCTCTGGGACCTGGCATAAAGACTCCGGGTGGACTTAATGAACTTGGATCTAATTCGCATAAAGAGCTAAAGCTGAAAAACAAAGTAAATGCTATGGAAGGGCTTTTGAGGGAATCCGAGAATATGTGTTCGGCTCAAAAAGAGCAAATTGAAAATTTACATTGGGATTTGTGTGAGGCAAACAGAAGTATAAAGGATCTAAAGAATCGGAATAGTCACATAAAAGTAGCCCTAGCGGTATTAGGCATCCTTTTCACATCGTCCCTGATAATAATCTGTTTCCCTTACCAAAGCAACGATCTGTTCATATCATATTATGCCGCCAGCAAAAGCTGCCTAAATGCTCTTCAGGCAAACCCATTATTCCACAAACTTTCTGGTCTGAAAATATCTATCATTTCTGGCGCACTCTTCTGGTATGGTTTATGATCTTGCTTACGACTCGATGATTACCCTTTTGATTAGATCTGCACTTTGGAAATTTGGTTCTTGTTGTCGGCCTCTTTGGATCTCCAAAAGCAAGCCCTAGCTTTGCCGTCCGGAGCAGGAATTATTATCGCGGCACCCAATCACAAAAAAGCTCGCCCGCATGCATGCGAATGTACAGGCGTTGCTACAGGAGAAAACTGGAAACGGATCGGAACATGAGAATAGTATAATCGAGTCTCAGGCGGGTCAACACCGATCCACAGTGCCCTCCTCAGAGGAGCCAATCACTTTTGTGATGGTTTGATCCTGCCCCGAACCCGACTCAAAACCGGAACAGGATGCAAACAAGGCACTGGAATTCACGCAGTGTCCTTTTTACGGGAACCCGCACCATCAGATGTCGGGTCTATTGCTTGCTCCTCCTCTCGGCTTTGTGCCGCGCTCTGTGCCTGGCGAGAACTCCAGATATAGCTAATTAAGCTATACTACGCCTTTTATAGCGTGCATATCTCTGACCTTAACGGCCTTTAGCTTTTTCTGGCGCGTTACCAACCGCTGCCTGAACAGCACCTCTCAGGTCTTTCGAGATTCGATGACGCATCTACGGTAGGATACATCCATCGAATTCATGTGCCCCAAGAGTTTTGCTGGAATACTGTCCTCGTTCTTACAGCGCAAAATGCGGCAAACTATCTATATAATCATTATAGATATTTGTAGTTTGCGGCTGAAGAAAAATTCTAAGCCAATTTTGCGAGTTACACATACTGCCTTATACAACCTTCTCAAATGGGCAAAAATCCTCTTCTGCCTAACTACCCATTCCATTACACTATGGAATGATATATCGACAATTGCCTGTTATCGGATTTTCGGCATCAGTGAGAATAGAAAACCTCTGTAGAATCCATACCGCAACATCAGGCTTGACGCACCAAAATCGATATTGATAAAAATAGTATTTTAAAATTAATACTTGCCTAGTTTCTCTCCTGCAAGGAAACTTGGCAACTTTGACCGCATATACGCCTCTCGCCTGTGGTTTGGGCTGACCTTGAGGTAAATGCCCGTGGTCGCTAGAGATGCATGCCCTAGCTGATCCTGGAGATCACCTACAGGCACGCCACTATCGAGGCTCCAGACCGCAAAGCTGTGGCGGAGTAGATGAGGATGTATTCGGTGTCTATTCTTGCCTGCCTTATCCTGGTGCTTGACCTCCTGCAGGCCGGCTCGGGTAGCTATGCCATCAAGGATATTCTGCACCTGGCGCGAAGAGATGTGTACTTCACGGTAGCTTGGGAACAGCCAGCCCTTTGAACGGCCAGCAAGCAGTTTTGACATGGCCTTGGCAACCATGGGAAGAAGGACCACAGTGCGAGGCTTCTTGAACTTGGCATTGATGGCCGGGACGTGCAGATAGCTTTTGCTGAAATCCACATCTTCTGCTATGATCTCTGTCATTTCACCTACGCGAAGACCTGCTCCGGCCAGCAGGAGTAAGATGCATCGCTCTCGATCATCCTTAGCAGCCTTGAGCAACGCGTTGAACTCTGGATAGGTGAGAAATTTCTCCGGTTCCATGCTAGCTAGGATAGACTTAATCTTACTTCAAATTTCTGATTATGTTAGAAATTAGAAATTATTCTCGATAGCGATAACTCTATTCCACATTAGGCACATCGGGGATCGAACATGAGTATATAAAGAGATCCACATAAGTCATAAAACAGCACTTTAATTTTGGCATCTGATATAAAAAAAGGCGAGACACTATCATCGTCTCGCCTGGCAATTTGACTTACCAGCTCTCACCGCCACCGCCTCCTAATCCACCGCCAACTTGGCCGTCATCAAGAGGCCCAACACCAGCACCAACACTGATTCCCATAGAGGCTAAGGTGTCTGCAGCCCAATCGGCATATCCCGGACTAAATCTAATCCCTGTTTGTGAATAGGGGAGGAATATCCAATTGTATCCATACGTATTTATTTCTCCTGAGGCAAAACGATACGGTGCGGCTGGTTTCTCAAGAAGATTTCTGTCGCCTGACCAGTAAAAGGCATCGACGTACCACACATCATTTGCTTTGTCCGAATACGTAGTGCCGGTTGTTTCTAGACCATCGGACCCTCCTTTATTCTGATCAGAAGACCATGATATACCCGAAGTTGAATATGGTGATAACTGAGGATTTGTTAATGATGCCAAGAATTCTTTTTTGAGGAGAGATTTTGGTATGCCCACTGTAGGTTTATTCTTCTCGGTTGTATCACTTGTTAGCCAGTCAAGTCCTTTAGATTTATCAAGTAAAGTTCCCATTATGGCTTCCTTGTACTGTGATGCCCCATCCTTATTGGGATGGCCAATAGCATTGATCTCATTTTCATATTTGGTAATAGGATTTCCTCCGTTCCGGGCAACCACAATAGATCGATCGTTCCTTTGATCATCATTTGAAGTCCCATCCGGGTTCAATTCCCATAAAAATGATTTACTTGCACCATAACTATTTATTGACTCAAATTTCGGATCAACAAATACTACACGACCTCTGCCATTATCTGCTCTATTTGCATCGTCTACAGCATTCTGTAGGCTAGTAGTGGAAGTCTCATCGAACGCCTTGGAGTTTAAAGCCCTTAACGTATCTCCATTTTTACTATTTTGGACTTTCTCTAATGCATTTGCCATGCCTGTATGCATCTGACTAGGAAATTCGGCTGTAGAAGTAACTACTTGATCCTGGGATTCCATTATGGTATCATCAGAAGCAAGCGAATAATAACCGGTAACTATGATTTTAGCATCTGTTTTAGTATTGTCCAAGATGTTCGTAAGTAATTCCGCCATGGGTTTTTCAATTTTATCTTTAGTACGCGTACGTATGTCATTTTCTGGGATATTGGTTTTGATTGGAGTTAAGGCACCTACATCATTTATTCCACCGGATACCAAAATAAGATCTGCATCATTAGAGATTTTTGCAGCTTGTTCCATTAATGTAGGACCCCCTTTATTGAGGTTTGCATCAGGTAATGAGCCGGTTGTTCTAAATAGCATCTCCTCGGCAGATTCTCCAGATGTGGATATCACTGCTCCAGAATGTGCGTAAACGGTTATTTCTACAGGTCTTTTCAGTGCCTCTTGAAGATCCTTCGCTACCTTGTTATAGTACTTATCCACTTCTTCCAATCCGTTTCCCCAGGCAATCGAATCCCCAATAACGACTAGCTGGTAAGCGTTGCTCTCTTGGTCACCATATGATAAAATATTATGGTATGTTGCACCACTTGGCCAGTCCTTTTTGATGTCAAGAAGACCTGTTTCTTTGTCGAAATTTAATTTACCTATTTGGTCTCCAATCGTGGGTGGACGTTCTCCTTTTGATAGTTCCCCTGATCTTATTCGATCTTCAATTGTTGGAGCTTTTGGCAACAGATCTTCAATTGTTGGAGCATTACTCCCCGTCGGCCCCGTCACCAAACCCAGGGAAACATCTGAGCTGCCCTCGACATTATCATAAACAATAGGGGTCGTACTCATTGCGTTCTCCATCGGATCCTGGGGTGAGATGACATCAATACTATCCACAACACCTGAAAATAGCATTATCATGAATAACATGAATGCGAAAGACCATGATTTCAAGACCATATTTCGTTATCCCTCCTAAGTCTCTGTAAGCAATTTATGGCAAGTACAATCAAAGATTCCTTTTGCATCTGTTCCAAAACTCTTCTTGTCAGAATACGTCATATCCATCCAGCCACCTGAACAGCAAGGCAACCAGAAATCTTCACTTACAATCTTGTTCACCGGCACGGTTAAGTTCATCTTGGTTGCATAGTTGAAGGTTCCAGTATAGACCTGATCTACATAGATATCGGGTTTGCTCCAAGCACTTTTACTTTTACGAGTACCACCTTGCAGCATTTCTATACGAGCCGTACCGCTTGTGACATCTCCATTTAGGTTCATAAAAGTCTTGGTCAAGCTTTTAGCATCACCTGTATCGTAGTAATCATCCTCTACGCTGGCAACCCGATCCATGTTGATGCCATGCGCGTAATCAATTTCCTGGCCCATAGACGTCTTTGAAGCATAATTCTTGATCTGGGCCATATCCCCTAAGAGAGAACTGAAGTTTACGGGATGTGCGGCGTAGTAACCTTTACCAATAGCTATGGTTTGGGGACTATAGACCATACTATTATTATCCAAAGCCGCAATCAATCCATATGAATAAATCACGTCTGGATCAATTTGGGTTTGTCTTGATTCGGTTGATGTTATAATCGATTCTCTTTCAATCGACCCGCTGCCATGGCTAGCTTTTTGGAGATACACGTTTGCCAATCTGCTGAGCACGCGAGCATCAGAGTGTGGGCCTTGCACAACTAATTTATTGTTGCTAGCAAAAATTCCACTACCACTAGTGCTATCCTCGTAATTAAATTTTGTGCCTTCTGATTTTATTTGAATAGGGTCTGCAGACATCGCTAGCCCAATAAGTAAAGTAAAACTAAGCACCACTAATAAAATCCTACGCAAGAACATTTTCCCTCCTACACAATTATTGATTATACGGCTAGGCTTTAAACATTTTCGTACTCATGAGATTTGAATGATTAGAAAATTATTTTATATTTCTTGATTTAAACAAATACATCTTTGGTAAATTTATTGTATCATAATTCACAAATACTATATTCAATTGTAAATCATAAAATCTAGCGCGTGAAAGCAGGGGGTTTGACCCTGAATGTATCCTTATAATAATATCTTGTGATTTAATGGATATCGAAAGAGGAGGAGATGGATTACAGGTTATACATACTTCGTCTAGCTATCACAAGGGATATTCATAGCAGATGTGATTTTGGAAAAAAAATTTAAGAGATATCTCATAAGGAAAGATAATATAAATACAGCGGGCATTCCATCGGTCAAAGGGAAGTATGCCTTATGCCAGATGCCGTATTCTTAGAAAAGTTCACTTTGTATCGTAAATATGAGATAGAGGTACCTGAATATGTCCATCAACTCTCAACTCCATCAATCCATATGTACTGCGATGTATGTGGATCAGAACAGACATTTAATTTGAGCAATAGCTATGGTGCAATGACCGAGCAAGAGTTAATCGAGGCACAAATTGAGCACCAGAATATGACCGATCTAGTCGTTCCTACCAGAGGAGCAATAGTGCATGCAATATATACTTGTGCTGGATGTAGAAAGTTTGATCGCCATTTCTTAATATCGATTAGCGAAGATCGTTCATACGTTATGAAAGTGGGGCAATACCCCCGATGGCTCCCTGCTACCGATAAGAAAATTGAAAAATCGCTTGGGGATCACATTGAAAATTATAAAAAAGGTTTAAATTGCGAACAAGAAGGGTTCGGTATTGGAGCATTCGCTTACTACAGAAGAATTATTGAAGATATGATAGATGAGCTGTTGGACTCCCTCTCTGAGTTACTTGATGGTGAAACTAAAGAGATTTATGGTGAGGCTTTAAAAGATGCTAAAAATGAGCATATTGCTGAAAATAAAATTAAAATTGTAAAAGACTTAATTCCTGATTCTTTAAGGCCAAATAATATCAACCCGTTAAATATATTATACTCAAATTTAAGTATGGGATTGCATAGCATACCAGAAGAAGAGTGCCTTGAAATGGCCGTTCTGGTTCGTAAGGCATTAATATTCTTGATTGATCAAGTTATGAGTCACAAAGAAGAGGCCAGGGAGTTCACCAGAGCTATCAGAGAACTGGAAGAGAGAAAAGCAAAAAAACGTATAAGACCATAGGGAGAAAGGCAGAATGTTGCACGCAAGCTATCCAAAAGTAATATATGGTAGATTATAGAACTCTCGGGTGCCGTCTCCCTGGTGGATTGGACTGCCTTAAATAGTGCGTGCCATTCGTCCAGAGAGCAGCAACCTAGCACCTAAATTATCTTGACCGATACCAATTGGCTTAATTTCTGAGTTTATCTAAAATCAGAAATCATCTTCGAGGGTAGCAAGGCAGCCATTTCTCGGAGCGCACCATCAGGGAGTTTGAGGCGGAAAGAGTCCTTATAATTATATCATGTGGTTTCAAGAAGATCGGAAAAGGAACGGGTAGATTACAGGTTACGCAACTGCTCTGAGCTGGAATTGGATTTGGCATAGGTTGCATCAATCACAGTAGTTCGTCCAAGACCCGTGAGTGCATAGTCTTTGTTGTTCCATGCAACTGCTAGATGCCCACCACTCAGCATACTTGGTAAGGGAGACTTTTCTTCTTGGGGGTCAAAATTGAGTCAGCGAATAGGAAGTGCCGAACATCTTATATGATTGAACATGAAGATTGTTATAGGTGATCTATTATGAAGAAACTAATAGCCATTTTTTTAGTGGGACTTGTGTTTTTGTCCTTCGGATCTCAAGCTGCTAGTTGGGAAATGCTTTGGGATAAGCAAGTGGGCAAAGTTGTTGTTGACCATAATCTTATAGATAACACTGTACGACTCTTTGCAACAGATAAAGCAACGGGAGAATTATATTCGTATAATGATCGATCAAATGGCTGGACAAGAGCCAGCGACCGAGCGAAATCTTTTGTGTCGTCCGGTGAGGGTCTATTTAGATTGTCTTCGGATGGAATGAAGACTTCTCGATATGTAGTACCTGAGAACTGGGAAATTCTCCCTGGCGGAAGTGCTTTGACTCTCATAGGAGGAGGAAATAAGCTTTACTCCACAAAATCTCCATATAAAGATCTTTATGAATATACAGGCGCGTCGTTTAAGTTAATTAAAGATGGTCGAGGTAAGGCATTTGCGGCAGGCGGATGCCAAGAATGCTCGAATCCCGATAATTTGGGCTACATATATAGAATCGCGGAAGATGGGCAAAGTGTATGGATGTATCCTAAATCTAAGGGGGAACTCAAATGGGAAGAGATTGGCGGCCCAGCTTCGGCGATTTACGCTGGGGCAGGGAATTTGGCACCATCTGTCTTTGCAGTTGATCCCGTCACTGGAACCCTTTGGCATTACAAAGGTGTTGCCGCATGGGATCAGGTTGGTTATTCTGGTAAGATGTGGGCAGTTGACATCATGGTTGATGGCTATAGTCTAAAAGAAACCCTCTATGGTCTAACACCGTCCGGGAACGATATATACCTGTGGAGGGGGAATCCTGATCCCGACGACTGGACAAAGATTGATACCATTGAACTCAATAAACCTTTACAAAGTATCTATGCTGGTGGTGGACAGCTATATGCTGTAGCGTCAGGTGGTAGGCTCTGGAAGTATGTACCTTAATAGAAGAACGTGTAGCTGCAACATTGCTTTTGCAGAATTTTTTGCGCGGGGGATGAGAACTCCGCACGACTTCGTATTAGTACATTTTTGCGAACATCGCTATCAATAAGACCTGTTTTGGGCAGTTTTTGAAAAAAAAATTGTGGTTAACAGGATGATGCGCATTCCAACCATATAGACCCCATAAAGTAGCCTCAAAAATGGCAAGAAAAGGGGAGTATTTGGGAAGTTTATATTTGAGATATGTTTAAACCTCGGATTTAGGCGTGTGGTGAGGTTTGGAAAAAGTTCAAAGCATACCGAAAAAAGAGGGGATGGATTACAGGTTATATACACAGCTTAATTTCTTAGAACCACCTTCAATTTGTCATGTTCTGCGGCATGGTTATGTTTGAAGTGTTCATCTCTGACTTTCCTGGGGCGGTAACTCCCCCAATGAGTATATTCTGAAGTGCCTGCAAGTCCATCGATTTTGTAGTTTCATTTACCCATGGTTGGTAGTTAATCCCATAGAGAGCAAAATTTTTAAGATTCGTCGGAGAGGTTATCGCTTCAATTGTTATGGTGTGGCCGTTATTTATAGAACGTGCCGTGATCGTGTGCGTTCCTGACTGGATCTTTTTGGTTATGTCCTTTTGTGGCACATCGCAGCAATCTTCAGAATTGCAGCTCGTCACTTCTTGTCCATCAATATCGTAGTACTGCCCTGCGTTTAAAAGAGATGTACCATGCGGATACTCCTTATCATCGCATCCAGTTACAGTTAACCTAGCATTTTTTATAGTGCAATCTGGAACAACTAAAGTAAAATCAAAATTACTCGAATGGGATCCTCTTTCGAAATACCATGATATTCTATGATATATATCAGGCTCGCCTGCGTAATAGCTTGCATACTCAAGCGCATTATTCCGAGTTTCCTCTGCAATATGAGCATTGGCGACGTTCAACAAGTCCATGACATCGTTTAGCTCCTTAGTCAACGTGTCCTTTGCGGTCAAGTCGAAGTCAACTGCGGTGGCTACAATAATTCTCCCGTCAGCAAAGACAAATGCCCAGTCGCCTGTCGTTCCCTTGAACTTCCAGACAATATGGGAATCATTATGCTCTACCACATCATAGATTGCATCTGCTTTCTGGTAGAGCGTATTAAAGTCAACAGGTACTCCGATATTAATTGAAGCACCAGATTTGAATTGAGGCAATTTTGTTATCACTTGGGCATCAACTGCAACAATTCCAAAAATTATCGATCCCAATAGAACTACAATCATAGCATGCCTGATCAAACTCATACATACACCTCTATAGCTAGATTAGACGAATTAGAGAAAAACTTTTTGTATATATAGAGTTTTGTACAGAATGTATCATCGTCGACAAAGGGAAACGAAATTTTGTCCTCACGATGCTAATGTCAACGAAAGTGGTATCTTCACCGGAAAATATTGAAAATAAGGAGGGGAGAGACTACAGGTTACACAACTCAGGCCACCGTTCTTTGCAGGCCGCATAAACCAAGCCATTCTCTGGAAACATGGAAAGGAAAAAATCCACTGCCTGCGATGGAGGTAGCAGAAAATCAAAGCTCATAATAATCTCACCGGCTAATATCTGACTCAGAATTTTGATGCAAACAAGACCGGGCGGATCTGCCACTTTATCCAATACCGAATCTATGCAATCCTGGCACACAGCGCCTGGAAAATTGACTGCAATCACACCCTCGCTCTCGACAACAGTCTCGTTCTCGATACGGAATTTCAGCAGCCTTCCGCATTCAATACATGGAATTTTCACAATCCTAGTATTTTTATCTATTTTACCAGATTTCACTTTTTTACTTTTCATAATTAACTCTCCTCATTCTGTTTTCATTATTTTCTCGAACCGGATTCATCACGATAGCGTCGTCCTTTACTACAAGATCGACTTCACTGCAATTTAAGAATCGTGCGACCGCAGGAGGTACAGACACGAAGTAGTAACCGCCGTGGTTCTGTATTCTCCTTCTGAAACATAGTGTTGGTAGCATAGTAATCAATATAGCATTCACGTAAAATTTCACTTGAATTCTCCCGCGATGATTTCCCCAAAAAGATAACCAATTATGACCACATTGCTATTGCCATCAACAGTTACAAGCTCATTGTAAAACTTATATCAAACTTGTGCCATTAATATTCAGGGTCGTCTTCGATTTTTGCCCATTCGCAAGTGAAGGCAAAAATCTCATCCTCCGACCCTCTCCGCAAGTGACCTGGAATGTATTGTCCATAACGCTCTTTAGTGCCCCCTAATCCCCTCTGTACTGCACTTTCTCCCCAATATTGGAGGATTATAACACCCAAGACCAAACGCCAAATAGCGATTTCAAGATCAATTAAATATATTTATATGCATCTTAAAAATACACGATAATTAGCTTGTTAATATTATTTCCTTGCTCAACTTCACAAGAGGGGGGATCGAGGGCAGGCGAGTAAAAATTTTGCCTTCGCCTTAGCGATGGGCTAAATTTTTCTTGCATGTCCGAGCATACTACACATATACTACAGAATTACTACAGATGATATCGTCTACTGCATTCGATACTACAGATACTACAGATTTTTGGGTCAAAAAATTTGTATATGATATTTCTTGGGGATTTTCACATCCTTGTACAAAAGTGTACATTTCCCACAACTCTTCTATAACCCGTCTAATTATTGTATTATCTGTAGTATCTGTAGTATTATTACCATTGCTATTGATTTCTATTCTCTCTATCTGTAGTACATCTGTAGTATTACTGTAGTATTTGTAGTATCCGTATCTAGCGGCTAAGTCATCTATGTCTTTTGGAGGCAAACACTCAATTTCGTTGCCTGCAAGGGCTTCAGTTCTGACATCCTTGGCTTCTGTTGTGCGACCAAGAGCTTTGAGTGCGAAGCCCTAGTTGAGCCAAGCCTCAGCATATTTGGGATCTAGCCTGATGGCCTCGTCGTACTTGCCCCTGCTTATAGGTAGCATTCCATTTATTGTACCAGGGTTCTGCAAGGCTGAGGCAGGACTTGCAGAAAAATATCGCGGAAGATCAGCTCCCCGTGTTGCAGGAATCAGCAGGAAAGGAGCTGGATACGGCAGCAAAAGAAGGCTGGGACTGGCTGAAAGGGCAGATAATGGGTTGAGTTTTTTTGGAATTAAGAGCAAAACAGCATTTGCAGAAAGCAAAATATTATATGAAGTACGAAAAAAGATTAAAAATTCGGAAGTGGATGGGCTTGCCTACCCATTTCTCGATGGAAAAATCAGAGTTCAAGGGGCAGAAACATCTTGCGAAACATAATAGGGTGTTAATCCTCCCTTTTTCTTCTCTGTTACGGAAATCACTTTCGTCTTTATCTTCGCCAAAGAACTAAAAGTCAAATGCGAAGTATCGTGTGTAAAGGTATCGAAGGAGACAGGCTGATATTCAAGATGAGCCTGCAAAGAGGCATGTGATGAGGAAGCATCGACCGAAGCTCCGAGTATATTTGTAATTATATTTCCAGTGTGTTCACCAAATTCGCCTGCAATTGCCTCTTTTCCCTTTCCGTCTTTTGCAGAACTCGTTGCACCTTCAAAGTATCCAACTCCCTTTAGATTCTGTAAAGATTGAGCTGCGGAGTCGTCTATCGATGCATATTGTTCATCGGAAAGGACACCATAGTAACTTGTTTTCGATTCAGCTTTTTTGCCGCTCATGTCTTTTGCCGATACACTGTCAACGCCTATGCCAATCATGTTGGTGCTAAGAATAGATGAAGCACCGGAAGCGGTTAAAGCGCTTTCTAACAAGCTTTGGTAATGCTCACCGTGGCTTACTTTCTGTGTAGATGCAGCTACTTTGCCGCTTTTATCCTTTGCCGAGGTGCTAAAGGTTCCGAAAATCTGATAATGACCATTGATATCCTCTGGGTAGGAGCCATACTCGAACTCAACCCCTTGTGCTGCATATGCTGAAGATGCATCCACCGAAGCTTCCAGCCGATTTACGATCATGTTACCCATGAAGATTGAGCCGTATTCCTTCGATACTGCCTCTTTTCCCTTTCCGTCTTTTGCAGAAGTTGTGGCACCTTCAAATAATCCAATACCCTTTAAATTCTGTGTTGATTGGGCAGATGTTTCATCTATCGATGCAAATTGCTCAATGGAGTAAGTGCCAATTAAGTCAACTATAGACTTTGCTTCTTTTCCTCTCTTATTTTTTGCCACGACGCTGATACTTCCTGCGCCTATTATGCTACCGGATTTCTGATTTGCAGCTATCCCATACTCATTTGCCTCGGCATTATTATTATACCCAAGCAGACTCGCCTTATTCTTTGCATCATATACCTTTGTGCAGACATAGGCATTATAGCCTTTTGCATTGCGAGACAGGGCATAAGCATTAATAGATTTCGCATTTGTGACATCCAATGATTCCCCTGCCGAGACGGTTGGATATTGAGATGCCGACCAACCAGCACCTCCTCCCGGAGATAGAGTATAGGTGTAAGCATACGATTCAGCATTTTTTATTTTTACTCCTTCTTCTGCATATGATCCCGCAGTATTTGACACCCACCTGCGATCGGTCAAATCGCCGCTGCCACTCATAGTATTGGATAACCCGACGTTTCCCTCAAACGACAAAACGTCTACATTACTTATTTCGGCATCGATTGGCGCATTGAATGTCGTAGAAGCACCCACAACATTTCCTCCGTTCCCGCATGATGTGGTCACAGTCACAGCACCACAGGCGCATGATACCCCAAGAATTAGGGGCACTAAAACCAAGATTATTTTACGTATTGAATTGCCCACTTCTTTCCCTCCATTGATCCTCTTTGTTGCATACATTCTTTTGATGCCAGAACAACCAAAGCACATTTCTTATAATTCTGTCGACAGAAATAAAGATTAGCACTTTAATTTTTCGTATATTTTCATATAGTCACCCCAACATGTTCAAATATGATACCAGATGAGCCAATCACCATTCTAGTTAGGAGGGAATCGAAACGAAGGGACTACTAATTTTGGCGGTACTGGTCATTGTTTTAATTGGTATGGCTGGCGCTGCCAACTACATGTACGAAAAGGCATCCGTCAAGGGTGTCGGCTACAAGAATATGGAGGCAATAATATCCACACAGACAGGATTCTCAGGAGCAAAGCTTGTCGAGAAAGAATCAGGCTCAGGCAATGTAATCACTGAAAAGACAGAATTAGAGGCGGAGAGACAACTGGATAGGCAGATGAAGGGGCTTTACTGGCATCAATGCCAATATCCCACAGGCTTACCGCCTATGGATTACATCAATTTTACCAAGGAAGCAGAGTTCGAGTACATGCCCGTTTCTTACCAGACAGGAACCTACGACCAGAAGTGGGTTGAGAAACTCTGCGTGCAGAACTACAGGATAGGCGCTGTGCTGACTGAGATGTACACCCACGCTGAGCACCTGCAGAAGACCACCGAGGTCAAGACCAGACTTTACGGATTCTGTCCGTTGTGCGGAGAAGAACATACCGATGAATGGGGAGAATACTGGCGCACCCTGCCAACAGCTTGCTGCACAGGCGTTCTCGAAGCTAACCTGAACAGCAATGTCATCGGCGTTGCCCACATCGGTTGGATCTCCAGGGACCCTGAGGCTGACAACCAGCTTAAGGGCAGACATGCTGAGTACGGCAGATCGGTCGAGGACCTGACTGGTGTCTTCTCCATCGAGAAGTTCATCCAGCTCTGGGGCAACTCCACCTGCGGCGCAATCAGTGTTGATTGGCTGCCCTGCGTGTAATTATTATAGTCGCATCTCTTTTTTTTGTCAACTTAGACTGCCTATATGATCAACATGGATCGAGCAACTTATCGAACCCAGCCGTTTCACACGCATTCCTCCGATGGCTCGGCCTAGCCTAGTAGATGCGGCATGATCCTTTTTCGCCGCCCAGCTTCGTCCAGCAGCCTCTGGATCTGCCTAGTAGATTTATGGTCCTGATCTCTGCCCGCGAAGATAATATCCATCGTCTCGGCTCTTTAGATGGGCTTCTAGAGCCTCTAGTATGGGCTTTGATGGGATGGAGGCGCGCTGTTTACCACCCTTGCCGTTCACAACATGCAAGTATCCACCTATGCCGTCCAAATGCTACTCCACCAATGTGGCTATTTCTGAAACACGAAGGCCGAAGCCAACCATCCATAACCGAGTAACTGATTATTGGCCATATACATTGGATATTTCTCCCCATATGGAATTTCATCGCTTTTCGGTTACACAGTTATAATGAAGAAATAATCCAAAATAGAGGTATTTTGACAAAAAGAACCATTATTTCGCCTAACCAAAATGAGACTGGACGTAACTGGTAGCAAAGGCATAATTAAAGCTTCTTTTAAGCTCAGACTCACCTCCGCCTTCACGAAGCCCCACTAGCTCGCTATCCGCTCGCCTTTCATGGTGGCTTCGCTTCGGCGTTCGGTCTTCGTCCCCGTCCCCTTCCGAGCTGGGAAGGATTGCAGGCATCGCTCCCTCATGTTACCATGCCGTGCTTCCCGCGTTGTACTACGCATTCAGCTCGTTTTGCTGTTCTGCCTTTTATAAATTTAGTTAGCTAAAATACAAGTTAATTTGTCAAACTTCTGTCAAGCTCCTTGTGTTCATATCGCCATCAGCACTGCTCCCGAATCGCGGACATCATATCGGCTTGGCCGGGGAGGGTGCTGGCCAATCTGAGGAGGCCAGACTTCACTGAGCAAGGCGGGGCGAGGAAGGTCTTAGTCCCGCTGTCCGTCACCATGACGAAAGGTTTTAGGTTTCGATATCATCTAGCCTCATCAAAAGGGCGCGAAAGGATGGCGAAAGGTCAATAATCGATATGCACCGATTTATCGAAAGGTTTGAAAGGTTTTTCATTGAGAGACAAAGAGAAGGACACAAGGAAAGCACCTCTCTCTCATTATATCCTTTCTTTACTTTCTTACTTACTACTGATATTGTTTTTGTACCTTTCATCGCCCCTTTCCCCATCCTTTCCTTATCCTTTCGAGGCCAGCGTAACAATAGAATCGACACCGAGCTTATCAAATGAGGAGAGTTTGTAAAGCGTACGACGCTGTGTCTTGCTATAAATGTTATCTGTGCGCACAGATTCGGATATTTCTTCCTTTTCTATTGGCACTTTTTGCATAAGTCCACCCTTCCCTGTCTCTCCGTGAAGGATCTGACTTACTCTCTGAGACGAGACAGGCGGTTTTAGTTTCTTGCCAATCTCCTCTCTGCTCAATCCATGCGGGCTGCTCACTAAGATGCCACAAACTTCCCGCTCTTTCCCAGTCAATCTGGAGACGAACTCCTGTGCATCCTTGTCGTCTGCGAACAGGTTCCTAGCGGAGTTAAAATCATCTTCAGTTGCCAGATAAAAGCCATCTGCATCTTGTGCTCTTTGGTAGCGGTACATAGCAGTGTGCGCTATCACCAGATCCATGAAGATAGAAGGATTGCGACGGTTGCTGTTATCGTGCCATGTTATGCGATCATGGAAGGGAATACGCACATTGATGTACCCTCCGTCCCTTAGGGTCTGCCAAATAGCCCGGCAGACCAGGATTTGATCATCCATCGGGAACTGCACTTCCCCTTTCCCGTATCGCTCGATTGTAGCGGCGTTTACCCGCGCGGTCGTATCAACTGACCCATCGCAATTGATAGGAAGCTGCCGGTTCAATACCTGGATATCCTGTGAGCTGTCCACGGAGGTTATCGCCCAGGTCTGCTCGCTTCCTTATCTCAAGAACAATCGGCGTTTGGTTCTTGACCGTCCTGTGCTTGTAAGGTCTATGAAACACCGAAGATGTCTGTTTGATGATCGTACCAAATGCCTCATTGCCCGCCTTATAATCATCGGAGATCCTTAGGATGCGATTGCCATCGTTATGGTAGAACACCGACATGTTTGAAGCACTGCCAAAAACAACTGCATCGACGGGTAGAAGATCTGCGAAGATAACCAACATCAATGTCTTGCCATCTCCAGAGCCGCCGGAGAATTTGGGATGCAATCCCATGCTTTGCAGGACATTCTGGATTGAGACGCAACATATTACCTTTCTCAGGCCCTGATCTGCGCCGAGTACCCGCCGCTTACAGGTATTTATCATATACTGGATTGGATCACCTAACTTCAATATTTCCATAGCAGCGAGCTTTATTGCTGGATTTTCGATCCTCTCAAGCTCTCGCAATAGATCCAACTTCCTGCCTAGCATTTCAATATATGAGGCATCTGGTTTGTCACTGTCGAGTTCCCTGCCCTGCGCTTCTTCTGTCGCCAATATTTCCGAAGCAATATCTTTGCAGCGCTTTTCTGCACCAGCAATGATACTGCTTCGTTCTTCCTCAGAGAGGCGGTCTGATTTCTCGGCCATCTAGACCACTCCTGCCGACAGAACTTGATCGCGATTCAATTCAACGTTACATATATTATATAAACTATTATTAGACTTTACGCATCTTATATATTGGTTACAATTCATTTTAATTCACATCCTAAAATATGTTCTAGTCCGCTTGTTACGGACTAGAAATCTTTTTTTCAACTGCTCACACGAACCTTAAGATAAATTTAATAATAATATTCGCATCCCTCTTTATCCTCTAGATCAGGATACTCAATGAATAGTCTATCATCTAGCAGACTACGCACCTCATCGATGAGTTTTGTTGCTCTTTCCAACTTCGTGCCAAGTCCTTTCGTTTTCCCATATCTTCCATCAATCTCAACGCTTTTGACGATAAGCATATTACGAACATCTTGCAGAATTCTACCCATTTCGCGATGTTCATCAAGAGTCATCATACGTTTTTCATTAATTTTAATTTTATTCATTATATTTAACCCCTATTTAGTATACTTTTGTTCACAATACCTCAACATGTTTATCATTAACAAACAATAATAAATAAATACATTATAATTGTAGCGTATAATAACCTAATCATGTACTATCCCCAACTATTGGTCTGATTACCAGGCAGTCGCCATCGAAAATGACATCTACCAACTGATATTGTCGCCACGCCTCTACAATTGACCTTGGTATTGAGATTACCGCAGCCCTATTTTCCAACGACTTAGATAGTTTCCGTTTAAATTCTAGCTTCATTGACATACTCCGAAGAAAATTTTTCCTTCTTCATAATTAGATTGTGCGTAAAAAATTTTATACTACTTTTATACACCTCAACATGATCCAATTGGCATAAGATTGTCTAGTCTATTTTATGATAACTCATTTTTAAAGGATATATTTATATATGAGTACCATATGTATAAATTATGAGGGATTAAATGAAGCAAACTACCATTAGGGTGCTGGACGATAGGGATCTGGAATTCATTGAAGCGTTAAGGAACCTAAATGTTTCCAGAAAATTAGCCTCGTTGATTACCTACCTTGCAAGCATACCAGAAGCATCCTCCAAAGAAATCGAAGTTGGAACAAGCCTTAGGCAACCCGAAGTGTCCATCGCAATGCGCACATTGCGCCAAAACAATTGGGTAGAAGAACACGATATCAAAAAAGAGGGGAAAGGCAGACCCATGAAAGTCTATAAGATTGGCGTACCTATCGACTCAATCATACAACACTATGAAGAAGAGAGTAAACAAGAATCCGCTCAGGCAATGATATCCATTCAGCGGCTTAGGGAATTGTCAACTGCCTGATAAAAAAGCAAACTACATTCCACTATTTTTGCGTCTAGCCCCACAGACATTTATCGCCCCTTAAGACCACCTGTACAACACGACTGTGCTCACTTAGCACTCAAAATTCTTCTGAGTCTTTGCCGGATTGCATCGTCAATGGGATAGGTGCCATTGATGTCAACTGCACCTCCCGCCTCGAAAAGAGCCTCTAGGAGCATATCATATGATATTTCAAGCCCAATGAGATCCGCTCTTTCCATGAAACCAGTTGCACCATCATTCACCCAAGCTAGACGGACGCGCCCATCTACAACTTCCAGAAAGAGATCCCTAGCCCTGGCAAGGCTCCTACACTTCTGGATAAACGGCTCTGGTGATATCACGAATTCCTCCATTGCAATCACCACTCAAAAGAGATAGCAGGAGACAGCCTAAATGGAGTGTACGGGATGACTGCCTCCATTCCAAACAAATAGTAGTAATGGTTAAAAAGGTTCAGCCGTGCGCCGCGAAAGTGATTCTGTGTCCAATCTCAACAATGCGCATATTTGGTTCTATGACATTTTTAGAGAAAATATACATAATGCCATAGATATTTTTCGGGCACACCAAATTTCGATAACCTGTGCCTTAGTTCTTAACGATAATCCTTTTTAAAAGAAAATATTTATATATGAGTTTATTATGTATAAATCCAGAGGGATTATAATAAAACAAACTTCTGTTAAAGTCCTGGATGAACGAGATCTAGAATTCATTGATGCACTGCGAAATCTGAACGTACCAAGAAACGTCGCTGCACTGATCACGTATCTGGCGGACACGAATGAAGCAACCTCCAGAGAGATCGAAATGGGGACAGACCTGAGGCAGCCGGAAGTAAGCATAGGGATGCGCACATTGCGCCAAAATAACTGGATCGAGCAACGAAATATCAAAGCCGATGGAAAAGGTCGCCCAATGATCGTCTATAAACTCAGCGTGTCTCTCAATTCAATCGTAAACCACTACGGAGAAGAAAGTAAACGGGAATCAACTCGCGCCATGGAGTCAATCCAGCGGCTCAAGGAATTAACAAAAGTCTGATCAGAAGGCAACCTCGCCTTCCACCATTTTCGCGCCCAATCCCACAGCTTCTTCGACTGCTGCCAGATCCTTCATTAGGAATATCCGCTCGTTCGCAGTTTCCTTGAATGCCACTGAGTTCTTTAAAATCTGAGCATATTTCGCGGATTTGGGGAGTGTGACCACATATCCCTTTAGATCTTCTACCAAATCATAGTCGAATCCGTTCTTCTCCAGGAGCTTTAAGGCATTGTTCCTCGCGCCGATGTACTTGAACTCGAAGCGGAATATGTCTTTGTTGTAATAGTCCAGCAACGCATTGTAGACCTCTCTGTTATCGAAGAACTGCTTGAAGACCCAGAGCTTGCCGAGCTTAAAAACTGTGATGTGCTTGCGCCGTTCTATTACATCAAAGGTATTGACCGGCATGTGGGGATCTCCAGAAATAACACTAGCTGTAGCCCAATTTCTTCGCCCGATCCAATGCATAACGAGCGTCGTTTTCGCGTTTAAGCTTCGATAAAGTGATGCCTTTGTTGTACCAGGCAATTGCATGACTGGGATCAATGCGAATTGCAGTCTCGAAACACTCTAAAGCTTCTTCTAACCATTTTAAAAGACCAAAGGATACACCTTTCAGACACCACGCATCTGTTTCTTGGGGATCGATGTCTAACGCTATATCAAAACATCTAACAGCATCTATTTGCTTGCCTATTTTATTGAGAGCTACCCCTTTGTTGATCCAAACATATGTCTCCCTGGGATAACACGCAAGAGCAGTATCATATGACTTGATGGCGTCATCATACCGCTTCAACTCACTAAGAGCCAGACCTTTCAGGTTCCATATTTCTGGATCTCTTGGAAATAGCTCTAGGACTTGATCGTAGCACCTGACGGCTCCCTCAAAATCTTCTTTCTCGAACAGTTCATCGCCCTCATCTTTCCAGCCGCTTGCAATCCTCGCATCCGGGAGAGTCATAGAGATATATTTGATTCGCGTATCATAAAAGTTTATGCCATACCTACGCTCCAGCACGTATAACGTATGGCGGGTGGCAGTTGAAGGTAATTGCAGGTAATCTCATACGGATTACCCGCATAGCTCCTGAGTTTATTGCTATCGATTTTGCATGAATGCGGGTATTGCTGGTAGTCTTGCGGAACATCTCCCAAACATGCGAACTGGCCCCTTACATATCTCGAATGTGGCCGATAACTACCAGCACTACCAGCGGGAAGGATTGAATCGCTATCTATAGCAGCATTACTAAGCAGGTAGTCTTGATTTCAAATTACTTGCAACCTACCAGCAGTTCCCTCTAAAATAGATCCAATTTTCTCATAAGAAGCCGATATGACTTATCCGCCCTATGGAAATTTTGAGGGGCCAATATATAATTATATATCTATTTATTCGAATACCCCGATGCTTGCAACTTGGAAATTATTACCGGTATATTGTCCAAGTTGAAGAGAGCTTGAGGGGGACGGGAAATACGAGTAAAGCTTCAAAGGCATTATTCAAACTTGCAAAATTAATGTTACGAAGCACTAGTTGGAACTTGGGATTAGCCTATATTTGGAAGGATCTCTGAACTCCATTACAGCTCTCTTTGTCGAACATTAAAGGCAAGAAGTTAAGGTCTTTTGCCTGCGGCTTACCAGTCTTTTTCTTTAATGTTTGTGAGTCCCTTTAATGGCGATACATCGGTGATCTTTGTTGCGATATAGTACCGGTTTTGTCAGGTTGGTGAGATCCTATTGCGGCAATTAATCAAATGTCGGAATGTTTTCACCATTTCAGCTTTGTAACCTTCGATAGTGGCGATAAATCAGTTATCTGGTCACAGAATAACCACAGAAATTCCAGGTTTATCTGTTGTCCGGACTCCAGTTGCTGGAAAACTATTGAGCCACCTTGTGTCCGAGTTTGTTAGACCAGATAACGGCGATATATCGGTTATCTGGTTGTTACTTAGCACGAGTAGTTTCATTTTTTTCAGTCCAGATAACGGCGATATATCGGTTATTTGGTTGTAGTTTAAATACAGTATCTCGAGATTTGTGAGCTCTGACAATGGTGATATATCGGTTATCTGGTTTGCCCCTAGGCTCATTTCTTGAAGGTTTGTGAGTCCAGATAATGGCAATAAATCGGTTATCTGGTTATTGGTTAACCACAACCTTTCCAAGTTAGTGAGACCAGATAAAGGCGAAACATCAGTTATCGGGTTACTATCTAGCCACAACGTTTTCAAGTTAGTGAGACCATATAAGGGCGAAACATCAGTTATTTGGTTTCCTTGTAGGAATAGATCTTCTAAGTTAGTGAGACCAGATAAAGGCGAAACATTAGTTATCTGATTGATCGCTAGGCTCAATTCTTTCAGGTTCCTGCAATACTCCAGCCCGGTAATATCTTTGATACTCTTTTCGTTAGCATTAAGGCTCTTGAGCCCCTCTAGATCCGCAATATAGATGGCACCTTCGGGTTTATTGATTGCTGCTCTTATCGCAGCCTCAAGATTCGGGTCAGGGAATATGACTTCCATTGGCGCATTCTCAATAGTAGATCTGACTTCGGCACACTCCCACATTATGCCGTAATCTGGGTGCAGTGAAGATCCATGAAAATCCGCGACAATTCTACTCAAATAGCGGTTATCGACTGAAACTTGTGCAGTTAATTCTATACGATATTTATGACCTTTTTTCAGCCAAACGTTTGACAGATAGCCCTGAAGTTCTTCTTTGTTAAAATTCTTATCGATTAGCGGTGTATCAAATGAATCACTTTCTCCAATATCAGGGTATATAATTTTTTTATCAATTTCCTCAAAGTCGGTTAAATCATTTAGTTTTAGAATAATCTTGAGATCAGCATTACCCTCCCCCGTAATTTTAATTGGACTAGCTACACCTTTAATAAAACCTAAAATATTATAATTTAATTTTATCCTATTAAATTCATCGTCTTTATCATATGTGAATTCGTCCCATACTGTGCCAGAAGCAGATGCATGACCCCAAACCGCTGAATCCGCAAACAATTTTATTTTCTTGTTATTTTCAACATCGCTCCTTCCAACAGATATACCTTCTTTTAGTACATCTACAGTATTACCTGATTCTGATTTGCTGGAACCTATTGGCTGACAGCTTTTGTAGAAGAAATTTTCATCAGCCAGAGCGGAAGCGATCAGAAACATCCCTAGTATTATACAGGCATAGACCAATCTTATTCTCAAGTATATCACTCAATTCACATGATTAATGGTAATGTTTGATAAAGTTTGTTGTTTCTGTAAATCGGTTCATATTTGAAGCTCAGCAATTCATTTACCGAACTCGCTTTCATATAATGCACCGGGTTCTCGCAACCCTCTTCCATCGCCTTGAAGTGCGCCTTGCCGCAGTCGATCTTGGCGCGTTCTTTATCGCGTAGATCGTCAGAGAATAGCCCACTCTTGGACTCGACCACGAAGTAAGGCGTTCAGTGTCGTCCTTCTCTACCAAGACCGCCCAATCGGTATTGTAACTGCCGAGTGGCGTTGGAACCTTGAACCAGCCCGGAGCTTGGCGTAAACCTTGATAGCGACGTTCTTTAACCTGTGTCTCGTTGTAATGCCCGGATTTGTAGGACTCCTTATCTATTTGCTTGAAGAACATATAGAGCGGCAAAGGAAACAAAAAGAAGCCGAGGATAAAGATGAGCCCGGATAGCTCGTAAAACTCTGTTTTCGCCATAGTAAATCGGCCTTTGCTCTTCCATTGGCTGATCAGAGTGTTCTACCTCTACGAAATGCCAGGAGCCTCATCGAAAGTCGAGCAAAAGTAGAACAGAAGATTTAAGGGCCAGGTCAACCGCATTATTTGTCTATTAAGGCACTTGTTAATTGAACTCCGAAGTCCTTGAAACTTGGCAGACAAAATAATTTATCCCAAAGAGTCGAATCATTCTTAATTTTTCCCATCTTTTCTTTGAGCGCCTTTTCGTCTATTTGCCAGCCTAGATGTATATTTTTTTCACCATAAGTTTCTGCTTTTATCTTTTGCTGAGGTATTCGTTCAATCTCCCTTATTTTATAGCAATTGGCATCCTTCTCATCAATGCATTTCATCCAATAATCTATTGTTTGGACTGGAACTGCAATTATGTACTCTGGATTAATGCTAGGATATTTATAAGAATTAGAGTCGATGAATTGGGTAATGTATTTATTTAAAATATCTTTGTTCTTTGAACCAATTCCTGATCGATCTAGTTCGCCACCATCATTATCAACACAAAGAACAATGACATCTGAACATTTATGATATGCATTGTGAAGGAATTTTGCGAATATTTTATAATTTGAAATTAATGAATGCTTTCCCCTATGGACCATTTGAGAATTGCTTTCTTCCACGAATTCAATTGAGTCTCTCTTAATCATTAAAATGATGGCATGCAATATCGCCCTGTCTGTAGGCCCTTCTGCAATGATTTGAATCTTCATTAGAGCCCACCAATGAGCCCATCAAACCATAATTGAAATAGAGATTCTCCTTTTTCATACTCCTCGCCGAATCGAGAGAGTATTTTTGGTAATGGAATGTACTTTGAGCTCCCTTTTTCTTGCTCACATACTATCACATATTCAGGGCTTTGATTCATATGTTCCAAAATAATTGGTGAATGGGTGGTGATGATAAACTGTATCTCTTGATTATAAGAAGCACTGATTATTTTATCTAGAATTATCCTCAAAGTGTTTGGATTTAATCCATTCTCTATTTCTTCTATGAGAATTATTTTGCTTGCATTCGATTGAGCTTCTGGAAGATGGATAAGCGTGATTATCGCTAAGCTTATTACAAATCCATCAGATATCTCCGGACCTAGAAACCGCCATTCTTTTCCTTCAACTTGTCTTATAAATTCCAGAGCATATCTGGATTCACCAAGATGTCTAAACGATAGCCCCATTATATCGGCAAATATTAATCTAAAATCATTTATAATTTCTTGAAAGATGTGCGGTTTTTCATTTCGAATTCCATATAATATATTAACGAGGTTAGAGCCTTTAGGATCGAGGAATCCCACTCCTTGTGCTAATGGATCCACATCTCGTTCTCGCTTTATTTCTTTAGGAACAAATTGGTATTTTCTTATCCCACGAAAAGAATTAATAAGGCCATTAATATCAAGATCTAACTCATTATTGAAGAATTTTCTCCTCAATAGCAAATGAGGCGAATCGGTACTTCTCTCCTGATGATCGTCGATTCGAATTGTTTCATCTACAATTTTTAGTAAAAATCGAGGGCCTTGGCCTTGATTGAAATAGCTTCTTAGACGAAGATTATGAACGAATTCATGTTTATTCTTGCTATTTATCATGAAATCCATCGAATCCTTGCGGATATCGCTACCTCTATGAAAAACACTTCTAAACGAATACGGTCCAGGTCCAAAGACTTCTTGGAGATCCATAACAAGCATTTGTCCATAAAGAACGAGAGCATCCAATAAGTTTGATTTACCAGAATTATTTGCTCCTATTATTATATTTACATTTTTCAAGTCTATTTCTTGTTTTGCTATGCTTTTATAATTTGAAATAATTAGTTTTTTGATCATATCTCAGTTCCTGCCAATCCTGAAACCACGTCTCAGTTTTTATACTTTTGGATCCTCTCTAAAAGAAATATGCAATCTCAGAATACCCCCTCAAACGCAAATGATGGTTCGATAAGGCTGCTCTCTTTACGAAATGAAGATATAAAACAAAAACGATAGTGCTTTTTCCCGTATCTACGTCACTTCAGGTCGGGGATGAAGTGGACCTTCGCAAGTTCTTTGTGCTTTCTTAGATAGATGATAGATTAACAAGTAATCTCAGGAAGAACCGAATGCATAGTCCTGATTTTGCATATCAAAGAGGTCTGGGCAACGAAGATTCGATGATTTCCGAATTCCAAAACAGGGCGTACGAGCTGAAGCAGATCCTATCTTTAGAGTAGGTGGTCGCACGCTATCTGCTTGGGAACGTCATGTCGCTTCTGCAACAATTATAGTTCTCAGTTCTATCCTCTCGTCATCGTCCAACTTCACCTTCTGTCCAAATCCATTGATACTCATTAACTTGCAGGTTAGAAAGAAACCTGAGACGTCGTCTATTCTTGCGAAGGCCCGGCCCGTCGCATAGTCGACATAGATGTATTTGACCAAATCCGCGTATTCCAGATCCTCGCCGATCTTGTAGGAGGCAAGCTTCGCCTCCCGGCTGGCCTGGATGTTCTCCAGGAGATCAACTTCTGGTGTAGCCGTGAGCACCAGCTCCAGTGCGATACCCACCGCTTGAAACTCAGGTGCCACCCACAGTCGCGGGTAGGTGCCTTTGCCCATGAAGATGTCAAAGCTCAGGGTGCCGGCATGGATGGATCCCAAGATCTTGACAGCATTCGGGAATTCCGCATCGAGAGCTAGCTGGACGGTGGTTCCTGCAGGTGACCCGCCCGGTATTATGACGGTGCCGTCCTTGGTAGTCCCGTTAGGCTTCTGGTAGGTGAACGGCACCTCGACCGTCACCGCGGTGAACTGCAGGTTTCGAACCCACACCGGAGCCCCCGAGCAGTCTCCTATCTCGAAGCTGCTCGCATCATATCGAATACTTGCTCCGAGGATGCCCGGGGCCGTGCAGCCGGCCGCCAGGTCGTCCAGCATCATCTCATCTATGTCGTCGATTAGCTCGTCCTCGGCATCGATGACGATCAGGGCATCACCCTGGCCCAGGGTATCGACATGAGCCTCCCGGACACCAGCGATAGCATCGATATGCTCCTCCATCAAGGGGATAGTTGCCCGGCCGTTGACCCATATCGTATAGAGGGCCCTCTCTCGGAGGTCCATGTCAGATTCTTGGTCCGTGCCACCTGAAGATGCCGCTTTCTTAAAACCACATGTGGCCACAACGCTCTCTCGGCTCGATTATTTGTCGGCTCTAAACCTGGATTGAGGATAAATGTGAACCAGTAGTCTAATCCGTTGTTGATTTTCCCGATGAATTTCTGGACTTTCTCGACAGAATACTCTTTCCTGATCCAGTGCCGAAGCGCTTCTCGCGCCAAGTGGCATAGATATCTTCGGACCTTTGGCGGTGGATCGTTTTCCAAAGCCTCGGTTAGTATCCCGTAAAGCTCTTTGAGCGTATTATGTAGCGGAACAGCTTCCTCGAACTTCTCGGAGAGATCTTTCGATTCCCGAAGTAGGTGTGTCCAGCATCGCTGAATGCGATTTGTGAACCTGGCATAAGGTTTCCAGCCGTCGCATACGATTATTCCCTTGAATCTCCGCGTCAAAACTTCCGTCAGGACCTTTGTGCCTCGACTCTTTCGAATCACAAAAAATGTCTCGGACGGCGT
>CAZWHG010000008.1:0-64092 GCA_964633785.1 uncultured Methanotrichaceae archaeon
AATCGCTAACCAAAGCTTTGGAAAACAATCCTCCGTCAGAAGTCCGGATAAGTCTATGGAATTCTGCGCAAGAAACGCTCCGGCATTGGATCAGGAACCTCGATTCATGAGAGAATTATGACGACACTGGCAACATGGGGACAGAGAGGACTGGATTGTCTCCAAATGCTTACGGCAAAGCTAGCTAGCTAAACACGTACGATTTTTCTAATATCTATGGTAATGGCGACTTGGAGCCCTATCGCTTGCGGCGTATGCGCGATGATGTTTCTCTATGCCTGTGAAAAGCGGGAAACCGTGCCATTAAACGAAACTATTAAATATGATAAAACACATATTATAGTTTTTGAAAGTAATTGTTATGATTAACATCGATGGGATGTCAAGCGGCTGGGGAGTTGGGCCCTCCTTCCTGAACTCTCCAGCATTCTCTCCTTGTCGTTTATTTTTCATCTATATGCTTTTTATAAACGCCTGATGCCTCCACCATAGTCCAATAATCACAGCTATTGAAGCTATTAGCCAAATGGAAAACCATAGTTGCATATTCGTATGAATCAAACTTTGCTGGGCGTGAATAAGTATTGCAGAGCACAAGGTCCCTATTATTGAGAATATTATGTGGGCAGAGGGGGCAATATTATCTCGATGAACAGCGCAGAATCGCTCCCATTCCTGTTCAGCTTTTCCTGCATCCGATTGTGGATGTCTACCTAGGAAGGCACCAATGCGTTTTATCCTGGAATCCGCAGACATTATATAGAGATCAAAGCATATTGCTACCAAAGGAACAAAGTAGAGAAGCCAAAAGAGATCTTCTATCTGGAACCCAACATTTACAGATCCAATCCCAAAAAAGACTGTGATAAAGGCCAGTTTCTTTTGGACGAGATTCGCGCGCTCTTCCTGGGCCCTTATCTTCTCTTTGTGGAGTGTTTGCAGAAATTCCTGGTCATTCTTTTCCATTTGTTACTCACGACTAATGATGTAATCACAATATAAATAATCATTGGTTGTTATCTCACAAGCTAATACCATTTTGCCTTAATAAATGGATAGCTTTTATGTTATTCGCCCTTCTCTTTTTCAGTGCAGAGCAACCTCCCACTTCCAGCCCAGTGATGCAGCCTTGGCAAGAGCATCATCAGATTCTTCCTTAAGCCCGATCTTATTGAGAACCTCCCCCTTGAAATGCCATGCGGCAGGATCGGAGGTGTTTATCTCCAATGCCTCATCGAATGAGGCCAAAGCATCTTCATATCTATTAAGCCGATTCAGAGCAATTCCACGGTAAATCCAAGCCGAAATAGATGATAGATCAATCTCCAACACTTCATCAAAACACCTTATGGCATCATCATAGCAGCCGAAATTAATGAATGTTATCCCTTCGTTGAACCAAGTCTTTGTGTCGCAGGGATCTATCTCAATTGCTTTTTCGTAGCAGTAGATGGCATCTTCGTAGTTCTGCAACTGGGCAAGCGCATTGCCTTTGTTGTTCCATGCATCGAAATAGCGAGGATCGATATCTGTAGCTCGTTCAAAGCAGTCCACTGCGTCATTGTATCTATGTAAGGCAGAGAGAACATTGCCCTTGTTGTTCCAGGCCATGGCATAATTGGGGTTACTATCAATAGCGTTCTCAAAAGATTTGATGGCCTCGTCGTAGAGCTCCAGGTTCTTCAAGGTAACTCCCCGGTTATTCCAGGCATCGGTATTCTCTGGATCCAGTTCCAAGGCTTTATCGAAGGATCTGATGGCTTCTTCATACAGCCCCATCTCATCCAGAGTGAGACCTCTATTGTACCATGATGAGGCATTCCTTTCGTCGAGCCCTTTCGCTTTATCGAAGCACTTTATAGCTTCATTATAGCGGATTAATCTCTTTAGAACGATTCCCTTATTATTCCAGAATTTCGAGCTATTTGGGCTTATTTCTATAGCCTTATCGTAGCTAAAGAGAGCCTCATTGTACCGACCCAGTTCGTAGAGGCAAACGCCTTTATCAAACCATATGGAACTGTTGGAAGGATCTATTTTCAAGGCCTCGTCGTAGGATTCTAAGGCATCCTCATGGCGGCCCAAATACTTGTAGAGAATCTCGGCTTTTGCGCACCAGCCGGAAAAGTTCAAGGGATCGATTTTGATGATGTTATCGAAGCAGATAGATGCTTCTTTATATTGACCTAGCTTTCTTCTAAGCAGACCTCTATTTTGCCAAGCCCTAATGTCCCATGGTTTTATTTCTAAAATCGCGTCGTAGCAATTTATGGCTTCTTCATGTCTTCCAAGCTTGTCTAATGTTACTCCTTTGTTATTCCAGGCATCCAAATAGCGGTTGTCTATATTCAAGGCACCTTCAAAGGACGAAAGAGCTTCTTTATAAAAGCCCCGTCTATATAGTGCCAAACCTTTTTCACACCATGCTTCTGGAATCAGCGGGTTGATTTCTGTCGCTTTTTCGTAGCAGTTCGCTGCTTCCTCGAAATGCTTATTTTTGTAGAACTCTGATCCGGCCACTAAGAAATATGCTGCATAGTCATCCCTTACCGGAACTAAGAAGTTTCCCGATGTACTGCTGGCGGCAGGAATAGTTAGTGGCATCAGGGCCCTCTTCATGTTGATTACCTTATCGTTTATTTTTAAGAGCTCCTCGCCCCGCTTGATTTTTTGCAGGGCAAGGTATTTGCCATACAATGCTTCTTTTAGCGATGGATTGATCTCAAGGGCTCTCTCAAATGATTCTGCTGCTTCCTGATAGCGTGCCATGTTCCCAAGAGCTACGCCTCTGCCAACCCATGCGTCGATAAATGAGAGGTTAATCTTTAGAGTCCTTTCGTAAGCTGAAACTGCCTCTTTGTACCTGCCCAGTTTGCTCATGGCATTGCCCATGCCATACCAGGGTTCGATGAGCAGCGGATTTATCTCCAGTGCCTTCCTGAAGTCGTCTATAGCCTCTTCGTATCTGCCTATTCGGTAGAGTACATTGGCTCTGTTTTTGAGGGCCTTAATAGAGCGTGGATTTATCTCCAGGGCTCTTTTATAGGACTCCAGGGCATTTTCGAATTGGCCTAAGTCTGAGAGGCTTAGACCTTTTTCGCACCAGTAAACATCTATTGATGAACTGGTCTCTTCTGCCTTGTCATAAATATTATTTCTTAGGAGGATTGCAGGGAGTTTTTCTACAAATACATCTTTAGCTTTCTGTCCTGGATCAAATAAATCTTGGCTGCAATCGCCGCGATTCAACAATTCATCTTGGGTTTCATTTCTCTTCTTAGATTTTTTGCTAATTTTATTGAAAATAGAATGAATTCGGGCCATAATCGAAGCGATAATTGGCTTTTTGTAATCTTCATCAAGACGACATAATGCATTTTCAATTGCATCGGCTATGTGAGTAAGAGAGAATACTGGTAAAGTAGATCGCTCCGTAGGAATCATGTCATAACCAAATTAATTACCTGGTAAAGATCTTTAAAGTATTAAAGCTTTTTGCTATTAATATTAGGATTAAATATTCTTCATTAGGATGCTTAAAATCCCACACATCGGACTCTGATTAATAAAATAGTAATTATGGTGCAATATTATTTGGTAATCTCATTGTTCAATTTCTATCTTATAATATCATTAAATGCATTTAAAGATTACAGTAGACAATGTGCTAACTCGATATTATCAACAATATCTTTTCTAAAAATATAATAAACTAAATCCTTTATTCAATCAAACGTTTCTCGGCAAATCCCCAAAGAAAGGCTCGCCAGGCAAAGTTAGCTGTCCAGATCTTTTCCTGTCTCGTAAGGGTTGTTTTTGAATCCATCCGTGTATCTGCTTTTATCCTCGATTTCTTCAGGACACGTTCCATGCAGTCTTTATCCTCTTTGGATAATAGCTTTTGGAACTTATCTCGTCGATCTGCATCATTAGCAAACATTTCCATAATAAACCCCTCTAAAATCATTGAGACAAGGACATTGGTGCCATTTCACCTGTTGCGCACACCATGCTATTTGTCGACCTCTTTCGCTTAGATGTCACTTGATCACTTGTCGTTGTCAAATAATTTGATAGTCTCTCTTTATACTCCTCGTCGCTATCAATGCTGTTGAGGATTGGTTCCAAGACGCCTTCAGAGGACCATTTTTTTAATCTTGTATGAATTGAAATATATGATCCGTATTTGCGGGGAACCTCTTTCCAAGGACATCCTGTTTCCAAAGCATATCGAATGCCATCAATAATTTTCCGATCTTCGGTTTTTATATTCCCACTGTAAGGCTGTGCAGGAATATATTGTTTCACGTAATTCCATTTGTTGTCACTTAATTCCGCGAAGCTGTCCAGGCCTTTTCTCAGATATTTGCTAACAAGATCGAAGACCATTTGTTTATCTTCGCAGGGAAATCGAACTGAGACCGAAAGTTCTATCTTGCTATCGAAAATCCTTTTGGGATATATCTCTCCTTGATTAGGCTTTGTTGAGGATAAATTCGGATATGCATCAAAATGCCACGGTGTGAGCCTTTCGCCTTCATGACCCAATATTCTGTAACACAGCCAATCGTTAATCTCGGGATGCTTCTGAATCCGGTCCCCGAGAGATCTAATCATAATTGTGAGGAGCCTCTCTACATCTCTCATGGAATAAAATTCGATCCAAATTATACCAGGCTCATTTTCTTGGCAAGAATTGCAGGTTCTTATTTTAGCCTCCCAAAGTGATTGGAGAAGAAGCGCAATTTCTTCATCTACCTGTATGAACTCCTGTTCACCTGGATAGTAAACGGTAAGTTGTTCATGATCGAAACTAATATCCTATTCCTCCCTTCAATCCTCCTCTGGAAATTGCCATTATTTCTCTTATCTCTCAGACGCTAATTTTGAATTGTCAACTTCACTTTTTATAATGCATTTTCAATCTATAAAAAGTTTACTAAAATAGTTATCATTAAAACGTATTATTCTCTATATTTAGCACATAGAAAATTCTATAATTAATATTTCTGTTTATTACATACTAAAAATAAATTATCGATTAGATATCGCATTTGATTTTTCTCCAAATCTTCCAGAAATCCAAACAAATCGTTAACGAGCAGGGGATACGTTCTTTTGTCAAATAAAACTTCTTCCCGAATATTATCTTCTCTGCATCAGAACGATCCTATTTTTTAATACCTTGTACTGTATCCTCATTGTCAACTGGCTAGATCCGACTTTCCCGAATACCAACAAATAATATTATTTAAAAAATGGATCATTAGTTATACACAATTCACTCCTAAGATTTCCTAAATCTATAATTAGAAAAAACATCGATTATCAGAATTTCGATTTGCTAAAACAATATCCATAAAAAAATATAAATCAGTATTTAAAATAAATTTAATGGGATCAATAAAACTTTACTTGAATTAACTTTATAAGTAATTACGGAAAGATTTATTTGCTTAGACGGCATATTTTTGGTACTCTATCGGATCCATGTCGAGTATGAGGTGTCAGGGTGTTAAGCAAGGTATCTCGCGAAGATGTTACTTCATCCAGTTCGGATGCTTGTGAGAATACCCCTCCCTATTCTTCCGATTCATTGAAAAACGCGATCTTTCAGGAACTACGCGATGAAGTCAAGGAGCTAAGGCTTGAAATTCACTTTCTAAGAGAGGAGCTAATAAGGGACAGGCAGCGCATAATCGTTTTAGAAAGCAAGAAAAAAAGTCATGGAAAGGAAGTTAAAAAACGTGTTGATTCGATGATTCTGCTGATCAATGATTATGGCGGCACTTTGACCACATCATCTATAAAGGCATACATGGGATTAAGTAAAGATGAGCTCTATAGAACATTAAAGTGTGCCAAGGATGAAGGTTTAATTGAGGTTTTGCCTGATCCCCGTGATAGAAGAGGGCACATATTGAATATAAATCCTGATGTTTCTAAGAGTTTTCAGAAAATTAAGATTTAAGTTGTACGGGTATACTTCTTTATAAAAACATGTCTATGAATGTTTGTTACTCATTCGATATAATTGTTATTAAACTTTAATTTTTGAATGTTGATGGAATAGTTTATAACTGTTAGAATGTATCATCAATATGTTTTTGACATCGATATGTATTGTAGTTCAAAAGTATGGTTATCATTGAATCTCCATTGGAAATAAAGGGGTAAATTGCTGATTAAATTTTTTTAGCATAATATTTAAATACATTGGATATACACTATTATTTATTAAAATTGAAGACGATATGGTATTTTGAATCTCTAATAGATCTCCCCGCGAAAGCGACTTCCATCTTTGAAGTTTTAGTTTTAAATCTCTGTTTATTGCTTTGTATTTAGGTATAAATTTAATTTAGACTTTAATTATTATAATATCTTTTGAGACTAAGTTATCTGTTCTATTTAACAAACAACACTTTTAAAGATATTAGTTCGCTTTCGCTGAGCTATTAATTTAAATATCCAAATTTTAAGGGCGGCAAATCCTAATGTCATCAAATTTAGCACTCAAGGTCTTCCGAAGGATCTCGATTTAGCAATTCGAGAGGACTTGTTTGATGTGCCTCGATTTTGATCGATATAATCCACGGCATCCTCATTATTGTACAAATCATATTCTTCTTTGAAGATCTTATGCCAGCCGACCAAGATGATCTTATAATTAGGCCCTAATGGAGAGGTTTTAAGCCAAGTAAATGGATGCCCCTCGATTACACTGCAATCGAAAAATTTCCCCCCAACCACTTAATTACATAAGATATATATAATAATTTTCCATTATATCCCCCTTTAGTTAGCATATCCCGGTATTTCCTGAAGAACTTTTTGGATTAAGCGAAGAGCTCGGTTAGGTTTGCAATCAAAAGAATTGCATTGGATGCCATCCTAAATATGTCTATCGAAAAAGAGAACAATTGCCAGGTTTCCCTAGCAATCGATGCCCTCACAGGGTGCGTGGAGTTTGTCGGGCACGGGATTCTCATGGAACTTTATGGTCTTCTCGGCCTCGAATGTTCCTGTGAACATCTCGTGATCTTTGATGTCCTTGTAGAAGATCTTGTGCCACTTGGTGTCAGTGACCCAGGTACCATTGAATGTGTTTCTTGTCTCGATACAGATCAGATGCGATGGAATGTAGATTTCATTGCTCGCAGCCATAAGGCTCTCGACTTCAGTGGTATTTCTGCCGGCGTTCTTGAGCTTCTTGATCAAGTCATTCGGGCTGGCATCCTTAGGTAGATAAGGTGTGGTAGAGGCAAAGAATGATGTCTCATCCTTCTCCATCTCATATACAGAGAACATCTCTTGGACATTAGCCCCGATGCCTCCGTAGAACGCCTTGGAATTCAGGTACTTGCTGCCTACCAATGGAGTATCGCTTGAAATACGTTAGCTTGGTTGTCTCAAATAGATTCAGGCCGGACTCGTTTCCGCCATTGACTGTCGTTACATTTCTCTTGAGCTTTTCCGGATCTTGTGAATAGGCATGCTCGGCGTCAAGTTCCATTTCCCCCCAGCCTGCCATAGTGTTGTAGAATTCAAGTGCTGTGTTGATTAACTATTAATATTTAGTAAAGATATTAATTAATTATGATCTATGAAGACAAACGGAATTGGCCAGAATACAATGAACAATTGGTTAGAAGAGGCTGGTTCTATCTCTCCACAGGTTTTCTGGAACATTGGGATAAAGAATTAGAAGATATGAACCAAGGCAAGAATGGCCGTCCTTTTAGGTATCCGGAGACGTTTATTCAATTCAGTGGACTAATGTACACATTTTTGCATCTTCCCTATCGCCAACTGGAGGGCTATCTGCAGGCATTGAGTGGATTTATTCCGGAATTGAGATCAGCAGATTACACGACATTATGGCAGAGGATCACGAAGATTAAGCTTAATGTTCCAATACCAGAAAACGACATTGTAGTAGCTGTTGATTCAACCGGTATGAAGGTTACCAATCGAGGAGATTGGATGAGAGAAAAGCATGGCGTCGAACGCAGAGGTTGGATCAAAGTGCATATCGCGGTAGACGTCAAAACGAGAAAGCCGGTAACTTTCGAGATAACTGATGAAAGGACTACCGATCATGAAATGGCGAAGCCGCTTCTCGAAAAGATCAAGCTAGACGATGCTTTGATGGATGGCGCTTATGACAAAGAAGAGGTGTTCAAATTCCTAAAAGAAAAAGGAGTAAACCTTCCAGGAATAAAAATAAGGAAGAACGCGATTGTCAAAGCCGGATCTCTAAGGGCTGAATCGGTTCTACAGTTCCAGAAGTATGGTTATAATAGCTGGCGGATAGCGCATCAATATGGACGAAGATGGGCTGCTGAAAGCGTCTTTTCGGCGATTAAGCGAATCTTTGGCGAGACTGTGAGAGCGACCTCTACTCAGCAAATGTTTAATGAAGTACGTAGGATGCTCGCGTTTTATAGTATAATTTTGAGCGTATAACTAACTATGAAGTCTAATAAAAAAATTTTATTTTATCTAAGGTCGTAGATTCAATTAATCAACACAGCAGAATTCAAGTGCAATCTTTTTGTCAATTATCGATGTACTGACATCGATAATTCCCGTTCCAGACACTTTTTGTGCCTCACAGAACTGTTCGTACTGCACTGGTGGTACCAATGTTGGATTTGCCAGTGCTATGCTGCAACTTCCTAGGAGGATAGCTGCTAGCAGTGCCACTATTGCCGCTCCCTTCATATTCTATTTCTCCCTATATCGATATCTACTTTTGAGTCTCCGCAAAAATTGGCTTAGGCGATCAGCATTTAAATACTAATGAATCTTCCAATAATTAAAGGATGGCCGACGTTTTTGCGATGGCTCATTATTGTTTAACTACGTTATAGCACCCATCCTATATATATATATTCAATAAAACATATATAACATACTACTGAAATTCTATGCCAAATTTTCTAATAATATATAGATATTGATTGCATATTCTATTTATTTTTCCTCCCACTAAATACTTGAGATCTGATTATAATCGCGAATCTCCACAAAAACCCGGACATAAATGATTTCAATTTTGGCAGTAAGCTCGTATCCTGTAAATCTATGCGCACTATGGAATCATATTTTTTAACAAAAAATTTAAATATCAAAAAAGATAATTTATAATAAAGGTAACAATCATGAATCAGGAGGAGATTATGGCTGTTCTATCCTCTCGCGAAGGGGAAGCTAAGTCTTTGCGGGAGATTGCTCAAGAAATAGGGTTAGAGATCTCATCATATGCTGGTTGGATCAAGGCAGAGCGCGGTCTCTCTAGTATTTTAAGGAAACTCATAAAATGGGGATTTGTAGTATGTGTTCGCAAACAAAATGTAAATGGGCATAAATTTTGGTATAATATTTACTGGAAAAATAAAATAGCAACCTATGAGTGGTCGTTCGCGGAAGAAATCGCAGCGGAGCAATCTTAATTCTGGGCAAATCTTCCGAAATGAAAAGCAAAGCAACAGCCAACAAACAAAATAAATATATATATATAATAATATAGCATATGGTACTTGGCGAATGGGCTTCGTATAAAAAAAGACTAACTTCCTCGAAAATGCCCCTTTCCACAATAATTTACAAGGCATTTTCGATATTGTTTTCATACTCCGGCTTTGCGACTGACCTTAATACCGCCCCCTGAGTTCGTCATATCCCCAGTTAAAGCCGTATTTAGCGATCATTTTCATCTCCCATCTCCACATGGAAATCTGCATAGTGGAGGCTTTCAAGATATCTACCGAAATGGTTGTAAGAGAGATCATACTACTCATAATGCTCGTAATAGTTAAAAAGGATTTTCCGGCAATTGACTAGAGCATAGTATGGAAAATATCTCTATGTACAAGGTTCTTGGCAAAAAAATTACGTTTTATCCTCTTTCCGTTGTGACTGAAAGCGACCATTATTATTAACAATATCACTACGACTGTTATTTTTTGCCCATAATTTGCTTAAGCTAATTTAATTAGATTTAAATACTTAAAACTATTACTATTTATTGGAGCCTAAATTTTTAATATGCCCAAAATCCCTGCCGGCTCCACCCTTCCTTTCCATTTATATATATCTAATATTAAGTGCGCACATATCGTCTATGTAGATCACCCCTAAAGTTTATGCATCCCCCGAGGTTATGTGAGGTCTATCTAGGCGGCCAAGCCATCCTACATCTATGAACTTATAATCTCTTACCAGAGGTGCTGACTGGAGCCGCCAGACGAATTGTAATTATAATTTATTTACTTTATTTTATTCTATTTTCCGGTGAAGACCAGAAAGGAGCGGGCCAAAAAATTCTACGACATCTCAGACTATAAAAAAAATGGAACCAAAGCTCGCAAAATTTCCTAAACTCGTGGAGTCTATTTGACGCCAGCATCAGAATCAATTGGACTCCAGATTTTAAACAAATCCAACTAAAGTCTTAAATAACATTAACTTCATTTATTTATTAGTTAACTAATTGCATAATGCGGATGGGAACAATGCTCAACCAAATAGGTTTTACCGGAGAGATCATTTATTTCCGAAACTTTGATAGTTGCATCCTAGATGCACTGCAAGCGACTCAGGATAAGAATATGGGACCCAGTGAGCCCTCAAATTTCGGCATATTGCAAAAGAGGCTAGATGCATCCCGATTAAAGCACCCACCTCTTTATCGCGAAAATGTTGTTGAGCCCTATGTTAGCACCCTAAATGTTCTCGGTGAGGCCGGATTCAGCCAGGTCCTTTTGAGAGATCCAAATAGAGAAGGCGAAGCTTGTTTGATGCTGGATATTGCCCAAGCAATTCTTCTGCATGAAGAAGATTATAATAAAAAAGCAACCGATGCCCTACAAGAGGTTGTGAGCGACCTCTATGATGGATTTCTTTCCGCGGAAGACAGAAGAGATATCAAACCACCAGATATAGGGATAATTGCTCCTCTTGTCAAATGGGGCAACTCTGAATCAGGTCCTTATACCTGGCCTGTTGATAACACCATTAATTTCGGCGTGAAGGCTGCCATAGTCAACCTACCCATAGCAAATGCACAGCGTGGCATCTTTGCATGGGCAGCTCTTGGTCACGAATCAGCAGGACATAATATAATCAATGCCGATACAGGTCTCAGACAAGAATTAAGAGAATGCCTGAGGAATGGTATGCAGAATGCAAATGTAGCATCATCACTGCCGGATTACTGGGCTTCGAGGATTGACGAAACAGCATCCGATGTACTTGGTATCCTGAATATGGGGCCAGCAGCAGGAATTGCGCTTGTCGGCTATTTTCGGGCCCTAAATGCAGCCTGGGGAAGAGAACCCCAACTTCGGAATATTGGACTTAGCAATGACCCCCATCCAGCAGATATTCTTCGTGGTTATTTGGCCGCATCCACCGTAAGTCTGTTAAATTTTAGCAAGGCAAATAGATGGGCAACGGCTATCGAAGCTGAGACTGACAAAGATCTTGATACGATTCAGCTCGGAGAAAACAGCGTAATTACTCCAGAAGATGCAAAAAAGTCGGCCCTAATAGCAGCTAATTGTTTGGTACAGACAAAGATGGAAAGTTTGGGGAATCATGCACTCGGCGAAATCCAGAACTGGCACGATGATGATGAGAATCTAGTTAGGCAAGTTCGATCAATCCTGAAGGCTACTGAGCCCTTGCCAGAAATATATTCCAAAGATGTTTATGCTGCCCATGTTGTAGCAGCTGCTATTGTAGAGGCGCTTCAAGGTGAAATAGAAGTACCTATGCTCTTTACGCGCATGATTAATATATTAAAAACTTTACATGACAAAAATCCCTCATGGGGTCCACTCTATGTCAAATACCCAGGGAATGTTGTCCCTCTAAATGCCTATATCCCTTTAAAAAGTCCTAGACTCAAATATCAGCAGGCTAAAGAATAGACTGAGAGAAAGATTCAAGGAGGAGTCAAAGTAGCCACATGTTCTCAAGCTGCATCCTGACGATTCGTGCGCCTTCAAATTCAACGCAATCCTCCGGCGATTTGCCGCCCGTGATCACCAGTTTGCCGAAGCTGAAGATGGGCACTACTACCTTAGGCTGCTTGATCCTGTAAATTAGCCCCGGAAACTGTTCTGGCTCGTACTCGATGTTCTCCAGGCCTAGGGCGACGTCGTCTAAGTTCAAGTCAGTCTTCAGATCTGTGGAGGCCACAACATTCTGAATGTGGATCTCGGGCTCCAGATTGATATTCTCAACATCCTCGATGTTCTTGGATCTGGTGCATACTACCTTGCCGGCAGTGAATATGAGAAAAGCAGATCTGGGAGCCTTGACTCTGTAGACGAGACCAGGGAACTTCTTCTTGTTGTACTCGGCGCCCTTGTATTAGCAGGAAGATAATTATTACAACGAACTATCTAAAAGCTATATTAGTTGCCAGTCGCTTAGCGAATTATTGAAAGCTAATATTTTTTAAATGTATTAAACAAATATGATGGAACGCTAGATGGATGCCAGCCATGCAGGACATTGGCCATAGCCCATCTCCACCGTATCTACCGATCAAACATAGATTGTTAACATACAAAAAATATTTATAATATGGGTGCACAGTGAGGGTAAATAAGTTATGGGGTGAGATTATCAAAAAAATAGGCATTGTATTGGCATTGGCTATAGCCATATTATCCATTCCTGCTATGGCGCAGGTTACTTATGGCTTGGCTGGAAGCGGCGGCGTGGATATTCTCGGAACCGGGATTTTTGAGACAGAAGGATCCCTTGTCAAGTTCCCGGAGGCTCAAGACACCAATATCGACACTCTGGTTGTGGGCAATGACAAGGCATTGGCATTTGGCAATATTTGGCAAAAGACCCCGCTAGCCAGTGCTACAAATAACTTGGAGATCAAGAAGAACCAGGATTCCGGTGAGTGTGCACCCTGCAGTTATGAAGTAGACGACGAGACCACTTTATTCAACTGCAAGGATACCTGCATCAAGGTCAATGTAGATCAGATCACAGTCGGAAATAGGGAGGGTATGGCTTTCGGATTCGCAGCAGCCACTAACAATGTCAAGATCGTAGCCAATCAGCAGTAGCTTCATGCTCCTGCATTAGTATTCCTGGACATACTTCGCACCTGGCCGCCAACGGCGCATCCGCAGACGATGTGGCGGATCAGATTCATAAGACGGCCAGGATCAGCTCGGAGCTGATCGAGTACATCGCCAAGACCAAGATTACTGCTTGAGCCCGGACGCCAGTCCGGCTATTATTTATCTATTTTCTCGCCCAGGTGTCTTTCGACCACCAACGCAGATTATGGGATATTGCACATAGTACTATGAAAGACTCATAAGTTTCAGCGCATCTCTTTCTCACGTAGTTCTATGACATTATGGAGAGTTTTAAGTAAAATGTCATAGAACCATCTCCCATGCACAGCACCCCCGCTGGCGACCGCCGCCAGACCTAGCAGAGGACCGCTCGGGAGCTGGCCCGTGATGCACGAGCCCTGCAGAAGGCCGCCCGTGCACCCGCGACCCGCCGGGAGGACCAGGAGGCTGCAAAGAGAAACGAATGCAGGGCAGATTCGTGTTATACCCTTCGTTCGCCTATCAAAAGGAAATAGCTACCTATCACGAACATGATATGTAGATTCCAGATCCCAGCCACGAATTGCCGTCCACTTTCATCACTTAGCCAATCTTGAACGCATCTCTGTTACCGTGAGCAGGGTTCGAGAAGATGAAGTAAGTAAAACTTTTCCCTTCTTTAGCGACGTTTATCAGGTTCCTGATGTATGGAACGCCATTGGAATCAGTCTCGCTCAACTTGTTCTTCCCTATCCAATTGGGTTTGAATGGATGTGCAATGTTAGTTCCATTGAAGTCATAGGCATAAATGTAGAGATCTCTGCGGACAATAAACCGGTCTTATTGCTGAACTCATCGAGTGCTTTATCTTTGCCGTTCTCTTGGGCATAGGCGACCGCGGACTCAACAAATGAGACGAATTCTGTCTTATTGGATGAGGTGGTTAATGATTCATTGGCCAAACCTATCGATTCTTCTTTTGCCAAAGCCAAATGTGTGACGAAAACCGTCGCAGTCAACAGAAGGATTACTACCATTAGCACATTCCAGTTCTTCATATCAATCAATTTTAGTGTGGACGATAGGCCTCATGAAATACTTTTGACGCTCATTCATGCATAACTATGTTAGGGCTCCCCTGGCCTACTCTCCTCCAGCCTCCTCGGGATCATCTCCTCCACTTCGCCGGGCAGGGCGTGGAACACCTCCGCAAGGGTCTCCTTGGCCGTCTCCAGCTCCTGGGCCTAGCTTGCCATCGGCTTGGCCTCGATCGCTCCCCGCAGCCTCCAGGGCCTACCTTATGAGTATGCCTCCAGCGTCCTCTGCGCTCCCGGAGGCATCTTCGCCTCGGCCTTCCTGACTTTGGCCGGAGCCTGCTCGCTGTAGATCCAGAACACCAGGGTTAGCCAGCTCCGTCATCTTCTACAGGTGAGGATCCAACGCCGGCGCGTAGAGCAGGATGGTGGCTTCCCAGGAGGTCTGCCTGAGGCCTAGGCCAGATGCTTCAACATTTCTCCGGCATCCTCTTAGAGCAAGGGATCTTGCTCAATGATCAGGAAGCTATGGTGGTTCTCCTCCAGGATGGTCATTAGCTGGAAGGATGTGAAGGCCCGGCACACCTCCAACACAGTGAAGTTGCGATCATCTGGCCAGTGGGCTACTTGTTGGCTACTTCTGGTTACATTCTAATTACGCGAAATGGTGGTTATTTTAGCCCAAGAACCCCTATTTCGCCTTATTTCTGCATGTAACTCAGTAATTGAAAATTATTAAACTGCTTATAAGGAGAGATATCCAAGGTAGTATGCTGAATTTTTGGTTACCCGGTTACGGCATGACGCAAGCTAGTTTGGTCGCATCAGGGAGCTAGGACCTCATCCCCGCCGATGAAATCAGTATAATAATCATATGATCATGCCGCCAAGGCATAGGTCGCTCAGAAGCGTGGGCTGGGATTATAAATTATTGAATGGGGACGGGATATTGATCTTCTGGATCATTCGGGACCGCAATCCAGGCAATAATATATGCTATGATTCCACCGCCAGCAGCCAGCACTAAACTCAATGCAATCAGCCTGAAGGCGGATTTTGCATGGAATCCTGCCAAATGAGATGATATCATCAATGAGCTGCGTTAAGTTAAGTGTGTGAGCAAAACATAATCATCTCCAAAAACTATCTTATTATGAGGGTCAGATATGTTAGGGTTTTGATGAGTTGGGAGAAATCTTGTCATGGCAGGCAGGCTGAAGCTGCGTCCACTCTGTGTTTATGGCACAGATGAGATACCACAAGGCGCAATGTCATCTTACGCTATAGATCGTTGTATAGCAAAAGCAGTCTTTACTGCGGCTCTTTACGCGGAAACACCGCCGTTATATGTAGATGCAAACCACGTCCAGTGCTGCCCGGCGAAACGGTCTGGATGGGATTCAATGAACCTCACCCTAAACGGAAGTACTTTGTGACAGTGAGCATGCCGGATTTCCTTGGGGGCATGGCATAGCATCTGAAGGCTACACCGGGGCTGTTTGAAGAGCAGAGGAAACGCGCCGGGAAAGTCACCCCGCCAGGCAAATACATAGTCATTGGGCCATGTGTTGATGATATTGCGCCGGATAAGGTCAGGTCTGTTATCCTCTTCGCGGGCAGTGAGCAGATCAGGAATTTGTGCGGCCTGGCGCAGTTCAACAGCTCGGACACATTCTTTAAGACGATAATACCAGCGGGGTCTACCTGTTCTATGATGATCACTTTTCCAGCCGGCATGGCCGAGAATGCGCCAATGAATTCTGCCTATGTTGGTCCGACCGACCCAACCGGGAACCCTTGGCTGCCTCCAGAGCTGATGATCATGGGCATTCCTATTGCCCTCGCGCAACAGATGGCAGCCGACTTAGACGAATCTTTCATTAGCACACGAAGCAAGATCGCATATCCTGAAAAACGTGTTATGATAAAGCCATAGGTATAGACATGCTCAAATCTAATCGAGGGGTTAATGCGCATGATGAAGTGCTACTTACCGCAGGTTGAGCAGGGGGAACTATTTCGCGAAGGTGTACAGGCATATCTGAAACGTGGGTTACCTCTGGTTACGGGCATGGAGATCGGATATGATATTCTCTGGCAAGTGGATACTGGAAGAGATGCTTCGGAATTTGATGCTGAGAATTATAGGACGCTGAAGGAAAATACATAGGATGAGGTAGAATTTTATTGAACAAAGCACATTAATATCGTTAACGAAGTAGTCTTGAATGTCTCGTAAGATCCTATTCTTAACCAAGTTCGCGAATTATGCGCAGATTTTGAAGAACTTCATGGTTTCAAAAGCAATTCTGAATTATCTCATCATGATGATATCCTGAACTTAGACCTCAGAACCTTAAAAAGAGGTAGGTAACAAACCTTAAATGGTTAGACACATATACAGTTATCGTCCCATTGAGACAAAAAATTCGATTGAGAAAGGGCAAGGCTGTGCTTGTCCGTTTTGAATGCTATATTTAGTACTAGTACTTTTAATACATCACTAAATTGATATATTTTATAGTTGAAGTGTGGATAGAGGAAAGACTATGTTCAAAAAAGTTCTGGTTCCCACCGACTTCTCCAGCTATGCCCACAGGATGCAAGAGTGCCTTGCAGAGATGCAGGGCATAGAAGAGATCGTACTTCTTAATGTCGTGGATGGCGGCAATCCTATGAACCTGGAGAGGAAAGGATGGAGCTACAACTCTCTTATCGACGAGGCAGAGACCAGGCTTGCCGAGCAGGCCGATCATCTTTCTCATCTGGGCGAGAAGGTGCTCTCTGTCCGGCCGATTTTAAAGATTATTGTTGAGCCGATGAGCGGGGCGGACGGGGTCGATATGAAGAGGCTGCAACCGGGACCGGGGCTGAAAATCGTAGAAGGAGGCAGCGTGGGCGAGGCCATTGTCAAGACCGCGGCGGAGGAGAAGGCCTCACTCATCTGTATGGGCGCACAGGGCAAAGGGTTGATAGAGGGCATGCTCCTGGGATCCGTCTCCACCGAGGTGCTGAGAAAGGGCCAAACGGATCTGCTCATCATCCGCCACAAGATCCTGGAGGACGGCAAAGAGGGAGAGCATGAGATGTTCTGCCGGAACATATTCTCTCGAGTGTTGCTCACCTCAGACTTCTCCGCGGCTGCGAAGAGGGCAATATCAATTGCCAAAGATCTGCCGGGCATGCGGGAGATCTTGCTGGTGCATGCGATCTCCAAAGAGGACGACTTCGATGAGGCAGCAAAGAAACTTAACCTGCTGCGCGTTGAGCTGGCTGCTCAGGGCAGAAAGATAACGGTTCATGTATTGTTGGGCCATGCTGCGGAGCAGATTCTCTCTTTGGCCAAAAGCCAGAATGTCTCCCTGATTGTGATGGGCTCTCAGGGGAAGAGCTGGAGCCGGCAGATTCAGGTGGGAAGCACTACCTTTGACGTGGCCCGACAGGCATTAAGCCCGGTTATGGTGATCCGACCCCAGGAGAACTGAGAAAAAAAATCGGGCTCTGTTTTTTCTATTTTTTCATCTCTTTTTGCGCCTGCTCCATCATCATCTGGGCGGCCTTGTAGTAGGCATCGCGAGGCATCAGCTCCTTGCTTACCTGTTTTTGCAGCTCCTCCGAGATCATGCCTTCTTTCGCGAGCTGGCGACCTGCATCTCTGGCAGCACGGAAAATGCCGTCCACCAATCCTATCTCCCCTGCCTTTAGCATCTCCTTGACTCCTTCCGCCATGGGACGAAGCAGGGCTCCGACAAAGCTACTGCTGCCGTCCGGCCTGCTATAGATGGCCTTCATCTGCATGAGCAGAGGATCGAACATGGACATTTCCCAGTCACTGCAGGTGGAGACGAGAGCGATCTTCTGCTTCTTTGCCCCCAGACTGCCCAGCACGTGAATGGGCAGTTGTCTGTCCATCAGGTTCTTCAGAGGACCTGTAAGGCCGGCATAGTAAACCGGACTGGCCCAGACAATGACATCCGCCTCTTTCAGTTTGGGTGCGAGCATCTGCATGTCGTCTTTCTGGCCGCATGTGCCTGGATTCACAAACCAGCAGCTCATGTCCCCATTGCAGGCCCCTATTTTCAGTTTCCTGGTGTAAAACACTTCCACTTCGCTGCCCTCCTCCTTCATGCCCTCCAGAAAGGGTGTGAGGATCATGGCCGTATTTCCCTCATCCATGTGAGGACTGCCGTTTATTGCAAGAACCTTCATAGTAATAGTTTTAAAGCCCAATCAATAAATAATGATCGCATGTCCTCGTATTCGGCGTATAGCGGAAACGGTATTGATCAGATAGATCCCTTTGATGCCAACGATTCCAACCTCTGGCGCAAAGCCGAGTACCTGGGTCGATACCTTTTTGCTGCTGATTTTCTCCAGTCGCATAAGCCGGATCTTGTGGCTGATATCTCCTGCGGTCTGGGATACGGAGCTGCACAGCTATGCGGCGTGGCCAAAATGGTTATTGGCGTTGATGGAAATCGGGCTCTGATGGAATCCGCCCGCCAGAGATTCAAAAAGCCAAACTTGCATTTTCTCGATAAAAACCTAGATGAAGAGGAATTGTACCCCGAAATAAAAATTGGCAGCGCTGCGGCTGTAATCAGCTTCGAGACCCTGGAGCATCTGCTCGATCCCTTTCAAGCCGTGGCCCAGTTCTCAAAAATCCTGCAGCCAGGCGGTTTTTTTATCTGCTCGGTTCCCAACGTCCTTTCCGAGTCCGGTGATAGTAGCGGTCTTCCCAGGAACAAGGCCCACAAGCATTGGTTTAATTTTGGGTCGCTTTCCAGGCTTGTGGCACAAAATGAGATGCGGGTGATTCACCGACTGGGCCAGTCCTGGTCCAAAGCGCTCTTTCGAAGAGAGCAGCAACTGTCCAATGCCAAACGAATTGTCCGAAAGCTTGCTGACGAGCCGACAATGCATATGCCAGAGATGATGCGATGGCTCTCTTATGTTGCGGCCTATCCAACAGTCGAGGATGTGGACGGTTCATACTCCATCATAATTGTTGCCCAAAAATGATCAAAGAAATAATATTATGGCTTAATTAGGGCCGGCTGCACTAGCACGATCACGCGAAAGCTCGCACTCAAGGCTGCTGCACATCAGAAGGACTCTGGACGATCTAGTTAGTTGAACTCGTTTGCGCCTTTCCACAATTATATAATGCGCGGGGCGAATATGAGTCGGAAAGATAGCATTACAATTAAAAAGAATTTTTCATATATTGTTTGCATAATTTGCATGTTTAAGGAAAATATATAATATATATGGCGAAACGAAGAACTTTTGTAAAAATATTCATTATTGCTTTTCCATAATTATTACATATAATGGCAAATAATGTTAATAAGATTTAACTTATATAAAAAATTTATTAATTGATGATGTCTCATAAATAGAAAATTGAATAAGTATATCTAGTATGACATTGATATCAAATTGATTAAAACAGTTATTGATAAGAAATGATAAACGGCATCAATAGACATATTTAGATTACCTTAAATAAGGGAGGGATTTGAACTGGAATGGTTTGCATTCGCATTCTTGGGAACGATTTTTTTCTCTGTTGCCGGATTACTGGATAAGTTTCTGCTCAGCACCTATACCGACGATTCCAATGCATACATCGTATGCCAGATATTAGCCTCACAGCTCTTTACCATTCCGGTGTTTTTGATAACAGGCGCAGACTTTGTATACCCGCAATCCATCTTTGCTTTTCTCTTCGGAAGCTTGCAGGTCTTCCCCTGCTTTTTTTACATGAAGGCCCTCAAATTGGAAGAAATATCGAGAGTGTCTGCACTGGAATATGTGTATCCGTTATTTGTATTCATAGGCTCTGTCCTTCTTTTAGGAGAAGTTCTGGAGCTAAAACATTGCGCAGGTGGTATATTACTTCTCGTTGGCACTTTGCTGATATCCCACAAAAAAAATGGATCTGATCGCAGTGATTTATACAGTAATAGCTCTATTAGCAGTAGCTTATATAACAAGCAACACAAGCCATTTATCAGTTCCCTATCTCCTGCGATCAAACCTCTTCTGTCATACTGGGTCATAACCGCCGTCTATTATCTTTCCCTCAAGTATCTACTCATCTCCATCGATGAGTGGAATCTCTACATCTGGTCATCTCTGGGTAGCATGATAGTGGTCTTGCCCCTCATGGGCATCTCGTCCATCCGCAACGAGGTGAAGAGCTTCTTCAGTCAGGGTGGCTCGGCCGTGGGAGCTTTGATCTCGGAGGAGACCTTCCAATTCTTAGGGATTATATTCTCCATTTTTGCTTATGCGATCGGTTCGGTTACCTTGGTATCAAGCATCGGAGCGCTTCAACCTATAATGACTGTGATCATCATCCTGGGCCTGGGAGTTCTCATGCCGAAGTTGGCCAAAGTGATGAATGAAAAGACAGATTGGTGTTCCTTGAAACAAAAGGGAATTTCGTTCCTCATAGTGGCGATAGGCATATACTTTGTGAGCTGACTTAAAAACCTAGAATTCAGAGCCCTCGCAAGACATCTTGGTAGCAGCGGCTGGCGCCATTACTAAAACAGACGGCGATGATCTTGATTCCGCTGCTTTTATCCTGGAATGCATTCATCTCACTAAAGGCAATGCGGCAGGCCCGATCCATAGGAAAACCATAAACCCCGGCACTGATTGCCGGAAAAGCTATACTCTTTATGTCATACTGCTCTGCCAGGACCAGAGAGTTCCTGTAGCAGCTGGCCAATAGATCATCTTCCCCGTTGCCTCCGCCTCGCCAGATGGGGCCTACTGTATGAATGATCCATCTTGCAGCAAGATGGTAGCCCCTGGTGATACGAGCCTCGCCCGTCGGGCAGCCTCCGATGCGACGGCATTCCTCCAAGAGTTCTGGGCCCGCAGCTCTGTGGATAGCACCATCCACACCCCCGCCTCCCAGAAGAGAGTTGTTGGCGGCGTTGACTATGGCGTCGACCTTGAGCGTGGTGATATCGGCCATTAATATGGATATTTTGCAGGAAGCCGTTTCCATTAAAACCACCTGTCGACCCCATAATATTGATTTCTTACATATAGGTCTTTGCGTCTCAAGATCTTATCTGATCAATCGAGGAAAATTTCTTAAAGCCCAAGCCCATAGATCTCTTTAATTTATGCCTAAGATGATTACATCGCTGATAAAAAAAGCCAAATCACCACGATTAATTTACCTAGCGCTAGTGTCTATTCTCCTCTTGACGGCCATGCTATTTGCCGCGCAGGGCAGCCCTAATCTAGTCCAGGAAGGAACGGTCCCCGTCTTCGGCTTCGAAATCATCAGTGTCTATCCACATAGCGGCCTGGCATTCACTCAAGGCCTGGTTTATGATAAGGGAGTGCTCTATGAAGGAACGGGGCTTTACGGGCGATCAACGCTATGCCGCGTCGAACTGCAAACCGGCCGTGTTCTGGATCAGAAGCACCTGGAGAACAACCTATTCGGAGAGGGCATAGCTATCTGGAAGGATCGCATCATTCAGCTCACCTGGCAGTCGGGCTTGGGACTGGTCTACGGCAAAGAGAATATGACTGAGATTGGCAACTTCAGCTACCAGACGGAGGGCTGGGGCATAACCTCCGACAACAAGAGCCTGATCATGAGTGATGGCACAGACATTTTGCATATTCTCGATCCCGAGAGCTTTGCGGAAGAAGGGCGGATATTGGTCACAAATAACGGCAGCCCGCTGCGAGGCCTAAATGAGCTGGAATATATTAAAGGGCAGATCTATGCCAATGTCTGGCCTACAAATTGGATAGCGATAATCTCCCCTGAGAGCGGCGAGGTAAAAGGCAAAATAAATTTGCAGGGGATCTTGCAGGAAAGCGATACTCAGGGCAGCAAAGTGGATGTCCTGAACGGCATTGCATACGATGCGCTAGAAGATAGGCTCTTCGTGACGGGAAAACTGTGGCCGAAACTCTTCGAGATCAAGGTAGTGCCAAAAGGAGAGAAAAATACCAAAGGTAGTTAGATTTAAAAATATATATTTATCTAAATTTAATCATCTCCCTCGTACTTGAAGGAGAGCCTTACCTTGGCCCTGTACTCCGCGATCTTTCCGTTCTCCAGGCGGACATCCAGCTCTTTGACTTCGGCAATGCGGAGGTCTCTCAGGCTTTTAGTGGCCCTGTCAACAACGGTTTTGACTGCTTCTTCCCAGCTCGTTTTGGAAGTTCCGACCAGTTCTATTATTTTGTATACATCTCCGTCTGTCATATTGCTCACCACTCCTCAAATTCTGATCCATAGTAGGCGTTTCTCATTGATATATTTTCCTAAGGAGGCAAGCAAAAACCTGAAATAATATCCAGCCAGGCATGAGCCGGCAGCATGAGATGGCAAATATCGAGCAGGAGTATTGAAGACATGCCTACAAAGAATGTGCCCGCAGATGAGGCCGTGGGAATCGATGATCTATCTGTTTATGTGCCCAGGCTCTTTCTTCCTCTGGCGGGGGAGTTTTCTGAGAATCGAGGCATAGATCCTGGCAAATTGATCAAGGGAATCGGCATCGAACGTATGGCCGTACCCGACGCGCATGAGGATGCAGCCACTATGGCGGCCATGTCTCTTCTGGATCTGATGCGACGAACGGGCCTTCGTCCGCAAGAGATCGGCAAGATATACGTAGGAACGGAGTCGGCTCTGGACGAGGCCAAGGCCCTGGGGACCTATGTCATCGGTATGCTGGAGCGGATCTACGGGAAGGGCTCCTTCCAGGAATGCAGCACCGTCGAGTTCAAGGCGGCCTGCATCGGCACAACCTTCGCCCTTGAGAGCCTCAGCTACTGGGCTGCAGCTGATGAGGAAGGCAAGGTGGGCATTGTCATCGCCTCTGATGTGGCCAAGTACCCTCTCGCCTCTGCAGGCGAGTACACCCAGGGAGCAGGCAGCGTGGCTCTGCTGGTAAAGAAGAATCCCCGGCTGCTGGCCCTGGAGCAGATCTACGGCTCCTTCACCAGGGACGAGAACGACTTCTTTCGGCCCATGGGCTGCACTACTGCGGTTGTAAACGGAAAGCATAGCAATCAGTGCTATCTGGATGCCATGCGAGGAGCCTTTGATTCATTTGCTGCCAGAGCATTGCGACGGGGGGCGATAGCTCCCGGCGCGGGCGAATGCGTTACCGATTTCGTGGATCATCTTCTCTTTCATATTCCCTATCCCAGAATGGTCGAGTACGCTTCTGCTGCCATCCTGCAGCACGACTGGAGAGAAAGCCATAGATGCAGCGAGATCGAGCAGGAACTGGGTCTGGCGCCTGAGGGCCAGGATTATGAAGATCCCGAAAAGTATCAGGCTGCAGAGGCGGACTACGCCCGGCGCTTCGCAAAGTCAAAGCAATTCCTGCAAGCCTATCAGGCCAAAGTCAAGGATACAGCCACACTCTCTCGCCAGATCGGAAACATCTACACCGGATCGATCTATCTGGGCCTGGCAAGCCTGCTGGAAATGCAGAAAATTCATGCTGGAGAAAGACTGTGCTTCGGAGCCTACGGCAGCGGCTGCTCGGCCCTCTTCTTCTCGGCCATAGCCCAGCCGCAGGCTGAATCTGTGCCCCTGAGAGGTCTGATGCAAAGGCTGGCGGAGAGAACGCAGATCTCTTTGCAGGATTATGAGTTGCTTCATGAAGGGAAGAAGGAAAAGAGCATGCTGCCGCCTAGGGACGAGTTTGCTCTGGTGGGGATCGACCATCAGGGATATCGGCATTATGAATATTTGGAATAGTGGTAGTAATATATCAGTTAACACATCCCGAGAAAAACTGCTCATACTACTGACACAAGGACATCAAGTTCTCTTCCGGAACTGAAATTTTATCATCCTGCAAATCTGCAATGTAGACCCGGATAGCTTCCCTGATGTTCAGTAGCGCCTCCTCTTTGCTTTTTCCCTGGCTGATGCAGCCCAAAGACCGGACACTTCTGCCACAAAGTAGCCGTCTTCTCCGGGGTAGATTATGACCTGTCGCATGTTTTATGATAATGCTTGATTCGAATAGATATCTACTCCTGCCAAAATAGGTTTCACTCTATTGCTTTCTGCACCACCGCCAGCAGCAGCACCGCCACATCCTCAGTGCTGTAGATCTCCGTCAGACCCCGGTCAAAGAGCAGGCTCGCCTCGGGCGGCAGCTCCTCCTCCCCCTTCCAGAATACCAGCCTCACGAATACGCCGGGAAATGCGGCCACCTCGAACGCCACATCCCCGCCCTCCACCATCCTGCCGCCCAGGCGAATCGACAAATTGCGCACCAGGCCCTCCGGGTCACAAAGAAAGCTCTGCACCAGCGGTTTTATGGCGCTCTCCTGAAAAGCGGGCCAAAAAAGGTTACCGTCCCTGGTCTCTTTGAAGGAGATCCACTCGCCACTGGGGCGATAGCCGTGCCCCAAAAGCCCGATCAGGTAGTGCAGAATGAGCACGGCATCCATCTGCCCGGCAGGCGCGCCACCGGCCAGCAGCACTGCTCTTTCTTTTGCTCTCACCTGGTAATCTTCTCCCAGGAAGGAGATGATGCAATCCCGCAAAGCCAGCCCCTCCAGCTCATCCCAGGCCAGCTCCAGCGACGTCTCGTATCCCATCAAAATCCGCGGCTGTTGGCCAGGAACTTCCAGTCGTCCGTGCCGTTGGTGTCCCTTCCGTCCGGATCTCTTGTCCAGGCCATCTCGTTATCCTCTTCGTCGCTGAGAACGGCTGTCCGGTCCACCTCTGCTCCGCCGGCATCGGTCAGCACCAGAACCTCGCCGGTTTGAGCCAGCCATTTTGGCTTCGCATCCAGCACATAATAATCAAGGCCTCGGATGACTGCGCCCTGGGGAAGGGTTATAGATCTGCCCTCTGAATTTTTTATGCTCCATCCGCTGATATCCACATCTTTATCATCGTTATTATAAAGCTCAAACCAGGCAGTTATGGCGGTCTTGAAGACGCTTTCATCTCCCGCCGGATTGGCTTCCACCTCATTGATGACCACCGTGCCCTGCGCCGCTCCTACGCAGGTGGTTATCAAGGCACAGAGCAATGCCAAAGTTATGCTGCTGCGAAATCTCATTGTATCTCTCCGCTCGAACGCATGGGATCTTCAGAATCATATCACTATTGGTGAGCGAGGGGCGCCAGTGGCAATCACATCACCCTGGTTAAAAATCATCCGCTTGTGAACTGCACCAGTCTCAGCACGTCGAGTATCAGGTATAGGCACAGGCGGGCGGGCCCTGCATGGAGGCGGCGCAGGATAATGCGAGCTAGACAGAAGGCTGCATGGTCAGCCAGAAGCTGCCTATCAGAATGAACGGAATAAGCGATTTTAAATAATTTCTTTCAAAAATGATTTATGCGGGAGACGGGATTCGAACCCGCGAACGCCTGCGCGACAGGGCCCTCAACTCCATGAGGAGATTAATGCCATGAATATGGCCTATTGATGTCGATTCTATAGGCCGAATAATTAAAACGCATAAAAGTCCGGCCAATGACTGCCTCGCGAGGTATGAAGATGAAGCAGAAGTTAGAGATATCATGGGACCTTCCAGCTAAGGATAAGGACAGCAAGCTAAAGCAATTTAAGCGTTACCTTAGAGATATAGGTGCGAGGCAAAGCACCATTGATGATTATTTGGCAAGGGCAGGTAGGTATATTGAATTTTGCGGCAAGAAACAGCCCTCTCCAGAAATGGCACAAAATTTTAGGGATTCACTGATGGACAGAGATCTATCTCGTTCTACCATCAATAATACCTGCTTTGCAATGAAAAATTTTCATAAAATGTTAGGACAAGATATTAAATTTCCATTCTTGAAGAGATCAAACACAATTCCATATTATTTCACATCTGAAGAAGTGTCAAAGATATTTGATCAAATAAATAATATAAAGCATCTTGCAATGTTTAAAGCTGCATTTTATGGATGTTTAAGAGCATCTGAATTATGCAATCTGGATATGGAGGATGTAAATCTTGAGAGATTGTCATTGAAGGTTCGCGATGGCAAAGGCGGAAAGACAGCAATGGTTTATCTGTCAGAAGATGCGGCGGAAACACTACGAGATTACATGGCAATTAGGCCGGACCTTGAACTAAAAGGGCATAGACCTCTATTTTACACGGATTACGGAAGTCTGTATTTGAGAACAGAAATCTATCGTCTTGTGATGTACTACAAAGAAAAGGCTGGAATAACCAAGAAAGGCGGAGCACATGTACTATTCAGGCATACTCCAGCATCGCTTATGGTACAGAATGGATGTGATTTGCTGACAATACAGCATGTATTGAGGCACAATGACATAAATACAAGCATGAGATATTTGCATTTGGCTGAGGATACTAAACGATTGAAGTATGATAAATTCTTGAAGCTATAAACCTGTAGAGATATATTAAAAAAAAAAATGAAGTGTAACCAAAATCATATACCCTATATGAGCTGGTTTAAGAAGCAACTAAAAAATTTAATTTTTAATATTGATTTAAGCGGTTTTAATTTTGTGAATATAATAAAATCTTAGGAGAATCCTTTAGACGATTTTGCTCATATCAAGATTTTTCTTAATCCAAATAAATCCAGATAGTTCCAAAGATGCCAAATTTTTAATAGGTTTTACAAATTTATAGTATGTACTATCTACATCACTACTTTTTAAATCATAGCCTTTATATGCCAAAAAATTAACCGTGACATTTTCATTATTATTTACGCCGTTTGAAAGTTTATCGGATTCTTTATCAGAGCCTTGGAATTTTATGCCACCTTGAAAAAGACTATCAAATAAGTGTTTTTCCCATTTTACTGTGATTTTGCCATCATTGACCATATTCCTAAATCCATTGTATACGCAATCATAATATATAGTTTTTTCTTTTGGAGAAATATAAGTCATTTCGTATTCGAGTGTCTTCGATGATTCAGGAATGGTATAATATAGAGGAGTTTCGAACTGGGTGTAAAATGCAAAGCTTTCATCAAAAATTGTTTTATCTTCTCTTTTTTCCCTTCTAATTTCGTATTTTTCAACTTTAACTTCGTTGTTATTTTCTTTAACTGATATTAATTTTAGGTCTTTGATTTCATCATCAATTGAAGAATAGAACCCATTTATAGGCACTTCTTTCCTAGAATTCATTATTTTCCTTTTAACCTTAGCAGTTATTTTCACTTCAGCAGGGTTTTCTGAAGGGTCGTATATATACTCTGCATCATAATTATCTATTGATAAATATCTAGTATCTAAATAATCATTATGGCCTTCTAAGAACAACTCTTTAAAGTCACCATAAAAAACTTTTGGTAAATATTTGTCTTTACTGATCTCGAATTTAACAACGCCGCGCTTCTCTTTATATTTGGTTTCATCATATAACCAATTAGTAATTACTTTGTTCCTAGACCTCAATGCTCTAAAAAGAAGCGCATCGCACTGTCGATGCCACTTGTAAGCTAGAGCCCCATTTGTTTTTATAGTTGTATGGATGCCAAATTCAAATAAATCCTCAACTCCACAATGGTTTTTCAATGCATCTCTTAATTTTTCACTTTTACCAATTCTCAATCTTTGAAAATTTTTATATTTTAAATATAACATGATGGGGAAACTAAAATTAGTATCATCTTGGATACCAATGTCATCTGGATAATCTAATACAAAATTTAGGTCAATAGATGCTCCCTTAGTAATATTCATTGATACATTTATATTATTTAATTCAGGCTTGATGTTAGTCTCTATAAAGGGAGAAAACGTTCCAATTGATTCTGATAAGGCTTCCTCAAGAAGTTTCCTTCCTGCCGCGGGACGTTCCCATTCTTGAATTTCATCTAATAAGACCAATAAAAAAGATAAAGGATCCTCTGAAAAGTATAGGATATTACTTGTTGTATGGCATTCTGCCATAATCGCAGCCATACTGCAAATTAAACTATTATCTCCAAGCATATTACTTATTATGCAACATCCTGTCTTTGCATGATCAAAAGAATTTATCGTTTTAAAGGACGTTTGCTGCCCACTACCAAAATTTGATTCAAACTCATTTATAGCGCTTTGAACATCCAAATGAAGTTTCTTGAATTCTTTTATATTCCAAAGGAATTCGATGTTTTTAGCAGTTTCTTTGAATGCTTCATATATAAAACCGATATCATGGAATAAAGCTCCCACATACCATATCCTTAATAAGTTTTCATTATTTATTTCTAATTCATAAGACTCAAATTCTTTTATAATATTTGGATTCATTTTATATAACTCTCTCGAAATATCTAGTAACGTAAACGTTATACCATTATATACTATTTTCTCTTTTAATATCATTTCTCCAAGACGAGCAATTCGACAAGCATGTAACAAATGATCTCTATGCCTTTTCTTTGTTATAGATAGAAATAATTCGCATTCTAACAGGTTCCTTAATTTTTCTTCTATCTTAAAAATGTGCTCTAATCCTATTTCATCATATGCATACGCGGAAATGCTCTTTATGAATTCATTAAATGAACTATCACTGTTAAGTTTCAATTCTGAAAATATTTTTTCATCATCTATTGTCCAATCTACCAATTTCAGTCCCTCTTGTGAGTCGTTATTGTCATGGTTAATAAAGCTTTGGATATTCCTCGGATTAAGATACTTATTACTTATTATTTAGGTGGTTAGAATTGATAAGCAAAATTTTTAGTACCTAAGTCTAACAATAGCGATTAAGCTCTCAGCCCCCTAAAGCTTTTATGCTATAATAATACCCATCTGCCTATGATTAGCAAGGACGTTTTGGGAGTGGCAATATCAGAACTTGATAAATCTGCAGATACAATAGAGCATAACATAGAGCAATTACTTGAGAATACTCCAATCCAACCGATATATAGTCAAGCATTTAGGAAAAATTCTTACTATTGGAATCATTCTAAGCGAGATGAATTACTCCAACGCCGTGCTTTAAGAGGATATCAAAGTTGGTATACAGTAGCACATCAACTGATAAAAGAGATACTTCCGGAGAAAGAAGATGAATTTGTCCATAGCTACAATAAAACTAATCCGGAAGGCGTCCTGAGATTTATCCAGCTAGAATGTTCTACGCAAGGTGGAAATAGACAGAAAATTATAAACGAATTTAATAAACTTTTTGAGTTACAAAGAAGTATTCTCTTGAGCATTCCTTCTGTTGCAGAAATTAAAGAATTAAGTCTAAGAAAGCTAATTGCTTCGGATTTCATCGACTCAGAACTTTTTAAGGCGGAATATCTCTTAAAGAGTGGCTTTGCAAGATGTGCAGGAGTTTTGGCCGGGGTTGCATTAGAAAGGCACTTAAAGACATTGTGTGATATAAAGAAGTTGGAATATAGATATGACGACACAATAGAACCATTGTCCCAAAAACTATATGAAGCTGGAAAAATTGACCTAACAGAATTAAAGAATTTTCAACATCTAGGTGGTATACGAAATGATTGCGCCCATGCTAATGATGTGCAAGAAGCGGAGTTAAAAGGAAGAACTAAAGAAATAATTGAAAAAGTTAAGAAGCTGACGTTGTGAATGCTACTTAATCGCTCCTAAAACTGCAACCATCCTTTTTCTTGCTTCTTCCTGTGGTGGTAAGGATAGTTGGCTAATGCTTTGGGTAATCTGAGCTACATGCCCACGAAGGAAAGATACTTCCCCTTCGGTAACCATGTGCCACATAATTTTGAATGAGTTTGCTACGTATTCAATGTTTGCATGGTGGCTGCATAATTCAAAGTTAATCATCGAATTTTTGTTTTTATAAACAGATTTTCATTGTTATTTTGAGTCAATTTCATGTAGAATCCTATACTTAACATATAAGATAAATCTATTAAGTTGACTACTAAGTGCCTCAAATACCGATAGGCATAAAATCACAATCAGCAAAACAGAAAGCTCTTTGGAGATACTTTCTATCTCGATATGCAGGGGTGTGTGCGGGCAGTTTAGTCTATTCATATAGTATGTAGACTGGATGACTTTAGATGAGAACAATTCGACAAAATATATTCTAATGTCTTTACAGAATTTAAAATATTAGATAGTAGACTTTTAATTACATCATTTTATTTAATTAAGCAAATTTGTGCTGCCCCACAAAACGGCGCATATTTCATTAGACCCTCAGATTTAACGCCCCCTCCTGAATTTTAAGTAGATTCAATATAATTTTTATTTTATTTATATGAATCAAATACAGAATGATTAATGCAGAGGGATTAGAGGGAGAAATAAAATGAATATAGTGAGTAAATATTTCCTATAGGGGAGATATATTGGCCCAAAAAATGCGGTTCTTCGTGTCAATCGATAGCAATAAGATTATATATTAATCATAAATGTGAATTTAATCGCATAAGAGGTTTAGACAATCGATAGCATGCAGCTACATTCATTGACAAGAATCCTGAAAATATCCGCACTTTCTTGGTGAGAGGATTTTCCCTGCAATGACTATTTCATTTAAGGAGGGAATTTAAATCGACAATTATGTTGTCCAACTATAGCCCAACTTTCAGAAACGCTATTGGTTGACATCTCCAACTTTTAGTCCAACCAGAGAAATCAATAGCAATAGCCCTTATCCAACCAATCCAACCCCATTTAGAAATGGGCATGCAACCCAACAAACCATACCTTATTTAATCAATTTAAATATTATATATTATAGTATATATATGTATTTTGTTGGAATTGGTTGTTAAATCTCCCCCTACCCCCTCACTCAAAAGTAGTTGGATTGGTTGGACAACGTCACTGGATACCGGAAATGATAGTTGGGCTAAAAGTTGGACAGGCTACTGATAGCGGAAAAATTAGTTGGAGTCAAGTTGGACAACCTCCTTCAAGCCTCCAGTTTCTCAAGAGCCACGCAAGATTGAGACAGATTGGGTGTCTCAATTGTCCCATTTTCTTCTTCCAGCGTTATCAATTCACCACTATATATTTCTAAATTTGGCAGAAGATATTTTGCCTCTCTATTTTTTTCATCAACTAGTAATCCCGGCAGTTTTGCAATTAGTCCTTCACGCGTTTTTGTACCCTGCAATACCTTTCTTATCGATTCTGGATTAAATTGCGTGCCATCAGGTTTTAAATATTCATTTACTATATCATTGATTGATACATATTTTGCTTTCTCAAATAGCCATTTTGCGAGTCTAAGTTCTGCCGGAGTTAAGTTTGTCACTTGACTCTCAATATTTGCTTCAAATAATTCTTTTGCTTCATAGAAATCGTCTAGAGTTGCTATCAATCTGCCCCTGTCGTCAAATTGTCTTTGCATGAAATTAAACAATGCAATGCCCTTTACCATATCGATAAATCGTGGCAATCTTCTTCGATCCTTCGTCACATGTTTACTTGGCACAATTCTTTTGGAATATGGCACATCAACTTCAAATAGTTGTTTTTTAACAATATAGATTATCAGTTGGCAAATTATTTTTATAACCTCCACGCGATCATATCTTTCAACGTGGCATGCTTCTTCAAGCTGCATTTTTGCAACGTTTTCATCCTGCATGCTACTTTCATCTACATTTTGTTGATAAAGCCGATTCTTCAATTCATCCGATCCATCGATCGCAACAGATGTTAATAGCCACATAATCCGTTTGGGTAATTCTAACGTACCTGCTGCACCATTTATAACAGTATTGTGAATTGTATTCTCTTGAAAATTGCTCATCGATCGCTTTAGAGTATCTTCTAAATCGGGACTTATATTAATATCATCGCTAAAAAATATTAATCCATCTGGTAGATCTTTCTGATAGTATAGGCTCTTTGCCGATAACGATCCTTCCTTCTTGTAGGGCATATCTGGTACTGCTGCAACCACTGTCTTAGCCGCATGAGTTTTACCTGTACCACTTCTTCCGCCTAAGTGCGGTTGAATCCCCTCGCTATTGGAAATGCTTTGATTGGCAATTGCAATAAAAATTATTTTTCCTAATACCAAATCGCCACTATGTCTTATCTGGTAATATTCCATCAAATATTGCAAAGGATTTCCATTGCTCAAGACATCTATTGCTTTTCCCATTCTTGCTGGATCAGTTAGATCGTATAGCTTTGTTAAATTCAACAACGCCATTCTTGATTCTTCTGCTTCATCGTAATTTTCTGCTTTTATTGCACTTCTAATATAATCCTGTTTCTCACTTATTGTTTTTTCAAGTGTTTCACGCTCTGAAGATAATGTTTCTTCAAACTTTTTAATATCAAAAGGGTTGACATTTATATCAACTCCTCTTTTGCCTATTAAATATTCTTCACTATTACCAATAAATCCATCATTTATGGTTTTAATTTTTTCATTTATCATTTATATCACTCCATATTTTGTTAACAATATATATTATATGTTAGATATATCTAACTTCTCAATTCAGATTAGCATATTCGCCGTATATTTCGATTGCCATTTCGTTATATGTGGCGCTTGCTTCTTCCGCCGTTGGATATGTTCCTAAATCCAAATTTATGCTTGCCCGATATTTATCAATTCCTTTTAAATGTATTACTCCTTTATATGGTGAATCTTTTGTTGGCTTATGTTTTTTATTTTGGCAATTTTGTATTGCGTTGCAAATGCGCAAATTGCTTTTTTGATTATTAAGCCTATCTCCATCTTTATGATCGACAACTAATCCTCTAATATTTTTACTATTTTGCCTCATTATCTCCCTATGCATCATTGTAAATAGTGGTTGACCATAAGAACCTGTATATTGCTCAACTCGATAGGCATAATTATCCTTGTTCAAATTCCACTTCCACCTCCTTAGATATTCATAATCCTCATCATCCACCAATGCGTATCCTGCAATTGTATTTGTTTCATTTCTTTGTCCATAAGATGTTAGTCCAATATATTCCATTTATATCATCTCCGCTAGTATATGCTTCATTTTCCATCAACGCCTCTGTTTCCATTGAGTAAATTTACATATTTTATTTACGTTCCTTTGTCGATTTACGGCATTAGCTAATGCGAATAAAGTCTTTACAATATATTTTTGCTTTTTTCAACATTATATATAGCCAAAGCTAACAAGATTTGACCTAAATAATGTCCTCCTTACGTTCCGTGACCTACGTAAGGGAAAAGCCGGGATTCGTTCTATACCACCCCAAATTTTTCTATAATGGCATTGCTCATAACCAATGTTGGGCGGCCTTCTATCAATCCCTTAGAAATTGCAGTATTAATTTCTTTATACCGCAAGCTATATATATCTTTAATTGTATCTTTCTTCATGGTATTCAACTCGTTAATTGTTTTTTAAGCTGTGAATCTATCCGCAGCTTGCTGGATTTTTTGCAAAGATTTTTCTATATGTTTTTTTATTACTTCGCTACATTTATTAGGCATCGCAAAGCTATTATCTGATCAAGCCTTGCTTACCCGTTTGATATGATTTCCTTATTCCAGTTTAGGGCAAGTCTTGGATCAACACTTGCCAAATCTAGGGTGCATGTGCCGGTTTAAATACCTTTCGCCTTCATTCTCTATAATTTAATCAAATGTGCATTTTTTGAGAATACATATCAACTTTGAATTAGTTGATATTTTCAATTTTGTAGTTTAGGTTGATTTTTTCACATTTTTCATTTTACAATTTCGCAGTAATTTCAGTTTTTTTAAAATCTCGCATTTGACATTTTTCTACATTGGCAACTAAATACGATTTTCGTAATTCGTAACATTATATATTACTAATTATTAATTTAATAAAAACAAGCCATGCCATAATATCTAAATCAAAGATAATATTAAATATTATTTTAGATATATTAGAGGAATTGCTAGGTATTATAAAATCATAGTATAATATTATTATGATAATTCGCGATCTAAACTAAATTACAGCCCCACAGCAAGGCTTGAATCTCCCATGAATAATGATCCATTGCCAGATAGATCATGCCAAAATGGGGACTTGGTACGGCTTCCTCATTGAAATTCAAGGATGTTACGTAACAGGGTCACCTGCAAATGACCCGCAAAGATTTATATGATCGCGACAAAAGTCTAGTAAGGCAGTCAAAAATAGAAATCGGCATCGATAGACTAATTTAATGCGGGAGACGGGATTCGAACCCGCGAACGCCTGCGCGACAGGGCCCTCAACCCTGCTCCTTTGACCTGGCTTGGAAACCCCCGCTCGAAATGGGTTGTAGATCGGCTTTAGGGCCGATCCAAATAATTCTAAGCTAGCTCTGCCAGCTTTGCGTCTAAGTCTTCTGCCCTCTTCTTGATCTCAACAGCTGCCTTTGCCACCAGATCCTTGGCTGGCATGCTTCCGCAGCTTTCAATGGAGACCACGAATGAGTCCAGAACGGGCGAGAGCTTAATTGCCCCCGGCTCGCACGCCTCAACACAGAGCTTGCACAGAGAGCATTCCAGTATATTTGAAGTTTTCGCTCTGCCGTCCTCTACAACCAGGATGTTTCTGGGGCAGACCTCAACACACTTTCCGCACCCATCGCAGGAATCCGCCACTTCTAAGCATGGCAAATTCTTGTAGCCGCACAGCGTGCCTGCCTGCCACTTGGTGTGCTCTTTGCCCACATGTTTAGTGGCATAGCCTTCAATAACCAGCTTCTCGCCCTCTCCTAAGACAACAATGGGGATCTTGTCAAACGCAGGCTTGACACCTGGATCGGTGAACTGTATGTCCCCTGAGTAGACTATGCCCGGCCCTTCTGAGGAGAGCATGAACTCTACACGGCAGCCAGGACAGCCGGTCCCGCCGCACTGGCACTCCTCCGGTTGAGAGAAGATATTGAGATCCTCAGCCTGTAAGGGCACCTCTCCTAACCGTAGCCCAATCTGTTCGTCGAAGAGCACGGATGTGTTGTCATAGATGCCAATCTCGTCTATGGCCATCACAGGCACTTCACTCATGCAGGCGCGGCGAATGCCGTTGGCAAATGCGGCTGTGACGCCGCTGAGGAGGTACCGGATGCGGTCCTCCTCGAGCTGCAGCAATTCAAACTTCAAACTCTACACCCTTCGACCCCTCTTTCCGCCGGCGGGTTTGGTGCCGTCGTGGGGTATGGGGGTTGCATCTTCTATTCTGCCAATGCGCAGGCCCGCGCGAGCAAGAGCACGTATGGCTGCCTGAGCACCTGGCCCAGGAGACCTCTGCTTGTTGCCGCCGGGTGCGCGCACTTTGACGTGAACCCCGACAATCCCCTTATCTTTTACAGCATCAGCGACCTGCATGGCCATCTGCATGGCTGTGTAGGGACTACTCTCGTCTCTGGCCGCCTTTACCACCATGCCGCCCGAGATCTTCGCCAATGTCTCGGACCCGGTTATGTCGGTGATGGTAATAAGCGTGTTGTTAAAGGACGAATAGATATGGGCAATGCCCCATTTTCCTTCTGCCATTTTTAAGCACCCACCTTGGACGTTCGGGATGCCCTCTCAGGATGGCCTTCCTTGGCCATGGGGGAACCCACATAATAGTCAATGCTCATTTCCTCGCCCCTCTTTACCAGAAAGCCCGGAACGTCAACTCTTCGCCCGGAGACCTGGATATGGCCGTGGACTATGAACTGTCGAGACTGCCTCAAGGAATTAGCGAGCCCCTGGCGGTAGACCTGAGTTTGCAGTCTTCTCTCCAAGACGTCAGCTACCTTCATGGAAAGTACGGCGTCGAGATCTCCCTCGTCTTTGAGCATTCCCAGCCTCTTTAAACGAGCGAGGATGGCTCCTGCCTCTTGGGGTGCCTGGCCGATGGAGACGGCTGCAAGCATCTTTCTGCTGATCTGCCTGTACTTCCGAAGAAAAGCCTGGGCCTTCCAAAGCTCCCTCTTGTTTCTAAGGCCAAAGGCCTTGACGACCTCTACTTCCCCTGCGATGCGCTCCGCCTGCCAGGGAGTGCGGGGCCGCTCGTACATCTTGCGGTTCTTGCCTGGATATCCCATTGTTTACCACCTACTCCTTGGTTGCAGCTGGTGCTGCGGCTGGTGTTCCTTCCTTCTTGCGGCTGACACCAACGATGGCGCCCGTGCGTCCGGAAGATCTGGTCCTCTGGCCTCTGACACGCAGTCCCCGCTCGTGCCTGATGCCCTTGTAGCTCCTCATCTTCTTCATGAGGTCCAGGTCTTCTCGCAGTGTCATATTGAGGTCCATGGCCATGACGTGGATATCAGTGCCGGTTTCGATATCACCGCGCCGGTTGACCATCCAGACAGGCAGGACCTTGGTGGCGTCCTCCTCGATGACCTTCTTGAGCTTGTCAATTTCGGCATCAGGAAGCAGGCCCAGTGTGGCGTAGGGATCCACGCCTGCTTTATCGGTAAAGACCTTGGCGCATCTGCGGCCCACACCTTTGATGCCCGTCAGGGCCATGTGAACCTGCTGCTTTCCGACCAGGTCAGTATTTAGAATGCGGACTATGTACCTGAGATTTTCATCTGCGGCAGCCTTCTTAGGCTTCTCTTCAGCCTTTTTAGGCTTCTCTTTTCCAGTAGTTGGTTTAGCCAAGTTTGTCCTCCAGGGAGTTTAAATCCACTGGATCAGCCCCGGGTCAGAGCCCGACGCCGCCCGCTCACCGTTGTTGTGGGGCGAAATAATCCATTGAACCAAATTGAAGCTGCGCTTCTCATATAAAAAACTTATGCGGATTTCAGTTCGACCTCGTTTTCCCGACACCATTCGCGCAAGGCCTCTTCCTCACGATGGCTTTCGAAATCGTACCAGTCCTTCAATAGTCCCCTGTGATCCAGAAGGTCTTTGAACCTGCGGTAAGCGCCGCAGTGACTGAAGATATCCTGGACGCGGGCCAAGTCTTTTGGCATTTGCTGCTCTACAAATTCGAAGACAAGACTCTGGCCCAGATCAAGGTCATTTTTTGTGGGGGATCACCAGAAAATCGTCACAGCCGAATTTGTCTTCATCCAGCTCATCGAAGACTCCATCTTCTGAGCGATAATATATTTCACCGTTGTCCAGGCAGAGGACCGCTCTATTCATCCCGCATCCGTCTGAACTGACAAATAGGAATGCATCATGAATCTCGTCGAAGGTGGCCATTTTATCCTCGATCGATAAACCTTCTTGAATTCTCGATCAAGCCGTTATCATGCCCTCCAGATAGAGAGCTGCTCTTCCGGATATTTTTACGCGGTCGCCTGCATTGGTGCAGAATAACTCGCCGCCTCTCTTCGAGAGCTGAAATGCATGAAGATCGTTCTTGCCAAGCACTCCTGCCCAATATGGAGCCAGAACACTGTGGCTGGAGCCTGTCACCGGGTCCTCAGGCACTCCAATTCGGGGCGCAAAGAAGCGTGATACGAAGTCGCATTGATCTCCACCGGCTGTAACAATGATGCCGCGACAGGCTATCCGGGCCAGGGCGGGAAAATCTGGCTGCACATCTCTTACGGCCTTCTCGCTATCCAGCAAAATAAGCAAATCCTCTAGCGAAGAGAGCGTCTCTTTGGGTGCGACTCCCAAAGCTTCCTCAAGCCCGGCAGGAGGACTTATGGCATGAGGAGCTCTGGCGGGAAAGTTCATTTCCAGGAGATCTCCATTTCTTGTCACCTCAACCTCTCCGCTCCAACGTGTTTGAAATCTGATACTTTCCTCGGGCCATTTCCGGCAATTGAAAAGAACAAAAGCGCTCGCCAATGTGGCATGGCCGCAAAGCGCGACCTATGTGAGAGGAGTGAACCATCTGATGTCAAATCCTATGGCATTGCGTACCAAAAAAGCCGTTTCAGAGAGGTTGTTCTCAGCAGCCATGGCCTGGAGGATCCGGTCATCAAGCCAGCAATCAAGGAGGCATACTGCTGCGGCGTTGCCGGAAAAGACCTCGGAGGTGAAGGCATCGACATGGTATAGCGGTATTCTCATAGGATATGGCATGATCTTTTCACTCCGGCAGAGAGTCGCCGGGAAAACTCCGGCAGGCATGAATCTCGTAGACGAAGACACCTTCTTTTACGGCCGGATCACCATCCATGATCAATTTTACTGCATCAATATCTGCACAAAAGATTCCGACGCCCGATAAATCGCTTCCGTCGGAGATCGGGCAGACAATCGAAAGCAATCCCTCCGCTCGCAGAGCGAAATTCCTTCTCCCGTGCTCCCAGATGATCTTTTCCACTCCTGACTTGTTACGGTTCGGCCCGGCCTTTAGAATCACGATGCAGTAATTCCTGGTGCGGGAGATCATTTGCCGCATGAAATCGTCGGTAATTTCTGTCATGTGAATGAGCACCTCAAGCGAGACTATAATCTAACACCTGTATCAAGATCTACCCTCAACCAATATATATCTAAATTTGGCTAAATCATTGTGCTGCAAACATAAGAGAATCATACTTATCGACCTCCTCGGCCCGTACCCCTGCGCACCGCCCACAGCGTGAATGTTCCTGGGAAGCCCTTCATGGCCACGCCTTCGTGCCTCTGCCATCCCAGCCGCTTGTGCTGCACCGCGCCGAGCCGATCGATGTCTCCTTTGGCCCGATCGCTCAGCCAGATCTCTGCGTCTTTGACGGCTCCGACAACGCGGGAAGCGAAGTTCACAGTGCCGCCAAACACATCGCCTTCCTCCACATGCATCGGACCGATGTGAATTCCGGCACGAATTTGGATCTGGGGATGACCCGTATTCCTCTGAAACGCCACAGCGTAATCCAGCGCTGCGTCAGCGGAACGGAACGCAGCCATGAAGCTGTCGCCGATGGTCTTGATCTCCCGGCCATCTCAAAGGCGATCCCCTCAGGCTACCAGCCCCGCCATCTGCCCTAAGAATCCCGGATAGAAGATATTCCACCGCCCCCGCCGTAACGATCCGTGTCCAGCTCGTCACAAATCCCGCCACCGCCCGCGCTCGCACGGGCCCATCCGGCCGTTCCCGGCCCCGGTCATGCGGCCAGCTCTTCGATGACGGCATGATCTTCGACCTGATCGAAAGGCTACCCATGCTTTTAGAAAATTGCCATCAGACTACAAAATAATTGCATGTAAAAGTTTATTGCCGAAGATCTGCCTCTTATACTATCATGAAGCAAAATGCATTATTATTGATCCTGGCGCTATGCTTCGTCATTTCGCCAGCTCTCGGACAGCAAGAAGCATCCGAACCGCTTGCATCCGGTAATGCCGCCGCAAATGGCTCTGAACTGGCGAATTCGAGCATCCCCTCTGGCGACGAGTTTACCATGGTGAACATCTTCCAAATAGCAGAAGAAAATCCCATTGATCCCAAACTCGGCTATTTGAGAAAAGAAGTCATTTCAGGAAAGAACGCCAGCGTCAACATGACCCTGTATCTGCCGGACGGCATTTCCGGAGCGCATTACCACAGTGCCACGGATGAGATCGACTACGTGGTCAAGGGCCAGGCAAATTTGACTATGAACGGCAAGGATTATCCAGTCAAAGCCGGGGATTTGATCTATATTCCGCCATTCAATGTGCATGATTATCGGGCTGCGGAAAATGATACCTTCCAGATCATGGTTTTCTTTACGCCTGCATTTGATGGAAAAGATAGGATCTATGTTTGATAATGGGTGACAAACTGCCCTGATAAAACCATTTTTTTAGAACGCTCTATTCTCAGCCCCATGACGATCCGCAGCTCTTGGTCATGCACACAGTCCCGTGCGGCTTTCCGCCCGCGATTCGCCCGAGACTATCCGGCCGCTCCCGGACCCTGTCATGCGGGCCAGCTCTTCGACGACGGCACAATCTCGACTCGATCAAAGGCTGCTTCATGCTTTTGAGAAATTGTCACTTGCTCAGACGCCATCTAAAATTTTTATGGATTTTTTGTGAATCTCCGCCGATATATTCATTTATTGGCCAGGAAGAGGCAAAAAATGGTGATGCAGCTCAGAGATAATTAGAGAAAGCTTCGAACATTCCTTATGCCCGAAGCTCCTTGCACTCATGCCGTTATCCGAAAATTTTCTGCATTTCTTTGAGGAAATCCAGCTTGGCCTGGACCTTCTTTATCTTCATCTCCAATTTTGCCTTCATGACTGCCTTTTTTTTATCTTCAGGTATATGCTCCCACCACTCCATCATGCCTTCCATATGGGATTCTTCCATTTCTCCGCCATGAGTCATATCTTATCACTCCTTTATGACTGTCAGATAAATCTGACACACAATCTATTGTATCTAATGCTATTTATAAGTTTTTAACAATTTATATTTCTTCTATATGTTCTTATAAGTATTATTAATAATTCCATGTCGAATGATGCGGTACACATTTCTATTGGGCTGCGGTCTCGAAAGCGGATCTATCCGGCCAAAGATAATTATACACATATACTATTATAATATATACGAACCGAGATAGTAGTAGCCGACATACTAAAGCAAGGATTGGGATCTAAGGCGAAAATTAGTGGCAGCTCTGGAGATGATATAGATTTTCCAGGTTTAGCTGGCTCATCTATCCTCTCCTGGCTGGATCTCATCAATTGGATCCTGCCATTGCAGGGAAAAATTCCGTTGACCGAACAGCCATCCGAGCGACCTGATCCGTCAGCTAGCAAAGCAGAGGCTAACCGGCTCGATCGATGCCATGCTGCGCATAGCGCAGGAATATTTTCTTCCAAATGCTTGTGCCGTCGGGCATACTGCGGTTGACTTCTGCCCTCTGCACCCAACTTGAGAAGGGAAACTTGGATTACAGTATACGGTCAATCCAATCCTTTTGATAAACGTTGTTGAAGATAGGATCTTCGTAGCTGGTGGTGTAGATGGATGAAAAGTCGAGTGCTTTCTGCGTTTTGGGTTTCAGGGCATCGAATAGAGCATTTCCCAGGCACTGGCCCTGCTTCCAAATAGTGCCCATCAGACTCTCTATGCAGCTGCCATGCAAACGTTTCTCACTGGCATCAAGCCCCGGTCCGTCGTTAATGTCTCCGCATATGATAAGCGGTATTTGTTTCGTTTTGTCATCGGTTAAATGCGGTTCAATAAACGTATCATGAATATGCGTCGCCTGGCCGAGAATCTTCTTGCAGTTGGCATCCGCCGCCTCCCACCATTTGCTCCATTAGTAAGCATCAAAGATGCCTTAGCTCTTTAGATGAAGGCCAAGCACACGAAAAGGCGCTCCATGCACCGGGCTTATCTCTTCATAGAGCGGAAATCTTTCAAAGTGATGCTGCTAAGATAGGTGCACCTTTCACCCCACGCTCACCCTCGCTCCCAGACCGGCCATCTGCCCGAAGAAACCCGGATAGGAGACATCTACTGCCTCCGCCGTATCGATCTTCGTCCCGCCGGCCACAAAGCCAGCCACCGTCAGGGCCATAACGATCCTGTGGTCGTGCCAGCCGTGCACCGTTGCGCCGTGCAGCCTGCCGCCCGTGATCTCCAGCCCGTCCGGCCGCTCCCGGATGCTGGCGCCCATTTTAGAAAGCTCCACGGCCATGGCATGCAACCGGTCAGTCTCCTTGTGGCGCACGTGCTCGGCGTTTACAACGATCGTCTTCCCGCTCGCCACTGCACCCAGCACGGCGATGGTAGGCACCAGGTCCGGCGTGCGGCTGGCGTCCACCTGCGTGCCCACCAGGTCGCCGCCCTTGATGTGAAGGTCCCCTTTTTCCTTATCCCAGGAGACCCTGGCGCCCATGCGGCTCAGGATATCGATGATTGCCGAGTCTCCTTGTCGAGAGGGGAGGACCCCTTTAACAGTGACCTCGCTGCCCGTGACCGCAGCCGCTGCCAGCGGATAGGAGGCTGAGGAGAAGTCTCCGGGAATGGTGTAGCTCTTCAGGCCATAGCTTTGCCCTCCGGGCACAAAGAACTCCTGCTGCTGCGCCTCAATGAGCACGCCCGCGTCGGCCAGCATGTCCAGGGTGATCTCGGCATAGGGGCGGCTCTTGAGATCGCCTTCGATTACTATTCTCGTGTCTGCTTCCGCCAGTGGGGCAGCGATGAGCAGCGCCGAGAGGAACTGGGAGCTGACGCCCCCGTTGAGGTGGGCCGTGCCGCCTCGCATCTTTCCTCTAATCACCAGCGGGGCTTTGCCGTTATTGCGAATGGAAAAGGCCTGAGCGCCAAGCTCTGAGAGCGTGCTCAATAATGGTCCGTTGGGCCGGGTGCGAATGGAGTCGTCCCCGGTTAGCACAGCACCATCGGTGAGAGCCGCCACTGCCGAGCAGAAGCGCAGCGTGGTGCCGGAGTTTAGGACGTTGATTACATCCTCTGGGGTCTGGGGCCGGTCGGAGACGCCCTTGATAGACACATCGTCGCCCAGTGAGATTTTTGCACCAAAAGCCTCGCTGGCGGCAACTGTTGCTCTGGTGTCTGCGGAGAGGAGGGGCCGCTTTACGGTTCCGCCAGGTCCCAGGGAAGTTATGAGGATGGCGCGGTGAGTGTAGCTTTTAGAGGGCGGGGCATAGACCTCGCCGGAGAGAGAAGAGCGCTCGACTGACGCAATCATGATCGAAGGAATGGTAGCGCAAGTATAAGAAATGTATGCCATGACATATCTTGACATTAGCAATTGACGGAAAATGGCGGCCAGAAATGAGCCCGCCTTTTCCATCAAGCTGGTGACCAGAGAGAGAAGCCCCCACTCCTCTACCTCTTTTGCCGGTGGTCTTACGGCATTCAACGTAGTACGACACAAGTCGAATATAAATTTTGCGGTTCGTTTCTGGCAAAGATGTAAAACGCGAAGCGGAAGATAAATCTATTAGCATCCGGATACAGTGAGATGAATGCAGCAAAACCCAGGCTCCTGGGTTTGCCGGTGGAACTATTATGAATATCATTTGCGCCTATCCTGTAAACGTCGATGCAGTCTGTGATATACGGGGAGAGGAGATAACGCACCTCATCTCATCGAGCCAGCCTTCAATTATCAAAATTGAGCTGAAAGAATCCATAGGCAGCCGCGAGGATCTTCTCTCCAGTCTGCTGTTCTGCATGCAGCAGGGATCGGGCGCAGAGATCTTAATTGAGAATGAGGATGTGGCCCGCCGAATTGAGGAATCCTTCTCCTGGCAATTTCGCCTGGGCGGTAATGCCGGCATCATGGCCAATGTCCTGGCTGCCATGGGGGCTCGGCCGGTTCTCAATGCTCCCGCCCTGGGACCGAGATTGACCGGCATGCTTCATGCCGGGGTCCATGTGCCTTCATTCGAATCCGCAGAGCACGGCCAGGCGGCAGGAGAGCTTAAGGCAGATAAAGTGAGGGGTCAAACAAGATACGAAGGCGAAAAAACCGAAATGGAACATTTCGTTTTCCAATTTAAAAAGGGAGACCTGGTTGCCGGCGGCCAGAGCAAGATAACAGCGACCAACGATAATCGTTTTATTGCCACTTATGATCCGGTAAATACCAGGCTCACCACCAGCCGACATTTCGACAATTATTGCCTGGAGAATATCAGGGAAATCGATGGCGCTCTGCTCTCCGGCTTTCACCTGGCACCTTTGAAAGGGTATCAGGATATCTTTTCTCAGAAAATCGCCCAGATCAAATCCTGGAAGGACAAAAATCCACATATCTTTATCCACGCCGAGATGGGCAGCTTCCAGAACCCTGAGATTATGCAGTTCCTTCTCGCGGGTCTCTCTAAAATTCCCGTGGACAGCCTGGGACTAAATGAGGACGAACTGGTAGCAGCAGAAGGACTACCGCTCGGATCATTGCCAGCTCGCTGGCAGGAGACAATACGAGCCGCAGCACGTCTGCGTGAACAACTGGGGCTTTTCAGAGTTGCGGTTCATACCCGAGACTACATTCTGAGCACCATATTGCAGGGAAGGATCACTGCACAAGAAGAGCTATTTTCCCTCCAAAGCGGGACGAAAGCTGCAGCTGCGTTGGCTGCCACGGGCTTTTTAACAGGTGAGCCTCCTAGAGTGGTCAATCCCGTGGGGCTTGAGGCCAGAGAGGAGTTTTGTCGCAATGGGGCCACAGCATCTGGACGGGGCGCATTTTTTCAAACAAGAGAAGAGATTATATCTTTGATGCCGTCTCTTCTGGCGAAAAAGCCAAAAATTACCGTAGGCCTGGGAGATACCGCTACAGCAACCGTCTTCTTCCTGGAGCTATTGGCCATTAAGGCAAATCGGATTTGATTACAGTCCCACTTTACCCGCCTGTCTCCAGGTTGTCGTCCTGCATCTTGGCCGCATCCATCATCTCTTGGGTCTGCTTGAACCTCTCCTGGATCTGCTCTATGGTCATGCCCTCCAGATCTTTTCTTTCCGGAGGTTTCTCGATCAACTCCAGAGTATCCAGGCGGTAGTAAAGGCCGGTGCTGTCCAAATAGGCCCACGTCACTCCGTCGTCTTCCACCTTCAGCACCTTGACTGTACCGATGGTGCCGGTGCCCTTGTACCTGACCAGGCTGTCCTCTTTGATCTCTGCCATAATAGTCACCAATGTCGCCTAAATTTATGCTCTCGGCATCACTTACAACTTCTGCACAATTATCTCGCTTTCTTTTGTTGCTCTGCCTAATATCTCCGCGCCACCGGGCTTCGCCAGCACCTGGGTACCGTGAAACTCCTCTGATCCGCAGAGCACATCCTGTTCAGGATGGGTCCCCGGCTGAATCTTGCAACTCAAACTAGTGCTGCGGCCTATGGACACCACCGTCTTCAAGCGGGGCGATGCCGGATGGCCTTTAGGCAAAACTATCAGAGGTGCGCCCAGTTCCCGAAGCTGATAAATAGTGCAGCATAGGCCGCGCATAACCTTCTCGCCTACGCCTGAGGAAGACGCCACCATCAAATCATCCGCATCGGTGAAGAGCACAACCTCCTGAGAATCCGTCTCCAGATAAAAAAAGTTTCCATTTGTCTTGGCTATAGCTAAAGTGCCCCTGAGGCCCACGAGATAGGCTATCTCATCCTCATTAATGAAAATATGCATGGATATGCATGGCTTTAGACTGCCTTGACGTTCCTGGATTTGCAGGTAGGACACATGGGCCTTCTGCCCAATCCTTTAAATTGATTCTTGCAGTCCTGACATTCATAATCCTTGGCAGCCAAAGTCTCGATATTCCCTATATCCGGTCCGCCTCCAACAGTACACATGAGTTGCCTTCACCTCCTATCTTCTATAACACTTTGGCATATTTAAAATAAGCGGAATATCAATCAGAAACGTAGTGCATGCTTCGGGCAAGCATCAACGCATCTGGCGCACTTAATGCAGTCGGGATTCTCCAGGATCACGTTTACAGGAAGCTGCATAGGGCAGACCTTCTGGCACTTTTTGCAGTCCATGCATTTTTCTGTGTCCACTTTTAGCCGGTACTTCTTGCCGCCCATAGCTCTTTGCAGTGTGCCCATGGGGCAAAAAGAGCACCAGGCCCGAGGGGCTATGATTACACCAAAGAGAATGGCTACGGATGTGGTTAGAATGCAAAGCGTAACAAAAACCATTCCCATCTTGTCGACTATCCCCTCGGTCCGTATAATGCGAAAGATCATGAATCCCATGAGAGCGACGAAGATGGGGACTCGCAGCCACATGCTCCGAAATAGTGGCGGAATCTTCAGCTTTCGGCTCAAAGGAGCCAGCCAGAAATCAACAAAGCTCCCCCGCGGGCAGAGATTTCCGCAAAACCAACGTCCTCGAAATGGGGCAATGATCATCAGGCTGGCAAAAACCAGCAGGAGGAAGTATCCTAGCTTGGGATAAAATATGCCGCCGATGGATACTATCAATACTATGATTCCGAGATAGGGGGTAACCTTTAGCATATATTCTCATATATATAGTCCGGTAAAACTATATAAACAATTCCCGCTAGTTAAGCTTTTCAGCCATCAGCATCAAATGATAGGTATAGAGAGGTTCCTTTGGCGAAGCTTTATAAAAAAACCTGCGGCAAGCAGGATAGTGTTCCTGAAGAAGGCAAAATGGATGAGCTTTTACCTGAAAAGGAGGATGGCCATTATGATTTAATTATCGTCGGAGCCGGGCCTTCCGGGATATTTTGCGGCATTAACGCCATGCTGGCGGGCAAAAAGATTCTGATTCTGGAAAAGAAGAACTCCCCAGGTCATAAGCTCCTCATCTCAGGATCCGGCCAATGCAATATAACTCACGATGGCGATATTCAGAAATTTCTTGATCATTTTGGGGACCCCGGTCGGGGCAGATTCCTGCGCCCGGCTCTTCTCGGCTTCACAAATAGCGATCTTATCTCCTTTTTTAAATCAAAAGGACTGGAGATGATCAGGGAAGAGGCAGGCAAGGTGTTTCCGGAGACCAGGCGGGCCAGGGATGTGCTTAACATCTTGATGGAGCAATGCCGGGAAAAAAGAGTTGCAGTCAGGTGCAACCAGGCGGTAATGTCCATAACCAGAAATGAGGTCGCAAGGAATGAGAGTGGCTTTCTGGTAAGCTGCAAAGGCGGCATCTATCGCAGCAGGCTGCTGGTAATAGCCACCGGGGGCCGCTCCTATCCAGCCACCGGTTCGAGTGGAGACGGCTACAGGTTTGCCGAAATTCTCGGCCACAGCATAAGCGAGATCGGGCCGGCTCTAACCCCGCTTCTTATAAAGGATTATCCTTTCTCTGATCTGGCCGGACTCTCGTTTCCGGATATGAGGATCTCCCTTTACCGTCATGCAAAAATCAGAGAGCTTCATGGCGATATTTTATTTACCCATGAGGGGCTATCGGGCCCAGGAATTCTTGATTCATCTCGATATGTTCGAGCGGGAGACATTTTGAAGCTCTCTTTTGTGCAGGACGATAAACGAACGGCTCTGGAGAAATGGCTATTGGATAAGGCTCGACGGGACGGAGGAAGGAGCCTATTGTCGGCACTTGCGGATCTGTCCCACTCTGAGCTTGCCTGTGTGCCACTCTATCCCCGGCTGATAAAGAGAATTCTGGAGATATCAGGAATGCCTTCCGACCTGCAAATATCTCAATTAACCAGAGAGAATCGCAGCTCTTTGGTTGATAATCTCACAGGCTTTCCTCTGGTCGTATCCGATCTTTGCGGCTATAGCACCGCCATGGTTACCAGAGGCGGAGTGGAAAGAAAAGAGATCGATCCTAAAACCATGCAGTCCCGGCTGGTTGAAGGACTATATCTGGTGGGCGAGGTGTTGGATGTGGATGGGGATACGGGAGGCTATAACCTGCAAGCGGCATTTTCTACGGGAATGCTGGCAGCCAGGAGCATCAAGAGCAATTGGACAAGATCAGACAATTAGCAGCAAGAAAGGTGGATTATTATGCTCGATATTCTGAGAGAAAGACGCAGCATCAGAAGATACAAGGACAGGAAAATAGAAACAGAGAAGATAAAACTGCTTATGGAAGCCGCGCTGCGCTCTCCCTCTTCTCGGGGCATCAATCCCTGGCGTTTTGTCTTTGTTACAGACAAAGCAACTCTGTTGGAGCTGTCGAGAGCTAAAGAGAGCGGCTCGGATTTCCTGAAAGGAGCAAGCCTGGGAGTGGTAGTCTGCGCAGCGCAAGGTGAGTCGGATGTCTGGGTAGAGGACTGTTCCATTGCCGCCATCATTCTGCAGCTTGAAGGCTGCAGCCTCGGTCTGGGCTCATGCTGGATTCAGATCCGAAAGAGAATGCACAGCATTGACCACTCCTCAGAGGATTACATCAAGCGAGTGCTTGATCTGCCCGAGAATTTCAATGTGGAGTCGATGATCGCCTTCGGCTATCCGGATGAGGATAAGGAGCCGGTCCCCAAAGAACAGCTGGAATATGTTAAGATCAGAGCACCGATTAAAAAAGAAGATTGAGGAACTAATAAACTCTGGGGAACCGGTTCTCATTTGGTCCCTTGAAGCCGGTGATGTCGAAGACACCTCTAGTCGTCTTGAATGACTTGTCATAGGGATCCGTGTAATCAAATGCGATGTCATTGACATATGATGCATTCGCAAAGCCTCCCTCGCCCATGACGCTAGCCTGGAGTGGCGTCTCCATAGAAGATCTGTCCCCCGGATTGATCCAAGCCCCTGCAATCAGTTTGCTGTCATTGATGATATGTCCTAAAGGAGCCTCGCCCCAATTCCATAGGCCGGTCCCATTCCCGAGACCTATCAAAACATCCTTACCGGCCTGGCCGCCCAGCTCCACGGTGGCTGAAGTGAGCGAGACCAGAAAAAGGGCAAAGATGCCAAGCATGAATAGCTTCGTATTCATCCCTCCAACCTAGAATGTATTCTTGCCTCTTTATATTGTTATTGTCTCCAAATTTAGAGCACCCAGGCCAGCCGCGTTTGCACAGGAAGCCTGCAAGTGATCTGCGGCCTCCTGTGACCTCCAACCAGCATTTTTCGAAGGATCGGCTAACCTGTCACCACAATCCTGTCCATCTTCCCGGGTGAGACCGGCGAGAAAGCCTGGAAGTATTGCACAAAGGCATCCAGATCGCTGACTCCGCAGACCCGGTCCACTCCGGCTTTAAATACGGTGAAGTTATCTCCTCCATCCGCCAGAAATAAATTGGCAGCGATGCGATAGCTTCCTTCCGGATCTATGGTCATTCCATTGATCCTGATGGAGTTGATATCGACCTTCTGACCGATGGGAGCGCTCTGGTTCCAGGTGTAATTGAAGCCGCGAGAGACCTGGAGGATGCTATTCGTCCCAGGTCCGGGATTGTCGAATTGCTCCTCCAGCAACTCATCGATCTGGCTTCCCGTCAGATTCATGGTAAATATGCTGTTGCCGAAAGGCTGCACACTGAAAGCCTCGCCGTAGGTCACATTGCCCGGCCCCTCGCTCTCGCTTGCTTTGTAGATCAGATCGGTGCGTATTCCCCCTGGATTCATGAATGCGACTGCTGCGCCATCCTGGCGAGCAGAGTGGAGCTGTGTGTCGGCAATGACATCGCCTAATGCCGATTCACCGGAATTGCCGGGCTTTTTGGGAATATCTGCAGTTATCGATCCGATTACCTTTTGTGTCATGGGCTTTGCCAATGCCGAGTACTTTTCTACGATTTCTAAGACACCTGCATCTTCAGGTACGTCGCGGGTGACGGCCACGTTCTTGGCTCTGGCCAGGAGAACGTCCCCCGTTTCTTTGCTTATAACCAGATCGATATTGGTAAGGAACCTGCCTTGCCAGTCTGCCTGGGTCACAATGCGCCCGTCGACGTTGGAAACGTAAGACTGATGAGTATTTCCTGAAACGAATAGATCCACCTCTTTATCGCAGCGTTTGACAACGTCAATTATGGATCCCGAGAAATTCCGGCTTTCGCTGGGCAATCCGTCCTGTTTGCCGCCATCATGAATCAGGACGATTATCGTCTTGATGCCCTTTTCCTTCAGCTCCGAAACAACGGCATTGATCGAATCAGCCTCATCCAGGAACGCCAGGCCGCGCACGCCGGATGGCGCAACAACGGTGGGAGTATCTTTTAAGGATACGCCAATAAAAGCTACCGGGATTCCTTCTATTTCCCGGATCTTGTAGGACGGAAAGAGCGTACTGTTAGTGCTATTATTGAACACGTTTGCAGTAAGGTAATAATAGCCTGCCCCCACAAATCGATCCTTATCCTGGCAGCCATCGACCTGGTGGCAGCAGCCGTATTGCATGCGCAGCAGCTCCGTTGCACCTTTATCGAATTCATGGTTGCCTGCAGCGGAATACTCGAGACCCATCTCGCTTAATGCCTCAATGGTGGGCTCATCGTGAAAAAGAGCCGAAACCAGCGGGCTTGCGCCAATGCAGTCCCCTGCCGACACAATGACTGTGTTGGGATTGGCGGCTTTTAGTGCCTTAATCTGGGTGGCCAAATAAGGCGCACCCCCAACTTCAGCCTTGAAAGGATAATTGGTGCTATTGTAGTATAGAATTTCGCTGCCGGAGGGCGGCTCAATCTGGCCATGAAAATCGTTAAGGGCCACAATCTGAAGCTCAACCGTCTCTTCCGTTAAATTGACAGGTACACAGGCTGCTAATGAAATGCCAAGTACCGTAACAATGAAAATTATTAATCTATTTAACAATTCTAATCCTCCCATTTTGTGAGTTCATCGAGTTTACTCACAAATAAACTTTGCCAAAAGGAAGTTTGCTTGATTTTAAATAGGACAACATCTGTCTCAATGGCAGACAAGAGGCGGCAGATCATGGCAGTATCGACCACAAAAGTTGTAGTGATAAGCATATTCTTGATTTTGGGAATGGTGCTGGCGGGTGTTTTAATGCAGCCTGAGGCATCGCTGCAGGCCTGGGACGTGAAGGAGAGTGACTTTCCTGCAAACGATAGCAGAGAGGAGAAGCTTGCCTTCCTGCTCAATTATGCCATTCTCGCGCCCTCAACCCATAACAGCCAGCCCTGGAAGTTTAGCGTCACCAATGACAGTATTTCGGTATTTGCCGATAAATCAAGATGGCTACAGGTTGCGGACGCAGACCAAAGAGAGCTGTATATGAGTATAGGTTGTACCCTGGAAAATCTGATTGTGGCGGCGGACCACTTCGGTTACAACTCCAGCGTTGCCTACTTCTCCAAAGAGAAGGATCTTGTTGCCGAAGTCATATTGCGGCCCGCTGTCAACTCATCCACAGATCCCCGGCCCTTCTCAGCCATCCTTTCCCGCCAGACAAATCGCAATCCTTACGAGCAGCGGGCTATTTCTCAGGCCGACCTGGAGACGATAAAGGGCCTCAGCTCTGGTGCTGACGCCAGCATATTCATAACTGGCGATCCAGCTCTAAAGAAAAGCTTCCAGGATCTTGTAGTGCAGGCAAACGGTATCCAGTATTCGGATGCCAACTTCAAGAGCGAGCTTGGCCACTGGCTGGGTCAGGGCGTTATGGGGCCAACGGGCGTGCAGGCCAAGATGGCACAGCTAGCGGTTGTCTTTTTAGATGTGGGGCCCGAGCAAACCGAAAAGGACTCTCTGCTGATCAACAGCACGCCATACCTAGGTTTCATCAGCACGGCAAATAACGATAGCATATCATCAGTCAAGGCGGGAAGAGCCCTGGAGCGTTTCTGGCTTTGGGCAACGGCTCTGGGCATAAGTCTACATCCCATGAGCCAGGCACTGGAATGCGGGCAGACCAAGGAAAATCTAACCGGTCTTTTGCCAGCCCAGTCAGGAATGAGGCAGGTGCAACAGGCCTTCCGGCTGGGTTATGCCAGGCCGGTCTCGGAGCACTCGACAAGAAGACCGCTGCAAGAAGTGCTGATAGATGAGTAAGGCAGACCGAAGACGAAAAAAGTGAAAATCCAAAAAGGCGGCTTTCAGGTCATCTTGAAGCCGCTTTTTTCTTAGTCCTCTGTTTATCTTCGTTCTCCATTCATATTCGGTCCGGCAAAGCCTTCCAGCTTCTTTAGTATCGTCTCTTCCTGCTCCAGTGTGCTGTCGCCCAAAACCTGAGCCTCACTCTGGAAGTAATTCAAGAACCTGCCAAACAGCTCTGGATAAGGCTTTGAGACGGCAAGGGGCAAAGACTGGCGTTCCCATTCGCCCAGCTCGATGGGGATGACAATTCCATTAGATAGCGTCACAGACGGCACAATCGTCCAGCCATTATCTGCCGCCCTTCTCTCGTCTATTATCCAGTTCTTGAGCAGATCCGCATAGCGAGAGAGAAGCACAGCTTTTCTTATGCCACTGTTCTGGTAGAAATCCGCATTTGCCTCTGCCATATCCACTTCGGCTTCGTCGCTATCTTTTACTCCATTTCGATCCTGATAGCTCACGGCAAGCCGCATGTTCCCCTGACTGGAGAGCTTCTTCAGCTTCACCAAGATCACTCCGCCCTTAACCTGGCCGCCTTCGGCCTGGGAGGGGAAGAGGGTATTGACCTTAATCAGCTCGCCCGTGGCCTGGTCCGCCTCAGGAGAGCCGTAGACCTTTTCAATCTCATAGCCCGGCGCATCCAGCTTGAGGCGAAGATCAAAGACCAGAGGCGTGACCATGAAGTCGAACTCATCGTTCATGCGCGTCTGAAATTCGCTTGCCGAATGGACCGAATAGTAGTTTGACCCCTTGATCTTGGTGATGCTCTCTACCAATTCCGTGTTGAAGTCTACTCCTATGCCGATGAATGTGGTGTAAATTCCCTGATCGGCGTCATCCCCAAGCATGCGAAAGAGCCCCAGATCGCTGCTGTCCCCCATGTTGGGCATGGCATCGGTCAGGAAGATGATCCGGTTCTCGTACTCTGATTTGTCGGCCTGCAAGAACCGGTCGAAGAGGGCCGTTCCTTCCTGCATTCCTGCCTCCATGTTGGTCCCATATGTCTCTTTGATCTTGAGGATGCGGCTCTTCAGGCGATTCAGATCTTTATCAGCTACGCTGGTGAGCGGATCGACCAGGAAAGCATCGTCGCTGAATATTACCAGTCCGAAGCGATCTTCCGGCTTAAGATGGTCCAGGAGGGCCCCCACCGACTCGTCGGCAATCTGCATCTTGGTCTTCTTCGAGCTCGTTTCGTCCCCTTTTTGCTCTACCTTATTGCCGAAGCGATCGTAGTAGTATTCATCGAAGGGGCTGCCCATGGAACCGGAGAAGTCCAGCACAACTACCAGGTTCAGCTTCTTTCTCTGGAAATCAGTTATTCCGGAGTTCAGGCCCACCGAGAGATAGTATTGCGGCTGTAGTGAGAAGGGATCTTTAGAGACAGCATAGCTGTAGGACGGGCAGAAGAGCTTTTTGCATTCCTTTGCAGTGCCCGTGTCAAAGTAATAATCATAGAACAGGCCCTCGTAGGTTACATCGCTGGGCAGCGGCAGATAGTCCTGCAAAATGTTCTCCCGGAAGTTGCTTATGTCCTTGGCGCCGCCCGCAGAAAATCCGATGCTAGGGCTGGGAGCAGCAGCCAATGCAGGGGCCGCGCTGTAGGACATGAGCGGCGCACTGCCAATAGCCTTTGAGATTGCGCCTACGCTTCCCATACCACTTGCACCGGCCATGGGAGCGCTTTCCTCAGCCACCTCCGGTTCCTGGACACGGAATTTTACGGAATTGCTCTTGGCTCCATTCACTGTAAACCACAGATCATAATCGCCTTCCAGGCCAGCCTGCTGCCATGTCGTGTAGCTCCTGCCCTTCTCTACGGAGGCATTGAGCATTGGGGCGACGGAGCCCGTGGGATAGAGGCAGAAGAGCTGCATCTTTCCGCTTTCCGGCGAAATCAGCTGAATTTGTGCCCAGGTGCCTGAGGGCATCTCCAGAGTTGTGCGTGACTGCTTGCCCCTGGAATCGACTATCAAAAGGCTGCTCTTATCCGGCAGAGCGCTTATCGAGTCATTCTCCACAAGCCGGGCGGAGTCTTCAGGAGCCTCGTAAACATACCAACCAGACTCGTAATCAGGTGAAGGAGATGACGTATCCGAAGCTGCAACGGGATACAGGCAGATGACTGCAATTACTGCCCATGGTAATATGGTACGATTGATTTTCATAATCCACCATCCGGAACAATTGAAGGATAATTAATATACTTTTTCCCTATTTGTGGTTATCTATTCATTATATTTAAATGCAACTTAATGCCGCATTCTTATATCAATCCGATTATGCTGCCCGGTTATTGCCTCAAATCCCGTTACAACATCGAGTAATTCTGAAGTAATGACTGCCTGGCGCTGTCTATGCAATTGGACTGTGAGTTCACTTAGTTGCTCTCCGATATTTTTCTCAGCCAACTGCATGGATAATAGTCTACTGGCATTCTCGCTGGCGAGCGATTCGACGAAAGCGCGGTAAAGGGAGGAAAAAAGATAATGCCGAACCAGAGAAGAAAAAAGCTGATTGACATTCAATGAAAATGTTGGCAGAGTGTGAGAAGGCCACTTTTTTTCTGCCAGGCTGCCAAGCCAATTCATATCAAGAGGAAAGAGAGAAACCATATGAGGATGAAAAGCCGCGCCAGTTACAGGCTTGTTGTAAAAGAGGACTATCTGATCGATACCTCTTTTCATCCGCCACTCCTCCAGCTCAACCAGTACGTCCTGCATAACCTGTGTGACACCGAAATGTCTTCCGAAAGATGAAAAATGCGCTTCAATGGTCAATCCTGCTTTTTCAAGGCTGGGAACAATACGCTCACCCACAGCAAGCACTTTTTGGTCTTCATGCTCAATCTTTTTAATTTTATCGATCGTAAAGAGCGCAATTTGCTCGTTGAAACTGCCGCATAATCCATATTCGGAACCAAATATTACAGTGCCTAAACGCTTTCTCTTCTCGCGGGGCCCTGCGCTCAAGAGCTTCGTCGGCCTATGCTTCATTACAACTTGCAGCCCCATTTCGATGGTTCTATTATACTCATTGAGCGATTCAACGGCCTGCTCGTACTCACGAATGTTTGACGCTGATATCGACTTCATTATCTTAACGACATTCTTCAAGTCCTCGGCATTCTTGATCTTTCTCTTCAAACTTTCCAGCTCTTCCATCTCACTACCTCTATTCACCTGGACCTTTTTCTTTTTTCAGAATGCTTTGGAGCATATCCAAAAACACATTCCGGTCCTCATGCGTTAGCTTTTCCGCGCCTTGAATTTGCTTATGCAATTGGGGAAGCTCTTTTGAAAATGTTTTTGTTATCAGACTTTTTGCATAGGCAATCTTATCTCGTGGAATATCATCCAGAATGCCGGCGGTTAAAGCCAGAAGAACCGCAATCTGCTCAGGTGCCTGAATCGGCTCAAATTGTGGCTGTTTTAACACTTCGCGAACGTGCCGCCCATGCTCCAGAGTTCTTCGAGTCTCTTCATCAAGCTTGGTGCCGAATCGTGCAAAAGACTCAAGCTCCTCAAATTGTGAGTAAGAAAGACGCAGATCCCCGACAACCTCACGATACGCGGGAAGCTGGCTCTCTCCACCCACGCGGGATACTGATTTTCCTACATCAACCGCAGGCAGAACTCCCTCTTCGAATAGCTCCGGAGATAGGTAGATTTGCCCATCTGTAATAGAGATAAGATTGGTAGGAATGTAAGCAGAAATGTCTTGAGCTTCCGTCTCAATGATAGGCAACGCCGTTATTGACCCGCCGCTACGTAGGTGCGTGGAACGCTCCAGGAGACGTGAATGGATATAAAATATATCTCCAGGAAAAGCCTCTCTGCCCGGCGGCCGCCGCAAGAGTAAAGATAATTCGCGATAGGATCGAGCATGACTGGTCAGATCGTCATATACGATCAGAACATCGCGCTTCATTTCCATGAAGTACTCAGCTATGGTTGTGGCCGAATAAGGCGCAATAAAATTCAAACCTGGCGGGTCTTCACCCGTTGAAACTACCACCACGCAATTATTCATGACATCATGCTCATTTAGGTCTGCAATCACTCTCGCTACTGCTGATCGCTTCTGTCCTATCGCACAGTAAACACAAATGATGCCTTTTTCTTTTTGATTGATTATGGTATCAAGGGCGATGGCTGTCTTGCCAATTTGACGATCGCCCAATATTAATTCACGCTGCCCACGGCCAATGGGGATCATGGCATCTATCACCAGTATTCCCGTCTGAAGTGGGACATTAACCGGAGATCGATCCATGATCGCCGGAGCTTCATGTTCTATGGGTCGTCTTTCGGAAGTACGGATGGGTTTTTCTTCGTCAAGCGGCCTTCCTGTTGCATCTATTACTCTACCCAGAAGCTCTTCTCCAACAGGCACATCCATGACCCGTCCAGTTCGGCTTACTTCCTGTCCGGCTTTGATCTCTTCGCCCTTATCGAGCATGATAACAGCAATGTCTTCTGAATCAAGGTTAAAGGCGATTCCAAATTTGTTGCCAGGAAATTTGATGAGTTCATCGGACTTTACGTGCGCCAAGCCATTGATGTGAGCGATGCCGTTGCCGACAAAGGATATTGTCCCGATTTCTTCAAAACTCAGTTGATGCCGGTAACCTTCAAGCTTTTGACTGAGAGACGCAAGGGTCTCTGTCAGAGCTTCCCGCAGTTGCTTATCTTCGTTGGTTTCCATTTTCCGAGACATCCTTTTCCAGAGTATTCAAATAGCTGGCAATGCTCCAGGCAATCCTCACGTCATGGGCAATCATCTCCACTCCACAGATCAACTCAGGCGATATTTCGTACTGTATTTTCAGGCCGACGCCGGTTTGATCGTCTACAACTTCCTGGATCTTCCGGCGCATATCTTCGGCAATCTCAAAGGTGCTCCTCACTGTAATCTTCTGGCCGGATATTTTATAAAATTTATTAAATTTATCTTTTTCGAGAGAATCCATATTTCTCAAGCGCTTGATAAAAGTATTAATTATCTGCTTCTCCAGATCTTCATCGGCAAGATCTTGAAGAGCGCGGCGAAGGACGGCATAAATCTCATCTCCTGCATGCCGGCTCAAGTCTGCCAGCAATGACTCTTTCCGGCGCAAAAAAGCCTCATTCCAGCTGATTGTGCTAGCTTCGACATTGCTTCTCACCTTTTCCATCAAATCAGTCTGTAATATTTGTGCATCTTCCGCTGCCTTGGCGTTCATATCCTTAAGCTTGTCTGACGAATCCTGCAATATTTTGAGAGTTGATTCTGCTTCTTGCTCCGCATTTTTTTTCTTCTGTTCGGCCTCCTTGAACTGAGAAGTTATTTTCCGCTCTCGATCATCCATTGATTTGATGATAGGCTTGTACATGAAGCGCCTGAGCAGGTAGACCAGTATCAAAAAATTGATGATTTGAGCTATTGTAGTAAAATAGTCAATCTGCACGTCATCCTCCTATTTTGCCACGTAGCTCCAGAATGGATTTGCGAAGATCAGAATGATGGATATAACGAAACAGTATATCGCTATCGATTCTACCATTGCCAGACCGACGAACAGAGTTCGCGTTATGTTATTGGCCTCATCAGGCTGCTCTGCAATAGCGCTCAGTGCCCGGGAGAGCGCCCAGCCTTCACCTATCGCCGGCCCAATCGATCCAATGGCCATGGTCATTCCCGCTACAATAATGGAAGCCACGGCAATAGTATCTACGCTTGCCGTATCAACACCGACCATATCAAATTCCTCCCGTGGAGTCTTTTGTCTTTTTTCCCTCATTCGAACTTGCTGAGACTATGTACACCGTGGCCAGAACCGCGAAGATATATGCCTGCACCTGACCGATAAGAAGCCCCAGCAATTCCAGCAGCACAGGCAGGAATAGAGGCGCTATGGTGAGCAAAATAGCTATCAGCATGCTTTCGCTCATCATATTCCCAAACAGTCTCACAGCCAGAGCCAGTGTGCGTGAAAACTCTCCAATAACATGGAAAGGCAGCATAAGTATGGTGGGCTCTGCATAATGTTTTAGATAGCCGGCAATGCCAGACTGTGCTATTCCGTAAATTGGAACGGCAAAGAAGACGCAGATCGATAGAGCTGCCGTTGTGGAGAGAGAACTGGTAGGAGTGCGATAACCAGGCACGATGTCCAGCAAATTGGCGACAGATATAAACAGAAATAAAGTACCCGAAAAGGGCAAATAGCGATCCGGATTCATCTGAGCGATTTCCCGTACCTGGCTTTGCATATAGGTAATCAGGGTTTCGAAAAGGTTTTGCCATGGCGATAACGGGGGTTCCAGAGAGAGACGGCGTGTTGACAGCCGGCCGAAAAGAACGAGCAATGCCATTACTACCCAGGTGAAGACTATGGTTTCATTAAGTCTGACAAATCCCCATTGCCAGAATATGACTTCATCCGGGCTGAGTGAAACCATATTCAGGCCTCCGCACGAGAACCGGACTTCAAACGGATAATAAGCGCAACCTTCGAGAAAATAAATCCCGCAAGGCTGGAAGCTATTGCTTCCCAACCGCTGCCAGAAATTAGGTAAAAGCCAAAAAGGCATACTGCCGACCGCCCCAGAAAACTGCCGATACCTAAGAGAACCGGCTGTTTGGAATTAGGCATATGCTTCAGCGTCAGCCAGAGCCCAGCGAAATAGAAAAGCCCAAAGAGGACCCCTAATACAAGGCTAAGTATTATTATTATGGATTCATTCATCACTTTTGCCTCCATTAATTTTGCTTCGTTCTCTCTCAACCCAATACCAGGCATTGGCACATCCAACCGCCAGGCCGGCAAATAGTAATGTAATTGTCCAGGAGATATGTCCGGCATTGTTGATATCCAGCCAGACTCCAATTGTTACACCTATTAGTGTGGGAACGGCTACAGACCATCCTATCATGCCCATCATTCCCAGGCCGAACCAAACACCTTTGGATCTATTCTGTCTGGCTTTAATTTTACGCACTTCTCTTGAGCCGATATTTTCCGCAAATTTTCCTTGAGGTTCTTCATTTTGTTTTACCATCGACCTAAGCTCCCTTATCTCCGCTCACTCATTTCCAGGAATCGTTTGGTGAAATCTGCTTCTAATTTGGCCAGAATGGAGCGAGTTTTTCTCTCCCTATCATCCAACGTCCGGAATTCATGAACCACAGTTTCTTTCAGCTCACCGAGATTTTTGCTGCGCACTGCTTTTCTTGTGGAGACAGTGATATCAGAAGCACATTTTACAAGAATTCCTTCGTCGATGGCCAGATACTCTTCCTCATTATCTGCTACAAAAGAAAATATTCCCGCCGTCAGAGCCGACACAAAATCGATGTGTTTGGGAAGTATTCCAAAGGAGCCATTCTCTGCCACAGCCACTACCTTTGTAACCTCCAAATCGATGAAGATTCTCTCAGGAAGAAAGACTCTTAGCCTCATTTCTTTACCTCGCTGATGTCTCCTATCATGTAAAGTGACTTCTCAGGGTAATCCGAGAACTCGTCTTTAAGGATGCGCTCACAGCCGTCAAGTGCGTCCTCCAATTTGACCATCTTTCCCTTGAGGCCGGTGAAGCGCTCCGTCGTGAAAAATGGCTGAGTCAGAAATCTCTCCAGCCTGCGCGCTCGATTTACTATTTTTTGGTCATCCTGCGATAACTCCTCAAGTCCCAGCATGGCAATAATGTCCTTGAGTGCTTCATATTCTACCAGAGTCTTTCGGATCATCTGAGCTACTCGATAATGCTTTTCTCCAACCATATGCGGGCTCAACATCTTGGAGCGAGATTGAAGTGGATCAATTGAGGGATACAAACCCTGGCTGGTCATCTTCCGGGAGAGGACGATGGAGGAGGACAGATGACTGAAGGTATGCACTACTGCCGGATCGGTAAAATCATCAGCAGGTACATAAACTGCCTGAACTGAGGTTATGGCTCCGTTCTTGGTGCTGCAAATGCGTTCTTCAAGCTCCGCCAGCTCAGTTGCCAACGTAGGCTGATACCCCACTTTGGATGGCAACTGGCCCAGAAGTCCTGAGACTTCGGATCCCGCCTGAATAAAACGGAAAATGTTGTCTATCAATAGCAGTACGTCTTGCCTTAAATCATCCCGAAAGTACTCCGCCATGGTAAGAGCCGAATGGCCAACTCGAAATCGGGCACCCGGCGGCTCATTCATTTGACCGAAAACCATGACTGCTTTATCCAGCACTCCCACATCTTGTATCTCGCGATAGAGTTCCTCTCCCTCACGGCACCGCTCGCCTATCCCACAGAAGATGCTGATTCCTTTATATCTGCCAGCCATATTTTGAATCAGCTCCATAATCAATACGGTTTTACCGACCCCTGCTCCGCCCAGGAGCCCGGCTTTGCCTCCCCGTTCCAGTGGCGCGAGAACATCAATTGCCTTAATCCCTGTTTCAAAAATTTCTGAGGCGGTAATTTGCTCGGACAGTTTCACAGGTTCCTTATGTATCGATCGAGATTCTCTGGCCTCCACCTCTTCTTTGTGATCTATCGGCGTGCCAAAGACATTGAAAACTCGGCCCAGAAGTCCTTCACCTACCGGCACCATTATCGGCCGGCCAGTATCAATCACCAAAGAACCACGCGCTAGCCCTTGTACGGGAGTAAGGGCAATGCCCCTTACCGTCTCAGGATCGATGTGAATCAAAACCTCTATCATGGAATTGCCTGCTTTAAGCAGATTGTGAATTCTGGGGAGATGGCCTTTGAACCTCGAATCCACAACGCTTCCCCTAACTGAGGTCACTTCTCCCTGATTTAGAGGGTTATTTTGAATCAACAATCCTGGGTTTGATTCATTCAAATCGTCTGTCACCTTTGGATGCAATTAGCTTGAGAATTGCAGTCGAGCAACTGCAATTTCGGATTAAAGCCTAACTCGTTTGACTGCCAAGAGCCTTCTCAGTCTCCAGGACTTTCAGGGTTATCTTCATGACCGAGTCCGGATTGATGGAGATGGAATCTATACCTTCTCTCACCAGGAACTGGGCAAACTCAGGGTAATCGCTGGGGGCCTGACCGCAAAGACCGCTGTGCCGGCCGCTTCTCTTGGTCCCGGCTATGCACAATGATATCATCTTCTCTACAGCCGGATCCCTCTCATCGAATTCTTGGGCCAGAATCTCTGAGTCTCGATCTATTCCGAGTGTAAGCTGGGTCAGGTCATTGGAACCTATTGAGATGCCATCCACCAGCTGGCAAAACTCCTCTACCAGCACGACGTTGCTGGGAATCTCGCACATGAGGTAGACTAGAAGCCCTTTTTCGCCTCTCTTCAGGCCGTTATTTGCCATCTCTTCCAGGACTTTTCTGCACTCCTCCACCCGCCGGCAGAAGGGAATCATGACAATGACATTGTCCAGCCCCATGACCTCTCTTACTCGTTTTATTGCTCTGCACTCCAGGGCAAACCCTTCCCTGTATCGTTCACTGTAGTACCTGGAAGCACCCCGGAAACCGATCATGGGATTATTTTCTTTTGGCTCGAAGTTCTCTCCACCGATGAGGTTCGCGTACTCGTTTGATTTGAAGTCGCTGGTGCGAACAACGACAGGTTTTGGATAGAAAGCAGCGGCGATTGCACCTACACCCTGAGCGAGCTTCTCCACAAAATAATCGCTTTTGTCGTTGTAGGCGAAAGTAAGGTCGTCTATCTCTCTACTCTCTGAAGCATCCGCGACCAGCTCAGGATGCAGAAGGGCCATGGGATGGACCTTTATCTGACTGGCAATAATAAATTCAAGCCTGGCCAGGCCGACCCCGTCATTTGGTATGAATGAAACCGAAAAAGCCTCTTCAGGATTTCCAAGGTTGATCATCACCTCGGTCTTTGGACGTGGCACGTCCTTCAGACGGATCTTCTCTACCTGGAAAGGTAGCATTCCATCGTAGACAACTCCATCGTCTCCTTCAGCGCAGCTTACTGTAACCTCCTGGCCAGCCTTGATCTTAGTAGTGGCTCCATTTGCCCCCACCACAGCTGGCACTCCGAATTCTCTGCTGAGAATGGCTGCGTGGCTGGTTCTTCCTCCCGTGTTGGTTACTATTGCCGCAGCGATCTTCATCACCGGCTCCCAGTCTGGGGTGGTTGTCTCAGAGATCAGGATCTCACCAGGCTTAAAGGATGAGAGATGAGCCACATCGGACAAAACATGCGCCTTGCCACTGGCGATCTTTTCTCCGATACTCCTCCCAGTAACCAGTACATGACCTTTCCTTTCCAGGTGATATGTTTCGAGGACGTCTCTTTCCTTCTGAGACTGGACAGTCTCCGGTCTTGCCTGAACTATGAAAAGGTCGCCTGTCCTCCCATCCTTGGCCCACTCGATGTCCATAGGCATGTCTTTGCCGGCTTTTTTAGAATAGTGATCCTCTATGATCATGGCATACCGGGCCAGTGTCAGGACATCTTCATCCGAGATGCAAAATCTCCGGCGATCCTCCTCGGAGACGTCCACGTTCTGAGTCATGGCCTTGGACTTTTCTGTTGCATAGATCATCTTTATTTTTTTCTCGCCTAGGCTCTTTTTTATGATGGGCCTAAAGCCTTTTCGAAAGGTGGGCTTGAATACGTAGAACTCGTCAGTGATAACAGCTCCCTGAACTACATTCTCCCCAAGACCGTAGGCGCCCGTGATGAATATAACATCCCGAAAGCCGGTCTCAGTGTCCAGGGTAAAGATCACGCCGCTGGATGCGATGTCCGAGCGGACCATCTTCATAATCCCGATGGAGAGGGCCACCTCAAATTGATCGAAGCCATTGTCTATTCGATAGGATATGGCCCGGTCCATAAAGAGAGAAGCATAGCATTTTATGCAAGCCTTTTTGAGATCGTGGTAACCGCGAACATTAAGAATAGTCTCCTGCTGACCGGCAAAGGATGCGGTGGGTAGATCCTCGGCGGTTGCGGAGCTTCGTACGGCTACATCAGGATCGGCACCGTACTCCTCTGCCAGCTTGTCGTAGGCTTCTTTGATGTCCATCCACAGGTCTTCGGGTAAATCGGAATCCAAAATCAACTCACGCGCTCTCTTTCCTCTTGCTGCCAGGTCCAAAACGTCATTCTTGTTCAAGCCGGACATAATTTCCTTCAACTTGTCAAGAATGCCTGCGGAGTTGAGAAAATGCCAGTAGGCTTCTGATGTCGTGGCAAATCCATTGGGAATCTTGACCCCCTGAATTGTGAGGTCCTGGTACATCTCACCCAAAGATGCATTCTTTCCGCCTACCAAAGGCACATCTTGGATACTTATCTCATTAAACCAGAGCGTGAATCTTCCTTCTTGCATTATAGTTCCTCTTGCATGAAAAATATATAACGAAATTGGAATTGCGGATATTTTTCAGTCCAGCTTATCCGGCCACACACCATGAACTACACCCAGTGCCCTGTCCACAGATCCGTGGACTCTGTCTGCCGGAAATCCGCAGAACAGAAGGTAAGCCTCCACGTAATTTGGCACAGGCACGGACATCTGCTCCACGAGCATGACAGTCTGCATTATTGTATAATCGCCCAGCTTAAAGGGAATTACTGCATCGGAAAAGAGCAGTTCAAATATCTCGGGGCTGAGCGGCCTTTCAAAGCCTGATGCGAAGCCCTCCAGGATTTCGCCCGTCCATTCGTGTTTCTTTCCTGCATCATCATAAGGAATCACTACGATGCGTCTCGTATCGGCAAGCTGTTCAAGCAGCATGTCGGGCTCCTGTTCACCATCAAAGACGAGATTCAGTTGATGCACATGCGGCATAGTAACCGGAGTCTTGCTGGCCCGGACCGAGAATTTCACGTCCTTGAAAACGGTTGCGGCATCTTTCCCTTGATGGCCGACGCCACTTCCAAACTCAATTGCGTTTGGAGACATTTTGACGACGTTTTGTGGGTCCCCGCTTCTGCGATCCAGGTTGCCCAAGACGGCAAGTAGTCCAAGCGGCCTGGCAGCCAGGACAGCTCTGCATAAGGCAGTCGTGTTGCAGCTGGTGCACTGGACCAGTTTCGGAGCATCCTTGAGAAAACGGTCGTAGTTCTCTAGCCCGAAGAAGAACTCTCTTTCCAGATCTTCCCTGATCTCATCAGTTATCCCAATATTCTTCAGAGCCAAACCTTTAAGTATTTCACTTCTGTGGGCTCCACCCATCAGCACCATGCTGCAATCGTGTGCCATGCCCATTTCTATATACGGCAACTCCTGGCCTTCCGGAGTTCCAATGATTAACGCATCCGATTCTTCAAAAAAATCGCCATAGCCGCCTTCTATTTGGGTTCCAACTTTCTCCCAGGACGCTCTATCTTTTTCATCTGTCAAGAAGGCTCTTACGTTGCACATTCTTGTAAACTTGCTGAGCATGCTCTTGGCCCTGGCATGAGGACTGCGAAGCAGGACATTCAAATCTCCCTTAATTTGCTCAGCTTCTTTGACCTGATGAATGGCTGGAATAGCCCTTTTGCTCTCGGTTCCGTCAAAGCCTACAAATCCAACATTCAATTTCATAGAATAATCACTTAGAGTATCTTATGTGCAGGAAGATATTTCAAATTTTCTACATGTTTCAAGCTAAAACTATCCGGGAAGTATTATAAGATCAGACAACGAATACTAGTGCTCTGTAACATTAATTGTGCAAATTAGAATAATGCCTTTGAAGTTT